>NZ_JBFANX010000001.1:0-905638 GCF_040675005.1 Amycolatopsis sp. NPDC049691
CGGGTTGTTGTGCCTACACCACATCTGGGGGGGGGGAGTTTAATTCTTTGTGGGTCGGTTTGTTTTTTTTGTTTGGGGTTAGCTAACCGCCCCGAACACTCACGACCACCGGCACCGGGCGCCCGACCTGCGCTTTCGACGCCCGCGGTGCGCGCCCCCGCCCCGGGTCACTAAGTTGATGGTCCGTGACCATGCTGGTGATGACGGGGACCGGGACCGGGGTCGGCAAGACGATCACCACGGCGGCCATCGCCGCCCTGGCGGTGGCCGGCGGGCAGCGCGTCGCCGTCCTGAAACCCGCCCAGACCGGGGTCCAGCCCGATGAGCCCGGCGATCTCGCCGACGTCCGGCGCCTCGCGGGCCGCGAGGTCACCACCCGGGAGCTGCGGCGCTACCCCGATCCGCTCTCGCCCGAAGCCGCCGCGCGGCGCAGTGGCCTGCCCTCCCTCGATCCCGGGGAGATCGCGCGGGCGGCGTCCGACCTCGACTCCGGGCACGACCTCACGCTGGTCGAAGGCGCCGGCGGCCTGCTCGTGCGCTTCGACAAGGCCGGCTCGAGCCTCGCCGACGTCGCCTGGTCGCTCGGGTCGCTCGTGATCATCGTCGCCGAGGCAGGGCTCGGGACGCTCAACGCCACCGCGCTCACCGCCGAGGTCGCCACCAAGCGGGGCCTGACCGTCGCCGGCGTCATCATCGGCTCGTGGCCCGCCGAACCGGACCTCGCCGCGCTGTCCAACCTCGAAGACCTGCCCGTCGCCGCCGGGGCGCCGCTGCTCGGCGCGCTGCCCGCCGGGCTCGGGGACGCCTCGCCCGAGGAGTTCCTGTCCGCCGCGCGGGCCGGGCTCTCGCCGTGGTTCGGCGGCGAGTTCGACCCCGAGCTGTTCGCCGGGTGCGCTTCCGCCGGGAAGTGACCTGCGTCGCTGTCGTCCCGGGGTGCCTTCGTGCACGATGAGGGACGCTTCCACCACGACCAAGGAGCCGCCGTGACCGCAGTCCCGGACACCGACCTGCTCGCCTACGCGCGCGAGCACGTCCTCGAAAACGGCGTCGGCCTGGGCGAGGCCGAGGTCCTCGAGGTGCTGCGGCTGCCCGACGACCGGCTGCCCGACCTGCTCGCGCTCGCGCACGAGGTCCGGATGCGCTGGTGCGGGCCCGAGGTCGAGGTCGAGGGCATCATCAGCCTCAAGACCGGCGGCTGCCCGGAGGACTGCCACTTCTGCTCCCAGTCCGGCCGCTTCCCGACGCCGGTGCGCTCGGCGTGGCTCGACATCCCCAACCTGGTCAAGGCCGCCCGGCAGACCGCCGAGACCGGCGCGACGGAGTTCTGCATCGTCGCCGCCGTCCGCGGCCCGGACAAGCGGCTGCTCTCGCAGGTCCGCGAAGGCGTCAAGGCCATCCGCGAGGACGGCAACGACATCCAGATCGCCTGCTCCCTCGGCATGCTCACGCAGGAGCAGGTCGACGAGCTCGTCGAAATGGGCGTGCACCGCTACAACCACAACCTCGAGACGGCCCGCTCCCACTTCCCGTCGGTGGTCACGACGCACACGTGGGAAGAGCGCTGGGACACGCTGCGGATGGTCGCCGAGGCGGGCATGGAGGTCTGCTGCGGCGGCATCATCGGCATGGGGGAGACGGTCGAGCAGCGCGCGGAGTTCGCGGTGCAGCTGGCCGAGCTGAGCCCGCACGAGGTGCCGATGAACTTCCTCATCCCGCAGCCGGGGACGCCGTACGAGAACTACGAAATCGTCGAGGGCAAGGACGCGCTGCGGACGGTCGCGGCGTTCCGGCTCGCGATGCCGCGCACGATGCTGCGCTTCGCCGGCGGGCGCGAGCTGACCCTCGGCGACCTGGGCGCGGAGCAGGGCATGCTCGGCGGCATCAACGCGATCATCGTCGGCAACTACCTGACCAACCTGGGTCGGCCGGCTTCCGCGGACCTCGAGATGCTGGACGAGCTCAAGATGCCCATCAAGGCTCTCAGTGACAGCCTCTGACGCTCCCGCCTTCTGTGTCCACTGTGGACAGGAGTCGCCGGGTGGGGCGGACCACCCGGCGTGCCACAACCCCCGGACGGCCCTCGAGCCGCCGCGGTACTGCACGTTCTGCGCCCGGCGGCTGGTGGTGCAGGTGAGCCCGCTCGGCTGGACGGCCCGCTGCAGCCGCCACGGCGAGACCGCGAGCGGCTGACGACGGCGGCCGGGGACGAACCACGCCCGTCGGGGCGACACAGCGTCCGGCTCACCGCGTTCGACCACCGACCGGTTACCCTCGGTGGCGCCGTGTCGCAGCGGCACGTCGCAGGAGGGAGTCCGGGTGAGTGAGTCGTCGGGGCCCGCGCACCGGCCGTCGGCCGTGGCCGGTCCGTGGTCGGTGCCCGTGCTGGTCCGGGAACGGCGGCCGCGCGTGGTCGTCAAGGCCGACCTGCTGCCCGCCGTGAGCGTGCTCGGCACCCTCAGCCTGCTGAGCTTCCCGCTCGCCTTCGCCTGGTCGCGGCTCGCGCCGCCCGAGCGCGTCCGCATCATCTCCGCCGACGGCACCCAGGGGCCCCTCGAGCTGGAGAGCTGGCACCGCTTCGACGACCTCGCCGTCTTCGGCCTGATGACCCTCGGGCTGGGGCTCGTCGTCGGCGTCGTGACCTGGCTGCTGCGCGAACGCCGCGGGCCGGTCGTCCTCGTCGCCGCCGTGCTCGGGGTCGCCCTCGCGTCCGCGCTGGCGATGCTGCTCGGCGTGGGCTGGGCGAACAGCCACTACGCCATCACCAGCGCCCCCGCGCTCGGTTCGGTGATCGAGCTCGCGCCGCGCCTGGAGTCGTGGTGGGTGCTGCTCACCGGGCCGCTCGGGGTGACCATCGCCTACAGCCTGCTCGCCACCTGGAACGGCCGCGACGACCTGGGCCGCCGCCTCGGCTGATGATCTTGTCCTAAGCTGTGCCCCCTCGACCACAGGGGGATCCAGCAGTGACCGAAGACATCGAAGTTTCGCGCCACCACGCCGTCCGCTTCCCGGGCATCAGCCCGCGCGCCTACGAGCACCCCGTGGACCGCGGCGCGCTCGCCACGTTGCGCACCGTGCCCGGGTTCGCGCAGGTCGTCAAGGCCATCTCCGGCTTCTACAGCGAGCGCGGCGAGCGGCTGATGGCGCTGGCCTCGTCGATCCGCGTCGGGCCGAAGCAGTACCCGGAGCTCGACCGCCTGCGCCACGAGTGCGCCGAGACGCTCGACCTGCCGTCGGTGCCGAACCTGTTCGTCTACCAGGATCCGCGCGTCACCGCGGAGACGGTCGGCATGGACGAGCCGTTCATCCGGGTCAGCACCGGGCTCGTCGACCTGATGAGCCACGAGTCGCTGCGGTTCGTGCTCGGGCACGAGATGGGGCACGTGCTGTCCGGCCACGCGGTCTACCGCACGATGATGGTGCGCCTGATCATGCTGCAGATGTCGCTGTCCTGGACGCCGGTGAGCGCGCTCGGCATCCGCGCGGTCATCGCGGCGCTGCGCGAGTGGTTCCGCAAGGCCGAACTGTCGTGCGACCGCGCCGGCCTGCTCTGCGGCCAGGACCCGACGGCGGCGCTGCGCGCCCAGATCCAGATCGCGGGCGGGATCGACCCGGCCCGCATCGACATCCCGTCGTTCCTGCGGCAGGCGAGCGAGTACGAGTCGGTCGAAGACGTCCGCGACAGCTTCCTCAAGCTCAGGTTCGTCGAGACGGAGTCGCACCCGTTCGCGGTGGTCCGCGCGGCCCAGCTGCAGAAGTGGGCGGCCTCCGAGGAGTACCGCGCGATCCTGGCCGGCGACTACCCGCGCCGCGACGACGACGCGCCGACGTCCGACTGGAAGGACGACCTCAAGTCGGCCGCCAAGTCGTACAAGGACTCCTGGAGCTCGTCGACCGACCCGCTGACGAAGGTGTTCAGCGACGTCGGCGAGGCGGTGTCCAGCACGGCCGGCAAGGTGTGGAGCAAGTTCGGCAACGGCTCCGCGGACTGAGTCAGTTCAGGCTGGCCGGGCGGCTGAGGTCGGTGAGCTCGCCCGGCGGCAGCGGCACCGCGCCCAGCGTGTCCAGGAATCCTGTCTCCCGAGTCAGCAGGCGGCACGCGATGCGCAGCCGGCGCAGGGGGTGGCGTTCCTCCAGCAGCCGCTGCCGGTCTTCCAGGGGCAGCAGGCAGTCCGCCGCCAGCCGGTAGGCCAGCTCGGCCAGGTCCGTGTCCGCGTCCGGGGCGTGCCAGTCGTCGCTGCGCCACGCCGTTTCGCAGTAGCGCTGGTGCGCCGCCCGGGCGACGTCGGCCAGGCGCTCGGCCATGTCGCCGGACGGGGACACCGGGTCGTCGTCGACCCACTCGACCGAGGCGATCAGGTACGGCGCCGACACGCAGTCGAGGTCGGTCAGGCGGAAGCGGCGCTGGGCCTGCGTCACGACGTCGAACCGGCCGTCCGGCAGGCGTTTCGCCTCGCGCAGCACCGTGCTGCAGCCGATCTCGTGCAGCTGGTCCAGACCACGTACCTCGCGGGTCAGCGACGAGCGCAGCGCGACCACGCCGAACTCGCGCCCGGGCACGGTTCCGCTGACCAGGTCCGCCGTCAGCTGGCGGTACCGCGGCTCGAAGATGTGCAGCGGCAGCTTGGTCCCCGGGAGCAGAACGGTCTGCAACGGGAACAACGGCAGCAAGGTCGTCGTCGCGTCGCTTTCCGATTCCGGCTCCGTCACGCGTCCACGGTAAGGGGAGAACGCCGCCGCCGCAGGATGGTCACCGGTTCGGCGGCTTGAACACCGCGAACGGATCGGTGATCTGCATGCCCTTGCCGGCGAAGGAGAACAGGGCCGCCGGACGCCCGCCCGCGCGGCCCGGCGGGGCCGTCTGACCAGTGGGAACCAGCAGGCCGCGCCGCGAGAGCACGCGTTGCAGGTTGGTCGCCGAGACGCGGTAGCCCAGCGCCGCCGAATACAGCCCGCGCAACGCCGAAATCGTGAACTGGTCGGGCGCCAGCGCGAACCCGAGGTTGGTGTAGGAGAGCTTCGAGCGCAGCCGGTCGCGGGCGCGCAGCACGATCGCCTCGTGGTCGAACGCCGTGCGCGGCAGCTTCGCGACGTCGTGCCACTCGGTGTCCTCCGGCACCTCCGGGTCGACGTCGGACGGGACCAGCGCCAGGAACGCCGTCGCCACCACGCGCGGGCCGGGCACCCGGTGCGGGTCGCTGAACACCGCGAGCTGCTCGACGTGCTTGAGCTGCCGGACGTCGACCTTCTCCTTGAGCTGGCGCCGGACCGACGTCTCGACGTCCTCGTCGGGCCGCAGCCGCCCGCCCGGCAGCGACCAGCGGCCGAGGTGCGGGTCGAGCGCGCGGCGCCACAGCAGCACCCGCAGTGTGTTCGAGCGCACTTGAAGGACCGCTCCCAAAACCTCGTGGGCGAGGGGGGCCTGGGTGTTAAGATGACTTCGCACGGTTTTCGATTGTAAGGCGAAAACCGGAGACGGGTCCAGGAGGGCCAGCATGACTTCGACGCTCGAACAAGACCTCACCCCCTATGGCGGCGTGGAGGCGAACGCGGCCTGGGCCGAGGAGGTGCGGCGCCTGGCGAAGCAGCGTGACGCGGTCCTGCTCGCGCACAACTACCAGGTGCCGGAGATCCAGGACATCGCCGACCACACCGGCGACTCCCTCGCCCTCAGCCGCATCGCGGCGAGCAGCGACGCGTCCACCATCGTCTTCTGCGGCGTGCACTTCATGGCCGAGACCGCGAAGATCCTCTCGCCCGAGAAGACCGTCCTGATCCCGGACGCGCGGGCCGGCTGCTCGCTCGCCGACTCCATTTCCGGCGCCGAGCTGCGCGCCTGGAAGGCCGAGCACCCGGGCGCGGTGGTCGTCTCCTACGTCAACACCACGGCCGAGGTGAAGGCCGAGACCGACATCTGCTGCACGTCGTCGAACGCGGTCGACGTCGTCGCCTCCATCCCGGCCGACCAGGAGGTTCTCTTCCTGCCGGACCAGTTCCTCGGCGCGCACGTCAAGCGCGTGACCGGCCGGGAGAACATGCACATCTGGGCGGGGGAGTGCCACGTCCACGCCGGCATCAACGGTGCCGAGCTGGCCGAGCGCGCCGCCGAGAACCCGGACGCCGACCTGTTCATCCACCCCGAGTGCGGCTGCGCGACGTCGGCGCTCTACCTGGCGGGCGAGGGCGCGGTGGCGCCGGAGCGGGTCAAGATCCTCTCGACCGGCGACATGGTCCACGAGGCCCGCGACACCCGCGCGAAGTCGGTGCTGGTGGCCACCGAGATCGGCATGATCCACCAGCTCCGCAAGGCCGCGCCGGGCATCGACTTCCGCGCGGTGAACGACCGCGCGTCCTGCCGGTACATGAAGATGATCACCCCCGCTGCCCTGCTCCGGTGCCTGCGCGACGGCCTCGACGAGGTCCACGTCGACGTCGAGACGGCCGCCCGTGCGAGGGCTTCGGTGCAGCGGATGATCGAGATCGGGCAGCCCGGCGGCGGCGAATGACCCCGCCGGTTACTGATTCACAGGCAAAAACCCCGGTCTGGGAAGCGCGTGCGGACCTGGTCGTGGTGGGCTCCGGCGTCGCCGGGCTGACCGCGGCGCTGCGCGCCCAGGCGCTCGGCCTGCACGTCCTGGTGATCACCAAGGCGGCGGTCGAGGACGGCAACACGCGCTGGGCCCAGGGCGGCGTCGCCGTGGTGCTGGAGGACGAGCACGACCTCGACGACTCGGTCGCCAAGCACGCGGAGGACACGTTCACCGCGGGGGCCGGGCTGGTCGACGAGGCGGCCGCCCGGTCGATCCTCGACGGCGGCCCGGCGGCCGTCGCCCGGCTGCGGGCGGAGGGCGCCCGGTTCGACGCCGCGGAAGGCGGCCTGCTCGCGCGGGCCCGCGAGGGCGGGCACAGCGCTTTCCGCGTCATCCACGCGGGCGGCGACGCCACCGGCGCCGAGGTCGAACGGGCTCTCGTCGCCCAGGCCGGGCAGGCGCGGGTGCCGGTGCTGGAGCACCACATCGCCGTCGACGCGCTGCGCACGCCCGGCGGCCGGGTCGCGGGGGTCACCGTGCTCGACTCGACCGGCGTGCCGGGGGTCGTCCGGGCGTCGGCCGTGCTGCTGGCCAGCGGCGGGATCGGGCAGCTCTACCAGGCGACGTCGAACCCGGAGATGGCCACCGGCGACGGGATCGCGCTCGCGCTGCGGGCCGGGGCGGCCGTGGCGGACATCGAGTTCGTCCAGTTCCACCCGACCGTCCTGTACACCCCGGGCGCGCGCGGGCGCCGCCCCCTGGTCACCGAAGCCGTGCGCGGCGAGGGCGCGACACTGGTCGACGCCACCGGCGCGCCGGTCATGGCGGGCGTGCACCCGCTCGGCGACCTGGCGCCCCGCGACGTCGTCTCCGCGGCGATCACGCGCCGGATGGCGACCGCGCCGGGTGGCGTCGACGACCACGTCTTCCTCGACGCGACCGGCATTCCCGGGTTCGCGGCGCGGTTCCCGACGGTGTCCGGGGCGTGCGCGGCACTGGGGCTCGACCCGGCGTCCGATCCGATCCCGGTGGTGCCGGCGGCGCACTTCTCGTGCGGCGGTGTGGTGACCACCGCGGACGGGCGCTCGTCGGTGCCCGGGTTGTACGCCGCGGGCGAGGTCGCGCGGACCGGGCTGCACGGCGCGAACCGGTTGGCGTCCAACAGCTTGCTCGAAGGGCTGGTCGTCGGGCAGCGGGTCGCCGAGGCCGTCGCGGCGGACCTCGCGGCCGGGCTGCTGGCCGATCCGGCGCGGGGCCGGCTGCCGTCGTGGACCACCGCGCCGGCCGCCGAGCGGGACGCGCTGCAGCGCGTGATGAGCCGGTACGCGGCGATCGGCCGCGACGCCGACGGGCTCGCCGCGGCGGGCTCCGTGCTCGATCTGTCCGCTCAGGACAGTCCCTTGTGGACGCACGCGGCGGTGGAGGACGCGGCGCTCACCGTGGTGGCGCAGGCGTTGCTCGCCGCGGCCGTCCGGCGCACCGAGTCGCGCGGCTGCCACGTGCGGTCGGACTTCCCGGCGCTCGACGAAAACTGGCGGCGCAGCCAGCTCATCCGGCTCAGCCCGTCCGGCCAGCCCGTGCTGGCCGACCCGATCCCCTTGGAGGGCGTGGCATGACGTTCCCGATCTCCGAACCGGTCCGGCGCCTGATCGCCGCGTCCGGCCTCGACGTCGACGACGTGACGAGGGTGGTTTCGACGGCGCTCGGCGAGGATCTGCGGTACGGGCCCGACGCGACCACGGAGTCCACAGTGGCCGCCTCCGCGGTCGCGGTGGCCGAGCTGACCCCGCGCGTGGACGGTGTCATCGCCGGGCTGCCGGTGGCGCTCGCGGTGTTCGACATGGTGCTGGGCGACGGCTACGAGGTGCTGGCCGGGCGCGAAGACGGCGAGCGGCTGGTCGCGGGCGAGCCCGCGCTGGTGCTGCGCGGCCCGGTGCGCGGGCTGCTGACCGCCGAGCGGACGGCGCTGAACCTGCTGTGCCACCTCTCCGGCGTCGCGACCGCGACCGCCGCCTGGGTGTCCGAAGTGGACGGTACCGGTTGCGCGATCCGCGACTCCCGCAAGACGTTGCCGGGATTGCGGCTGCTGCAGAAGTACGCCGTCCGGTGCGGCGGCGGGGTCAACCACCGGCTCGGGCTGGGCGACGCGGTGCTGATCAAGGACAACCACGTCGTCGCCGCGGGTTCGGTGACCGCGGCGCTCGACGCGGCTCGCGCGCACGCGCCGGAACTGGCGTGCGAGGTCGAGGTCGACACGCTCGCGCAGCTGGAGGAGGCGCTGGCCGCCGGGGCGGACGAGGTGCTGCTGGACAACTTCACGCCGGAGGAGTGCCGCCGTGCGGTGGCGCGCCGCGACGAGGTTTCGCCGAAGACGCGGCTGGAATCCTCTGGTGGGCTCACCCTCGACCGTGGTAAGGCCTACGCCGAGTCCGGTGTGGACTACCTGTCGGTCGGCGGGCTGACCCATTCGTCACCCGCGTTGGATCTGGGCATGGACCTTCGCTGACGGGCCTTTCCCGGGTAAACTGACGGTGGCGGAAGTCCTTTTCCGCCACCGTCTTTCGTTGCGGGGGGATCGGGTGCGGATACCGGCGGTTCTGGCGGTCGCGGGCCTGCTCACGCTCGGCTCGCCCGTGTCCGCCGTCGCGGCACCCGAGGCGCAGTGCGCGAACCCGTCCGGCACCTACACCGGCGACGTCCCGTGGGGGCAGCGGCTGGTCGACCCGGCGCGGCTGTGGCCGTTGACGCGCGGCGAAGGGCAGCTGGTGGCCGTCATCGGCACCGGCGTCGACGGGCAGAACACGCAGTTCGCGCCCGGGCAGCTCGAAGGCGGCAACGGCACCGAGCGGTCGGACTGCGACGGCCGCGGGACGATCGCGGCCGGGATCGTCGGCGCGCAACCGGATTCTTCGACGACGTTCGCCGGCGTCGCGCCCGGCGCGCACCTGCTGCCGATCCGCTACACGGACGGTTCCGCGCGCGACGGCGGCGACCCGGGCGCGCTGGCCGGCGCGATCGACACGGCTTTGGACCGGCACGCGGGCGTGATCCTGGTGGCGGTGCCCGCGGCGTTCGACAGCCCGGCGTTGTCCGGCGTGGTGGCGCGGGCGCGGTCGGAGGGCGCGGTGGTGGTGTCCGCGGCGGCGGCGTCCCAGCAGGGCGCGCGGTCGTACCCGACGGCGACGTCCGGCGTGCTGTCGGTCGGGTCGGTGAACCCCGCGGGCGACCCGGTGCAGACGGAGGCGGGCGACTACCTGGGCGTCGCCGCGCCGGGAGCGGAGCTGGTCAGCACCTCGGCCGGAGCGGGCGGCGCGGTGGCGCACCGCTGGCCGGTGACGGACCCGGGTCTGGCGGCGGCGTACGTCGCGGGTGTCGCGGCGCTGGTCCGGGCGTATCAGCCGAAGCTGACCGGCGACCAGGTGGTGACGCGGCTGGAGCTGACGGCCCACCGCCCGGCGTCGGGTGGCCACGACCCGCGGCTGGGGTGGGGGGTGCTGGACGCGTACGCGGCGGTGTCGTCGACGTTGCCGGCGGACATCGCGGGTCCGGGTTCGGCGGTGCCGGCGGCCGCGGAGCCGGCGGTGATCCCGGCGGCGGCACCGGTGTCGCACCGCGCGGACGTGCCGGCGGGGACGATCGCGGTGGGGGGAGTGGCGTTGGCGGCGGCCGCGGGGGTGGCCGTGGCGGCGGTGCGACGGGGGCGGAAGCGGGGTTGGCGGCCGTCGCGGTTCACGCCGTAGCGCGGTTCGGCCGGGGCGGGCCGGTGGGCGGCTGCGGTTGAGCCGGGTCGGCGGGCGCGCTGACGGCAGCCGTGGTTCGGCGGGGCTGGCAGCAAGGCAGGCGGCTGCGGTTGGGTCCGGGCGGGAAGCCAGGTCGGCCGCGGTCCCGTGGGCCAAGCGAGCCGACGGGGGCGGAAGCGGAATTGGCGGCCGCCGCGGTTCGCGCCGTAGCGCGGCGGGCGGTTGCGGTTCGGCCGGGCTGGGCGAGTGAGCCGGCGGCGGTTCGGTGCGGCGTAAGCGAATTCGCGGCGGCCCCGGTTCGGCAGGTGGCCGAGTCAGCCCGCCGCGGCAGCCGGGACCGGGCGGGTCGACCCGATGATCGCCACCGCGTGGCTCGCCCGGGCCACGTGCACCGTGAAATCCGCGCCCTCCCGGCTGAACCGCGCGATCAGCTCTCGCGGCGTGCTCCGGTCGTGCGCCTGCCAGCCGCGCTGCTCCAACGTCGGCAGGACCACCTCCGCCAAGCGGCGCTCCGGTTCGCCCGCCTTCTCCAGCCGCACGCCGTACTGCCAGCACAGCAGACTGCCCGGCCGCGTCGGGTCGCAGTCCAGCTCGCCGTTCACGGTGCGGTCCGCCGACGTGCCGAACGCCGAGGCGACGCTGTCGATCACGTCCGTCAGCTCGCCCGCCAAGCGGTCCAGCTCGGAAGTCATCGCAGCACACCTCCGTCGTTCAGGAACTCCACGCCGTGTTCGAGGATGCCATCCGGCCGGAACGTGCCGTCGAGGGACACCGGCCCGGCCGTCAGCACCCGGTACATGTTCGTCCACGACTCAGACCCCGGCTTCAGCACGTCACTGTGCGAAGACAAGCCCCACAACTGCGAACCGTCAGCGGACCGCCCGGTCTCCAGCTCCGTCACCCCCGGGAACGTGTCCGGGTCCGCGCCGTGGCCGATGCCGGTCCACTCCAGGCCCCACGCGTTGCCCTGGGCGATCTCGATCGGGTCGAGCGGCGCCGTCATCGAATACCGCTGGACGCCCGCCTGGCTCGCCGGCAGGTCCGACGGCGACCACACGCCGTGGCCCATGCCCGCCGACTCGACGTGCAGCACGCGGTCGACGTCCAGGCCGTGGGTCTCGGCCAGCCCGACCGTCGCGCCGCCGTAGCTGTGGCCGATCGCCGTCAGCGTGACGTCGGAGCCCGCGTGGCTCGCGATCTCGCCGCGCAGGTCGTCGGTGAAGGTCTTCAGGTCCGGCGCCATCGCTTCCGCGTAGCTCGCGTCCGGCCCCTGCACCACCGGGTTCTGCGGGAACACCCCGTCCGCCCAGACGACCATCGCCGTGCGGCCGGTCGGGTCCGCGGCCACCAGGCTGCGCCCGAGACCGGCGTAGGCGTCGAAGTTGGACATCTGCGTGTTGACGCCGGGGACGAACAACCCGACGTTCCGCGTCCCCGGCTCGATGTGCCCGACCAGCTCGGCGATCCGGCCGTTGCCCGCCGGGTCGAACTTCAGGACCTGCCGGTGGTTCGCGAGGATGTCTTCGTACAGCGAAATCCGCGCCTGCGACCGCTTGATCTCGTCGGCGTCGGTGAGCGACGCCAGCCGGGACCGTTCGGCGGTCAGCGCGTCGGCGACCTTCGCGCGGTTGGCGGCGATCGCCCGCGCCCACGCGCCGGTGTCGGCCGAACCACCGATGCCCGCCGGGTTTCCGGCGGCAGGCAAGGGATCTTCGGGCAACAGGGCCCGGTACATCGCGGCGATCTGCGCGTCGGTGCGGCGGTAGCCCGCGGCGGACGCGGTCAGTCCGCTTTGGATGGTCCGGAGCCGGGACACGCTCGACTCGAGCTTCGAACCCAGCTCCGTCATGGTCTTTTCGAACGTCTTGGCCGCGGCCGCGGATTCGCTGACCTGACCGAAGGCGGCGGCCGGGACCTTCTCGCCCGCGACCGCCTGTTGCGCCGTGCCCACGGCATCGGCACGGGAACCGAACTCGCCGGCCACGGTGTCGAGGCGGGCCGGGGCGACGCGATAGCCGGCAGCCGTCACGGCCCGCCTCCGTTTCGTCGAGTGGTCAGTACGCTTCCGGCTCTTCGCCGATGACCGGCGGCGCGACCGGGGCCGACTGGCCCCAGACGTTCTCCGTCTCCACCAGCCACGCGGGGATCCGGCGTCCGGAGCCCATGTCACCACCGCCGCCCATGCCCATCGGCATCATGGGCATCATCGGCATCGCGCCCTTGGCCGCCGACGCCGCCGCGGCTCCGGCCGCGCCGCCCGCCAGGCCGGACAGCGCGTTGCCCGCGCCGCCGTCGCCGGCCAGGCCGGAGTGCGCCGCCGGGCCGTCGCCACCGCCGCCGATGGCCGCGCCGCCGGGGATGCCGCCGGCGCCGCCCAGCGAAGGCGCGTCACCGCCGCCGATCGGGATGCCGCCGCCGGCGCCGCCTTCGACGCCCGCCCCGCCGCCGCCGAGCTTCGTGCCGGGCGGTTCTTCCTTGCTGTCCTTGGGATCCTTGCCGGTGGCCCACGACGGCACCTTCGGCATGATCGAGCCGAACCGGCCGAACGCGGCGGCCGAGGCCGCGGCGAGCCCGGCGGTGAACATGTCGCCGAACAGCGGGTTCGACGTCGGCACGGACGTCCCGGGCTGCTGCGGAGTCCCGGTCGAGGGCAGCGGGTGCCCGTCGGTCGGGGTGACGACGACGCCGGGATCGGTGACGCCGTTGCCGACCAGCCCGGGCGAGCCCGCGCCGCCGGCCCCGCCGCCGGTGGGGAGGGTGGTCGGCGTCTGCACGGCGTTCGGCGACGCCGGGATCGACTCCTCGGCCACGGTGTACTCGCCGGCCAGCTCGGTCATCACCGCGACCGCTTTGGCCTGCGCGTTGCCCGCGGCGGTCGCGGCGGACTGCTGCGCCTCGACGTTCGCGATGGCCTGCTGGCGCTGCTGCGCCGCGGCCTGGACGACGGCGGGCGAGGCGTCCGGCGGCAGCAGCGGCGGGTTGACCGCGAGCGCGACGTCGGCGGGGGAGACGTCCGGCACCGCGACCGGCGGCGGCATCTCCTTCTTGGCCTTCACCAGCGCGTCGGCGGCGTCGTCGAGCATCACGTTCATCGCCTCGGCCGTCTGCGCCACCTTGGAGATGCCGTTCGCGAGGTCGACGATCATGTGCTGGTACTGCTCGGCCGCGCCACCGGTCCACTGGTCCTTGAACTCGGTCAGCTCCGCGTTGAGGTTGTGGGCCTGCTCGTGCAGGTGCAGCGCGGCGGACTTCCACTTGTCGGCGGCGTGCCGCGCGCTGTTCGGGTCACCGGCCTGGAGCATCGCGTAGAGCTGCTGGTGGCTGTACGCGGCGAAGTTCGTGTGCGCGGTGTTGTGCTTCGTCATCCCTTGCGGCTCCCGTCCGAGTCACCGAGGCCCAGCAGGCCCAGCACGGGGTCGAGCAGGTTCGTGACCGCGCCCGAGTGGTGGAGGTCGCCGGCCACCTCCTGGTCGGCATTCTGGTAGCCGTCGGCGACCGTGGTGGTGACGTCCTGGGCGAACCCGATCGCGCTGCGGACCTGGTCGAGCAGGCCCTGCATCTCCGACACGGCCGCGCGGTGGGCGTCGGCGAGCGACCCGGCTTCGCCGAACTCGCCGAACAGCAGCGGCTCAGCGCCGAGGGTGAGCAGGAAGTCGTTCGGTTTCGACATCGCGTGGATCTGGGTTTCCAGCTCCCGCACGAAGTCCTTCAGCGATTCCAGGTGGACGTAGTACGACTGGTCTGGCATCGGTCCCGGCTCTCTGGCGCGACGGCTGACATGGGGAAAGCCGGTCGGCCGGTGCGAGCGGGGGGTTTCCCGCACCGGCCGACCGACGTCTGGGCGCGGTTCAGCCCGCGAACAGCCCCTGGTTGCGGTTCTCCAGCGACTGCTGGAGGTCGTGGGCCTCGCCGACCTTGCCGCCGAACTGCGCGATGATGGCGACGATGTCCGCGGTGGCCTGGCGGAGCCGGGTCTCGGCCTGGCGGGCCGCGTCACCGGCGGAGCTGCCGGAGGCGTACCAGGTCGCGGTGATCGGCTGCAGGTTCTGGTGCAGCTGCTCCAGCTGCGAGGTGAGCGCCTTGGCCTTGGCGGCCAGGGATGCCGAGCTGTGCTGCAGCGCGGCGAAGTTGATTTCGACGACGTCGGCCATGGTGGGCGTCCTCTCGGGTCAGGGGTTGAGGCGGGGGAGCACGCCCGAGCCCTCGAGGGTGTTGCCGACCCCCTGGAAGCTCTGGTGGACGTCGGCGTCGCCGCGGCCGTAGTTCGCGTGGCTGGTGTGGACGAGCTGCGACATGGTGTCGAGCTCCTTCACCGCCGCGCTCATCTTCTCCTGGAGCCGCCGCTGGAGGTCCCAGAACGCCACGGCCTGGTCACCCTTGTAGTTGCGCAGCGCCTCGGTCAGCTCGGACTCCAAGCTGGCCATCGTGGACTTGGCGTTCGTCGCGGTTTCCTCGAAACCCTGGACGGCGCGCGTCATGGCAGCGGAATCTGCCTGGAATCCCGGACTGGACATCGACGGGCCACCTCCTTCCTGAAGCGGTAATCCCCTGGCGCGGTGGTCCGCGCGGTGTGAAAGTCACGCTAGAAAAGAGGCCTGTGTGGTCAAACGGCACAACTGCCGGTCGTAGTGACGGCACTATTACCCACAGGGGACCGGTAGGGGCCGCCCCACCCCCGGACGGGGGCGTGCTCCAGTGCCCGCGGCGGCCGCCCCGGCCAGGCTGTATGCCATGGCAGACAAGGGAAATCCGCTGGTCACGCTTCGGTCGTGGCACCGCCCGCTGGTGGTGCTCGCCGGGGTGATGGGGGTGCTGTGCGCGGCGTCGCTGCTCGGCCTGCTCTTCGATGATCGCACGCTCGTCAACGCACCGATCTGGCTCAAGCCGCTCAAGTTCTCGATTTCGGTCGGCACCTACGCGCTGACGCTGGCCTGGCTGCTGACCCACGTGCGCCGCGGCCGGCGCGCCGGCTGGTGGTTCGGCACGGTGTTCGCCGCCGGCATCGGCGTCGACGTCGCGCTGATCGTCGTGCAGATGATCTTCCGGGACCGCACGCTCCACTTCAACAAGGCGACACCGGCCGACGTGATGATCAACAACGTCGTCGCCGGCGGGGCGTACGCGGCGTGGCTGATGACCGCCGCGGTCGTCGTCCTGCTGCTCTTCCAGCGCCTGCCGGACCGCGCGCTGACCTCCGCGCTGCGCTGGGGAACCGGCCTGGCGCTGGCCGGGATGGGGGTCGCGATGCTGATGTTCGCCCCGTCGCCGGCGCAGCAGGCGGTGCTCGACGCGGGCGGCAGGCCCGCGACGTTCGGCGCGCACTCCGTCGGCGTCGAGGACGGCGGCCCCGGGCTGCCGGTGCTGGGCTGGAGCACGGTCGGCGGGGACATGCGCATCCCGCACTTCGTCGGCATCCACGGCCTGCAGGTGCTGCCGCTGGTCGCGTTCGGGCTCCTGCTGCTCGCCCGGCGGAACCCGGCGCTCGGCTCCGACGTCGTCCGCCGCCGGCTGGTGCGGATCGCGGGCGCGGGCTACGCCGGGCTGCTGGTGCTGCTCACCTGGCAGGCCCAGCGCGGCCAGTCGATCGTGCACCCCGACTTCCCGACGCTCACCGCCGCCGCGGTCCTGGCGGGCGCCGTCGCGGTGGCGGCGGCCGTGGCCCTGCGGCCTTCTGCCGAAATTCTGAGATCCGCCCGGTAGACCGGGGACCCCCGGGCGAAAGGCGGTCGAGATGGTCCACCCGCAGGCACTGCTGGACGAGCTGGGGCGCGCCCCGGGCGTTCCCGCGTTCGAACACGGCTCGCGCGGCACGTCGCGCGGCGAGCTGCGGGAGCTGGTCGGCCGGTTCACCGCGGGCCTGCGGGCGGCCGGGCTGGGGCCCGGTGACGGCGTCGGCATCGCCACCGCCGTCACGGCGGAAGGGTTCGCCGCGATCGTCGCCGCGCACGTGCTGGGCTGCCGGGTCGTCGGGATCCGGCCCGGCCTGCCCGTCCCGCAGCTGCGGCACGTCGTCGGCGACGTCGACGCGTTGGTCGTCGACGCCGCGTCCGAGTCGCCGGAGCTGCTGGGCACCGTCGCCGGCGTGCCGATCCTGCGCGTCGGGCCCGAACTGCTGGCCGCGTACGAAGAACCGGTGCCGCGGGGGCGGCCCGACGACGTCGCGACGGTCGTGTTCACCAGCGGCAGCACCGGCGTGCCGAAGGGCGTCGCCTACAGCTACCGCGCGCTGACCGAGGGCCGGGTGTGGCGGCCGCCGGTGCCCGGCTCGAACCACGAACGGCTCGGTGCCGGGTTCGGCCGGTACCTGCTGTTCGGCACGCTCACCAGCGCGGTGATGCTCGAACAGCTGGGCGTGTGCCTGATGGCGGGCGGCACCGCGGTGGTCCCCGAAGAGCTGCCGGACTTCCCGTGGGTGCTGCCGCGGCTGCGGATCACCGCGGCGCTGATGACCGTGCCGCGGCTGCACCAGGTGCTCGACGTCCTGCGCGCCGAGGACGTCGACCTGAGCTCGCTGCGGGTGCTGATCGTGGCGGGCTCGCCGGTGCCGCCGCACCGGCTGGCCGAGGCGGCCGAGCGGATCGGGCCCGCGATGCACCACGCGTACGGGCAGACCGAGACCGGGATGCTGACGATCTGCCGGGCCGACGAAGGGCCCGGGTCGGTCGGAAAGGCTTGCGACACGGTGGAGATCGAGAGCCGCGGCGGCGAGATCTGGGTGCGCACGCCGTCGGCCTTCGCCGGCTACTGGCGTGATCCCGCGACGACGGCGGAGGTGCTGCGGGACGGCTGGGTGCGCACCCAGGACCTCGGGTTCCTGGACGAGGCCGGGTACCTGCACCTGTCCGGGCGCGCCCGCGACGTCGTGATCGTCAACGCGGTCATCCACTACACCGGCCCGATCGAGCGGGCGATCGCCGCGCACCCCGACGTCGACCAGGCCTACGTCGTGGCGGTGCCGGACCCGGTGACGGGCGAGGCGGCGCACGCGTTCGTGGTGCCGGTCCCGGGCCGCGAGCCGGACCTCGGCGCGGTGCGCAAGGCGGTGGCGGCGGAGCTGGGGGAGGCGGCGGTGCCGGCGCGGTTCAGCTTCGTGGGCGCGGTTCCCGTTGCCCCGTCGGGGAAACCGGACAAGGCCGCGTTGCGACGGTCTGTCGTGGACTAGAAGTGCCCGGGTCAGGTCCGCTTGCGGCGTGCGATCTCGTCGGAGAGCTGCTGCACCCTTGCGGGGTCCACGTCCCGGGCAAGGGCGACGTAGTGGTCCATGACGGCCGGCCGGTAGCGCACGGGCAACGTCTGTCCTGGCGCGAGCCGGGTGAGCTCGGTGATCGTCAGGTCTTCGTCCGCGATACCGCGGAACGAGGTGCCGTCGGCGGTCTCCACGTCGAACATCAGGATCACGCGGGGATTGCTGTTGACCTCCCGCCAGTCGACGAGAACGCCGAGCGCGAGCGTCCCCGTGCGCAGTTCCGCGGTGCGCTTCCGTGCGTCACCGCTCAGGAGCGGGTTCGGGGCGACGCCCGGGAAGCCGGGCCCGACGCCCAGCGATTCCCGGCTCAGGTCGGGCCTGAGCTGCGCCGTCAGATCGTTCAGATCGTTGAGCTTCTTCTTCCAACCGAACACCTTGCCTCCTAGAAGTGGGTTTCGACCTTGAAGGCTTCGCGGAGGTGGCGCATGTCCGCGAGGTCGTGCGGCCGCGGCTCGTAACCCTGGTGGAAGAAGACCTGCTGCGCCACCGAAACGCACGGTACCGGGACGCCGAGGATCCGTCCGGTGACGAAGCAGTCGGCGGGGTAGGGGAACGTCGCGCCGCGGTCGTCGGCGGCCTGGACGGCGGACCCGTCCTCGGCGAAGACGAGCGGGTGCAGGTCGAGTTCGCCGTCGCCGTCGGAGAGGACGAACCGGACCGGGCGCAGGTCGAGCGTCTCGCGGTAGCGCAGGGCGGCCAGTGCCGCCAGGACGGCGTCTTCCTGGTCCCGGCGGTGGAGCAGGTCGAGGTCGCGGTGCTCTCGCGTCCGGTGGCCGAGGAGGGCGTCGATGCCCCAGCCGCCCGCCAGCCACACGTCCGACGGGCGCACGGCGTCGAGGACGCGCAGGACCGTGGCGGCGTCGATCACTTGCCGGCACGCAGGTCGGTGATCACCTTGGCGACGCGCCGCTGCCGGGTCTCGGCCGTCTTGGCCTGGCCGATCGGCAGCACGAACCGCTGCTTCGCGCTGTAGGACAGGCTTTCGAACCGGGCGCGCGCGGTGTCGTCGGCGGAAAGCGCTTCCGCCAGGTCCGCGGGGATCTCCAGCTCGCGCGGGGCGGTGTCCAGCGCGATCTCGACGTCGACCTCGTCCCCGGCGGCCACACCGGCTTTCTCGCGGTTCTCCGCGCTCAGCGGGATTAGGTACTGCCCGCCGCGGCTGGCGACCGTCGTCCGGTAGGTGTGCCCGCCGAGCGTCACGGTGACCGCGGGCTTCTTGCCGGCGCCGAGCGCTTCGACGACGGCGTCGGGCACCGGCAGCCCGGTCGCCGTCTTGCCGCCGAGCAGGACCTGCGTGCGGAACTCCATGCCCGCGAGTATGCCGCGTGCCGGCCGCCCGGGCGGGGAGGCCGGCACGGGTGGGTCAGACGCCGGCGGTCTGCTGGATCCAGCTGCGGCTCGACGCGATGCTGGCGTAGTTCTGCGTGCCCTGGGTGTTCGAACCGGAGTTGTTGCCGGTGGAGCACACCCCGACCTGGACGCCGTTGTAGAGCTGCGGGCCGCCCGAGTCGCCGTGCCACGCCGAGCCGTTGATGCCCTGGCTGGCGATGGCCGTGCCGCCGAAGGCGTCCGAGCTGAGGCCCGTCACGCGGACGTTGGCGGTCTTGAGGGTGCTCGACGGCGGGCTGCTGCCCTGGGTGCGGCCCCAGCCGTAGATCTGGTTGGTCGACCCGGTGGGCGGGTTCCCGGTGCCGAGCTTCATGTACGTCGTGTTCACCGCCGTCGTCAGGTGCAGCAGCGCGATGTCGCCGTTGGGCGAGGCCTTCTGCTGGTCGACGTTCGCGTTCGTGCCCTGCTGGAGCGTCACGTTGCCGACCTTGACGTGCATGCCCGGCGAGTTCAGGCAGTGCCGGGCGGTGAGCACCCACTGCGGGGCGATGATCGTCCCCGAGCACTCGAAGCCGCCGTAGGTGGTGACGTTGTTCCAGTAGATCTGGGCGCCCCACGGCGCGGAGGAGACGGTGGTCCCGCCGATGATGTCCTGCTGGGCGTCCGCAACCCCTGCGGAGACCAGGCTCAGCGCCGCGGCGGCGGCACCCACCGCGGCAACAGCCCTCGACATTCGCATGAAAATGCCCTTCGCCAAGGTGATCCGGATGTCGGCCCCGAAACCGGGCGACGAGCACAAAAGTAGGTTCGTGGAAGGTTTCCAGGTACCTACCGAAGTCGGTAACTTGCCGACGGTGACCGGTGTCCTCGCCCGTGCGCGCGGCCATTAGAGTTCCGCGCGAGGGGGAACCATGACTGCGCCGGACCACGATCCCGAACTCTTCGACGAGCTGATGCGGGAGGAACGAAGCCGCGCCCGCCCGGCGGTCGGCCGCCGCGTGGCCGCGGGACTCGTCGCCTTCGGAGTGCTGATGGTCGGTGGCGGGCTCGCCTACCGGGCCGCCAACCAGCCCGAGCGGCTGCCCGAGGGCACGGCGCACGGCCTCGACGTCTCCGCGGGCCAGTGCTTCTGGTCCCCGACGGGCACGGGCGAGGTCGACGTGCTGCTGAGGTCCTGCACCGAGCCCCACACCGCGGAGGCGTTCGCCGTGCTGCCGATCGCGGAGGGCTCGTTGTCCGATCAGCCCTACCAGCAGACGCTCGACCGCTGCACCGCCGCCGCGCACCCGCTCCCGGACACCCGCGTCCAGGTCCTGACCCCGAACAGCTGGGACGACGCCAGGCACCGGGCGGTCTGCTACTACCGCTTCGCAACGGAAATGACCGCGTCCGTGCGCTGATCAGCTCTCCACCGGCTTGGTCCACGCCACCTGGACCAGCCCGGTCCCGTGCCGGCGGGACACCAGCGTGCCCCGGCCCGGCGGCTGCGGCGACGGCTTCACGTCCGCCAGCAACGCCCCTTCGTCCTTCGTCCCCGACATGATCAATCCCGGGGAACCCAGCTCCCGCAAGCGCTGCAGGACCGGCTCGAACAACGCCCGTCCGGCGCCACCGGACCCCCGCACGATGATCACGTGCAACCCGATGTCGCGCGCCTGCGGCAGGAACTCCAGCAACGGCTGCAACGGGTTCCGCCCGACCGTCGCCACCAGCTCGTAGTCGTCCACCAGCACGAACAGCTCCGGTCCGCGCCACCACGAGCGGTTGCGCAGCTGCTCCGGCGTCACCGACGGTCCCGGGAGGCGGTTGCGCATGGCCTGGGCGCACTCCGCGATCAAGTCCGTCAGCTTGCCCTCCGCGCCCGCGTAGCCCAGCAAGTGCGGTTCGGACACCGCGCCCAGCAGGCCGCGGCGGTAGTCCGCGACGATGATCGCCGCCTCTTCCGGGCTGTACGCCGAGGTGATCCCGTGCGCGATCGCCCGCAGCAGCGAGCTCTTGCCCGACTCGACGTCGCCGAACGCCACGAAGTGCGGGTCCGCCGCGAAGTCCAGGTACACCGGGCGCAACGTCGACTCCGCGATACCCAACGTGACCTGCTTGCCGGGGGCGGCGGGCAGCGTGTCCAGGGGCACCTCGGGCGGCAGCAGCCGGACCTGGGGCGCCCGCGGGCCCTGCCACGCGTCCGAAATCCGGCGGACGAGGTCGACGCCGCCCGCGCCGATCGTCTCCGGGCGCTGGTCGCCGTCGATGCGGGGGAGTGCCGCCAGGAAGTGCAGCTTCTCCGCCGTGATGCCGCGACCGGGCCGGTCGGCCGGGACGTTCACCGCGACCTTGCGGTCGATCGAGGAGTCCATCGGGTCGCCCAGCCGCAGTTCGAACCGCGTGCCGATCGCGTCGCGCAGCTGCGCGCGGACGCCGATCCACTGGTTGAGCGAGACGATCACGTGGATGCCGAACCCGAGCCCGCGCGCGGCCAGCCCGGTGATCTGCTCCTCCAGCTGCTCGTACTCCTGGCGGATCGTGGTCCAGTTGTCCACGAACAGGAACACGTCGCCGAACTCGCGGCCGTCGGTGCTCTCGGTGAACTCCGCGCGCCGCTGGCGGAACGTCGTGATCGACTCGATCCCTTGCGCGGCGAAGAACTCCTCGCGCTGTTCGAGCAACGCCGTCAGCTCGGCGACGACCCGGCGGCAGCGCTGCGCGTCCCGGCGGGTCGCGTACCCCGACACGTGCGGCAGCCCGGCGATCGGCGCGAGCGCGCCACCACCCATGTCCAGCACGAAGAGCTGCACCTCGGCCGGGGTGTGGGTCAGCGCGAGCATGCCCGCGATGTCCTTCATCAGCGTCGACTTCCCGCTCTGCGGCGCGCCGACGATCAGCGCGTGCCCGCCGGCGCCGGAGAAGTCGGCCCACAGCATGTCCCGGCGCTGCTCGAACGGCTTGTCCACCAGCGCGACCGGGATGGTCAGCTTGCCGTTGCCGCCCCAGCCGAGCGGGCACAGGCCGCGCGCGGCGTCCTCGCCCAGCGGCGGCAGGAGCTGCTCCAGCGTCGGCGGCTCGTTCAGCGGCGGCAGCCAGATTTGGTGCGCGGCCGGCCCGCGCCCCTCCAGCCGCGAGAGCATCGCGCCGATGATCGTCTCGCCGGTCCCGTCGGCCTTGGGCGCGTTTTCGACTTCCGTCGTCACCGGGATCTCCACCGGTGCCAGGGAGAACGGCAGCACGCCGAGCTCCTGCCCGTCCTCGCGCACGACCGTGCTGCGCGGCGGCAGCTCCCCGGAGACGTACGCGGCCTTGAGCCGGATCAGCGAGTCCGTGTCGGCCTTCAGGTACGCCGACCCCGGCACCGGCGGCAGGTGGTAGGCGTCGGCGACGCCCAGCACCGCGCGGCTTTCGGCGGCCGAGAACGTCCGCAGGCCGATCCGGTACGACAGGTGGGAATCGAGCCCGCGCAGCCGGCCCTCTTCGAGCCGCTGCGACGCCAGCAGCAGGTGGATGCCCAGGGACCGGCCGAGCCGGCCGATCGCCACGAACAGGTCGATGAACTCCGGCCGCGCGGACAGCAGCTCGCTGAACTCGTCGATGATGACCAGCAGCGACGGCAGCGGCTCGAGCGGCGCGCCGTCCGCGCGGGCCTTCTCGTAGTCCCGCACCGACGCGTAGTTCCCGGCCGCGTGCAGGAGTTCCTGGCGCCGCAGCAGTTCGCCGTTCAGCGCGTCGGCCATGCGGTCGACGAGCGCGAGGTCGTCGGACAGGTTCGTGATGACGGCGCAGGTGTGCGGCAGGCCGGTCATCCCGGCGAACGTCGCGCCGCCCTTGAAGTCGATCAGCGCCAGGTTCAGCGTCTCCGACGAGTGCATCACCGCCAGCGCGGTCACCAGCGTTCGCAGCAGCTCGCTCTTGCCGGACCCGGTCGCGCCGATGACCAGGCCGTGCGGGCCCATCCCGCCCTCGGCCGACTCCTTGAGGTCCAGCTCCACCGGCCGGCCTTCGGGGTTGACGCCCAGCGGGATCCGCAGCCGGTCGCGGGCCGCGCGCGGCGCCCACGTCACGGTCGTGTCGGTGTCGCGCGGGTCGCCGATGCCGAGCAGCCCGGCCAGCCCGAACGTCGCCGACATCGGCTTCTCGCCGACGACCGCGGCGGGGGTGTGCAACGGCGTCAGCATGCGGGCCAGTGCTTCCGCGGCCCCGCGGTCGAGGACGTCCGGGCGGCCGAGGAACCCGAGCCGCTGCTCGGTGCCGTCGCCGACGACCATGCCGAGCGAGTCGGGCGCGGTGTGCAGGCTCAGCAGCCGCTCGGTCGAGTACGTCCGCGGGTGCTCCGGCCCGATCTCGATGACGGTGACGCCGAGCCTGCCGTCCTCGCCGATCAGCCGGGTCTCGCCGTGGGCGTTGCCGCCGTCGACGACGACGATCAGGTGCGGCAGGTCCAGCTCGGCCGCCGCGCGCCGGCTGAACGCGGGGCGTTCGCCGAGGTCGGCGCCGAGCAGCTCGGCCAGGCCCGCCGCCGAGTCGGCCGCCAGGCGCCGGGACCCGACGGCATCGGTGGCGCCGGCCGCCGTCGCGTGCGGCAGCCACTTCGCCCATTCCCAGTCGTGCTGCCGGTCCGCCGGCACGCACAGCGCGACCCGCAGGTCGGTGGGGGAGTGGAAGGTGACCAGCTGGCACAGCAGCGCCCGGACCAGACCGAGCACGTCCGGCCGCCGCCCGGCCACGGTGACCGCGGCGAACGAGCGCAGCGACAACGCCACCGGCAGCCCGTCGACCGTGGAATACGTGCGGATGAAGTGCTTGAGGCTGGTCGAGGACACCGGGTCCAGGTCTTCCAGCGGCACGGTCTGCGGCGCCTTCAACGGCGTCGCGAGCCGCTGCGGGCCGGTGCCCGCGCGGACCTGCGCGAACTGGCCGTCGGTGCGCCGCCGGTCCCACAGCTTCCCGGTTTCGACGTAGGCCCACAGGTCGGCGGGGTCGGGCTGGACGGCGATCATCGCCGCGCGCTGGCCGTCGGCGATGTCGCGGACCTGGCTGCGCAGGCCGGAGAGGTACCGCTGGTAGTCGCGGCGTTCGTCGTTGATCTGCGCCTTCTTCGCCATGCCGCCGCGGCCGAGCGACATCACGACCATGCCGCCCATCGCGCAGACGAACAGCGCACCGAAGATCCAGGTCATCACCCCGCCGTCGCGTCCGATGTAGACGAACGACATGGCGCCCATGCCGAGCATCATGGGCAGGAACATCATCAGCTGCACCATGCCGCCGGACGAGCTCTTCGGGAGCATCGGCGGCGACTGCAGCACGATCTCGGTCGGACGCTCGGGCGAGAGGCTCATGTAGCAATGCTCCAGCGGATCGGGGTGGCTCTGACCGGTATTTTGGCCACTCGCCGACCCGTCGCGGTGGGTACTTTTGCCGTCCGCCCGCTTCCGGGGCCGAACTTACGCTCTGCCGAGCAGCCACCCGCGGAAGGAGAGCCATGGCCGGCGAGTACCGGGCTGAGCCCGAGGCGATGCGCTCTTCGGTCGGCAACGTCGGAGGCATCATCGCCCACGGCATCAACGCGGTGTCCGACCTCGAGCGCCTGGTCGTGCAGCCGCTGTCGTTCGCGGGCCTGGGCAGCGCCGTCGCGGCCGCGAACGCCGCCCTGCACTCCAGCCAGGTCACCGCCGTCCGCACGCTGCTGCAGCTGCTGCAGCAGATCAACGGCCTGGTCAAGGCCAGCGCCGACGCTTACCAGGCGGCCGACGAGGCCACCGCGGCGGGCTACGGCGGCGGCCACGACGGCTCCGCGGCGCCCACGTCGTCGATTTGGGGGAGCCCGCACGCCTCGGAGCTGGCCACCCTGGCGATCAACGACAGCGCGGGCGCCCACGGCGAGCCGTCGTCGGTCGGGAACGTGCTGCGCTACCTGGGGGACGCGCGGCTCGGGCGGCTCGGCGACCACCCGATCACCGACACCCGCTTCCACGGGGTCGCCGACTTCAACGACTGGCTGGCCGGCGACGCCGACAACCAGGCGCGCGTCGGGCTGATCGAGGTCTACGCCGGCACCGCGCGCACCTTCTCCGACGTCCCCGGCGGGGTGCACAGCGGGGACGTCGTGGTCGTGGAGCCGCTGCTGTTCTCCGACCGCCAGCCGGTCATCGGCGTCGCCGGCGACGGCGGCCGCCTCTACAACCACGGGCTCCTCGACGCCCGCATCAGCGGGCTGGCGAAGGTCAGCGTGTACCGGCCCGCGTCCGTCGTCGCCTGATCGTCCGCTCCTTGAATCTCTGTGAGGTCCGATGCTGACTTTCCCGAACTCCAGCGCGATGGACGCGACCGCGTCCTCGGGCGGGCCGATCACCATCCTGCCGCAGATCGTCACCGGCCAGCCGGAGCAGATCGCGAAGCACGTGGCCGACCTGGTCCGCAAGGCCGAGCAGTTCCTCAGCATGTACAACGAGCTGACGAAGGCCGCCGACCAGCTCGGCAAGATCTGGTCCGGCGCGGCGAGCGAGTCGGCGCTGAAGAAGATCTCCGACTCCCTCGACCAGCTGACGAAGATCATCAACGTCGTCCAGAAGGGCGCCGAGCTGCTCGGTGTCTCGGGGACGCTGATCAAGACCGCGCAGGAGGCCTACCGCGCGGTGGTCTCGGCGGTGAACCCGACGGTCGCCGCGCTGATGTCGAACTGGTGGACCTACGGCGCGGCGGTCGCTTTGTCGACCGCGACGAGCGCGTCGCTGCGGGCGTTCATCACGGCGATCGGCGCGCTGCTCAAGGCGCTGGGCGCGGTCGACCTCGCCCAGCAGATCACCCAGCTCGCGCAGGTCATCGGCCAGATCGAGAAGCTCTTCCACCACGACTCCGGTAGCTCGGGCGCGACGACGCCGTCGATCGGGAACACCCCGGTCACGGCGCCCCAGGCCCCGTCGCCGGTGGCGAGCCCGTCGGGGCAGCAGGCGGTGGCGGGCGGGAGCGGCGGGGGGATCCCGCAGCAGCCTTCGTTCACCGACTACACCCCGCCCGCGCTCGCCACCGGCGGCGGTTCCAGCTCTTCCGGCGTGCCCGTCTCCGGCAACGGCACCCCGCTGAACCCGGCGAACAGCTGGATCGCCGTCGACCCGGCGCAGCACGGCGCCACCGTGCCGACGCAGCCGGCGCCGGTCGCCCAGCCGGCTCCGGCGACTCAGCCGGTGCACAGCGCCGACGAGGTCGTCATCCACACCAACCTCACCACCGGTGAGTCCACTGTGGAGGCTCCCGGCGGCCAGGACTTCGACCTCGACATCGACCTGGACTACAACGGCAAGCACTTCAGCCAGCACGTCGGCTACGACGCCGCCGGGAACTAGCCGTGTGGTCCTCGGGGGTCGTCGACGCGTCGGGCGTGGTCAGCTCCGTGCTGTCCGGGTACCGGCGCGTCCTGGTCGAATGCCGGAGACGCGTCACCGGTGATCCCGGTGCGCTGAGTGCCGCCTCCCAGCGGGTCGCCACCCAGGCCACGACGGTTTCGGGCAAGGCTCGTGAAGTCGACGAGTCCGCGAAGGCGTTGCACGCGGACTGGGACGGCGACGCCTACACCGCGTTCGCCACCGCGGCCGGCGAACTCGGCAAGGACCTCACCGAGGCGGCCACGAAGCTCGACGACCAGGCGAAACGGCTTGCGACGGCGGCTCGGCTGGTCCAGTCCGCGAAGGCCGCCGTCGACTCGATCATCGCGCAGTTCGACCAGTACGCCCAGCAGCTCACCGCGCAGGCCCGCGCGGTGAACTCCGGCTCGGTCGGCGCGTTCATCCAGGCCGCCCGGCAGCTCGGCGAACAGAGCGTGCAGGCCGCCCGCCAGGTCGTCGACGAGTTCTCCGACGCGCTCGCCGAGCTGTTCCCGCCCGAGGGCGTCGGCCGGCTGGAGCACGAGCTGGGCAAGTGGGCGCGCGGGCCGCTGCACTGGCTCAACGGCGAGCCGCTCGACGGCCGGAAGCGGCCGCGGACCGTGCCGTCGTGGTTCGGCAACTCCGGCTGGAAGAAGCTCACCTGGGACGGCCTCGAAGGCACCCGCGCGCCGAAGAAGGCGGACACGCCGTTCGGGCAGCCCGAAGCCGAAGGGTTCAAGGAGAAGATCGGCCGCAACACCGAGATCACGTACTACAAGTTCCAGCACGAGCAGGACGGGTTTTCCCCGGAGTACGACGGGAAGATCACGTCGAAGGGCTGGGACGCCGGCGCGTCCGGGCACGCGGAACTCGCGGCGCTGCACGGCGAAGCCGAGCTCAAGAAGGAGTGGGGCGTCGCCGAAGCGCACGCCAAAGGCACGGTCTTCGCGGGCGGCGAGGTCAGCGCGTCCGGCACCATCGGCGCCCACGGTGTCGGCGCGCACGCGAACGCGTTCGTCGGCGGGAAGGTCGAAGGCGAGGTCGCCGCGGACGTCGCCGGCATCGGCGTCGGCGCGAACGGCACGCTGCAGTACGGCCTCGGCGCGCAGCTCGACGCCCAGGCCGTCTACGACGCCGGGCACATCAAGGTGAACTTCAAGGCGGGCGCGGCGTTGGGGCTCGGGCTCGGCGTCGGCGCGAAGATCGACATCGACCTGCCGAAGCTCGGCCACACCATCGGCGAGTACGGCGGCGCTGCCGTCGACGCGGTCGGCCACGCGGCAAGCGACGCGGCCGACGCCGTCGGATCCGCTTGGGACGACGCCGTTTCGTACGTGGGGCTGTGATGACGCTTCCCCTCGACTTCGTCATCCCGGACGGCTGGACCGCCGTCGACCCGGGTGATTCCGGCGCGGTGTTCGTCGCCGTGCACGACGCTTCCCCGGGCGAGTTCGTCCCGAACATCACCGTGAGCGTGCAGCAGCGGCCCGACGACGCGTCGATCGACGCCATCGCCGACGAAGCCGTCGAACGCCTTTCGCGGACGCTGGCCGGCCTGGAAGTGCTGAGCCGCCGCGACGTCGGCGAGCCGGCCGCGCCCGCGGTCATGCAGCTGCTTCGCTTGCGTACCGGCGAAGGCGACGAGCTGATCCAGACCCAGGTGCACCTGACGGTTCCCGGCGCGGTGCCGGCGGACCGGCTGGTGCTCGAGCTCGCCTGCACGGCCGCGCCCGCGACCGCGCGGCGGCTCTCACCCGGTTTCCAGCGGTTCGTGGGCAGTGTCCGCGTCCGCCAGCACGAAGGGAAAGCACAGTGACCGATCCGTACGCGGTGCCGGACATGGACGAGCTGCTCGCACAGGTGCGCAAGCAGACCGAAGAGGTCCAGCGGATCCAGCGCACGGTCGAGGCGATGGAGGTCAAGGCGCACTCGCGGCAGAACGAGGTCACCGTCACCCTCCGCGGCGACGGGCGCTTCACCTCGATCGACATCGACCCCCGCGCGATCCGCGAGTACGACGCCCGCAACCTGTCGGAGATCGTCCTGGAAGCGGTGAACGCCGGGCTGCAGAAGCTCGCCGAGGCGTCGAACGCCAAGTTCGCCCCGGTCATCGCGGCCGCGAAGAACGTCTGATGACGGCCGCTCTCACGGGGACGACCCGGCGCGTCACGGTGGTGACCCCGCGGGCCCGCGTCGACGTCGCCCTGCCGCAGCAGTCGACGTTCGCCGAGCTGGTGCCGCAGCTGGTCCGGCTGGCCGGCGCCGCCGGGCAGGCCTCGGCGGAGCACCCCGGCTGGGTGCTGTCCCGGCTGGGCGGCGCGCCGCTGGCCCTCGGCCTGAGCGTCGCCGCGGCCCAGATCCGGGACGGCGAAGTGCTGCACCTGACCCCGCGGGAGCGCCCGCGGGGTCCGCTGCTGTTCGACGACGTCGTCGACTCGATCGCCAGCGTCGCCGACTCTTCCGGGGGCTGGAGCCCGGCGGTCGCGCGGAGGTCCGGGCTGGTCGCGGCGGTCGTGCTGCTGCTGGCCGGCGGCCTCCTGGTGCAGGCGGCGGCGTCCGGCAGCGTCCTGGCGCCGATCGGGACCGGGCTGCTGGCCCTGGTGCTGCTCCTCGGCGGCGGCGCGCTGAGCCGCGCCTACGGCGACGCCGAAGCGGGCGCGGCCGGCGCGGCCGCCGGGGTCGGTGTCGCGCTGCTGGCCGGGATGTCCGTGCTGCCGCCGCACCCGCTGTTCTCGCTGTCGGCGGGCCCGCTGGCCGCGGGGCTGGCGGCGGTGACGGTGTACGGCGTCCTGGCGGCGGTCTCGGTGGCCGACCGGTTGCCGTGGTTCGTGGCGATCACTTCGTCGGCGGGTTTCGGCGCGGTGACGACGGGCGTGGTGCTGCTGGCCGGCGTGTCTCCGGTGTCGGCGGCGGCCGTGGTGGCGGTGCTGGCCACGGCGCTGGCGGCGGTGGCCCCGATGCTGGCGTTGCGCCTGGCCCGCCTGCCGCTTCCGCGCGTCCCGGACGACATGGAGGCGTTCCGCGCGGACGAGCAGCCGTCCCTGGGCACGGAGATGATCGGCCGCACGTCCCGCGCGCAGGCCGTGCTGACGGGGTTGCTGGTGGGCCTCGGACTGGTGGTGCTGGCTTCGTCGGTCGTGCTTTCCACGGGTGGGCCTTGGGAAGCGGGGCTGGCCGGGGTGCTGGGCGTGGCGTGGATCCTGCGGTCCCGGTCGTACGCGGGGCGGGTGCAACGGCTGGTGCTGGTCGGCTTCGGCATTCTCGCGTTGGTGTGCGCGGGCGTGTGGCTGGTGGTGTCGGGCGACCGCACGGTGGTGTTCGCGGCGGGCGGCACGGTGATCCTGGCCGCGGTGGTGTGCCTGGTATACGCGACCCGGGTGGCGCGCGGGCTGCGTTCCCCTTACTGGTCACGGCTTCTGGACGTGTCCGAGTTCCTGGTGCTGCTGTCGCTGGTGCCGTTCGTGGGCATGATCGCGGGAGTCTACGAGGCCGTCCGCGGCTAGGATAGCTTCGTCGCATGACCTCCGATCCCAAAGACGATCTGCGGCGGTACCTGCAGACGGCGCGTGAAGCGCTGGTGTGGAAGCTGGACGGCCTTTCCGAATACGACATGCGCCGGCCGATGACGCCCACCGGGACTAACCTGCTCGGCCTCGTCAAGCACATGGCGGGGGTCGAGATCGGGTACTTCGGCGACACCTTCGGCCGGAAGTTCCCGGAGCCGCCCCCGTGGTACGAGGCCATGGACGACGAGCCCAACGTCGACTTCTGGGCGGCCGAGGACGAGTCGCGCGACGACATCGTCGGGCTCTACCGGCGCGTTTGGGCGTTCGCGGACGAGACCGTCGAGTCGACCCCGCTGGACGCGGTCGGCGAGGTCCCGTGGTGGCCGCCGGAGCGCCGCGAGACGACGCTGCACCGGGTGCTGGTGCACGTGATCGCCGAGATCAACCGGCACGCCGGCCACGCCGACATCGTCCGTGAACTCGTCGACGGCGGCGCCGGCCTGCGGGCCGACGCGTCGAACCTGCCCGATCAGGACGCGGACACGTGGGCGGAGTACCGCGAGAAGCTGGAGCGGGTCGCCCGCGCGGCCGGGTCGGCGCAGTCGTAGCGAGACCGACCCCGACCGCGCGGGCGCGACGGTCAGCGTTTCAGCGTGAAGGTGAAGTCACTCGAAAGCCGGCCGTCCAGCCGGACCGCCGACACGAGTTTCCCTTCCCCGAGCAGCCTTTCGACCTCGGCCCGCGACAGCGCGCAGCCGTCGGCGATCAGCCGTACCGGCCGGATCGGGATCGGCGCGGCGAAGTGGACCGACACGTCGATCACCTCCCGGTCGAGGTGATCGGTGCCGCCGGTGTCGAGACGCCAGGCGCCGTCCCAGTCGAGAGCAACGCGGTTGCGGCGCAGCAGCACCGGGTCCCGCAAGAGCTCCGCGGCCAGGCCGGGATCGTTGTGGTGCAGGCGATCCAGCAGCTCGGGACGCACCGCGCGGACGTTCGTCCGCTCGAAGACCGTGAGCTTGATGGTGTCCCCGCACGAAACGCACAGCGCGAGGAGCCACGCGTCGATCAGCTTGTGGTGGGCGTTGACCCGGAACTTGCCGGTCGTCCGGAAGGTCTCCGACGCGCACGCGTGGCAGCGGCGGCGGACGAGCGGCAGGCGGGTGGGCAGGACGAACCAAGGGGAGAGCACAGAAGTACACCGGTTCCCGTGAGAATTCCGCAGCAGAAGGCGGCGTGACGCACAGGTGCGTCACGCGACGGTCAAGCGCTCGGGTGTTCTCACGCGATGTACAACGGCACGTCCTGGGCTGGGCGACTCGGTCAGGCGCAAGATAACGGCAGACAGCCGCGCCGCACCAACGATTTTCAGCTGTCCAAGGCAAGAGGCAGAGTCTGGCGGACCGCGGCACCGTGCCGCCCGTGCAGCGGCACCACCGGGATCCCCGGCGCCGGCACCGGCGCACCCGGCCGGGCACCCACCCGGATCGTCACTTCGGCCTTCTCGCGCCCGCCCGGCGTCCGGGTGAGCGTGTACGACGTCGCCGTGAAAGCCGCTCCCGGCACCGAAAAGTCCAGTACCCGGGCCGACCGCGGCCGGAAGCACATCTGCGCCGCGCCACCCCACGTCCACGACCGCCACCGGTCGGGTTCGCCACCGGGAGCGCCCTGGACGCCCAGTGCCACGCGAAGCTCCTTCGCCAGCTCCCCGGCCTCCAGCACGGTGCTCTGGTACCCCGCCTCGGCCAGCGCGCCCATCAGGCTCAGCGCCGCCGACGCCGTGCTCCGCAACGCGCCGAGGTCGCCGCCGCCGCGGGCCAGTGCCGCGATCGGCGCGAGGTCCGGGCGGTAGCGGACGGCCAGCCAGCGGACCCGCAGCACCTGGTCGCCGCGCGGGATGGCCCACGTCAGCAGCTGCGCCGACGCCAGCGGGACGTCGGTCCGTCGGTAGGCCGAGCGCAACGCTTCCACCAGCGGTCCCGGCGCACCCGGCCCCTGCGTCAGCCGGACCAGCGCGCTCCAGCCGCCGTCGACCTCGGCGACGCCGAAGCGGTTGCCCGCGCGGTCGACGTGCTGGCGCACCTTCACCGGCCCGGCCACCGAAAGCAGCGGGTCGGGGCTCTCGCGGCGCGTGTCGTGGCGCCGCAGCCGGAACGCCGTCCAGGTCAGCGCCCAGCCGGCCAGGTGCCGCCCGGCGAACCGCACCGACGTCAGCAGCACCAGCAGGCCGGCGGCCACGCTGACGCCGATCCGGACGGGCTGCGTGACGCCGTCGACCAGCCACGCGAGCAGCACGGCGATCCCGGCGATCTCCCACAGCGCGGCCTGCAGCGGCCGGATCGGCAGCAGCCAGGGCAGCGGCGTGGACGCGGGCCGCGGCGGTGCCGGGCGCACGGCGCCGGCGGTTTCGACGGACACGGGCTCCCCTTTCCCCGGGGTCCCGACGCTACTGCCTCCCCAGATGCCGCGTGGGCGTAAAAATTACCCTCCCCTTGCCTTCGCCGGGCACCTAACGTCGGGCACTCGGGAGGACGACGCACAGCCGGGGGCCAGTCAGCGTGTGGACGCAGCGGGACCAGATCCAGGCCTACCAGTTCCTCCGGCGCAGGCTCGTCTCCGCACTCGTCGCCGCCGACGCCAACCACCCCGTCTCGCCCAGCCGCCGGCTCGTCCTCGGCACCGTGCTGGGGCTCGTGGCCGCCCTGCTCGTCACCGCCGTCTTCGGCATCATCGGCCTGCTCAACCCCTCCGGCGGCAAGGACTGGCTGGCCGGCGGCAAGGTGATCGTCGAGGAGGGCACCGGCGCCCGGTTCGTGCTCGGCGCCGACGGCGTGCTGCACCCGGTGCTCAACTACGCCTCCGCGCGGCTGCTGGCCGGGGGAGCCGGCGACGCGACCGTGTCCGTCTCCTCGGAAAACCTCGGCAAGGCCGGCCGCGGCACCCAGATCGGCATCCCGGGCGCGCCCGACTCGCTGCCCGCGGCCGGCGCGCTCGTCACGACGCCGTGGACGAGCTGCAGCCGCACCACCCAGGACGCGCCCGCCTCGGCCGAGCCGCGCACCGCCGTCCTGCTCGCCGCGCCCGCCTCCGGCGTCGAGCTGCCGCGCGACCAGGGCGTGATCGTCCGGCTGCCGCAGGGTGACCGGTTCCTGCTCGCCGGCGGCCGCCGCTACAAGCTCTCCGACGAGGCCGCGACCGCCCTGCAGTTCGACAGCTACCCGACGATCGCGGTGTCCGCGCGCTGGATCGACACCGTCCCGGCCGGCCGGGACCTGACCGCGCTGCCCGTCGACGGCGCCGGTGACCGCGGCCCCGCGGTGGGCGGCCGCGGCTCCCGCGTCGGAGAGGTGCTCGCCGTCGTGGACGCGATGGCCGCGCCCGGGTCCGCGACGTCGTACTACCTGGTGCGCCGGGACGGGCTCGAACCCGTCGGGCAGACCGAGGCGAGCCTGCTGGTCACCACCGAGGCCAACGCGGCCGCCTACGAAGGGAGGCCGAAGCCGGTCGAGGTCCGCGCGGCCGACGTCGCCGCCGTGCCGAAGGTCGCCGCGCCCCGCGCGGGCGGCGCCGACCCCGCGGCCTTCCCGGACCGCATCCCCGGCAAGGCGCCGATCACCGGCGGCTCGGTCGCGTTGTGCGTTCAGGGCAGCCGGTTGCTCGTTTCGGCCGAATTCCCGCTTTCCCCTGGCGCCAAGGCAATCCAGGTCGCCACGAGGACCGAAGCACGGGTGGCGGACGAGGTGTTCGTCCCTCCGTCGGGGGGAGCCGTCGTCGTCGAAGCCGGCTCGGCCACCACGTACCTGGTGACCGATACGGGCCGGAAGTACCCGGTGGTGAACGCGCAGGCTTTGGCCTCGCTCGGCTACGGAAGCGTGGCGAAGTCACCGGTCGCAGGTAGTTTGCTGGCATTGGTGCCGACGGGCCCCGCGCTGGACCCGGCCACGGCCGGGCGGCCGGCTCCGTCGGGTGGAACGGGGTGAAAGTCGTGCAAATGACAGAAGAGCGTTCGACCGGCGAAGCGGACCTGGGGCGGGTCCGGGTCGCGGTCATCGAGGACCACCCGTTGTACCGCGTCTCGGTGGAACGCGTGCTGGCCGAAGCCGAGTTCATCGAACTCGGCGCGGTGGTGGACTCGGTGGCGCGGTTCCACGTCCACCGGCAGCCGCCGGGCAGCGTGGTGCTGCTGGACCTGGGCCTGCCCGGCGTCGCGGGGGCGGCGGCCGTGCTGGAGGTCTGCGAGCTCGGGCACCACGTGCTCGTGGTTTCCGCGCAGGCCGAGCCCGAGGTCGTGCTGGGGGCGATCGCCGCGGGGGCGCGGGGGTTCCTCTCGAAGGACGTCGACGCGGACGAGCTGCTGATCGCGATCAAGACGGTGGCCGACGGCGGCGCGTACGTCTCCGCGGTGGTCGCCGGGATGATCATGAAGGACAACGCGGACCGGCCCGCCGTCTCCGCGGACGTCGAGCTGTCGCCGCGCGAGGAACAGGTGCTGCGGCTGGTGGCGGCGGGGGAGCGCGACGTCGACATCGCGCTGATCCTCGGCATCGGCGTCCGGACCGTGCGGGGCTACCTCGACCGCATCCGCGACAAGACCGGCGAACGGCGGCGGCCGGGGCTGGTCAAGGAGGCCATCCGGCGCGGCCTCATCGGCGGCTCCGGGCCCCGGCGCGGCGGCCGCAAATGAGCGAACCGGCCGACGACGCCCCGGCTCCGGCGCCGCGCCGCATCGCCGTCGGGGTCATCGAGGACCACCCGCTCTACCGGTACGCGCTGACGCGCGTGCTCACCGAAGCGCCCGACATCGAGCTCGGCGCGGTGGCGGATTCGGTGGCCCGGTTCGCGGTGCAGGACCAGCCGGCGGGCAGCGTCGTGGTCCTCGACCTCAAGCTCCGGGGCGTCCAGGACGCGGCCGCGGTCCTGGAAGTGGGGCAGATGGGGCACAAGGTGCTGGTGGTGTCCGCGCACGCGGAACAGCCGGAGGTCCTCGGGGCGATGCAGGCGGGCGCGAAGGGGTTCCTGTCGAAGGACGTCGACGGCGACGAGCTCCTGCGCGCGATCCGCACGATCGCCGACGACAACGCGTACGTGTCGCCGACGCTCGCGGGGATGATCATCCAGGACAGCGAAGAACGGCACGCGGGGCCCAAGATCGTGCTGTCCGAGCGGGAGAAGCAGGTCCTCCGGCTGGTGGCGGCCGGGGAACGCGACGTCGACGTGGCGGAGATCCTGAACATCAGCGTCCGGACGGTCCGGTCCTACCTGGACCGCATCCGCGACAAGACGGGTGAACGCCGGCGCGCGGGGTTCGTCCGGGTCGCGATCCGCGAAGGCCTGCTCCGCTAGAGCCGTCGGTTGGCCAGGGCCCCCGTCGCCGTGCGGGCCTTGGCCGACACCGCCGGGTCGACGTCCACCAGCAGCGTCTCCGGGCCCGCGCCGGCGGCGGCGTGCACCCGGCCGAAACCGTCCGCGACCAGCGAGTACCCGATCCCGGTCGGCGCCTTCGGGTTCACCGTGATGCCCGTCGCCGCCGGGTCGGCCTGGCCGCACGCCAGCACCCAGCAGCCCGAATCCAGGGCCCGCGCCCGCACCAGCACCTCCCACTGCTCGCGCTTGCCCTCGCCGGCGCCCCAGGACGCCGGCAGCAGCACGACGTCGGCGCCGTCGTCGGCCAGCGCGCGGAACAGCTCCGGGAACCGCACGTCGTAGCAGGTCGCGACGCCGTAGACGACGCCGTCCAGCTCGAAGGTGGCCGGGGAGGCACCGGGCGCGACCGTGTCCGACTCCGCGAAGCCGAACGCGTCGTAGAGGTGGATCTTGTCGTAGCCGCGGTGGTGCCCGCCGCCGGTGACCAGGAGCGTGTTGTGCACCCGGCCGCCGTCCGCGGGGGTGAACATCCCGGCGACGACCACGACGTCGTGCTCCGCCGCCACCGCGGCCACCGCCGTCGCCCACGGCCCGTCGAGCTCCTCCGCGACCGGGGCGAGGGGACGCCCGAACCGCGCCATCGCCGCTTCGGGGAACACGACGATCCGCGCGCCGTCGGCCGCCGCGGCCTCGACGCCGGTGCGAATCAGCTTCAGGTTCGCCTCCGGATCGTCACCCGAGTTGACCTGGCACAACGCGATTCGCGCCACCGTTGCCTCCTGCATGCTGGGATCGGCCGTCACCGGGGAGTATCGCTGAAAACCGGCTGGGCGTGACCTCGTACCCTGGAGGGCATGTTGAACCGCACCGACCTGCGCGGGCAGGTCCCGACCGCCGCCGAACTGCGCGCCACGCTCCCTCGCGCCGAATACGACGTGGACGCGGCGCTGCATCACGTGCGCCCGGTGGTCGAGGCGGTCCGTGACCGCGGTGTCGAAGCCGTCCTCGAGTACACCGAAAAGTTCGACAAGGTGCGCCCCGCGTCCGTGCGGGTGCCGCGGGCTTCCTTGACGCAGGCACTGGCGGAGCTGGACCCGGCCGTGCGCGCCGCGCTCGAGGAATCGATCAGCCGCGCCCGGAAGGTGCACGCCGAGCAGCGCCGCACCGACGTCACGACGACCGTCGTCGAGGGCGGCACGGTCACCGAGAAGTGGGTGCCGGTCGAGCGCGTCGGGCTGTACGCCCCGGGCGGCCTGGCTGTCTACCCGTCGACCGTCGTGATGAACGTCGTCCCGGCGCAGATCGCCGGCGTCGCCTCCCTGGTCGTCTGCTCGCCGCCGCAGGCCGCGTTCGGCGGCCTGCCGCACCCCACCATCCTCGCCGCGGCCGAGCTGCTCGGCGTCGACGAGGTGTGGGCGGTCGGCGGCGCGCAGGCCGTGGCGCTGCTCGCGTACGGCGGCACGGACACCGACGGCGCCGAACTGGCGCCCGTCGACATCGTCACCGGGCCGGGCAACATCTACCTCACCGCGGCCAAGCGGCTGCTGCGCGGCCTGATCGGCATCGACGCCGAGGCCGGCCCCACCGAGATCGCGATCCTCGCCGACGAGACCGCCGACCCGGTGCACGTCGCCGCCGACCTGATCAGCCAGGCCGAGCACGACCCCCTCGCCGCGAGCGTGCTGGTGACGACGTCGATCGAGCTGGCCGACGCCGTCGACAAGGAGCTGATCAACCGCGTCGCCGCGACCAAGCACAGTTCGCGGGTCGCCGAAGCCCTGTCCGGCAAGCAGTCCGGCGTCATCCTGGTGTCCACAGTGGACGACGGTCTGCGCGTCGTCGACGCCTACGCCGCCGAGCACCTGGAGATCCAGACGGCGGACGCGCGCGCGGTCGCCGCCCGGGTCCGCAACGCGGGCGCGATCTTCGTCGGCGCGTACGCCCCGGTGTCGCTCGGCGACTACTGCGCCGGGTCCAACCACGTCCTGCCCACCGGCGGGTTCGCCCGCCACTCCTCGGGCCTGTCCGTGCAGAGCTTCCTCAAGGGCATCCACGTCGTGGACTACACCGAGAATGCGCTGCGCGAGGTCGCCGGCCGGGTCGTCGCGCTGGCCGACGCCGAGGACCTGCCCGCGCACGGCGAGGCCGTCACGGCGCGGTTCGGGGGTTCGGTCCGATGACGATCGGCGAAGAGGTCACGCTGGACCAGCTGCCGCTGCGCGAAGACCTGCGCGGCAAAACGCCGTACGGCGCGCCGCAGCTGGACGTCCCGATCCGGCTCAACACCAACGAGAACCCGTACCCGCCGCCGCCGGCACTGGTCGCGGACGTCGCGGAGGCGGTCCGTCTCGAGGCGGCCAAGCTGCACCGCTACCCGGACCGCGACGCGGTGGCGCTGCGGCAGGACCTGGCCGACTATCTGAGCGTGTCGACGCGGGTCGTGCTGTCGGAGGCGAACGTGTGGGCCGCCAACGGGTCCAACGAGGTGCTGCAGCAGATCCTGCAGGCGTTCGGCGGGCCGGGGCGCAGCGCGCTGGGGTTCGAGCCGTCGTACTCGATGCACCCGATCATCGCGTCCGGCACGCGCACCGAGTGGGTCCCGGCGCCGCGGCGCGAGGACTTCACGCTGGACACGGCCGCGGCCGCCGCGGTCATCGCTTCCCGTCGGCCCGACATCGTGTTCGTGACCAGCCCGAACAACCCGACCGGCGGCTCGATCCCGCTCGACGAGCTGCGTTCCGTGCTCGACGCGGCCACCGGGATCGTCGTGGTCGACGAGGCGTACGCGGAGTTTTCGTCGCAGGACAGCGCGGTGCACCTGCTGGCCGACTACCCTTCGCGGCTGATCGTCTCGCGCACGATGAGCAAGGCGTTCGCGTTCGCGGGCGGCAGGCTCGGCTACCTGGCGGCGGCCCCGGCGGTGGTGGACGCACTGCAGCTGGTCCGGCTGCCGTACCACCTGTCACGCCTGACCCAGGCGGCGGCGCGGGCGGCGCTGCGGCATGCGGACGCCACTTTGGACAGTGTGCACAAGCTGGCCGCGGAACGCGACCGCGTCGTGGAGGCGTTGGCGGGGCTGGGTTACGACCCGGTGCCGAGCGACTCGAACTTCGTCCTCTTCGGACGGTTCGCGTCCCCGTCGGCGGCTTGGCAGTCCTATTTGGATCGCGGCGTGCTGATCCGCGACCCGGGGATCCCGGGCCACCTGCGCGTGAGCATCGGCACCCCGGAAGAGAACGACGCCTTCCTCGAGGCGAGTAAGGAAGTCTCGCGATGACCCGCATCGGCAAGGTCGAACGGACCACCAAGGAGTCCTCGATCTTCGTGCAGCTGGACCTCGACGGAACGGGCGAGGTGGAGATCTCCACGGGCGTGCCGTTCTACGACCACATGCTGACGGCGTTCGGCGTCCACGGGTCCCTGGACCTGAAGGTGGAGGCAACGGGCGACATCCACATCGACGCGCACCACACGGTCGAGGACACGGCGATCGTGCTGGGCCAGGCGATCCGCCAGGCCCTGGGCGACAAGAGCGGAATCCGCCGCTTCGGCGACGCGTGGATCCCGATGGACGAAACCCTGGCGCACGCGGCAATCGACGTATCGGGCCGGCCGTACTGCGTCCACGTGGGGGAGCCGGAGCAGTTCAACACGTTCACGATCGGCGGCAACTACCCGTTCGTGTTGACGCGCCACGTGTTCGACTCGCTGTCGTTCCACGCGCAGATCGCGTTGCACGTGAGGGTGATCCACGGCCGCGACCCGCACCACATAGCGGAGGCGGAGTACAAGGCGGTGGCAAGGGCACTGCGAGCGGCGACGGAGCCGGACCCGAGGGCGGGCGGCATCCCGTCGACGAAGGGCGTGCTGTGAGCAACAGCGTGATCGGCGTCCTCCTGCTGGCACTCGGCGGCTTCCTGGTGGGCGGCGTCTATTCGACGTGGAAGACGGCCAAGTTCATGGCGGTGGTACTGGGAGTCGCGGCCCTGCTGGCAATCGGCGGCGCCATCTTCTGGCTCGCCAGCTAGGGCCCCAGAACGGACCCCCGCCCTCCCTGGGGGGCGTGCCCTTGTCCAGTCTATCGGCGGCCGCCGACAAAATCCGCGGCCGAAGCCTGGTTGTCCACAACCCCGCAGGGTTGTGGACAACCAGGACTCAGTGGCTCGCACCCACCAGTTCCCGGGGCTCGTCGCCCGGAGCGTCGAGCTGCTTGGTCAGCTTCTCGCCCTCCACGTCGACGTCCGGCAGGATCCGGTCCAGCCACTTCGGCAGCCACCACGCGCCGCGGCCGAGCAGCGACATCACCGCCGGCACCAGCGTCATCCGGACCACGAACGCGTCCACCAGCACGCCGAACGCCAGCGCGAACCCGATCGACTGGATCAGCGTCGACTCGGCCAGCACGAACCCGGCGAACACGCTGATCATGATCAGCGCCGCCGCGACGACCACCCGTGCGCCGTGGCGGAAGCCCGTCACCATCGCCTCTTGCGGCTCCGCGCCGTGCACGTGCTCTTCGCGCATCCGCGTCACCAGGAACACCTGGTAGTCCATCGCGAGCCCGAACAGCACGCCGATCAGCAGGATCGGCAGCATGCTCATGATCGGCCCGGTCGACTCGACGCCGAGCAGGTCCGTCAGCCAGCCCCACTGGAACACCGCTACCACCGCGCCGAACGTCGCCGCCACCGAGCCGAGGAAGCCGATCGTCGCCTTCAGCGGCACCACCACCGAGCGGAACACCAGCATCAGCAGCACGAACGCCAGTCCGACGATCAGCGCGAGGTACGGCAGCATCGCGTCGGACAGCTTCTCCGAGACGTCGATGTTCGCCGCGGTCTGCCCGGTGACGGCCAGCTTCGCGCCCGTCGCGTTCTCGAGGACGCCGGATTCGCTGCGGATCGCGGCGACCAGGTCCTCGGTCTGGGTACTGCTCGGCCCGCTCTTCGGGATCACCGTGAGCAACGCCGTGTCACCGCTCTGGTTGACGCGCGGTGGGGTGACGGCGGCGACGTCCGGCAGCTTCTGGATGTCCGCGGCGGCCTGGCCGAGCGCGGCCTGGCGGTTGGTGCTGGCCCCGGTGTCGACGACGACCAGCAGCGGCCCGTTCGACCCCTCGCCGAAGCTGCGGCTGGCGATGTCGTACGCCTTCTTCTGCGTCGACTCGGGCGCGGCGGTGCTGTCGTTGGGCAGGCCGAGCTGCATGCCGAGCGCGGGCAGCGCGACGACGGCCATCCCGGCCAGCGCGACGAGCAGCACCGGGATCCGGTGGCGGGCCACGAACCGCGCCCAACGCTCGCCGTGCGTCGTTTCGACCGGCTTGCGGCGCAGCCGGACGCGGCCGCCGGCGACCCGCGACCCGGCGAAGCCGAGGACGGCGGGCAGCAGTGTCAGCGCGATGACCACGGCGACCGCGACGGTCACGGCCGCGGCGACGCCCATCTGGCCGAGGAACGGGATGCCGACGACGGTCAGGCCGGCCAGCGCGATGATGACCGTCAGCCCGGCGAACACGACGGCCGAGCCCGCGGTGCCGACCGCGCGGCCGGCGGCTTCCTCGGGTTCGCGGCCGAGGCTCAGCTCGTGCCGGTAGCGCGAGACGATGAACAGCGCGTAGTCGATGCCGACGGCCAGCCCGATCATCAGCGCGAGAATCGGCGTGTTCGAGTTCAGCTCCAGGAACCCGGACGCGAGGAAGATGCCCGCCATCCCGGTGCCGACGCCGATCAGCGCGGTGAGCAGCGGGATCCCGGCGGCGACGAGCGAGCCGAAGGTGATGATCAGCACGACGGCGGCGACCGCGACGCCCAGGCCCTCGGTCGCGCCGGTCTCGGGGATGCCCTGCACGGCGTCGCCGCCGAACTCGACGGTGAACCCGGCGTCGCGCGCCGCGTTCGCCGTGTCGAGCAGGGCCTGGCGGTCACCGTCGGTGAGCTCGTACGCCTTCGCGCCGTAGCTGACCTGGGCGAGCGCGACGCGCTGGTCCGGCGAGATCGCCTGCGCCTGGAACGGGTCGACGGCGGCGGCGACCTTCGGCGCCGTCTTCAGCTGCCCCACCAGCGCCTCGACGGCGGCCTTGCCCTTGGCGTCGGTCACCGTGGTGCCCGCGGGGGCCTCGATGACGACGCGCGCGGTGGCGCCCCCGGCGTTGGCCTGCGGGAACTTCGCGGTCAGCTGGTCGACGGCCCGCTGCGACTCGGTGCCCGGGATCGTCACCGAGTTCGACAGCTGGCCGGACAGCGTGAGGGCGCCCAGCCCGAGCGCCACGAGGACGGCCGCCCAGACGGCGGCGACCAGCGCCCGCCGTCGGAAGGACAACCGGCTGAGCCGGTACAGGAAGGTCGCCACGAGTCAGCTCCGTTTCGCCCGAACGGGGTCGGTTCACTCCATCTGATTACCGACCAAGCTAGCCGATCGGCAAGGAGAGCTCCAAGCCGATCGGCAAGTATGTGACTTGCCGAACAGCAAGGTTTATCCCAGCCGATCGGCTAGTAACCGGTTTGCCGATCGACAGGGCGTGACGTACGCTCCGACGGCTCGCTGAGGAGGAAGAATGACCGCCGGCCCGGACGGGGACACCCGGACCCGACTGCTGCAGACCGCGCTGCGGCTGTTCACCGAACACGGTGTCGAGGGCACGTCGCTGCAGATGATCGCCGACGCGCTGGGCGTCACCAAGGCCGCGGTCTACTACCACTTCAAGACGAAGGCGGAGATCACCGAAGCGGTGGCCGAGCCCGGCGTCCGCGACCTGGACGAGCTGGTGCTTCGCGCGGCCGCGCAGAAGCGCCGCGGCGCGCAGGTGGACCTGCTGCTGGAGGGGTTCGTCGACCTGGTGATCCGGCACCGCGCGCTGGTGGCGTTGTTTTCGAGCGACCCGGGGATCGCCCGCGCGATCGAGAAGTCGGCGCACGGCGGCATGGAGGGCTTCGGGCAGGCGCTGCTGGGCATCCTGTCGGGTCCGGACCCGACACCGGCGGCCCGGGTCAACGCGATGGTGACGCTGACGGGCATCGCGATGGCCGGCGGATCCCCGGACCTGGCTCGGCTGAGCGACGAAGAACTGCGCGCGGAGCTGCTGGACGTGGGCAGGCGCCTGCTGGGCCGTCCCCGTCGTCGCGGGCTCGCGTCGGTGACTTAGGGGTCAGCCGACGCGGTACAAGTACACCGGCGGTACCGCGGCCGTCAGCCACACGCCGTTCGCGCTGACCTGGAACGCGTGGCCCGCGGCGGCCATCCCCGCGGCGTCGACGCGCAGGATCACCGGCTTCCCCCGCCGGGCGCCGACGGTGCGTGCGGTGTCGATCGTCGCCGAGAGGTGGACGGCGTGGCGGTTCATCGGGCGCAGTCCCTCGCGCAGGATCGCGTCGAGGAACTTCGTGACCGTCCCGTGGTAAAGCACGTCGGGCGGGACGGCGTCCGCCAGCCCGAGGTCGACGGCGACGCTGTGCCCCTGGCTCGCGCGGATGCGCGTGCCGGTCTCGTCGAAAGCGAAGCGGCGCTTGTTGTTCGTCTCGACGACTTCGTCGAGCTGCTCGCGGGTGATCTTCAGCGCGCGCACGAGCTGCTCGACCGGCGCCCAGCCGTCCGGGCTGAGCGTGAGGCCGATGGCGGCGGGATCGTGGCGCAGGTGCCGCGCCAGCCGCTTGGAGAGGCGGATCGTTTCTTTCTCGTTCATTTCCCGCTCAGGATCCCGCGGCGGGCAAGCGATTTAGATGCCGCCCTCGACCGCCGGACGCAGTTTGCTCGCCCCCGGACCGAAGCGGGCCAGCTCGTCGTCGTTGTTGTAGAGGGCGCAGCTGCGCAGCGACAGGCACCCGCAGCCGACGCAGCCGGTGAGCCGGTCGCGAAGGCGTTGCAGGGCGTCGATCCGGGCGTCGAGCTCGTGCTGCCAGTCGCGGGACAGGCGCGCCCAGTCGGCTTTCGTCGGGGCGTGGTCGGCGGGCAGCGTCTTCAGCGCGGAACTGATGTCCTCCAGGGAGAGCCCGACCCGTTGCGCGGCGCGGATGAACGCGATCCGGCGCAGCACCGAGCGCGGGTAGCGGCGCTGGTTGCCCGCCGAGCGCTCCGAGCTGATCAGCCCTTTTTCCTCGTAGAACCGCAGTGCCGTGTGCGGCACCCCGCTGCGGTCCGCCACCTGTCCGATGCTGAGATGTTCAGCGAGCCTCGTCACCTGCTCAGGCTATCCTTGACTTCGAGTTTAGTCGAGGTTGCATCGTCGGAGACATGACCACTGCGACCGAACCGGGATACGCCGAGCTGCCGCGCCTGATTTCGCTGATGACCGGCGACGACAAGCACCACGCCGCCGCGGAGTCCACTGTGGACGTCCTCTGGGTGCTCTACGACCGCGTGCTCGACATCACGCCGTCCAACTTCCGCTCACCGGACCGCGATCGTTTCCTGCTGTCCAAAGGACACGGTCCGATGGCGTACTACGCGGTGCTGACGGTGAAGGGCTTTCTGCGGGAGGCCGAGCTGCCGACGTGGTCGAACGCGCTGTCCCGCCTGGGCCACCACCCCGACCGCCGGCGTGTACCGGGCGTCGAGATCTCGAGCGGTTCCCTGGGCCACGGCCTGCCGATCGCCCTGGGGACGGCGCTGGGCCTGCGCGCCCGCGGCCGGAAGTCGAAGGTGGTGACGCTGGTGGGCGACGCGGAGCTGGACGAGGGTTCGAACCACGAGGCGATCGTCGTCGCGGCGCGGTCGGGCTTGGAGAACCTGACGACGGTGGTGATCGACAACCGGTCGTCGACGCGGGGCTGGCCGGGCGGGATAGGCCGCCGCTTCGAGGTGGAGGGCTGGGAGACGCGCACGGTGTCCGGCCGCGACCACGCGGAGCTGTACACGGCGTTCACCGCGCCGCATCCGGGCCGGCCGCTGGCTGTGGTCGCCGTCGTCGAGCCGAGGGGTTGATCATGAGGGAGACGTTTCTGCGCGTCACGGAGGAGATCCTGGACGCGGACCCGGACGTGGCGGTGGTTTTGGCGGACATTTCGGCGGCCCAGCTGGCCAGCGCCGCCCAGCGCCACCCGGACCGGGTGATCAACGTGGGGATCCGCGAGCAGCTGCTGGTGAGCGCGGGAGCGGGGCTGGCGCTGGCGGGGCTGCGGCCGATCGTGCACACGTTCCCGTCGTTCCTGGTGGAGCGGGCGTTCGAGCAGATCAAGCTGGACTTCTCCCACCAGGACGTGGGTGGGGTTTTGGTGTCGTACGGGGCGTCGTACGACATGTCGACGGAGGGGCGGACGCATCAGGCTCCGGGCGACGTTTTGCTGATGGATTCGCTGCCGGGATGGACGATTCACGTGCCGGGCCACGCCGACGAGGCCCGCCGGTTGCTGTTGGAGTCGATCCCGGGAGACGGCCGGGTGTATTTGCGGCTTTCGGCGCAGACGAACGCGGCACCGCACCTGGGGGTGGGTTTCACCCGGCTGCGGTTCGGGTCTTCGGGGGTGGTGGTGGCGGTGGGGCCGGTGTTGGACCGGGTGTTGCGGGCTTGCGCCGGTCTGGACGTGACTGTGCTTTATGCGTCGACCATTCGTCCTTTCGATTCGGCGGGTCTTCGGTCGGCGGTGCTTTCGGCTGCGCCTTCGGTGGTTATGGTCGAGCCTTACTTGGCGGGGACTTCGGCCCATTGGGTGGCCGAGGCGTTGTCGGATGTGCCGCATCGGGTGAAGTCTTTGGGGGTGCGGCGGGATGTGGAGGTGCGGACTTATGGTGGGATCGCTGATCATGATTTGGCTCATGGGCTGGACGCCGGGTCGTTGAGGTTGTCGATCAGGGATTTCCTGGGGGAGTAGGTTCGTTCGTGCCCGCACTGGAATCCCGGTACTCCAGAGTTGCTGCCCTGCCGCGGAGCAGGTCCATCAACTTCCTGTTGTTCTGCCGTTCCTCATCGGTGTCGCCCGGGTGTTTGACTTTGAGCTCTTCGTAGAGCCGGAACCGGTTCAGGTCGAGTACCGTTGCGACCACTGTCATGTACTCATCTGCGGCTGCCACGGCCGCTCGGTACGCGATCCAGGCCAGCGAGTACGGCAGGAGTGCCGCCAGCAGCCACCACCGGTCGGTCATCAGGGCCGCGGCCGACTCCACGGCGGCGAGCAGTGCGACCACGCAGAGCCGGATGGACGTGTCCATCTGCTGTCGCGTGTCCTGCAGTTGTCCGGTGTGCGACTCGGGTGCGATGAGCGCGATGTGGGGCGCGGTGAGGATGGCGTCGAGGCCGTACTGACGTCCGATCCGATCTTCCGCGACCCGGAGAGCGTTGCCCAGCCGGGTCGGCATCATGCGGTGCGCGGACGGATAACGCGCGAGTTGGTACGGAATCGCTGCCAATGCGGCATGGGTACCGCTCGCGGCGTGAGCCTTGTCGTGCGGCATGAGTTCTTCGAGACGTGCCTGCAATTCGTGGGATTCCAAGGCAAGCGGATCTTGGGCGCTGCTCGGGTCATCCGCGAGGTCGTCGAGGTACTGGCGGATCAGCACTTTTCGGAGCACTCGTTCGCGCTTCAGGCGAAGCCGGCTTCGCCGGCGGTTGAGACGGAGCCTCTTCTTGCGGTAGCGGGTGATGCGCAGTCTGAGGAACACTGTCGCCGTTCTGGAGCTGCCCCAGTAACCCTCGAGCAGCCGGGTCATGCCGAGTTGCAGGGGATGGAGGAAGAGCGCGATGAGTACCGTCGCGAGCAGGATCCACGCGTAGCCGCTCAGCTTGAGAGCGCTCAGGTTCTCGCCCACCTTCGTCAGGTCCGGAGTTCCTGCCCACGCTCTGGCGGCGACGAGGAGCACGGACCACGCCGAGAGGAACAGGGCCGGGAGAACGCTGACCAGGCTGAAGTAGCGACCGATACGTGAACCGGTACCCAAGGCCGCATCGGTGAGAGAGGGCGCCGTCATGGCAGAAGACGGTCCTTCTTGTCGACGTAGTGCCTGCCCTTCTGGCACCAGAACCGATCATTGTGCTCTTCGAGCAGGTACGTGTTCGGGTGCCGTGGGCAGCGGCCTGGGCCATCGTCTTCGCCGTGCCCGGGCAACCCGATGGGGCTCTTGTCGCCACCGAGAACCGCGAGCCCGAGGATGAGCCGAAGTCTGCGCATCCGCCTCACCCCGCCCCTCCAGGATTCGACCATGTTAGGTCAGCATTCAGGCCTAGTCGACAACGTGAGACGAGGTGGTGATGGGCTTCTCGCCCTGGGCGGTGCCCGTTGCCGGGATCCTGGTCGTCGCCGCGGCCGGGGCGTTCGGTGCCTCCTGGGCCTGGGTTGCCGTCGGGGCTCTGGTCGCCGCCGGGGTTGGCTGGCTCGGTTGGGTCGTGCTTCGGGAGGCGCGCCCCTATAGCGTGACGTCCATGGGGTCCAGCATTCGGCCGATCGCGCTCGGCCTGATTCGGCGGCGTGCTCAAATCCTCGTCTTCGAAGGGCGCGATGACGTCAAAGGCGAGACCTACTACCGGCCCCTCGGCGGCGGTGTCGAGTTCGGCGAACGCAGCGATGAAGCCCTCAAGCGGGAGTTCCGCGAGGAACTCGACGCCGACGTCAAGGTCGGCGAACTCCTCGGCGTCCTCGAGAACGTCTTCGCCTGGCGGGGCAACCCCGGGCACGAGATCGCCTTCGTCTACGCCGCCGAGTTCGTCGACCCCGAGCTGTACGCCAAAGACGAAATGAAGATCCTCGACGATCCCGCCACCGCCCGCTGGGTCGACCTGGACGACTTCAAGAGCGGCGACAAGATCCTCTACCCCAACGGGCTCACCGAACTGCTCTCATCGGAGTAACGATCGCGAAGTCGCCTCCAGGGACTCGGAACCGGGAGAAGCCGACCGGCTGAAGGACACCGTGAACGGCCCGTCCGTCCGCACCGGCAGCTGCGGGAAGTTGTTCGGCCCGGGCTCGGTCTCGAACACCGCGAACGCCGATGGCGCCACCCCGAACGACAAGTGCACCCCCGACCCCGGTGGCGGAGAAGCCAACCCCCGCACGACCGGGCGCAGCAGCAGCACGTTGTCCGAGTCCACCATCGTCGCGTTGGCCTCGTCTCGGAAACGCCGCCAGACCGGCCCGGTGTAGAACGCCGAAAGCGCCTCGAAGCGAGCCTCGAGGGAAGAAAACCCCCGCAGCCACACGAACTCGTCCGGGGACGACGGAGTCCGGAACAGCCCGAACAAGTGCGCCCCAGCGCCTCCTGCGGTGCGACGAACTCGCGCTCGAACAACGAAATCAGCTCGTCACGACGCCCCGGGTGCAGCGTGTAGCGGCGCAGCTCCAGCACCGTCTCGTACGAAGAAAAGTCCACGGCGAAAAGCTAGCGCCCACCACCGACAAAACCGCTCAGCGGAACGCCGCCAGCCCCGTCACCGCCTGGCCGAGCGACAGCGCGTGCATCTCCTCCGTGCCTTCATACGTCAGGACCGTCTCCAGGTTCGCCATGTGGCGCATCACCGGGTACTCCAGCGAAATCCCGTTCGCGCCCAGCATCGAGCGGGCCTCGCGCGCCGCGGAAAGAGCCGATCGCACGTTCGCCATCTTGCCGAAGCTCACGTGGTTGTGGTGCAACGTCCCCGCGTCCTTGAGCCGCCCGATCTGCAGGGCCACCAGGCCGGCCCGGTTGACCTCCACCAGCAGGTCCGCCAGCTTGCGCTGGGTCAGCTGGAACCCCGCCAGCGGCTTGCCGAACTGCGACCGCGACAGCGTGTACTCCAACGCCGCTTCGTAACACGCCCGAGCCGCGCCGACCACGCCGAACAAGATTCCGTAGCGGGCTTCGTTCAAGCACGACAGCGGTCCGCGCAAGCCCCTGACCTCGGGGAACGCCGCCGAGTCGGGCAGCCGGACGCCGTCCAGGACCAGTTCTGCCGTCAGTGATGCCCGCAGCGACAGCTTGTGCTTGACCTCGTTGGCCGTGAACCCCGGTGCCGACGTCGGGACGACGAAGCCGCGGATCCCGTCGTCGGTCTGGGCCCAGACCACCGCCACGTCCGCGACCGTTCCGTTGGTGATCCACATCTTCGTGCCCGACAGCACCCAGTCCGACCCGTCGCGCACCGCCCGCGTCCGCATCGAACCCGGGTCGCTGCCCGCGTCCGGCTCGGTCAGGCCGAAGCAGCCCAGCGCGTCGCCCGTGGCCATCCGCGGCAGCCACTCCTGCCGCTGCTCCTCGCTGCCCCACTTGTGGATCGCGTACATCGCCAGCGACCCCTGCACCGACACGAAGCTGCGCAACCCCGAGTCGACGGCTTCGAGCTCGCGGCACGCGATGCCGTACGCGACCGCGCTCGTGCCGGCGCAGCCGTAGCCCTCCAGGTGCATGCCCAGCAGGCCCAGCGAACCGAAGCCCTTGGCGAGCTCGGCGGCGGGCAGCGCGCCCGTTTCGTACCAGTCCGCGATCCGGTCGAGCAGGTGGTCCTTCGCGTACGCCCGGACGGCGTCACGGATCGCGCGCTCCTCCTCGGCGAGCCCGGCGTCGAGGTCGAGGAAGTCGTGCGGGTCAGGGGTGCGGCTGCTCATGAGGGCTCCCGGGGGACGCGTCGATGCGGCCCCCGCAGGAAACCACAGTCAGGCGTCTGTCCTCCGCGTGGCGTTCGTCACGCGGACAGCAGACGCGGACGGCGTGCACCGCGGGCGGACCTGCTGGCGGGGGATCAGCAGCTCGTTGAACTGCGGAAACGGCACGCTCTCGATGTCTTCACGCCAGGCGTGCAGCATCTGGGACAGCAGATCGTCCTCGGCCATCTTCGCCTCCCTGGCGTCCGGTCGCGCGGGCTGAGCCCACACGATCGGCTGACTTGATACCCAGCGAGCGGGACGCCGAAACGTCCTTCTCCAAGATTCTTCCGGCGGGCGATCGCCCCGTGGCAGAATCGCGTCGCCGCCGCCACCGCCTCAACTCCCGAGGAGCGCACATGCGCGCGGCCAGTCTGCTCGCCCTCACCACCGCCGCCCTGCTCACCGCCACCGGCGTCGCTTCCGCGCACGGAACACAGTGGCGGCAGGTCGGCCACACGACCGCCGAAAACCGGATCAGCGGCGAGGGGCTCACCACACTGCGCCTGCCCGGGCACGCGCCCGAACTCGTCTACCGCAACGGCGCCACCATCCCGCAGCCGCTCAAGGACGAGGGCTGGGGCCACGTCGGCGACCCGGACTCGCTGCGCGGCTACGTCTTCGACGTCTACCAGGACACCGTCACCCCGACGCCGACCAGGAAGATGTACCTGGTCACCAAGCCCGACGGCACGACCACCGAGTTCGTCCACCCGCTGCAGCGCGACGAACCCGCCGCGAACGCCAACGCCCAGGTCGCCGTCACGCCCGACGGCCAGTGGCTCGTCTCCGGGCCGCTCGGCGAGATCGACCGCCTCTACGTCTCCCCGACGCCGTTCCTCAACCCCCGCGGCCCGCGGACCGCCGGCGACCTGCCCGTCGCCGCCCGCATCCACCTCGACCACCACATCCGCAGCGCCCAGGGCTGCGACTTCGTCTCCCCGACCCGGCTGATCTGCGCGACCAGCGACCCCTACAACGACCTGTACCCGACCAACCTGCAGCTGCTGCAGATCGACCTCCCGCGGTCGCTGACCGGCCACGACGTCACCGCGAAGGTGCGCGAGATCAGCCAGGTCCCGCTGGCCGGCACCTGCACCGGCACGTTCACCCCGGAGGGCGTCGACTACGACGCCGGCGTGCTGCGCGTCGAGGTCGTGCCGCCGTCGCCGTGCAACACCGTGACGGACGTCTATTCGTTCGAGCGCCGCTGAGCGCTGCGGCTACGCTGGGTGGCGTGTCTCGTGTGGTGATCCTCGACTACGGTTCCGGCAACCTCCGCTCCGCCGAACGCGCTGTGGCGCGCGCCGGGGCCGAAGTCGAGGTCACCGCCGACCCGCATGCCGCGATCGAGGCCGACGGCCTGGTCGTGCCCGGCGTCGGCGCCTACTCGGCGTGCATGGCCGGGCTCCTCGACGTCAAGGGCCACCGGATCATCGGCAAGCGCCTCGCCGGCGGCCGTCCCGTGCTCGGCATCTGCGTCGGCATGCAGATCCTGTTCTCCCGCGGCGTCGAGCACGGCGAGGAGACCGAGGGCACGGGGGAGTGGCCGGGGGTCGTCGACCGGCTCAACGCCGACGTCCTGCCGCACATGGGCTGGAACACCGTGCGGGCGCCCGCGGACTCGCGGCTGTTCGCCGGGCTCGACCCGGACGAGCGGTTCTACTTCGTGCACTCCTACGCCGCGCGCAAGTGGGAGCTGGAATCGGGCATCGGCCAGGAGCCGAAGGTGACCTGGGCCCACCACGGCGAGGACTTCGTCGCGGCGGTCGAGAACGGGCCGCTCTGGGCCACCCAGTTCCACCCCGAGAAGTCCGGCGACGCGGGCGCGAAGCTGCTGAAGAACTGGCTCGCGACCCTCTGACCGGGTGACGCTCGTCTCCGCCCTAGAGTTACCGGCGTGACTTTCACGCTGCTTCCCGCCGTTGATGTGGCCGATGGCCAGGCCGTGCGACTCGTCCAGGGCGAGGCCGGCACCGAGACCTCCTATGGCAGCCCGCTGGAGGCGGCGCTCGCCTGGCAGCGCGACGGCGCCGAGTGGATCCACCTGGTCGACCTCGACGCCGCCTTCGGCAAGGGCAGCAACCGCGAGCTGCTCGCCGACGTCGTCGGCCGGCTCGACGTGCAGGTGGAGCTGTCCGGCGGCATCCGCGACGACGCGTCGCTGAAGGCCGCGCTGGCCACCGGCGCCCGCCGCGTCAACCTCGGCACCGCCGCGCTCGAGGACCCGGAGTGGACCGCGCGCGTGATCGGCGAGTACGGCGACCGCGTCGCGATCGGCCTCGACGTGCGGATCACCGAGGCCGGCCACCGGCTGTCGGCCCGCGGCTGGACCTCCGACGGCGGCGACCTGTGGGAGGTCCTGGAGCGCCTGGACCGCGACGGCGCCTCGCGCTACGTCGTGACGGACGTGAGCAAGGACGGCACCCTGCGCGGCCCGAACCTCGAGCTGCTGCGCGACGTCGTGGCGCGCACGGACGCGCCGGTGATCGCCTCGGGCGGGGTGTCCAGTGTGGACGATCTCGTCGCGCTGGCCGGGCTGGCTTCGGACGGGGTCGAGGGGTCCATCGTCGGCAAGGCGCTGTACGCCGGGGCGTTCACGCTGCCCGAGGCCCTCGCCGCGGTCGCGAAGGTCTAGGCGAGCAGGGAGAGCGCGGCCCGGCGCGGGAGCAGCCCGGTGATCGCGGTGAGGACGGCGTTGCGCCGGCCGGACACGACGGTCGGCCCTTCCCGGCGCCGGACGGCCCGCAGCGCCCGCGCCGCGACCTGCTCCGGTGTTTGCACCAGCCACGACGGCACATCGCCTGCCTGCTGGGACGCCGTCGCGGTCACCCCGGGGCACAACGCCAGCACGTGCACCCCGCGCCCCTTCTGCTCGTGCCACAAGCTCTCCGAGAACGACGTCACGAACGCCTTCGACGCGCTGTAGACGCTCAGCCCCGGCTTGGGCGCGAACCCCAGCGTCGAGGAAGACGTTCACCAGCGCCGCGCCCGGTTCCGCCCGCGCGAGGAAGGCGTGGGCCAGCGTCACGACCGCCCGGCAGTTGAGGTCGAGCACGCCGGTGGCCTCCGGCAACGACGTCGTGGCGAAGTCGCCGTGGACCGCCGCGCCCGCGTTGTTCACCAGCAGGCTGTAGCGCGACGAAGCGAGCAGGTCGGTGGTCGCGCGCAGGCCTTCCGGGGTGGTGAGGTCCGCCGCCAGGACGTCGTGGGCGGCGCCCGGGTCCGGGCGGCGGGCCACCGCCGTCACCGCATAGCCGGCGGCCGCCAGCACCTCGGCGAACGCCCGGCCGATGCCCGCGCTCGCCCCGGTCACCAGTGCCTTCACCGGCCAGCCTGGGGCTTCGTCTCCGGCGCGAACGCGAACGACACGCGCTCCAGCAACGGCTTGCGCTGCGTGTTGTGGAACGCCGCGACGAGCCAGCGCTCGCCGTCGCGGACCAGCGTGTACGTCTGGACCTTCGCGAGCTTTCTCGGGCGCGCGCCCTTGTAGGTGTCGCCGGCGGTGCTCACCACCACGACGTCCGGGCCGAGGTGGCGCACGTCCAGGACCTCGTGCGCGAGCTTCGTGCCCTTGAGGAACTTCTCGAACAGCACGCGGTGGCTGCCGGCGATGTCGTCGCGGCCCTGGTAGCGCGTGCCGACGAACGTCACGTACGTCGCGTCTTCGGTGAAGTGCGCGCCGTACGCGTCGGCGTCGCCCCGGTTCCACGCGTCGGCGAGCGAGTCGAGGACGGCGGTCGTGGTCTGCATGGTCGTCTCCTATACTTGGCTTCTCGTGTGCAGTATCTGCACACATGCAGATATTAGGCAGGAGGACGACACGGTGGCAAGTCTCGAGGAGCGGCACGTGGTCTTCCGGCGGTACCTGGACGCGGTGGGCCTGCACGGCCTGGCCGGCGCCGAGGCCGCCGGCCTGCACGCCACGGAGTGGTACGCGCTGAGCCTGCTCGACCTCGAAGGCCCGCTGACCTCCGGCGAGCTGTCCGTGCGCACCGGCCTCACCACCGGCGCGACGACCCGGCTGATCGACCGGCTCGAGCGCGCCGGCTACGTCCGCCGCGCCGCCGACCCGGCCGACCGGCGCAAGGTGCTCGTCGAACCGGTGCCGGACGCGCTGGCCGGCGTGGAGCGGATCGTCGGCCCGGCCCGCGGCCGCATCGCCGAGGTGCTCGGCCGGTACTCCCCGGAGCAGCAGGAGGTGTTGTTCGACTACTTCGCCCGCGCCGCACCGGCTTACCGCGAAGCGTCGGAGGAGATCCGGAAGGCGAAGCGGCGCTAGCATTACCTCCGGCGTAATCGACGCCGTGCGCGAACCGCGTCAGGATTCCTTTCAGGACAACGAAAGGAAGACGATGACCGCCTACGGACTCGCCCACCTGCGCCCGCCCGCCGTGCTCCACGAAGAGGTCTTCCAGTACCTCGAACGCATCCAGGCGACGCTCGACCCCTACGGCGGTAAGTTCGTCGTGCACGGCGCGCCCGTCGAGGTCATGGAAGGGGAGTGGCCCGGCACGCTCGTCGTCATCGAGTTCCCGGACCTCGCCGCCGCCCGCGAGTGGTACGGCTCCGCCGCCTACCAGGCGATCCTGTCGATGCGGGCGGACCACATCCCGGGTGACCTCGTGCTCGTCGAAGGCTGCGGCCCGGACCACGACTCGGCCGCGCTGGGCGCCGCGCTCCGGGCATCGGCCGGAAAAGGGGCTGACACCCGGCCCCGGGAGTCGTAGGTTGCCGCGGGTGGAAGAGATCGTCACCGAGCTCGAGATGACCGCCGCGGAGCAGCTCAACCCCGCGCCGGTCGTCGACGGCGTCACGCTGAGAGCCACCGAGCCCGGCCCCGTGATCCGGGACCTGCACGTCCGGATCGGGACGCCCTACCGGTGGCCGAGCGCGACCAGGAGCGACGAAGACTGGGCGAACTGGCTGGCCGAACCGGGTCGCCGCTACCGGCTCGTCGACTACCGCGGCGAGATCGCGGGCGCCGCCGACTTCGAGCCGCAAGGCGATGGCGACGTCGAGATCACCACCTTCGGCCTGCTGCCCGAGTTCGTCGGCAAGGGGCTCGGCGGCTACGCGCTCACCCTCGTCGTCGCCGACGCGTGGGCACTCCCCGGCGCGAAGAGGGTCTGGCTGCACACCTCGACGCTCGACCACCCGAACGCGCTGCCGAACTACCTGCGCCGCGGGTTCCGCAGCTTCAGCCGTCCAGCTTGACCGCGATCCCGACCGTCCGGTCGGCCGGGCCGCGCAGCTTCGAGAAGAACATCGTGATCCGCCCGATGACGCCGTACTTGCGGCCGATCACCCGGCGGACCCGCTCGGTCCCGGCCAGGTCCAGCAGCCGGGCCTGCCCGGTCGCGACGGCGCCGTGCGTCTTCCGCCCGCGCAGGTCGCACGCCTGGACCTCGACGCGCCCGCTGTTGCGGATGCGCTTGACCTTCCCGGCTTTGCGCTCCGACCAGAACACGAGCTCGCCCGCGTCGCCCGCCAGCCAGATCGGGGTCGGCACCGCGCGCCCGTCACGGCGGAACGTGGTCAGCAGGACGTAGCGCTCGGCGGCGAGCCGGTCCGTTTCGGAGGCCATGGCACCACGGTAGTCACGGCGTCCGCCGCCGCAGCGTCGCCGCGCCGAGCACCAGCGCCAGCAGCGCGCAGCACGCGACCACGACGAGGTTGCGGAGGATGACCGCGTCCACCGTCGACGACGCCGTGACGCGGGTCAGCGCCTCGACCGCGTACGACAGCGGCATGACGTCCGAGAGCCACCGCAGCAGCCACCCCATGTCGCCTCGCGGCACGAAGAGGCCGCACAGCAGGATCTGCGGCAGCACGAACACCGGCATGAACTGGATGGCCTGGAACTCGGTGCGCGCGAACGCGCTGACGAACAGCCCCAGCGCCATGCCCAGCAGCGCGTCGAGGACGGCGATCACCAGCAGCATCCCGACCGACCCCGCGAGGTCGAGCCCGAGCCACCACAGCGACACACCCGCCGCCAGCGAAACCTGGACGACGGCGATCGCGCCGAACGCCAGCGCGTAGCCGAAGAGCAGGTCCAGCCGGCCGATCGGCAGCGTCATCAGGCGTTCGAGGGTGGCCGTCGTCCGCTCCCGCAACGTCGTGATCGACGCGATGAGGAACATGATCAGGAACGGGAACACGCCGAGCAGCGCGGGCGCGACGTGGCTGAACACCAGCTTCGAGTTGAAGACGTACCGCAGCAGGACCATCAGCAGCGTCGGCACCAGGACCAGCATCACGACGGTGCGCGGGTCGTGTCGCAACTGGGTGAGGATGCGCCGCGTGGTCGCGAGCGTCAGTGCGGGGTTCACGAGGCGGCCCGCACCAGGTGCAGGAAGGCCTGTTCGAGGTCGGCGGCGCCGGTGCGCTCGCGCAGGGCGAGCGGAGCGTCGTCGGCCAGGAGGGTGCCTTCGCGCATGAGCAGGAGGCGATCGCAGCGCGCGGCTTCGTCCATGACGTGGCTGGACACCAGCAGCGTGGCACCGCCGTCGGCGAGCCGGCGGAAGAGCGCCCAGAGTTCGTCCCGCAGCACCGGGTCGAGCCCGACGGTGGGCTCGTCGAGCACCAGCAGCTCCGGCGTGCCGAGCAGCGCGACGGCCAGGTTCGCGCGGTTGTGCTGCCCGCCCGACAGCGAGCCGACGAGCTTCCCGGCGTGGTCTGCCAGGCCGACCTCGGCGATGACCCGGTCCACATCGGACACCGGCGCGCGCAGCACGGCGGCGAAGTACTTGAGCGCCTCGCGGACGGTCAGGTCGGCGTAGATCGCCGGGTTCTGCGTCGCGTAGCCGATCCGCCGCCGCAGCGGCGGGCTCCCGGCGGGCAGGCCGAGCACGGTGACCGTGCCGCCCTCGACGATCTGGACGCCGACGACGGCCCGCATCAGCGTCGTCTTGCCGCAGCCGCTCGGGCCGAGCAGCCCGGTGACGGTGCCGCGCGGCACCTCGAAGCTCAGGTCGCGCACTACGGGCCGGCCACCGCGCCGGACGCGGAGCCCGGTGACCTCGAGCGCCGAATTAGTCATGTGATTAATTCTGCGCGCGATGAGTTTCGGGAGTCAAGGGGACAGGCGGCGCAACGCGATGGGGCATGACGGCAGAAGCGCGCCAACCGCCGGTCTTGCGACGATTCATGGGGCGGGCGTGCGCCCGCGTACTGGAGGGAACGTCGATGGCTGTCCAGCAAGAAGTCCCCGTCCACCCCCAAGCAGGTTTCTTCGGCGAAGGGCCGTACCCCGCCCGCCGCGCCGCGATCGCCGTCGTGGCGGTCCTGGCCGGCTTCGGGCTGACCGCGATCTGGTCGGCGCCCTTCGTGGACTCCGTGATCGGCGACAGCGTCGCCAACGGGCTCCTCGGCTACGACGCCAAGGCGACGCCGATCAGCGGCGCCCTCGCCGGGACGCTCTTCGCGTTCGTCTCCGGGCTCGCCGGCTCGTTCACCGCCTGCAACATCGCCGCTTTCGGAGCCGTCGCGCCGCTGGTCGGTGGGCAGGCGGGCGAGAAGCGCAGCCCGTTCAAGCCGCTGGGCTGGATCGCCGCGGGCATGCTCACCGTTTCGATCGCCTACGGCGTGGTCGTCGCGCTCGTCGGCACGGGCATGCCGCAGTTCTCCACCGCGCAGACGACCGGGCTGAGCCCGCGCAGCATCCAGTCCATGGTCGCCTTCGGCGTCGTCGGCCTGGTCTTCCTGCTGATGGGCCTGGTCGCGCTCGGCATCGTCGGCAACCCCTTCGCCGCGTTCACCCGGCGGCACCCGGCGGCGCCGCACGTCCTGATGGGCGCGCTCATCGGCGGCTTCCTCATCGGGCGGCCGTACCCGCTGTTCCGGATCATGTTCCGCAGCGCCGCCGAGCAGCACAACGTCTTCTACGGCGCCGCCGCGTTCGCCCTGCAGTCGCTCGGAAACATCGTGCTCATGGCGGTCCTGTTCCTGGTCCTGACCTACGCCACGCGCGGGCGCCTGCAGCGCTGGTTCGCCGCGAAGCCCACCCGGATCGCCGCGGTGACCGGGGCCGCGCTGCTCGTCGGCGGCACGTTCACGCTGCTGTACTGGGACGTCCGCGTGCTCGGCAGGCTGGGGATCATCTGGTTCCCGATGGTCAGCTGGTAGCCCGGCCGAGCCACCGGTAGTCGGGCGCGGGGTCGAGCTGGACGCCGTTCGCGACGGCGATCAGCTCGCTCTCCGGCCGCGCGCCCGACACCGTCAGCCAGCGCCCGGACGGCAGCCGGACGGCGACCGTGCCCGCCACGAAGAACCCTTGGCCGCCGCGGACGGTGACCGGTGTGGCGCCGTCGACACCCGGGGGGTTCGCGCTCGCGGTGACCCGGACCGCGGCCACCGACGGCCGCGCCGGGTCGGCCGCGGTCAGCTCGGTGCTCGCGTCGGCCGGGCCGGTGCCCCCGACCGCGGCCGAGCGCTCGGTCAGCCCCGCCGGGAGCGCGCCGAAGCGCAGCTCGCCGCGGACGCCGACCGGCGTGGCGGTGACCCCCTGGGCGATCCGCAGGGCCACCTCGCGGGCGTCGGGGACCCCGCCGACCCGCGCGGTCAGGACGTGCTCGGCGTCGGCGAGCCAGGTGATCAGCGCGGCCGTCCCGGTGTCACCGGTGACCATGGCGACGCGGCCGCGCACCAGGACCTGGTCGCGGATCGACGCGATCCGCAGCTCGGTCTGCGACCACTCGGGGTCGGCGGTCGAGTAGACCGACAGCGTGACCTCCGCGGGACCGGCGAACCACCGCCGGACCTGCGGCGTGGTGCCGGGACCGCCTTCGCGGTACTGCTCGGTGAAGCCGTCCGGCAGCCAGCCGGGGCTGTAGCCGAGCACCGGGCGGCCGGCTGCCGCGTCCAGGTCCGGAGTGGTCAGCACCCGCGTGCCCACGAAGACGCCGGCGACCAGCACGACCACCGCCGCGGCGACCAGGGCCAGCTTCGTCGCCGGACGCCGCCGCCGCCCGGCGCGGGCCAGCGCGTCGCGCACCGCGCGGCCGTCCGGGGCGCGGGTGGCGAGGCGGTCGAGGCTGTCCCGGATGAGCGTCTCGGTCTCGTGCTCGCTGCGGGTCATCCGTGGTCTCCGGTGGTGAGGACGGCGGCGTGCGGGGCGGCCCGCAGGGTGGTGAGGGCGCGGGAGATCTGGCTGCGCACGGTGGAGGTCCCGCAGCGCAGGACGGCGGCGATCTCGGCGTCGGAGTAGCTCTCGTAGTAGCGCAGGACGATCGCCGCGCGCTGCTTGCGGGGCAGCGTGGCGAGCAGGCCGAGCATCGCGTCGCGTTCGTCGAAGGCGGTCGACGGGTCGGCCGACGGCGGGCCGAGCGCGTCGAGGACGTCGTGGCTGCTCGGCACCATCCGCCGCACCGCCCGCCGTCGCCACGAGAGGTACTCGTTGGTGACCATCCGGCGCACGTAGGTGGGCGGGGCGGCGATGCCGTCCCACCGCTGCTGGGCGCGCAGCAGCACGTCCTGGACGATGTCCTGCGCGAGGTGCGGGTCGTTCGTCAGGACGGTGGCGTAGCGCAGCAGCCCGTCCAGCCGCTCCGCCACGAACTCTTCGAAACCCACCCCCTAGGGACGCACGGGACGGCCGGACTGCTGCACGCGGGCGGAGTGGCCGCGGTCACACTCAGCAGTTCGGGGTCACGCCGTCGAAGGAGGCGCAGTCGTCCTGGTTCCACGGCTCGTTCTGCCACTGGTCCGGCGTCAGGCTGCGAGAGTTGTCGCCGGCCACGAACGTCCACGGGCCGTAGTAGTCGTTGCTGTACCAGTAGTTGTCCTGGTCGTGGGTGATCGCGTCCTGCACGAGGGTGCCGTGGTACGGGGACCACGCCGGGTAGGTGCCGTAGTTGGACAGCACCGCCATCCGGCCGCACAGGCCGTTGCAGCCCGGCCGGGCGGGGTCGAAGCGGAACGTGTTCGAGTGGATCTCGACCCGCTGTGTCTTCCAGCGGCAGTCGCCGTACAGCGGGTCGTCGTCGATGCCCGGCGCCGAGCACAGCGTCCGGTCGGTGACCAGCTTGGTGCAGCTCGCCGTCGACGTGTTGGCCGGGCTGTTGCAGAAGCGGTCGGCGTTCTCCCACAGCGTGATGGCCGACCAGTTGTCCTCGAAGGTGTTGCCGTAGATGTCCAGCACGTCCGTGCGGGCCGGGACGCGCGGTTCGCCGCCGGACTCCGAGAGGTACACCGCCGCCGACGGGAAGTTGTCGCCGCGGGACGCGCGCCTGCTGCCGGCCACCACGTTGTTGCGGCGGATGGCGTTGTGGCGGATGACGGCGTTGTAGCTGATCTCGTAGAAGATCGCTTCGGCGTCATTGTCCTCGATGACGTTGTCCTCGATCAGGAAATCGTTGTCGTTGGTGTCGGCCCACAGGCCGGCGCCGTGGTTGTGGTGGATCCAGTTGCCGCGCACGTCGGCGCCGTCGACCGCCCAGAATTTGATTCCGCCGCTGCACCCGCAGCCGGGGTTGCGCGTTTCCCAGTCGTCGACGTTGTTGCCGGAGATTTCGTTGCCCTCGACGACCAGCCCGGTGATCGCGTTGTCGGGGCGGTAGGCGTTCATGCCGTACTGGCCGTTGTCGCGCAGGCAGTTGCCCCGCACTTCCTGGCGGACGCCGGCCATCAGCGCGGCGCCGCGGTTGTTCTGGACCGTGTTGTTTTCGATCACCCAGTGCGCGCCGGAGTCGTGGTTGACCACGCCCTGGTCCTGCGGGGCGACGAAGTTCTGGATGGTGAGGCCGCGGATGACGACGTCCTTGGCCTGCTGGGTGAACGCGGCGCGGTTGACCGAACGGCCGTCGAGCACGGCGCCGGGCGCGCCGAGGTAGACGTCGCCGTCCTTCGGGATGACCTGGCCGAACTGGTCCGGGGCCAGCAGGTGCGTGCCCGGTGGCAGCCAGAAGGTGGTGCCCGGTGGCGCGGACTGCGTTTTCACCGACAGGTCGCCTTCGACGGCCGGGTCGACGACCACGGCGCCGGCCGGGGCCTGCGGGTTCAGGGCGGGCTGGTGGTCGCAGACGGCGCCGGTCGCGGCGGCGGCGGCCGGTGCGGAGCCTGGGAAAAGGGGAGTGGCGAAAGTCGCCAGGAGCAGGACGGCGAGCGCGGAATGGGGGCGCGGCATGCCGTGAACCTACGCGAGATCGGGGGCGGGAATACCGCCATAAGTGGAAAGTTCGGGTCGTGAATGAAGGGGCCGGTCACGGTGAAAGAATCACCGCGACCGGCCACTGGACAAATGCCGGACAATGCAATTATCCCCTTACCGGGGGAGGACGTCGCCCAGCCGGACGAAGGCGAATCCGGTGGTCGCGACGTCCCCGGCGGCCGGGCGGCGCTCGCCGTCGTGGACCACCAGGAGGCCGTGCGGGAACCGCTTCCCGAGGGAGGCGGTGCTGATCGCCGAGCCGTCGGAGTGCTCCACCGAGTCCGTGCCGCGGCCCGCGACGATCCGCAGGTCACGCGTGCGCGGGCCGTAGACCACGAACCGCGAGTCGCCCTGGCTGGAGGCGAACAGCGTCCCGTGCGCGACGGCCAGTCCCTCGGCGTCGGCGGTCAGCCACTGGCCGCCGAAGCCGGGGTCGGCACCGTCGGGCACGCACTCTTCGCTGGCCGCGTCCCACCGCTGCGGGACGCCGAACGAGCGGACGCGGTCGACCAGCTCGGGCCGCCCGAAGCCGCCGGACGTGAGCGGGATCCGCCAGATCCCGACGTCCTCCTGCGCGGTGTAGAGCACGCGGCCGTCGAAGACCGACCCCTCCAGCTGCGGCCCTTCACCCGGCTCCTCGCAGGGCGACCACGTCGTCCCGTCCGGCAGGCGGAAGGACGACGGCAGGTCGACGGTGGCCAGCCTCGCGGTGCCGACGGCGCCGCCGGGCAGGTCGACGAGCTTCAGCAGCGCCACCCGCGTCTCGTGGCGCCGGGTCACGGCCACCCAGCGGATCCCGGTGACCGGGTCGCGGCCCGCGGCCAGGCCGTAGGCGGTGCGCTGTTCGTCCACATCGGACTCCGGGAACACCCGCGCGGCGGCGGGGTCGGTGACGTCCCGCAGGACGTTCGCCCCGGCCGCGGCGCCCCGCGGGTCGATCCGGTAGACGCGGACGCGGTCCCGGCCGCGATCGCTGACGACGGCGAGGTCGCCGACGACGTCGACGTTGTTGAACCGGCCGCCCGCCCCGGCCGGCACGAGCTGCAGGGTCCGCGCGTCCAGGTCGAACGCGGCGAGGCCGCCTTCCTTCAGCGTCCCGAGGACGACGCTGCGGGTGGGGTCGTGGGGGTGGACCCAGATGGCGGGGTCGTCGGCGTCGGCGGGCTCGGCGAAGGCCTGGGTCTGCAGGACCGGCGAGGGATCGCGCGGAGCGGCCGAGGCGGGGACGGCGGTGAGGAGCGAGAGGGCGGCCACGGCCACCGGGAGGAGTCTGCGCACGCGCGGCAAAGTAGACGAATCGGGTGGCCGGGACGTGAACGAGCGGTGTGGCGCAGCCCCCGGTCTCCAGTCTACGGCGGGGGACCGACAGTTTCGCGGCCGTCGAGGTAGTACTGGGCCACCGGGGCCAGCAGCGCGACGATTTCCTCGTCGTCCGCCTCGGCCAGCGGGGGCAGCTTGATCACGTACCGCAGCAGCGCCACGCCCATCATCTGCGCCGCGATCCCCGTCACGCGGATCTTCGGCACGTCGAGCGCGCGCGCCACCTCGGCCAGGACCGTGCGCTCGATGAACTGGCGCATCATCAGCGCGACCTGCTCGTTCGTCGCCGCCGCGCGGAGCATCGCGATGAACGGTGTGCGGCCCTCGGGCACCGCCCACACCCCCAGGAACGCCCGCGCCAGCCGCTCGCCCACGCCGGCGCGGGGGCCCGCCAGGATCGCCGGGACCAGTGACGCCGGGTTCACCGGCAGGTTCATCGCCGCCGCGAACAGCGCCTGCTTGCTGCCGAAGAAGTGGTGCAGCAGGGCCGCGTTGACGCCCGCGTCGGCGGCGATCCCGCGGACCGTCGCGCCGTCGTACCCCAGCTCGGCGAACCGGTGCCGGGCCGCGTCGAGGATCTTCTCGCGCGTCTCCGTCTGCCCCGGCCGCCGTCCCGCCCGTGCCATCGTCCGAGCTTAGAACGCCCATGACTACGCTGGTGGGCATGTCTGTCGCGGTGCGGGTGATCCCCTGTCTCGACGTCGACGCGGGCCGGGTCGTGAAGGGCGTCAACTTCGCCGGCCTCCGCGACGCCGGCGACCCCGTCGAGCTGGCCCGGCGCTACGACGCCGAGGGAGCCGACGAGCTGACGTTCCTCGACGTCACGGCCTCCTCCGGCGACCGCGAGACCACCTACGAGGTCGTCCGCCGCACCGCCGAGCAGGTCTTCATCCCGCTCACCGTCGGGGGCGGCGTCCGCAGCAACGACGACGTCAACCGGCTCCTGCGCACCGGCGCGGACAAGGTGAGCATCAACACCGCCGCCATCGCCCGGCCGGAGTTCCTGCACGAAGCGTCGAGACGGTTCGGCGCCCAGTGCATCGTCCTGTCGGTCGACGCGCGCCGCGTGCCCGAAGGCGGCGAACCGACCGCGTCCGGGTTCGAGGTCACCACCCACGGCGGCCGCCGCGGCACCGGCATCGACGCCGTCGAGTGGGCCGCCCGCGGCGAGGAACTCGGCGTCGGCGAGATCCTGCTCAACTCCATGGACGCCGACGGCACCAAGAACGGCTTCGACCTCGAGCTCATCGAGCTCGTCCGCAAGGCCGTGCGCGTCCCGGTGATCGCCAGCGGGGGAGCGGGCGCGGTCGAGCACTTCCTGCCCGCCGTGAAGACGGGCGCGGACGCGGTGCTCGCGGCCAGCGTGTTCCACTTCGGACAGCTGAAGATCGGCGACGTCAAGGACGCGCTGCGCGAAGGCGGGGTCGAGGTCCGGTGAAGTCCTGGCAGGCACCCGTCGAGGTGAAGGTCACCGCCGCGCTGCTCGTCGGGCTGCCGGTCGCGTGGGCGCTGCTCGACCTGATCCCGGTGCTGAGCGCCGGGTCGGGCCTCGAGATCTACCGGATGCCCGCGCTCGCGCTCATCCTCGGCGGCGTCGTGACGACCGGGCTGGTGCTCAAGATGGGCAGCGCCCGCATCGGCGGCCTGGTCGTCAGCGTCGTCTTCGCGTTGCTGCACGCGTTCCTCCTGCTCGGCGCCGCGCTGTGGTGGAACAAGCTGTTCTCGGGCCTGTCCTTCGCCGGGTACGGCTACGCCTTCGTCCTGTTGAACTCGATGCCGCTCAAGCGGCACATCCTGGGAGTACGGGCATGACCCTGGACGCGGCCGTCTCGGCGCGCCTCAAGCGCAACGCCGACGGCCTGATCGCCGCGGTCGTCGTCGAGCACGCCACTTCGGACGTGCTGATGATGGCCTGGATGAACGACGACGCCCTCGCGGCCACGCTGGCCACCCGCCGCGGCACGTACTGGTCCCGCAGCCGGGCGAAGCTGTGGGTCAAGGGCGAGACGTCCGGCCACTACCAGCACGTCCGCGAGGTGCGGATCGACTGCGACGGCGATACGGTCCTGCTGCGCGTCGACCAGACCGGCCCGGCCTGTCACACCGGCACGCACACCTGTTTCGACACCGAGGAGCGCCTGCTCCTGGCCGACGAGAAAGAGCTCGCGTGACCATCGTCGCCGACGTCCTGATCGGGCTGGTCGCCCTGATCCACGTCTACATCGTCGTCCTCGAGATGTTCCTCTGGACGACCCCGCGCGCCCGCGCCGCCTTCGGCACGACGCCGGAGTTCGCCGAGGAGTCCAAGACGCTGGCCGCGAACCAGGGGCTGTACAACGGCTTCCTCGCGCTGGCCCTCGTCTGGGGCCTGGTCGCCGGCCAGTTCCAGCTCCAGCTGTACGGCCTGGTCTGCGTGATCATCGCGGGCCTCTACGGCGCGGCGACGGCCAGCAGGCGGATCCTGTTCGTGCAGGTGCTGCCGGGCGCGCTGGCCCTGATCGCGCTGCTGATCGCCCGCTAGCCCGCAGGCGTGGGCCACGCGGGGTCCGTGGACTGCCCGGGCTGGTCGCCGGGTACGGGCGCGCCAGGGCCGAGACCTATCGCCGGCGCCCGGAGAACCGACGGCCGAAAACCGGCAACGCGGCGCGCCAAGCGGCGGCCGACACGGTGAGCTGACCCGCGTGCCGCGCTTTGGTGTCCCGGACGCCCACGACCGGCCCCAGCGCCACCTCGACACAGTTGTCGTTCGGGCCGCTGTAGGAAGACTTGCGCCAACCGGTCGAGCCCACGATCGCCTCCGTTATCGGGCGGCCTCCCGAAGCAGGGCCTGGGAAGCCTCTTCGCTCAGAGCTAGTCCGCGTAGCACCTTAGCATCGTGCTTATGGCCTGTGGTCTGGGATTCCTCGTGGAGGAAGGCAGTCGAGCTGACGTGTTCCACCGAGGCGATCGGCGGTGAGTCGGCGAACTCGTAAATGTCGAACGGGCCGATCAGCCCGGGGTGGTAGCCGATGCCAGACGGCACGATGCGCAGGCTGATGTTCGCGCGCCCGGACATTTCCAGCAGGTGATCGACCTGGTCGGACATGACCTCCGCGCCGCCGAAGTTTTCTCGTAGGGACTGCTCGCCGATCAAGGCGCTGAACCGCACCGGGTCCTGGCGAGTGAGGATCCGCTGCCGATCGAGCCTGACCCGGAGCCGGTTGTCGGCCTGTTCGATCGGCAGCGAGAGCTTGTCCATGATCGAGCGGATGTAGTCCGGGGTCTGCAGCAGCCCGGGGATTATCAGCGGCGACCACGTGGTGATGACCGTCGCGGTGCTTTCCAGGTTCAGCCGGGTGGTGAGTGCGAATGGCGTGTCGGTGTTGCTCGACGCGAGCCAATTGGGCTCCCGTGCGTGCCGGGCCAGGGTCCGGATGCGGTCCCGTTTCTCCCCGGTCACCCCGAGCAGCGCGAGGATCGCCGACACGTCCTCGACGCTCGGCAACCGCTGCCCCTTCTCCCACAACGACAGCACCTGCGGCAGGACTCCCAATTTCTCCGCGAGCCGGCGAAGGCCGACTTTGCGCGCTTCGCGTTCTTCCCGCAGAGAAGCGGCGAGCGTTCTCGCCGCCGGGCTTGAAGACGTTGGCTTCACGGAGGAAGCATACGAATCCCGTCGATTCCCCGAATGCGCGAACGGTGTCAGCGAAAGGTGACGCCTGATCCCTTACACGCTTGACGAGGCGTCCCGGTTGCCTCTCCGTCGTATGCCGTTTCTCGCAGCGTTCGCGCAGGCCACCGGCCCTACCATCACTCCATGCGGGCACTCTGGGTGGTCATCGTCGTCTTCTTTTCGGTCCTTTCCGCGCTCGGCGCCGCGGCCACGGTGTACTCGCTCCTCTCCGGCGACGACGATCTGCCGGGCAACGCGATCCTGCTGGCCGGTGGCCTCGTCTTCGCCGCCATCGGCCTGCACGGGCTGCGGGTCTTCGACCGCGGCGCGCTGGCCGCCGCCCGGGATTTCGGCCGGTGGCTGCCCGCGGCGGATCCCGCCGACGGTGACCACCCGGAACTGAACGCCCGCATGCGCCGGGTTTCCCGGCGCGCGACGGGCTTCGCCGTGGGCTGGGCGGTGGTGTTCGCGGCCGGGTTCACCGGCGTCGCGCTGGCGGGCGTGGCCGCCGACGACCTGCTCGCCACCGGCTTCCACGAGCCCGGTGTGGTCGTCAACGTGCACGCCAGCGCCAAGGGCACGCCCTACATCTGGGTGCGCCACGGCGACCGGACCGACGGGATCATCTGGGAGTCGGACCACGACTACTACATCGGTGAGGAGGTGGTCGTCATCTACGACCCGGCCGACCCGGCACGCGTGCGCACCGCCGACGAACCGAACGAAAACCAGGCCCTGCTCGGCTCCGGCGTGGTCCCGATGCTGGCCGCCCTGTTCGGCCTGCCGTTCTCGATCGGGCTGGCGGCCGGCTGGCGGCGCCGGATCCGGGCCGTCGAGCGCACCGGGTGGCGGCCGGCCCTCGCGAGCGAGGGGCCGGGACCGCACGACGGGCGGTACCTGAAGGCGAAGTTTCGCGACGGGACGGAAGTCACGCTCCGCCGCTCCTGGGGCGCCCTCGCCCTGTCGTCGTCGGCCGGCTGGAAGAACAAGCGGGTCTGGGTCGGCGGCTGGGACAAGACGATGGTCGTGGCGCACGAGGACGGCCCGTACGTCCTGGCCGTCCACGCGCTCCGCGAGCGGGTCAGCCGATCTCGCCCGTGAGGTAGCGCTGCAGGGTCGGCGCCACCGCGCGCACCAGGACCTCGACGTCCTGGCTGGCGAACGGCTCGAACTTCGCGACGTACCGGATCATGCCCATGCCCACCATCTGGGACGCGCAGAGCGTCATGCGCAGGGACACGTCTTCGGCGCCGATCGACGAGATCAGCGCCGTGAAGAACTTCTGGAAGAAGTCGCGCAGCACGTGCCCGGCCTGCTCGTGGCCGGTGATGCTGCGGATCAGCGCGACGAACTGCCCGCCGCCGGCGCTGTCCCAGCGGGTGACGAAGGTGCGGACGATGCGCTCGCCGAGCTCGTCGTCGGGGCCGTCGCGCAGGATGCCCAGCAGCTCCAGCGGATCGAACGGCAGCTTGAGCACCGCCTGGGCGAACAGGCCCTCCTTGCCGCCGAACCAGTGGTTGACCATCGCGGCGTCGACGCCCGCGCGGGTGGCGATCGCGCGCACGGTCGCGCCGTCGTAGCCGTTCTCGGCGAACACGGCCCGGGCGGCCTCGATCAGCGCCGTCCGGGTGTCCTGACCGGCGGGGCGCCGCCCGCGGCGGCGCGAAGTAGGCTCGGTGGTGCTCACGCCCTCATCATGACGCACGCACTCCCTGAATTCAACAATCATTGAATTCGGGGGTCTGGGAAAACCCCTTCCCGGGGGTGCAGCACAATGAGGGTCATGGTCAGCACCTCGAGCAGCAAGTCCGGGCCCGGCTCGGTCAGCCCGTCCCGCGAGGACTTCCGCGCCCTCGCCGAAAGCCGCCGCGTGATCCCGGTCGTGCGCCGGGTCCTCGCCGACGGCGAGACGCCGATCGGGGTCTACCGCAAGCTCGCCGCCGACCGGCCGGGCACGTTCCTGTTCGAGTCCGCGGAGAACGGTGCCTCCTGGACGCGCTGGTCGTTCATCGGCGTCCGCAGCCCGGCCGCGCTGACCGTCCGCGACGGCGAAGCGGTCTGGACCGGCACCCCGCCGGTCGGCCTGCCCGCCGAGGGCAACCCGCTGACCGTGCTGCGCGAAACGATCGAAGCGTTGCACACCGAGCCGCTGCGCGGATTGCCGCCGCTCACCGGCGGCATGGTCGGCTACATCGGCTACGACTCCGTGCGCTGGCTGGAAAAGCTGCCCGAGCTGGCCGAGCGCGACCTCGACATCCCCGAGCTGACCATGCTCCTGGCCACCGACCTCGCGGCGTTCGACCACCACGAGGGCACGGTCACGCTCATCGCGAACGCCGTCAACTGGGACGACTCGCCCGAGCGCGTGGACGCGGCCTACGACGACGCCGTCGCCCGGCTGGGCGCGATGACCGAGCAGCTGCAGGTGCCCGCGCCGGCCACCGTCGCGGCGTTCGACCGGCCGGCGCCGGAGTTCGTCCGCAAGCGCTCCAAGGCGGACTTCCACGCGGCCGTCGAGAAGGCCGTCGAGGCGATCAAGGCCGGCGAAGCGTTCCAGATCGTGCCGTCGCAACGGTTCGAGATCCCGACCGCGGCCGACGCCCTCGACATCTACCGCGTGTTGCGGACGTCGAACCCGAGCCCGTACATGTACCTGCTGCGGCTGGAAGGCTTCGACATCGTCGGCTCCAGCCCCGAATCCCTCGTCACCGTGCGGGACGGCCGCGCGACCACGCACCCGATCGCGGGCACGCGCTGGCGCGGCGCCGACCCCGAAGAGGACGCCCAGCTGGCCAAGGACCTCCTCGCCGACGAGAAGGAGCGCGCCGAGCACCTGATGCTCGTCGACCTCGGCCGCAACGACCTCGGCAAGGTCTGCAAGCCGGGCACCGTACGCGTCGTCGACTTCTTCCAGATCGAGCGGTACAGCCACGTCATGCACATCGTGTCGACCGTCACCGGTGAGCTGGCCGAGGGCAAGACGGCGTTCGACGCGGTCACCGCGTGCTTCCCGGCGGGGACGCTCTCGGGTGCTCCGAAGGTCCGCGCGATGCAGCTCATCGAGGAGCTGGAGCCGGTGCGCCGCGCGCTGTACGGCGGGGTCGTCGGCTACCTCGACTTCGCCGGCGACGCCGACACGGCGATCGCGATCCGCACCGCGCTGGTGAAGGACGGCATCGCGCACGTCCAGGCCGGGGGCGGGGTGGTCGCCGACTCGGTGCCGGACTACGAGGACACCGAGTCGCTGAACAAGGCCAGGACCGTGCTTTCGGCCGTCGCCGCCGCGCAGACGATGGTCGCGGCCGGCTCCCTCGACCCGGCCGCGGACTCCGCGCATGTCTGAGGAGGCCAAGGCGTCCCGGCGTCCACTGTGGATGATCGTCGCCGCGCTCCTGCTCGGCGCGCTGGCGCTGTGGGGCGCGTCACGGCTGACGTGGTTCGCCGAGTTCCGCGACGGCGGCGTGCGCGGCACGGTCCTCTACCGCGAGACCGGCGAGCAGCGCGCGACGGCGCTCGTGCCGCTGGCCCTGCTGTCCCTGGCCGGCGTGGCCGGGGTGATCGCGACGGGCGGCTGGGCGCGGCGCGTGCTGGGCGTCGTGCTGGCGCTGGCGGGCGTCGCCGCAGTCTGGTCGGGCGTGTCCGGCGTGAAGTTCTCCGGCTGGGCCGACGGTCTGCCCGTGACGCAGCTGCTGCTGGGACGCGGCCTGGCCGTGCTGGGGGGAATTCTCGTCGCGGCCGGCGGGTTGGCAGCCGTCAAGGGCGCGGCCGGGACGGCGCGGCTCGGCACCAAGTACGCGGCGCCGGCGACCCGGAAGAAGGTCCGCGATCCGGACGCCGAGCTGTGGGAAGCGCTGTCGGAAGGGGAGGACCCGACCGATGTCGGGAGGAGGCATTCGGAGTAACGCCCGCACCCGGAACCGGGCGCTCGAGATGCGGGGGTTAGCATCGTTTCGGCGGGAAGGGGAAGGTTTTTGTGAGCGACCTTGCGAGTGAATCCGTGAGCACGTGCCCGGGCGGGGGCGCCCGGTGACCGTGCTCGAAGACATCGTCGCCGGCGTGCGCGAGGACCTCGCGGCACGCGAGGCCGTGCTGCCGTTCGACGAGCTGAAGATCCGCGCGGCGGCCGCCCCGGCGCCCCGCGACGTGATGTCCGCGCTGCGCGAGTCCGGCATCGGCGTCATCGCCGAGGTCAAGCGGCGCAGCCCCTCCAAGGGCGACCTGGCCGACATCCCCGACCCGGCCGCGCTGGCGAAGGACTACGAAGACGGCGGCGCGCGCGTGATCAGCGTGCTCACCGAGCAGCGCCGCTTCGGCGGCTCGCTGGCCGACCTCGACGCGGTCCGCGCGGCGGTCGACATCCCGATCCTGCGCAAGGACTTCATCGTCAGCCCTTACCAGGTGCACGAGGCCCGCCTGCACGGCGCCGACATGGTGCTGCTGATCGTCGCCGCGCTGGAGCAGAACGCGCTCGTCGCGCTGCTCGACCGCGTCGAGTCCCTCGGCATGACCGCGCTGGTGGAGATCCACAACGCCGAGGAGGCCGACAAGGCCCTCGAGGCGGGCGCCAAGGTCATCGGCGTCAACGCGCGCAACCTGCACACCCTCGAGGTGGACCGGGACGTCTTCTCGCGGCTGGCCCCCGGCCTGCCGATGGACGTCTACAAGGTCGCCGAGTCCGGGGTCCGCGGGCCGGGCGACCTGATGTCCTACGCCGGCCACGGCGCCGACGCGGTGCTGGTCGGCGAGGGTCTCGTCGCGTCCGGCGACCCGAAGGGCGCCCTGGTCAAGCTGGTCACCGCCGGTTCGCACCCCGCCTGCCCGAGGCCTTCGCGGTGACCGCTGAGCACGACAAGCACGACCCGGACGAGCGGGGCTACTACGGCCCGTACGGCGGGCGGTTCATGCCGGAGGCGCTGATCGGCGTCGTCGACGAGGTCGCGGCCGAGTACGACAAGGCCCGCCACGACCCGGAGTTCGACGCCGAGTTCAAGCGCCTGCTGAAGGACTACGCCGGTCGTCCGTCGCTGCTCACCGAGGCCAAGCGCTTCGGCGAGCACGCCGGTGGCGCACGGGTGTTCCTCAAGCGCGAGGACCTGAACCACACCGGCTCCCACAAGATCAACAACGTGCTGGGCCAGGCGCTGCTCACCAAGCGGATGGGCAAGAAGCGCGTGATCGCCGAGACCGGCGCGGGCCAGCACGGCGTCGCGACGGCCACCGCGTGCGCGCTGCTCGACCTCGACTGCGTCGTCTACATGGGCGAGGTCGACACCGAGCGCCAGGCGCTGAACGTGGCCCGCATGCGGCTGCTCGGCGCCGAGGTGATCCCGGTCAAGACCGGTTCGCGGACGCTCAAGGACGCGATCAACGAGGCCCTGCGCGACTGGGTCACCAACGCCGACACCACGCACTACCTGTTCGGCACGGCCGCCGGCCCGGCGCCGTTCCCGGCGATGGTGCGCAACTTCCACCACGTCATCGGCACCGAAGCCCGCGAGCAGATCCTCGAGCAGGCCGGGCGCCTGCCCGACGTCGTCGCGGCGTGCGTCGGCGGCGGGTCGAACGCCATCGGCATCTTCTCGGGCTTCTACGACGACCCGTCCGTGCGGCTGGTCGGCCTGGAGCCGGGCGGCGAGGGCATCGAGGGCAACCGCCACGGCGCGACCCTGACCAAGGGCACGCCGGGCAACCTGCACGGCGCGATGACGTACCTGCTGCAGGACGAGGACGGCCAGACGGTCGAGTCGCACTCGATCTCGGCCGGGCTCGACTACCCGGGCGTCGGCCCGGAGCACGCGTGGCTGAAGGACACCGGCCGCGCCGAGTACCGGCCGGTGACCGACGCCGAGGCGATGGACGCTTTCAAGCTGCTGTCCCGCACGGAGGGCATCATCCCGGCGATCGAGTCGGCGCACGCACTGGCCGGCGCGCTGGTGCTGGGCCGCGAGCTGGGTCCTTCGGGTCTCATCGTCGTGAACCTCTCCGGCCGCGGCGACAAGGACATGGACACGGCGGCCAAGTGGTTCGGACTGGTGAACGAATGAGCGGGCTGGACGACCTCTTCGCTGCCACGCGCGCGGAGGGCCGCGCGGCGCTGGTCGGCTACCTCCCGGCGGGCTTCCCCACGGTTTCCGGGTCCAAGGACCTGATCGCGGCGTGCGTCGACGGCGGCGCGGACCTGATCGAGGTCGGCGTCCCGTATTCGGACCCGGTGATGGACGGCCCGACCATCCAGGCCGCGTCGGTGACCGCGCTGGACAACGGCTTCCGCCTCAAGCACGTGTTCGAGGTCGTCGAGTCGGTGGCCGCGCGGGGCGGCCGCGCGGTCGTGATGACGTACTGGAACCCGGTCAACCGCTACGGCGTGGACCGTTTCGCGCGCGACCTCGCTTCGGCGGGCGGGCTCGGCCTGATCACGCCGGACCTGATCCCGGACGAAGCCGCCGCGTGGATTTCGGCGTCTTCCTCGCATGGATTGGACCGGATCTTCCTGGTGGCGCCGTCGTCGTCGGAGGAGCGGCTGGCTTTGACGGCTTCCGCGTCGTCGGGGTTCATCTACGCGACCGCGGTGATGGGCGTGACGGGCGCGCGCGACCAGGTCGGCGCGGGAGCGGAGACACTGGTCCGCCGCACGCGGGCGCACACGTCGTTGCCGATCGGCGTCGGCCTGGGTGTCCGCTCGGGCGACCAGGCGGCCGAGGTGGCGTCGTTCGCGGACGCGGTGATCGTGGGTTCGGCCCTGGTCACGGCGGCGGCGGAGGGCGCATCCGGCGTCCAGGCGCTGTCGGCGGAGCTGGCGGAGGGCGTCCGCCGGGCGGTCGCCACCGCTTGACCTGGAGCGCACTCCAGGTGCCACCCTGGATCGGTGACGTCCTACACGCCGGCCCAGGTGACCGAGAAGACCGGTTTCACGATCGACACGCTGCGGTACTACGAGCGCATCGGCTTGCTCCACGAAGTGGGCCGAACGGCGGGTGGGCGGCGGTTCTTCACCGAGCAGGACGTGGAGTTCCTGCAGCTGCTGCGGTGCCTGCGGTACACGGGCATGCCGGTGGCGGAGATGCTGCGGTTCGTGGAGCTGCTGCGATCCGGCGAGGCGACGCGCGAAGAGCGGGTCGAAGTACTGCGGGAGCATGAGGCGAGGGTGGCGTCCCAGATCGCGCGGCTGCAGGAGCACCAGGAGCACATCCGCTTCAAGATCGAGCTTTACAGCGGCGCTGGAGAACTGGCCTCGGCGGGCTGAGCCGGTCACTCGCGCCTTTGTACGAAAGCTGTACGTGGCCGGCCCAAGCTCCACCCCATGGACTTCGCACCCCTCCCGCGGCGCACCTTCCTCCGCGGCGCCGCCGGCCTGGCCGCCGCAGGAGCCGCCGGTCTCCTGCTCCCGCAAGCCGCCCGCGCCGCGACGGAACCCCGGATCTACTCCTGCGCAGAATGGGGAGCCCGCCCGCCGGCCGATGCCCTCACCACCCTCGACCACCCCGCGAACCGCATCCTGATCCACCACATCGCCTGCCCCAACAGCACCGACTACTCCCTGGCCCACGCCTTCCAGGTCGCCCGGGACGATCAGCACGACCACATCGACAACAACGGCTGGTCCGACACCGGCCAGCACTTCACCGTCAGCCGCGGCGGGTATCGGCTCGAAGGGCGGCACGGCAGCCTCGACGCCCTCCGGAGCGGCACCACCATGATCCAGGGCGCGCACTGCCCCGGGCAGAACACCAACGCCATCGGCATCGAGAACGAAGGCACCTACACCAGCGTCGAGCCGCCCGAAGCGCAGTGGGCCTCCCTGGTCGTCTTCTGCGCCTTCATCTGCCGCCAGTACGGCATCCCCGTCGACGAGATCAAGGGCCACCGCGACTTCTACAACACCGAATGCCCCGGCGAGCGCCTCTACGCCAAGCTGCCCCAGCTCAGGGAAGAAGTCTCAATGCAGGTAGCGCATCAACGCGCACAGCTCGCCGGGCGGCAGTGAGCCCAGCCGCGCGATCTCGCCGCGGCGCACGTCCATCACCGTCGTCGCGAACTCCGCGCCGAACGCCGTCGTCAACGCCGTGTCCGCCTCGAACGCCGCCACCGCGTCCGCCAGCGACGTCGGCAGCCGCACGGCCGAGGGGAGCGTGCCCGGGTCGACGTCCACCGGCTCCGGCAACGAAGCCGGCGCCGCGAGGCCGGCCAGGCCCGCGAACAGCAGCGCCGCCACCACCAGGTACGGGTTCGCCGTCAGGTCGAAGCACTTCACCTCGAAGTTCGCCGCCCGGTCGCGCTGCCCGGCCGGGCCCTGCACCAGCCGCAGCGGCGCCTCGCGGTTTTCCAGGCCCCACACCGAAAACACGCCGGCCCAGTGGTGCGGCTCGAGCCGCAGGTAGCTGACCACCGACGGCGCCCCGATCGCCAGCAGCGCCGGCAGCCGCGAAAAGATCCCCGCGCCGAACGCCTCCGCCGTCGGTGTCAGGCCGAACCGGCCGTCGCCGCCGGCGCACAGGTTCCGGTCGCCGTCCCAGAGGCTCAGGTGGACGTGGCCGCCGTTGCCCACGCCGTCCGGCGAGAACTTCGGCGTGAACGACGCCCGCAGCCCGTGCTGCTCGCTCACCATCCGGATCGTTTCGCGCGTCAGCACGGCGATGTCGGCCGCGCGCACCGGGTCGTCCGGTGCCACCGACAGCTCGAACTGCCCGGCCGCGTACTCGGGGTGGATCTGTTCCACCGTCACGCCTTGAGCGGTCAAAGTGGACACCAGCGCGCGCAGGTACGCCGCCTGCGCGGACAGCCGCGCGAAGCCGTAGGCCGGGCCCGCCGTGGCCGAGCGCGGGTCGTCCGGTGCGTCCGCCGACGTGATCACCCACTCGATCTCGAACGCCGTCCGCACGTTGTAGCCGAGTTCCACGACCCGCGCCGCCGCGGTCGCGGCCAGCGCCCGCGCGTCCTGCGGGTGCGGCTCGCCTTCCTGGTCGTACTTGCGGACCGGCGCCCACGCCCAGCCCGGCTGCGCGGCCAGCGGCACGAGCGCGTCGAGGTCGGGGTGCAGCCGCAGGTCGCCGACCGGGCCCCGCGAGTACTCGCCGTCGGTGATGTCGTCGGTGGCCAGGAAGAAGTCGAACGAGTTGGACGCGCCGACACCCCACGCCGCCGCCGACCACAGCCGGTCGACCGGGACGGCCTTGACGCGCGCGATGCCGCTGTTGTCCACGAAGGTCAGCGCGACGAGCTCGACGCCGGCCGCGCGCAGGGCGTCGGCCCGCAGCGCGCCCTGTTGTGCGAGTTCTGCCCGATCGAGCTGGCTCATCGTGCTCCCGTCGATGTTCACTTGAGGTTTCACCGCAGAAAAGAGGTGGAGATCGTGTCAGACACCGTCGAAACCCGTCCAGGGCTGCGCCGCTCCCTCTCCGTCTGGCAGGCCGTCGGCCTGTCGGTGGCGTTGATGGCCCCCAGCATGGCCGCCAACATCAACCCCCAGCAGACCGCGGCCGCCGCCGGCCGCGCCGTCCCGCTCGCCTTCCTGCTCTCCGCGGTCGGCGTGCTGCTGGTCGCCTACGGCTTCGTCAAGCTCTGCCAGTACTACCAGCACGCGGGGTCGGTGTACGCGTTCGTCGGCGCGACGCTCGGCCCGCGCGCCGGCGTCGTCTCCGGCATCGGTCTCCTCGGCACGTACACCTTCTACGCGGTCGTCACCAGCTCGGCCGCAGGCACGCTCGGCACGGCCTTCCTGACGCAAGTGGGCATCTGGCCGGACCCGCCGTCCTGGGGGCCGTTCGTGCTGACGGCCGTCGCGCTGATCGGCGCGTGGCTGCTCTCGGTGGTGCCCGCGCGCCGCGGCACGAGCACGCTGCTCGCCGTCGAAGGCGCGACCATCGCGGTGATCCTGCTGGTCACGGTCGTGATCCTGGTCCGGCTGCTCGCCGGGAACGCGCCCGGGGGCGGCCGGTTCACCCTCGACGTCTTCGTCCCCGAGACGGGGCTGTCCGGGGTGTTCCTCGGCGCGGTCTTCGGCTTCCTGTCCTTCGCCGGGTTCGAAGCCGCCGCGACGCTCGGCGAGGAGACCCACGACCCCCGGCGCAACATCCCGCGCGCGATCCTCGGCACGGCGATCTTCGGCGGCATCTACTTCGTCGTGGTCACCGCCGTCGAGATGATGGCGTTCGGCGCGGACGCGACGGCGTTCCACGACTCGCCGTCCCTGCTCGGCGACCTCGGCAGCCGGTACGCCGGCGCGTGGGTCGGCGACGTCATCAGCGTCGGCGCCGCGATCAGCGCGTTCGGCTGCTGCCTGGCCTGCGTGGTCGGCGGGTCGCGGCTGCTCTACGCGCTGGGCCGCGACGCGTACGGCGGCCGCGGCATCGGCCGCACGTCCACCCGCGGCACGCCGGTGGCCGCGGTCAGCGCGGTGACCGGCGCGGCGGTCCTGATCATCGGAGTATGCGCGCTGTTCTTCGGCGCGACGGCGTCGGACACCTTCGCGTGGTCGGGCTCGATCGGGACGTTGATCCTGCTGGTGATCTACCTGCTCACGACGGCCGGCGCGATCCTGCTGCTGTTCGTCAAGCGGCGGATGCGCGTGCCGGCGTGGCACCTCGTGTTCCCGGTCGGCGCGCTCGCCGTGCTCGGGTACACCGTCTACGTCAACGTCGTGCCGTACCCGACCGAGGGCCCGGCGCGGTGGTTCCCCGTGGTGGCCGGTGCCGTGCTGGTGCTGGCGGTGATCTTGGTGCTGTCCGCGCCCGGGTTCGCTCGTAGGGTGGGGGAGAGGCTGACCACCGTGGACGGAGGCGCATGACCGACCTGCTCCCGTTCGTCGCGGACCTGCCGCTGGTGGACCACCACTGCCACGGCGTCGTCAGGCACGACGTGGCCCGCGCGGGCTTCGAGGCGATGCTGACCGAGGCGGACACGACGTCGCCGCTCGGCACGAGCCTCTTCGATTCGCTGATCGGGCTCGCGGTGCGCGCACGCTGCGCACCCGTGCTCGACCTGCCCGCGCACGCGGAGGCCGACGCCTACCTCGAACGCCGCGCCGAGCTGGGCGCGGCCGAGGTGGCGCGGCGGTTCCTGCGCGCCACCGGCACGACCGACTTCCTGCTGGACGGGGGTTTCCTGCCGGACACGCTGACCACGACCGGCGAGTTCGCGGAGCTGGCCGGTACCCGCGCGCACGACATCGTCCGGCTGGAGCAGGTGGCCGAGCACGTCATCCAGGGGACCACGGCGGCCGGGTTCGCCGCCGCGCTCACCGACGAGCTGGGGAAACGCGCGGAGACGGCCGTCGGGCTCAAGTCGATCGCGGCCTACCGCGTCGGCCTGGAACTGGCGGGGGAGCGGCCGTCGCCGTCCGAGGTCGAAGCCGCCGCCGGCCGGTGGCTCGCCGCGGGCGGCGGCCGGCTGGCCGACGAGGTGCTGCACCGGTTCCTCGTCTTCACCGGGCTCGACCTGGGCCTGCCGGTGCAGTTCCACGTCGGCTACGGCGACTCCGACGTCGACCTGCACCGCTGCGACCCGCTGCACCTGACCGGGCTGCTGCGCGCGACCCGCGACCGCGGCGTGCCGATCCTTCTGCTGCACAACTACCCGTTCCACCGCAACGCCGCATATCTGGCGCAGGTCTTCGAGCACGTGTTCGCCGACGTCGGGCTCGCCACCCACAATGCGGGGTTCCGCGCGCCGGCGATCCTGGCCGAGCTGCTGGAGATCGCGCCCTTCGGGAATGTCCTCTTCTCCACCGACGCGTTCGGCCTGGCCGAGCTGTACCACCTGGGCACCGCCCTGTTCCGGCAGGGGCTTTCGGACTTCCTGCGCGCCGGGCTGGCCGCCGGTGCGATGTCCGAAGTGGACGCCGTCCGGCTGTGTGCTTTGGTGGGGCACGAGAACGCGAAGAGGATCTACCGGTTGGAGCACGCGTGAGTGATCTGTGGGACGCCTGGACCGGCGCGATCGAGGACGAGCTGCCCGCGGCGATCGAGCTGCGGCACGCGGTGCACGCCGACCCGCGCGGTTCCGGCGACGAAGAGGACACCGCCCGGCTGGTCGCGGGCGCGCTCGGGGCCGGCGACGGCGTCCGCGTCGCCAAGACCGGCCGCGCGATCCTCCTGCCCGGCGGCGAAGGCCCGGCGGTGGCGCTGCGGGCCGAGCTCGACGCCCTCCCGGTGCTGGAGGGCACCGGCGTGCCGTGGGCGTCGGGCAACGAGTTCATGCACGCGTGCGGCCACGACGTCCACCTCGCCGCGCTGGTCGCCGTCTGCCGCGCGGCGCTGCGCGTCGGCGTGCCGCGGCCGATTCTGGCGTTGCTGCAGCCGCGCGAGGAGACGTCGCCGCCGGGCGCGCTCGACGTCGTCGGGTCCGGGGTGCTGGCCGAGGCCGGGGTGGACGCGGTGATCGGCGCGCACGTCCAGCCGCGGATCGCGCACGGCGTCGTCGCGGCGGTGCCGGGGCCGGTGAACGCGTCCACCGACGAGTTCGAGGTCACGATGCAGGGCCAGGGCGGCCACGCCGGCTACCCGCACCTGCTGCGCGACCCGATCCTGGCGCTGTCGCAGCTGGTCGTGAGCCTGCAGCAGCTCGCGTCCCGCCGGATCGACCCGGTGTTCGGCGCGGTCTGCTCGATCGGCCGGCTCCAGGCGGGCACGGCGGCCAACGTCGTCCCGAACACCGCGACCGCGTTCGGCTCGCTGCGCGTGATGCGGGCGAAGGACCGCGAGAGCGCGCTGGAGGCGCTCACGGACATCGTGCACGGCACCGCGCGGGCGCACGGCTGCACCGCCGAGCTGGAGATCAGCCCGTGCGAGCCGGTGCTGGACAACGACCCGGCGCTGGCGCTGGGGGCGCAACGCTGGCTGAGCCACGGCGGCTTCGTCGTCGACGACGGGTTCCGGTCGTTCGGCGCGGACGACTTCGCCCACTACTGCGGCGGCGCGACCCGCGGCCTGATGCTGTTCGTCGGCCTCGGCGACACCGCGGGCGTGCCCAGCCTGCACGACGAACGGTTCCTCCCGCGCGACCAGGCTGTCGTCCAGGTGGCGCACGCGCTGGTGGCGGGGTACCTGGCCGCCTTGGAGGCGCCGGCGCCTTAGCGCTACGGTGGCCGCGTGATGACCGCCTACCTCGCGACGATCCCGAGCCCCGACCGCGGGGTGTGGCACCTGGGACCGATCCCGATCCGCGCGTACGCCCTGTGCATCATCGCCGGCATCATCGTGGCGATCTGGTGGGGGGAGCGGCGCTGGGCCGCCCGCGGCGGCACCAAGGGCACGGTCATCGACATCGCCGTGTTCGCCGTGCCGTTCGGCCTGGTCGGCGGCCGGTTGTACCACGTCATCACCGACCCCGAGCTGTACTTCACCGAGGGCAAGAACCCCTGGAACGCGTTCGCGATCTGGGACGGCGGCCTCGGCATCTGGGGCGCGATCGCCCTCGGCGCGGTGGGCGCGCTCATCGCGTGCCGCCGCAAGGGCATCCCGCTGCCGGCGATGGCGGACGCGATCGCCCCGGGCATCGTCGTCGCGCAGGCCATCGGCCGCATCGGCAACTACTTCAACCAGGAGCTCTACGGCGCGCACACGGACCTGCCGTGGGGCCTGGAGGTCTTCCAGCGCTTCAACCCGGAGGACCCGGACAACCTGCTGAACGGCGTCGCGACGGGGCACATCCCGCTGCCGGAGAGCCCGGTCCACCCGACGTTCCTGTACGAGCTGATCTGGAACCTGCTGGTCGCGCTGCTGGTGGTGTGGGCGGACCGGCGCTTCAAGCTGGGGCACGGGCGGGCGTTCGCGCTGTACGTGGCCGGCTACACGGTGGGCCGCGGGTGGATCGAGATGATGCGGACCGACACCGCGAACCACATCCTCGGGCTGCGGGTGAACGTGTGGACGTCGATCCTGCTGTTCATCGCGGCGGTGGTGTACTTCGTGCTCGCGGGCAAGCGGGGGCCGCGGGAGGCGCCGGAGACGCTGGTGAGCAAGGACGCTGTCGGTCCGGACGAGGTCCCGGTCGAGGCTTCGGAGGACGCCCCGGCCGCGGAGACCGCGGACGAGCCGGAGCACGCCAAGGTGGCGGCCGAGGCGCCTGCCGCGGACAAGCCCGCTTCGGAGGGCGCGGAAGCCGCGGCCGAGGAGCCGAAGAAGACCGACGAGAGCTGAGCGCTTTCCGAAGGCCGCTGCCGGAGCCCTGGTGGCGGTCTTCGGCGTATCCGGCCTCCGAGCGCCGGCGTCAGCCGAGGTCGGGCAGGCCCAGCTCCAGGTTGGGCGCCTGCAGGCCGCCGTCGACCTCGAGGATCTTGCCCGTGATGTACCCGCCGGCCCGGGAAGCCAGGAACACCACCGTGGCCGCGATGTCCTCGGCCTCGCCGATGCGCTTCAGCGGTGTCGCGGCCTCCATTTTGGCCTTCAGCTCGGGGTTGCCCACCACGATCTCCAGGGCCGACGTCGCCACCGAACCCACCGAGATCGCGTTCACCCGCACCCGGGGCGCCAGGTCCGCCGCCGCCAAGCGCGTGTAGTGCGCCAAGGCCGCCTTCGCCGTTCCGTACGCCGCGAAGCCGCGGCCCGACACCCGGCCCATCACCGACGAAATGTTGACGACCGAGCCGCCCGTCTCCAGCAGTGCGGGCGCCGCCGCCACGGTCAGCGCGTGCGCCGTCGCCACGTTGAAGCGGAACGCCTCCTCCAGGAAGTCCACCGAAGACTCCAGCAGGGGCCGCGGGTACGTGCCGCCGACGTTGTTGACCACCAGGTCGAGGCGGCCGAACTCCGCCACCGCCGTCGACGCCAGCTCCGCCGCGGCCTCCGGCGCGGAGAGGTCGACCGGAACGGGAAAAGCCCGCCGGCGGGCCGCCGAGACCTGCGAAGCGACTTCGTCGAGCTGAGCGGAGGTGCGGGACGCGATGACCACGTCGGCGCCCGCTTCGGCGAGGGCCACGGCCGTGGCCGCGCCGATTCCCCTTCCGGCGCCGGTGACCACCGCGACCTGGCCGGTGAGCTTGAACCGATCGAGGATCATGCGGCGAAATGTAACACGTTCTAGTGACCGGCGGCACAATCCCGCGCTGCCGGGTCGGACCCGTCACGTTAGGCTTGACGCGAGTTTCCGGGCCGTATACTTAGCGGAACGAACTACCGGGAACCCATCAGGAACTACGTCGTTCCGCGCAGCCAGATCGTTACCGTCCGACGTCGCTCGGGGCGCTCTGAACAGGTGCTGGCATGTTTCCCAGGTGTTAAAGTCGCGCTAACAAGCGGGCCATCGTCGTCCCGTGCGCTCCCCGGCCGGTAGCCCGGCCCCGCACGACAGACGACGAAGGAGGTCCCTTCATGATCTTCTCCGCCATTCCCGGCAAGCAGGGTCTCTACGACCCGGAGACCGAACAGGACTCCTGCGGTGTGGCCATGGTGGCCGACATCCGCGGGCGCCGTTCCCACGGCATCGTCACCGACGGCCTGGCCGCGTTGACCAACCTCGACCACCGCGGCGCCGCCGGCGCCGAACCCACCAGCGGCGACGGCGCCGGAATCCTGCTGCAGCTGCCCGACAAGCTGCTGCGCGCCGAAGCCGGCTTCGCGCTTCCCGAACCCGACGAACACGGCCACCACGCCTACGCCGCCGGCATCGCGTTCCTCCCCGAAGACGCCGAGCAGCGCCGCAAGGCCGTCGAGCTGGCCGAACGCATCGCCGTCGAAGAAGGACTGGAGGTCCTCGGCTGGCGCGAGGTCCCCGTCGACGCCGACCGCGCCGACATCGGCCCGACCGCCCGCTCGGTCATGCCGCACTTCGCCATGCTTTTCGTGACGGCGGACGGAAAAACCGGCCTGGAGCTGGACAGGCTCGCCTTCTGCCTGCGCAAGCGCGTCGAGCACGAAAGCGCGAACTCCGGCTGCGGTACCTACTTCCCGTCGCTGTCCTCGCGGACGATCGTCTACAAGGGCATGGTGACGCCGGAGCAGCTGCCGGCGTTCTTCGGCGACCTTCGTGACGAGCGCCTGGAAAGCGCCATCGCGCTGGTGCACTCCCGCTTCTCCACCAACACCTTCCCGTCGTGGCCGCTGGCGCACCCGTTCCGGTTCGTGGCCCACAACGGCGAGATCAACACCATCCGCGGCAACCGCAACCGCATGCGGGCCCGCGAGGCGCTGCTGGAGTCGGACCTCATCCCCGGCGACCTGTCCCGGCTGTTCCCGATCTGCTCGCCGGACGCGTCCGACTCCGCGTCCTTCGACGAGGTCCTCGAGCTGCTGCACCTGGGCGGCCGGTCGCTGCCGCACGCCGTGCTGATGATGATCCCGGAGGCGTGGGAGAACCACGCCACCATGAAGCCCGAGCGCCGCGCGTTCTACCAGTTCCACGCGAGCCTGATGGAGCCGTGGGACGGCCCCGCGTGCGTCACCTTCACCGACGGCACCCTGGTCGGGGCGGTCCTGGACCGCAACGGCCTGCGCCCGGCACGCTGGTGGCGCACGGCCGACGACCGCGTCGTCCTCGCCAGCGAGGCCGGCGTCCTCGACGTCGCGCCCAAGGACGTCGTGGCCAAGGGGCGGCTCAAGCCCGGCCGGATGTTCCTCGTGGACACCGAAGCCGGCCGGATCGTGGACGACGAAGAGGTCAAGTCCGCGCTCGCCGGCAAGCTCCCGTACGAGGGCTGGCTGCACGCGGGCCTGCTGAAGATCGCCGAGCTGCCCGACCGCGACCACGTGGTGCAGAGCCACGACTCGGTGCTGCGTCGCCAGCTTTCCTTCGGCTACACCGAAGAGGAGCTGAAGATCCTGCTCGCGCCGATGGCCGAGAAGGGCGCCGAGCCGATCGGCTCGATGGGCTCGGACACGCCGCCCGCGGTGCTGTCGAAGCGATCCCGGCTGCTCTACGACTACTTCAAGCAGAACTTCGCCCAGGTGACCAACCCGCCGCTCGACGCGATCCGCGAAGAGCTCGTCACCTGCATGGCGCGGATCATGGGCCCGGAGCGCAACCTCCTGGCCCCGGGCCCGGCGTCCTGTCGCCACCTGAAGCTGCCGTACCCGGTGATCGACAACGACGAGCTCGCGAAGCTCATCCACATCAACGACGACGGCGACCTCCCCGGCTTCGCGTGCAGCGTCCTTTCCGGACTGTACGAAGTGGACGGCGGCGCCGAGGCGCTGGCCGGCGCGATCGAGCGCGTCCGGCGGGAGGCGTCCGAGGCGATCGCGGCCGGCGCGCGCACGCTCGTGCTGTCCGACCGCGACTCCGACCACCGGATGGCGCCGATCCCGTCGCTGCTGCTGGTCTCCGCGGTGCACCACCACCTGGTCCGCACGAAGGAACGCCTGCGCGTCGCGCTGGTCGTCGAATCCGGCGACGCGCGCGAGGTGCACCACATCGCGCTGCTGCTCGGCTACGGCGCCGCCGCGGTCAACCCGTACCTGGCCTTCGAGACCATCGAGGACATGATCGGGCAGGGCGCGGTCACCGGCATCGAGCCGGCCAAGGCGGTCCGCAACTACGTGCAGGCGCTGGTCAAGGGCGTCCTGAAGATCATGTCCAAGATGGGCATCTCGACGGTCGGCGCGTACACCGCCGCCCAGGTCTTCGAATCCCTCGGCCTGAGCCAGGACCTGCTCGACGAGTACTTCACCGGGACGTCGTCGAAGCTCGGCGGCGTCGGGCTCGAGGTGCTCGCCGAAGAGGTCGCCGTCCGGCACCGCCGCGCGTACCCGGACAACCCGACCGAGCGAGTCCACCGTGGGCTCGACACCGGCGGCGAGTACGCCTACCGCCGCGAGGGCGAGCTGCACCTGTTCACGCCGGAGACGGTGTTCCTGCTGCAGCACGCGTCCAAGACCGGCCGCGACGAGGTCTACCGCAAGTACACCGACGAGGTGCACCGCCTCTACCGCGAGGGCGGCACGCTGCGCGGGCTGTTCTCCTTCAAGAACGGCGTGCGCGAGCCGGTCCCACTCGACGAGGTCGAGCCCGCCGAGGCGATCTTCAAGCGCTTCAACACCGGCGCGATGTCGTACGGCTCGATTTCGGCCGAGGCGCACGAAACGCTGGCCATCGCGATGAACCGCATCGGCGGCCGCTCCAACACTGGTGAGGGCGGCGAAGACCCCGAGCGGCTCTACGACCCCGAGCGCCGCAGCGCGATCAAGCAGGTCGCGAGTGGACGGTTCGGCGTCACCAGCGAGTACCTGGTCAACGCCGACGACATCCAGATCAAGATGGCGCAGGGCGCGAAGCCCGGCGAGGGCGGCCAGCTGCCGCCGAACAAGGTGTACCCGTGGATCGCGCGGACCCGGCACTCCACGCCGGGCGTCGGCCTCATTTCCCCGCCGCCGCACCACGACATCTACTCCATCGAGGACCTGGCCCAGCTGATCCACGACCTCAAGAACGCCAACGAGCACGCCCGCATCCACGTGAAGCTGGTGTCCTCGCTGGGCGTCGGCACGGTCGCGGCGGGCGTGTCCAAGGCGCACGCGGACGTCGTGCTCATCTCGGGCCACGACGGCGGCACCGGCGCCTCCCCGATGAACTCGCTCAAGCACGCGGGCACGCCGTGGGAGATCGGCCTCGCCGAGACCCAGCAGACGTTGCTGCTCAACGGGTTGCGCGACCGGATCACCGTGCAGGTGGACGGCGCCATGAAGACCGGGCGCGACGTCGTGATCGCGGCGCTGCTCGGCGCCGAGGAGTACGGCTTCGCGACGGCCCCCCTCGTCGTCGCGGGCTGCATCATGATGCGCGTCTGCCACCTCGACACCTGCCCGGTCGGCGTCGCCACGCAGAGCCCCGAGCTGCGCAAGCGCTACACCGGCCAGGTCGAGCACGTCGTCAACTTCTTCAAGTTCGTCGCCGAAGAAGTCCGGGAAACCCTGGCGGCGCTGGGCTTCCGCACGCTCGACGAGGCGATCGGCCACGCCGAGCTGCTGAACACCGACGAGGCCGTCGAGCACTGGAAGGCGTCCGGTTTGGACCTGGCGCCGATCTTCGAGATGCCGCAAGAGACTCCGTACGGCGGCGCCAAGCGACGCACCCGCGGCCAGGACCACGGCCTCGAGCACGCGCTCGACCGCACGCTCATCCAGCTCGCCGAGGCGGCGCTGGAAGACGCGCACCACGTCAACATCGAACTGCCGGTGCGCAACGTCAACCGGACCGTCGGCACGCTGCTCGGGTCGGAGATCACCCGCCGCTACGGCGGGGACGGCCTGCCCGAGGGCACGATCAACGTCAGGCTCACCGGTTCGGCGGGCCAGTCGCTCGGCGCGTTCCTGCCGCGCGGCATCACCCTCGACATGGTCGGCGACGCGAACGACTACGTCGGCAAGGGGCTTTCGGGCGGCCGGATCATCGTCCGCCCCGACCCGGAGGCGACCTTCGCCGCCGAGGCGCAGACGATCGCGGGCAACACGATCGCCTACGGCGCCACCGGCGGCGAGATCTTCCTGCGCGGCCAGGTCGGCGAACGCTTCTGCGTCCGCAACTCCGGTGCCACGGTCGTCGCCGAGGGCGTCGGCGACCACGCCTTCGAGTACATGACCGGCGGCCGCGCGGTGGTGCTCGGCCCGACCGGGCGGAACCTGGCGGCCGGCATGTCCGGCGGCATGGCCTTCGTGCTCGACGTCGACCGCAAGAAGGTCAACCAGGACATGGTGGACCTGCTGCGGCCGACCGCCGAAGACCTGGCCTGGCTCAAGAAAACGGTGCAGCAGCACCACGATCTCACCCGCTCCGCGGTGGCGGCCTCGCTGCTCGGCGACTGGCCGCGCCGGTCCGTGGCGTTCACGAAGGTGATGCCGCGTGACTACCAGCGGGTCCTGGACGCGGCGAAGGCGGCCAAGGCCGCCGGCCGCGATGTCGACGAGGCGATCATGGAGGCCGCTCGTGGCTGACCCGACCGGTTTCCTGAAGTACGACCGCGAAGAGCCGAAGAAGAAGTCCAAAGAGGACCGGCTGCACTCGTGGGGCGAGGTCTACGCGGACGTCGACCCGGGCGAGCGCAACGAAAAGGTGCGCAAGCAGGCGTCCCGTTGCATGGACTGCGGCATCCCGTTCTGCCACTCCGGTGGCTCCGGCTGCCCGCTGGGCAACCTGATCCCGGAGTGGAACGACCTGGTCCGCCGCGGCGACTGGGCGGCCGCGAGCGACCGGCTGCACGCCACCAACAACTTCCCCGAGTTCACCGGGAAGCTGTGCCCGGCGCCGTGCGAGGCGGGCTGCGTGCTGTCCATCTCGCCGCTGTCGGGCGGGCCGGTCGCGATCAAGCGCGTCGAAGCGACGATCGCCGACCAGTCCTGGGAAGCGGGCTACGTCCAGCCGCAGGTGTCCGAAGTGTCCAGTGGGCAGCGGGTCGCCGTCGTCGGCTCCGGCCCGGCCGGGCTCGCGGCCGCCCAGCAGCTGACCCGCGCCGGCCACGAGGTCACGGTGTTCGAGCGCGACGACCGCCTCGGCGGGCTGCTGCGCTACGGCATCCCCGAGTTCAAGATGGAGAAGAAGGTCCTCGACCGGCGCCTGGCGCAGCTGCGCAAGGAGGGCACCCGGTTCGTCACCGGCTGCGAGGTCGGCGTCGACCTGTCGGTGGAGGACCTGCGCGCGCAGTACGACGCCGTCGTGCTCGCGGTCGGCGCGCTGCGCGGCCGCGACGACACGACCACGCCGGGCCGGGACCTCGAGGGCATCCACCTGGCGATGGAGCACCTGGTGCCGGCCAACAAGTTCGTCGAGGGCGACGGTCCGCCGTCGATCGACGCGAAGGGCAAGCACGTCGTCATCATCGGCGGCGGCGACACCGGCGCCGACTCCTACGGCACGGCCACCCGCCAGGGTGCGCTGTCGGTGACCCAGCTGGACCAGTACCCGATGCCACCGTCCACAAGGGACGACGAGCGGTCGCCGTGGCCGACCTGGCCGTACATCCTGCGCACCTACCCGGCGCACGAGGAGGCCGGCGAGCGCAAGTTCGCGGTGGCGGTCAAGCGGTTCGTCGGTTCCGCCGAGGGTCGCGTGACGGCGGTCGAGCTGCAGCAGGTGAAGGTCCAGAAGGACCCGGCAACGGGCCGCCGCCAGGTGATCCCGGTCAACGACGAGGTCGAGACGCTGCCGGCGGACCTGGTCCTGCTGGCGATCGGCTTCGAGGGCGTCGAGGAGATGCCGCTGCTGGACGGGCTCGGCCTGTCGCTCACCAGGCGAGGCACGCTGTCGTGCGGCGCGGACTGGCAGACGGAGACCCCGGGGGTGTTCGTCTGCGGCGACGCCCACCGCGGGGCGTCGCTGGTGGTGTGGGCGATCGCGGAGGGCCGCTCGGTGGCCAACGCGGTCGACGCGTTCTTGACGGGGGCGTCGGACCTCCCGGCCCCGGTCCACCCGACGGCGTTGCCGCTCGCCGTCGTCTGACCCACCACACCGCCGTTCGGCCGTACCGGGTACTGCCGAACGGCGGTGTGCACTCCGTGATGTGACAACTACTTTCGAGTAGTTATGTCGCCTTTGCGACGGTTCACTCGCGGGAAGGTGGGCGTCTTGAAGCACACGACATTCCGGGCCGCGGTCGTCACCGCCGTTCTCTCCCTCGCGTTCGCCCTGGTCGGCGCGCCCGCCCAGGCCGCGCCGAAACCCTTCTGGACGCCCGATGCCATGCGGGCGGCCGTTCCCATGGACAACCTCGTCAAAGCGCCGGCCTTCACGCCGAGAGACGTGGCCAAAGGGCAGAGCGCGATCATCCAGAGCATCCCCAACGGCGGGGGCGCCTGGACCGGCGGCGGCAAGGTCACCCAGACCGCCGGCCGCGTGTTCTTCCTCTTCAACGGCCAGAAGGCCTCGTGCTCCGGAGACGCCGTGACCAGCGCCAACGGCAGCGTCGTCGTCACCGCCGGGCACTGCGTCAAGTACCAGGGCAGCTGGCACACCGAGTGGGTCTTCGTGCCGGGCTACAACAACGGCAACGCGCCCTACGGCCAGTGGGCCGCGAAGTCCACGCTGACCACGCCGCAGTGGGAAGCCAGCGAGGACATGAACTACGACGTCGGCATGGCCGTGGTGAACCCGCTCAACGGGCAGAAGCTCACCGACGTCGTCGGCGCCCAGGGCATCGCCTTCAACCAGCCGAAGAACCAGAACATGTACACCTTCGGCTACCCGGCCGCCTCGCCCTACGACGGGACGAAGCTGATCTACTGCAGCGGCAGCACCTTCACCGACTTCCTGCTGACCAAGGACCACGGCATGAACTGCAACATGACCGGCGGCTCCAGCGGCGGGCCGTGGTTCCTGTCGTTCAACGAGGGCACCGGCACCGGCGTCCAGGCCTCGGTGAACAGCTTCGGCTACACGTTCCTGCCCGGCTACATGTTCGGGCCGTACTTCGGCACCGACGCGCAGAACCTGTACAACCGCGCGCAAGCCGCGTGAGCACTGTCAGCCCAGGGCCGGACGCAAGGGTCCGGCCCTGGGCTGAAGTTCCCGGTGACGGATCGCGCCTGCCGGTGGGAAAATCCCCGCTGCCCGATGGGGCTGACTAGGTCACCCAACCGGTCAGCACGGCCGGTTTTCCCGTTTCCGTGGCGCACAATCACTCCGCCCGGCCTCTCGGATCCACTGTGGATCAAGCACGGAGCCGGGCGGAGAGGTGGCAAGTCATGTCCAGACTCGTGCGGGCCGCGGTGGTGGCCGTGTCGGCCGCGGCCGTGGTCGTCGCCGCGCCCGGTGCCGATGCCGGCCAGAGCGGCCTGAAGACGGTCGCCACCGGGCTGAACAACCCGCGGCACCTGACCGTCCACGACGGCAAGGTGTACGTCGCCGAAGCCGGCGCCGGGGGCACCGGGAAGTGCGTCGAAGGCCCCGAAGGGCCCGCCTGCTTCGGCCTGAGCGGCTCGGTGGCGCTGCTCGACGGCCACAGCGGGGTGCGCCGGATCCTGACCGGCCTGCCGTCCGCGGCCGCGCCCGGCGGCGCCGCCGTCGCCGGCCCGACGGACGTCGCGTTCGTCCACGGCCTGCCGGCCCTGCTCGCCGGCGACGTGCTCATCGACCCGGCGACCGGCGCCAACCCGTTCGGCCCGGACGGGCGGCTGCTCGGGAAGCTCTCGGTCGCCTTCGGCAGGCACGTCGTGCCCGGCCCGGACTTCGCCGCGTTCGAGGCGAGGAACAACCCCGACCACGGCGCCGGCGCGAGCCCGGACACGCCGGTGATCGACTCGAACCCGTTCGGGATGACCCGCTACCGCGACGGCTTCGCGGTCGCGGACGCGGCCGGCAACGACCTGCTCTACGTCGACGGCCGGGGCCGGATCAGCGTGCTCGCGGTGTTCCCGCCGAAGCTCGTCACCGCGCCGCCCGCCCTCGGCCTGCCGCCGGGGACGCGGATCCCGGTGCAGAGCGTGCCGACGTCGGTCGTCGTCGGCCCCGACGGCGCGCTCTACGTGTCCGAGCTGAGCAGCGTCGCGGTCGGCGCCGCCCGCGTCTGGCGCGTGGTGCCGGGGCAGCAGCCGAAGATCCACGCCGACGGTTTCACCGCACTGACCGACCTGGCCTTCGACCGCGCGGGCAGGCTGCTGGCCTTGACGTTCGCTCGTGACGGGATCGCGGCACCGCCTTCTCCCGGCGTGCTGACCCGGGTGGAGCGGAACGGCAGCCGGACGGTGCTGGCGTCGGACGGCCTGGCCGCGGCGACCGGGCTGGCCGTGCGCGGTGACGAGGTGTTCGTCAGCAACAACGGCACGTCGCAGGGCACGGGCTCGGTCGTCCGGCTCGTCCCGCGCGGCTGACCGGCCCCCCAGGGTCGTGAGCGGGAAACGGGGTTAGAACACTGTTTCCCACTCACGACCTGGGCGTCGGTGAACCTGAGGAAGCGCCCAGGAGCGGGAACCTTATCCTGGTGCTCGTGAACTGGACTGTGGACGTCCCCGTCGACACCCTGCCCGAACTGCCGCCGCTGCCGCCCGAGCTGCGCGCGCGGCTCGACCAGGCGCTGGCCCTGCCCGCCGCGCAGCAGCCGGAGTGGCCCGACCCGGAGGCGACCCGGCGGGTCCGCGGCGTGCTGGAGAGCGTGCCGCCGATCACGGTCCCGGCCGAGATCGACCGGCTCAAGGACCGGCTGGCGATGGTCGCCCGTGGCGAGGCGTTCCTCCTGCAGGGCGGTGACTGCGCCGAGACGTTCGAGTCCAACACCGAGCCGCACATCCGCGCCAACCTGCGCACGCTGCTGCAGATGGCGGTCGTGCTGACCTACGGCGCGAGCCTGCCGGTGGTCAAGGTCGGCCGCATCGCCGGCCAGTACGCGAAGCCGCGCTCGGCGGCGACGGACGCGCTGGGCCTGCCGGTCTACCGCGGCGACATCATCAACTCCCTGGTGGCCAAGCCCGAGCTGCGCGTGCCCGACCCCGGCCGGATGATCCGCGCCTACGCGAACGCGGGCGCGGCGATGAACCTGGTCCGCGCCCTCACCGGCGCCGGCATGGCCGACCTGCACCAGGTGCACGACTGGAACAAGGACTTCGTCTCGGCGTCGCCGGCGGCGCAGCGCTTCGAAGCGCTGGCCAACGAGATCGACCGCGGCCTGCGGTTCATGTCGGCCTGTGGCGTCACCGACACGTCGCTGCAGTCCACCGAGATCTTCGCCAGCCACGAGGCGCTGCTGCTCGAGTACGAGCGGTCGATGCTGCGGCTCGACAACGCCGACGCGGCCAACCCGAAGCTGTACAACCTGTCGTCGCACTTCCTGTGGATCGGCGAGCGGACCCGCCAGCTGGACGGCGCGCACATCGCGTTCGCCGAGCTGCTGGCCAACCCGATCGGGTTGAAGATCGGCCCGACGACCACCCCCGAGCAGGCGCTGGAGTACGTCGAGCGGCTCGACCCGCGCTTCGAGCCGGGCCGCCTGACGCTCATCTCCCGGATGGGCAACGCCAAGGTCCGCGAGGTCCTGCCGGCGATCGTGGAGAAGGTCGAAGCCTCCGGGCACAAGATCATCTGGCAGTGCGACCCGATGCACGGCAACACGCACGAGTCGTCCACCGGGTACAAGACCCGCCACTTCGACCGCATCGTCGACGAGGTCCAGGGCTTCTTCGAGGTCCACAACCAGCTGGGCACCTACCCGGGCGGCATCCACGTGGAGCTGACGGGCGAGGACGTCACGGAGTGCCTGGGCGGGGCGCAGGAGATCTCGGACATCGACCTGTCGGGCCGCTACGAGACGGCCTGCGACCCGCGCCTGAACACGCAGCAGTCGCTGGAGCTGGCGTTCCTCGTGGCGGAGATGCTCCGCGGTTAGGCTCCGGCACCGCCGTCGACCGGCACGATCGCCCCGGTCACCATCGCCGCGCGGTCGCTGAGCAGCCACGCGGCCGCCTCGGCGACCTCGCGGGGCTCGGCCATGCGCCCGAGCGGGATCGAGGCGGTGATCTGCGCGACGACCCCGGGTGAGGCCGCTTCCCACGCGTCGATCATGTCCGTGGCGGTCCCGCCGGGGGTGATGCCGTTGACCCGGACGCCGTGCGGGCCCCAGGTCACGGCCGCGGTCTCGGTGAGGCTGTTCAGCGCCCGCTTCATGGCGCCGTAGGCGGGCAGGGCGGGGTTGGCGCGGCGGCTGCCGATGCTGGACGTGTTCACGATCGCCCCGCCGGTGCCCCGGCGCATGAGCTCGGCCTCGGCGGTCATCGCGATCCAGTGCGCGCGGAAGTTCACCGCGAACTGCTCGTCGATCTCTTCTTCGGCGGTCGTCTCGAGCGGACCGGGCCGCTGGATGGCCGCGCCGTTGTTGAACGCCCCGTCGAGGCGGCCGTGGAGCTGCTCGACGCGGCCGACGGCGGCCCGGACGCTCGCGGGATCGGCCAGGTCCAGCGCGACGGCGTCGGCGGTGCCGCCCGCCGCGCGGATCTCGGCGGCGAGGCGGTCGAGGGCGCCGGTGCTGCGCGAGGCCAGCACGACGGCGGCGCCCTCCTCGGCGAAGAGGCGGGCCGCGGCCGCGCCGATGCCGCGGCTGGCGCCGGTGATGAGCACGACCTTGCCGGCGAGCAGGCCGATCGAGGGGGATTCACTGGTGTTCGTCATGGTTTCGACGGTGCTCCGGTCCGGAGCCGCCAGACAGGCACAAGCCGTACCAGGGTCCGGCGCCGGACCCCGCGCATACTGGGGAACGTGGACAAGCAAGAGCTCGGGGCGTTCCTCCGCACCCGTCGCGAGCGGCTGCGGCCGCAGGACGTCGGCCTGCCCGCCGGCCCGCGCCGGCGGACCCCCGGCCTGCGCCGCGAGGAGGTCGCGGTGCTCGCGCACATCTCCACCGAGTACTACGTCCGCCTCGAGCAGGGCCGGGCGCCGCGCCCGTCGGGCGAGGTCCTGGCCGGGATCGCGGATGCGCTGCGGCTGACCGACGCCGAAACCGAGCACCTGCACGTCGTGGCGGGCACCGCGCCCGTCCGGAGCGGTCTGCACCGCCGTGACGTGCGGCCCAGCATCCTCGCGCTGCTGCAGCGGCTGCCGCAGACGGCCGCCTTCGTCATCTCCGCCACGTTCGAGGTGCTGGCGTGGAACGACCTCGCCGCGGCGCTCATGGAGGACTTCGCCGCCGTGCCGCCCGAGCGGCGCAACCTCGCCCGCAAGGCGTTCCTCGGGCCGGCGCTGTACGGGGTTTCCGACGCCGCCGAGTTCCGGCTCACCGTCGTCATGGAGCTGCGGGCCGCACTGGCCCGCTACCCCGCCGACCCGGCGGTGCGCGGGCTCGTCGACGAGCTGCGCGCGGGCAGCGCCGACTTCGCCCGGCTGTGGGAGCGCCACGACGTCCAGGCGACGCCGGTGCTCACCAAGACGTTCCGGCACCCGGTGGTGGGCGAGGTGACCGTCGACTGCGACTCCCTCGCCCTGCCCGAGCGGGACCAGCACCTCGTGCTCTACACGGCGCCGCCCGGCTCCCGCGGCGCCGAGGCGCTGGCGTTCCTGGAAGTGGTGGGCGCGGCTCCGTGAGTCAGGAGGCGTCGACCAGCCGGGCGGCCGACTTCAGCACCGCGTCCCGCAGGGAGCCGACGTCCGGCACCGCCGCGCCGTTGACCTGCAGTCCGATGTGGACCGAGTCGCGGTAGGTCGCCACCGCGATGCCGACCGCGTGCCGCGGGGCCAGCGGGACGAACGGGTACACCTCCGCCAGCCGGGCACCGCCGAGGGACAGGCGGGCCGGGGGCACCGGGACCGTGGTGATCACCAGGTCGAACAGCATCGGCGCGGCCAGGCCCGCCGTGCGCGTGCCCAGGCGGTGCAGCAGCGGCGGGACGCGGCCGGCCAGCAGCGGCAGCGCGCCCGCGCCGCGGCTCGGGCCCGCCGCCTTGTTTCGGGTCATCGCCCGGCGCACCACCCGCAGCCGCTCGACCGGGTCGTCCTCGCCGACCGGCAGGTCGCACAGGTAGCCCGACAGCTTGTTGCCGCCGAGCTGGTCGCCCGCCCGGCCGCGCACGCTCACCGGGATCAGCGCGCGCAGCGTGCGCCCGTCGGCGCGGTGGCCGCGGTTCACCAGCCATTCGCGCAGTGCGCCGGACAGCACCGCCAGCACGACGTCGTTGGTCGTGCCGCCGTGGGCCTTGCGCACGCGGCGCAGCTCCGTCAGCGGCAGCCGGACGAACCCGAGCCGGCGCTCGGCCGACTGCGGCGCCGACACCGGCGACAGCGGCGGCCGCGCGGCCCGCACGAGCGAGGACGCGATCCCGGCCGTCTCGTTCGCCTGGCCCCAGACCGTGCCCAGCGCGTCCTTCACCGTGTCCAAAGTGGAGCGCGGCGCCGGGATCGGCCGGGACGGCGGGGAGATCCGCTCCGGCAGCTTGACGCCGTCGAGCAGGCCGGCCGCCACGGCGTACGCGCCGGCGCCGTCGGTGAGCGCGTGGTGCAGCTTCAGCAGCAGCGCGAACTTCCCGTCCGGCAGCCCGGTCACCAGGGTCAGGTGCCACAGCGGCCGGGACGTGTCGAGCGGCTCGGCGATCCACTGCGACGCGTAGGCCGCGAGGGGGTCCGGTTCGTACAGCGAGCTGAGCGTCACGTGGTGAATGTGGTCCGCGGCAACAAATCCCGGGTCGTCGCTCCAGCTGGCCGACCCCGGCGGGAACAGCTCCGCGCGGGCGCGCTGGCGCAGCTTCGGCAGCCGCGCGGCGCGTTCGGCCAGAACCGCGGTGAGCTTGGCCGGGTCGACCGGGCCGCGGGCGGTGAAGGTGACCACCGCACCCATGTGCATCGGGGAGTTTTCGCTTTCCAGGCACAGGAAAGCGACGTCGAGTGCGCTGAGCGGCGAGCCTGCCATGGGCGACCTTTCCGGGTTTCGCGGGTGTGCACGGCCACGTGCGTCGGAAGGGAGGGAAACCCACTGCACCAGCCCGACATGACGGCCGGGTGGTCGAAGTGTTTCCACGACGCTAACTACCCACCCCGTTCATCCATTCGAGATACCCCGGGCCCCGGTGCCCGGGGTCACAGATCAAGAAAAACGTTCAGCTTTCCGGCGTAGGCGGGGTTTCTTCCGCCCGGACCACCGCCGGCCCCCATTCGGGGGTGAGCGCCACCTGCTTGCCGACGCGGCGCACCGGCAGGCCGTTCACCTGCCGCTTGCCCAGTCCCGGCCAGATCTCCGCGGCGTCCTTCGCCGCGGCCCGGATCGCGCCGCCGTCGAGCGTCGTGCGCGTCTCGGGGATCTGCCGGTCGGTCCACTGGACGACCAGCTTCAGCGGGCCGGCCGGCGGGAGCGGCCACAGGAACACTTCGTGCTCGACGGCGAAGCGCGTGCCGCCGACGGGCTGCGCCCGCAGCACCGGTTCGTCCGGTTCGGACGCCGACGGCACCGAGACCGTCTCCGAGCTCGCCCGGCTGCCGTCGGCGTAGAGCACGCCGATCAGCAGGCCGTTGTAGTCGGGCTTGCGCCGGTGGTCGATCAGGCCCTCGGCGGGGTCGTCGACCAGGCTGTCCCGCGAGTAGACGGTGACGCGCAGGGTGAACGCCTGCGGCCACACCTCGACCGCGCGCAGCGCGACGATCGTGCGGTCGGACCGGCCCAGCGGCTGCGCCAGCGGCAGCACGGCCGGGACGATGTACTCGCGCGGGGGATCGGTCCAGTGCCGGCCGTTGAACGCGTAGAGCTCCTGTTCCGGGACGGGGAACAGGGGACGCTCGCGGGGACCGCCGGTGAAGAAGCTGCTCATCGGGCGGCCCGCGACACGCTGTCCGGCACCATGCGCCCACGGTAGGACAAGCGCCCGGGAATTTCCGCCCCCGATCGGGCGTACGGCCCTTGCTTCCCGTGATCCGGGACACAAGGGCCGTACGTTCCGTAACCCCTCAGTCGCTCAGCTTGAGCTCGCCGTTCTTCCGCGCGGCCTCGTCGAGCTCCTTCTCGGCCGGCTTGCCCATGGCGTCCATCAGCTGCCGGGCCAGGCCGAGGCCGGTCCCGCCGAGCGACAGCGCCTTGGCGAACATGTCGGACATGCCGTCGGCGCCGTTGAGCACGACCATGTGGTCGACGTTGCCGAACGCGCTCGCGCCCGCCTCGACGATCTCCGGCCAGCGCTCGGCCAGCTGCTGGGCGACGACCGCTTCCTGGTTGTCCGCCAGCGCCGCCGCCCGGGCCTTGATCGCGTCCGCCTCGGCGAGCCCCTTCGCGCGGGCCGCTTCGGCTTCCGCCAGGCCGCGGGCCTTCGCGGCCTCCGCCTCGGCGAGACCGCGGGCCTTGGCCGCGGCGGCCTCGGCTTCACCGGTCGCCCGGGTCGCGTCCGCCGTCGCTTCCGCGCGGGCCTTCGTGGCCTGCGCCTCGGCTTCGGCGGCCGTCTTCACGCGGGTCGCGTCCGCCGCGGCGCGCAGCTCGGTTTCCTTCGCCTCGGCCTGCGCCTTCGCGATCGACGCGTCACGGGCGGCGTCGGCCGTCGTCCGCGTGTCGTACGCCTTCGCGTCGGCCGGCTTGCGGACCTGCGACTGCAGCCGCTGTTCGGCCAGCGCCGCCTCCAGCTCGGCCGCCCGCGTCTCCTGGACGACGACCTCCTGGCGCGCGGTCGCCTCGGCCAGCGGGCCCGACTGCGACGCCTTCGCCCGCGCCTGGTCCACCTCGGCCTGGTAGCCGGCCTGCTGGATCTGGCTCTCGCGGACCGCCGCCGCCTTCTTCGCGGCCGAGATCTGCTCGACCTCGGCGGCCTCCTGGTCGCGCTGGGCTTCGGCGATGCGGGCCGACGCGGCGACCGCGGCGGCGTGCGGCTTGCCGAGGTTCAGGATGTAGCCGGACTCGTCGTCGATCTCCTGGATCTGCAGCGAGTCGACGATCAGCCCCAGCTTGATCATCTCCGTGGCCGAGGACTGGCGCACCTCGCCGGTGAGCGCGTCCCGGTTGTGGATCATCTCCTCGATGGTCAGCCCGCCCACGATCGAGCGCAGGTGCCCGGAGAACAGCTCGTGGATCGTGTCGTTCATGCCCTTCTGCTGGTCCAGGAACCGGCGGGCGGCGTTGGCGATCGACGCGAAGTCGTCCCCGACCTTGTAGATGACGACGGCCCGGACAGTGACCGGCAGGCCCTGCTTGGTGACGCACGAGACCTGCAGGTTGACCCCGCGCGTGTCGAGCGACAGCCGGCGCGCGGTCTGGAAGCCGGGCAGGACGTTCACCCCGCGGCCGGTGATGATCTTGAAGCCCAGGCTGTCCGCGGTGTCGGCGCGGTCGACGCGGACGCCGAGCCCCGAGATGATCAGCGCTTCGTTCGGCTCCGCGACCTTGTACAGCAGCCGCAGGATCCCGAAGATCAAAACCAGCGCGACGACGAGTCCACCGGCGGAAAGCAGCAGGATTTCCACGAGACTCATGGCACCGACCCCCTCGCTCTTCTGTTGTGGGTGTGTTGGTGCCCCTTCGACGCCGTCAGCGGGTCAACGGTTGCCACCGCTCGACATAAACCGTCCGCGGGGGTTCGAAGTCCACGACGAGCACCTGCGTGCCGGAGCTGAACGTCTCCTCCGGGTCGGCCGGGTAGGCGTAGAACGCCTCCGTGCCGCCCCGGACGTTCAGCAGGACTTCGCCGATGAGGCCGGGGCCGATCGTGCCGGTCACGCGGCCTCGGCTCCCGATCATCCCCCGAAGCCCTTCAGCTTGACCTTCGAGCCCTTCTGCACGAACGTGCCCGGCTGCGGGTCCTGCTGGAAGACGAAGTCGAACCCGCCACCGCCACCACCGGGACCGCGGCCCTTGCCGCCGTCGCGGTCGGCCTTCAGCCCGGCCTGCTCGAGGATCTTCTGGGCGTCGTCGAACGAGCGGAACCGGACGTCCGGTACCTGGACGGCGTTGTTGACGAACACGCCGATCCGCTTCTCCTTGGCCTGGGAGTTCGCCGGCGGGTCGGTCCGCGTGACGGCACCGCCCGGGACCTCCTGCTTGAACTCCTCGCCCGCCTGGAACGGCTCGAAGCCGGCCTGCTGCAGCAGCTGGAACGCCTCGTCCTTGCTCCGCCCGGTGACGTCCGGGACCGGCGGCAGCGGGAGCGGGCCCTTCGACACGATGATCGTGACCTGGCCGCCGATGGTCAGCTGGCTGCCCGCCGACGGCGTCGTCCGGATGACCGCGCCCTGCGGGACCTCGGCGTCGTAGTCGTCGTCCCCGCGGACCGGCGTCAGCTGCGACGCCTTGATGGCCTGCTCGGCGTCGGGCACCGCGGTGCCCGGCCGGATGTCCGGCACGGTCGGGCGGCCCTTCGACAGCACGACCGACACGGTCGAGTTCGGGGCCAGCGGCGTGCCCTCGGCGGGCTCGGCGCGCAGCACGGTGTTCGACGGCACCGAGTTGTCGTACTCCTGGCTGAACTGCGGGTTCAGCTTCACCGCGCGCAGCGCGTCGCCCGCCGCGGCCTGGTTGAGCCCGACGAGCTTCGGCACGGTGGCCGTCTTGTCCCCGCCGGTGTCGGTGAGCATGAAGATGAACGCCGTGATCAGGCCGCCGAACAGCAGCACCGCACCGGCGATGACGGCGATCCGCTTCCGGTTGTCGGCCGGCTTGTCCGGCTCCGGCTCGCTCCGGCGCCGGGCGACCGGCGGCCGCACGGGCGGGATCTGCTGGGTGATGCCCGGCGGCGGGGTGCCGGGGTGGCTCAGCGCCCGCGTCGCGTTCGGGCGGTGCACCGGCATCGTCTTCTCGCTGTCCGGCGCCACCTGCGGGATCCGCGGCAGCGTGCGCTCGGTGTCGGCGAGGTCGCCCTGGCCGTGCGACACCGGGACCGGGACGGTCACCGGCAGCAGGCCCAGCTGTGCGCGCACCGCCGTCAGCTCGGTCAGGAACTCCCCGGCGTCGGCGGGGCGCAGCTGGGGGTCCCGCCGGGTCGCGCGGGTGATCAGCTCGTCGAGCTCCGGCGGCAGGTCCGGGCGCAGCTCGCTCGGCCGCGGGACGTCGTCGTTCACGTGCCGGTACGCCACCGAGATCGCGGTGTCGCCGGTGTAGGGCACCTGCCCGGTGAGCATTTCGTAGAGCAGGATGCCCGCCGAGTAGACGTCGCCGCGCGCGGACGCCGCGCCGGTCTCGACCTGCTCCGGCGACAGGTAGGCGACCGTGCCGAGGATGACGCTCGAGCTGGTCGTGCCCGCGCTCGCCACGGCCCGCACCAGGCCGAAGTCGGCGACCTTCACCGCGCCGCCGGTGTGCGGCCCGGTCCGGCCGATCAGCACGTTCTCCGGCTTGACGTCCCGGTGCACCAGCCCCGCCCGGTGCGCGGCGGCCAGCGCCGAGAGCACCGGCTCGGCCACGCTCAGCGCCACCGCGACGTCCAGGGGACCCCGGTCGTCCAGCAGGTCGCGCAGGGTGCCGCCGTCCACCAGCTCCATCACCAGGAACGCGAGGCCAGACTCGGCGCCCTGCGGCAGGTCGAAGCCCTGGTCGTGCACCGCCACCACGTGCGGGTGGTGCAGCTGCGCCGCCGACTGTGCCTCGCGGACGAAGCGGTCCACGAACGACCGGTCGTCGGCGAACCGCGGGTCCATGATCTTGATCGCGACCGGACGGTCCAGCCGGGTGTCCGTCCCCCGGTAGACGGAAGACATCCCCCCGTGCGCGAGCAGCCGGTCCACCCGGTAGCGGCACTCGAGGAGCGTGCCGACCAGGCTGGGGTGGGTGCGAGTCACGAGTATGGATCGTACGGAACCGCACACGGTTCGTGGAGGAGACCTCGCGGGTCACCCGTGCGCACTAGCGGGAGTGAGTGCGGAATGTGGCAGAGTGTCACGTGTGAGTGGGATTCCTGTCGCCGACGACGTCCTCGACACCGCCATCGCGGTTCTTCCGCTGGCGGAGGTGGCGAACGTCCTCGGGACCTCCGCCAACAAGGTCCGCCAGATGCTGCGCGACGGGCAGCTGATCGCCCTCAAGCGCGACGGCGACCTGTGCGTGCCCAGCGACTTCTTCGTCAAGGACGGGGTCGTCAAGGGCCTGGCCGGCACGATCACGGTGCTCGCCGACTCCGGGTTCTCGCGGACCGAGATGCTGCGCTGGCTGTTCACCGCCGACGAGACCCTGCCCGGCAGCACCCCGATCAACGCGCTGCGCACCAGCCACGGCACCGAGGTGAAGCGCCGCGCGCAGGCGATGGCGTTCTGACCTGCTCGAACAGGCCGTGGCACCGAGCTGGACGACCGCGGCGGCGAGCAGGCACGCCGGGAGCGACCACGCCGCGAGCGGGCCGGCCAGCGCCGCTCCCGCCGCCAGGCCGGTGATCTTCACGCTCGCCGCCGTGGTGAACACCTGAGCCCGCACGTGCTCCGGCGCTTCCCGGTGGCGGATCGCGAACAGGGCCGTGAGCTGCGGTCCTTCGGCGATCCCGGCCATCGCGGCGGCCGTGATGAGCGCTGTGGCGCCGTGGCCGACGGCCGCCAGCGCGGCGCTCGCGGCGAGGACGAGCGTGCTCACCCGGACGGTCCGCTCCGGCGGCGGCGGTTTGCGCGTGAGAACCACGTTGGTCAGCAGCGACGCGACCGCGAGGACGGTCAGCAGCAGGGCGCCGTCTTCTGGGCCGCGTAGGTGAGCCGCCCCGAGCAAGGGGTAACAGACGGTGACCATGCCGATGCCCACGCAGGAGATCGCCGACGCCGTCGTCGCGCGCCTCAGCGGGACGTTGCGGACGAGGACGGTGAAGCCGTCGCGGAGGCGGGTCTTCTTCGGCGGACGTTTCCCCGGGAGACGCCAGGCGATCGGCGCGGCGGCCGCGACCAGGACGACGGCCAGCCCGAGGCCGGCCGGGCCGCCGAGGAGCCCGGCGAGCCCGGGCCCGGCCAGCGCGGCGGCGGTGAAGGTCAGGGCGTCGAGGCGGCCGGCTTTCGGGAGTGTCTCCGGGGCGACGCCGGGCAGCTGAGCGGTCCAGCCGCCCGCGATGGCCGGGTTGAGCAGGCCGGTCACGACCGCGATGGCGACCACGCCCACCAGTGGCAGGTGCCCGAAGCTCGTGGCGATGACCGCGAGCCCACCGGCGTATCCGGCGAGGGCGACGGCGAGCAGCCGTCCGGGCGCGGGACTGCGGTCGAGGAAGGCGCCGAAGACGGGCCCACCCACGGCGGCGGCCGCGGTCAGCCCGGCGAGCAGCGCCGAGCCGGCGTGCGGGCCCGCGGTGAGCCCGAGCAGGAGCAGCGCGGGCCCGGACAGCTCGTCGCCGGTCCGCGCGAGCGTCGCCCCCGCCAGGTAACGCCTTAGCATGGCCGAGACGTTACAGTGGGGCATGGCCTTTCCGCACCGGGATTCCGTGCAGCGCGCGGTCGACCTGCTGGGCGTCCTGCTGGTTCCGGACCCTTCGCCGACGGCCGTTTCGGACGTGCTGCGTTCCCACGGCGAACCGGACGTCCGGCTGTCGGCCGCGGAGGTCTCTTCGTTGCGGGCTGCTGCTCGTGAACTGCGTGAGGTGTTCGCGGCCCCGGACGTGGCTTCGGCGGCTTCGGCGCTCAACGCGTTGTTCGCTGCGTACGCGGGGCCGCCGCGCCTGACGGACCACGAAGAGGGCTACGGCTGGCACCTGCACGTGGACGCGGCGGACGACGGGCCGTGGGGAGCGTGGCTGGTGACGTCGTCGGCGCTGGGATTGGCCGCGCTGCTGGCCGAGCGCCAGGACGTGCCGGGCGGGTTGTGCGCGTCGCCGTCGTGCGGGAAACCGTTCGCCCACACGGGGGGAGGGAGCCCGCGAAGGTATTGCTCAACCCGGTGCGCGACGCGGGAACGAGTCGCCGCACACCGGGCGCGAGCGTGATCAGCTGTTCGTCTTGTCCCGCCAGGCGATCCACTTCTCCAGCGCGCCGAGGTCGTAGTCCGGGCCGCCCACGCCGACCGTGAACGTCGTGACGCCCAGGCCCAGGAGCTTCGGGCCCAGCTCGTCCGGCTCGCCCTGGACGCCGCACGACCGCTCGATCTCGGCCGGGTCGCGGCCGACGTCCGCGCAGTGCCGGTCGAGGATCTTCACCTTGCGCTCGACGACCTCCGGGTCGCCGAAGCCGTGCCAGATGTCGCCGTGCTTCGCCACGAGACGGAGGGTCTTCTTCTCGCCGCCGCCGCCGATCAGCACCGGGATCTTGCGCGTCGGGGCCGGGTTCAGCTTGCCCAGCCGCGACTCGATGCGGGGGAGCGACTCCGCGAGGTCGTCGAGGCGGCCGCCCGCGGTGCCGAACTCGTAGCCGTACTCGTCGTAGTCCTTCTCGAACCAGCCCGAGCCGATGCCGAGGATGAGCCGCCCGCCGGAGATGTGGTCGACGGTGCGCGCCATGTCCGCCAGCAGCTCGGGGTTGCGGTAGCTGTTGCAGGTCACCAGCGCGCCGATCTCCACCCGGGACGTCGACTCCGCCCACGCGCCGAGCATCGTCCAGCACTCGAAGTGCATGCCGTCGGGGTCGCCGTACAAGGGATAGAAGTGGTCCCAGTTGAAGACGATGTCGGCGCCGAGGTCCTCGGCGGCCGAGGCGGTGCGCCGGATGGTGTCGTAGTCGGCGTGCTGCGGCTGGAGCTGCAGGCCGATCCGGATGCGTCGTTCGGTCATGATCGCAGCCTACGACCGCTCCGGAACGTCTCGCGCGCCCAGACCGTGGCCAACGGGGGTAGTGCCACCACCAGCCTGCGCGAGTTCGGGACCACCGCGCGCCGGGTGAGGATGTCGTAGTCCAGCGCCACGATCTCGTCGAGGATCCCTTCGTACAGCGTCAACGCCGTCCGCACGCACGCGCGCGATTCCGGGCGAAGCTGCGCGACGCCCGCTTCGGCCCGCCGGTACACCGCCCGCGTCCGCGCGACGAAGTACGCCAGCGCCGCCCGGATCCGCGGGTCCGGGCGCCGCGCCTCCAGCAGCTCACGGGTGACGCCGAAGGCCGCCAGTTCTTCCGAAGGCAGGTACAGCCGCCCCCGGTCGAGGTCTTCGCCGACGTCGCGCAGGAAGTTCGTCAGCTGGAACGCTTCCCCGAGCGCGATCGCGCCCGGCGCAGCGTCCGCCAGGGGGACGACCGTGCCCAGCACCGGCAGTACCTGCAGGCCGATCACCGCGGCCGAGCCGTACATGTACTCGCCCAGCTCGGCGAACGTGCGGTACTCGACCGGCGAAACGTCCATCCGCATGGACTTCAGGAACGCGACGAACAGGTCGCGCGCGATGCCGTAGCGCCGCACCGTGTCGGCCAAGGCCACGAGCACCGGGTCGGCCGGGGTGCCGCCGTCGTAGACGACCTCCACCATGGCGCCGACCCGGTCGAGGGCCGCCGCCGGGTCGCTGCCCGGCTCCGGGTTGTCGACCAGCTCGTCGGCCATCCGCGCGAAGCCGTAGAGCGCGTGCGCGGCCGGCCGGGCCCGCGCCGGCAGCAGCCGGGCGGCCAGGAAGAACGTGCGCCCGTGGTGGGCGTTGATGCGGCGGCACTCCGTGTACGCGGCCCGCAGCGCGGGCCCGGTGATGCCCGCGGCGTCGAGTTCGTTCACCGGCCGGTGATCCTTTCCGCTGCCAGTCGTCCGGAGATGAGCACGGGCGGGATGCCGACGCCGGGCGTGGTGCCGCAGCCGGCCAGCACGACGTTGCCCGCCGCGCGCACCAGGTTCGCGGGCCGGAACGGGCCGGTCTGCGCGAACGTGTGCGCCAGCGAGAACGGCGTCCCGGCGGCCAGCCCGCGCGCCGCCCAGTCCGCCGGGGTGATCGTCTCGTCGACGGTGAACTCGTCGCCGAACCCGGTCAGCCCGCGGGCCTCCAAGGTGCGGAACAGCTCTTCGCGGTACGGCCCGCGCACGCGGTCCCAGTCGATCGGCCCGCTGCGCAGGTTCGGCGCGGGCGCGAGCACCGAGACGATCTCGCCGCCGCGCCCGGCCAGCCCCGGGTCGGTCGCCGTCGGCCTCGTGACCAGCAGCGACGGGTCGCTCATCAGCTTGCCCTCGCGGACGATCTCCGCGAACGTCCGCTCCCAGGCGCCGCCGAAGAAGATCGTGTGGTGCCCGAGGTTCCACTTCGCGGTGGTCCGCCCGTGCAGGACGACGGCCGACGGCGAGTAGCGCAGCGGCACCGGCCGCTTCGGCCGCGCGCCGATGAGCCGGTAGGCCGCGGTCAGCTCGGTGGCCAGCACGACGGCGTCGCACGCGATCCGCTCGCCCGAGCGCGTCCGGACCGCGCGCACCCGCGAGTTCACCCGTTCCAGCCAGGCAGCTTCGGTGCCGAACCGGACCTCGGCGCCCGCCCGCGCGGCCGCGCCGGTCATCGCCCGGCCGATCTCACCCATGCCGCCTTCGGGGTAGTAGACGCCGCCGACGGTGTCCATGTAGGCGATGACGCCGTACGCGCCGATCGCGCTCGCCGGGTCGAGACCGGCGTAGAGCGCCTGGAAGGTGAACAGCCGCCGGACGCGCTCGTCGAGCAGGTACCGGCCGACGCGCGGGCCGAGCCGGCCGAACCCGCCCAGCGCGGCGAGCTTCGCCAGCTCGGGGCGGGCGAGGTCGAACGGCGAGTCGAAGTTCGTCCCGATGAACCGGTCCTTCTGCACGGCGTACAGCTCGCTCAGCCAGCGCCGCAGCGCCCGGTAGCCCACGGCTTCGCGGGCCCCGGCGAACTCGCGGATCTCGGCTTCCATCGCGTCGCCGTCGGTGTGCAGCGCCAGTTCGGAGCCGTCGGCGAACCGCGCCCGGTAGGCCGGGTCCAGCCGGGTCAGGCGCAGGTTCTTGGCCAGGGGCTCGCCGACCGCGGCGAACGCCTCTTCCAGCAGCTCGGGCATGGTCAGCACGCTCGCGCCGGTGTCCACGGCGTTGCCGTCGAAGGTCCGCTGCCCGGCGCGCCCGCCCGGGGTGTCCGCCTGTTCCAGCAGCGTGACGCGGTGGCCGGCGCCGAGCAGGTGCAGGGTCGCCGAAAGCCCGGCCAGCCCGGCGCCGATCACGACGACGTGGTCGGCGGGCCCGTCGATCGTCCGCACGTCAGTACGTCCGCTGGGTGGCCTTGACGACCAGCCCGGTCAGCGCCTCGGGCGCGGGCTCGGCCAGGTGCGCACGGTCGAGCGCGGCCATCGCCGCTCGAGTCAGCTCGTCGATCCGCCGCTCGACCGCGTCGACCGCGCCGACCTGCCGCAACGCCATCCGGACGGTCTCGACGCCTTCGTCGGAGAGGTCCGCGTCGCCGATCGCGTCGGCGATGACCGTCGCCGCGGCCGTCTCGCCCTTCTCGGCGGCGAGCTGCAGGCCGAGCGCGACGAGCAGGGTGCGCTTGCCCTCGCGCAGGTCGTCGCCGGCGGGCTTGCCGGTGACCGACGGGTCGCCGAACACGCCCAGCAGGTCGTCGCGCAGCTGGAACGCCACGCCGACCTCGCCGCCGAACTCCAGCAGCGTGGCGATCAGCTCGTCGGACGCCCCACCGAGCGCGGCGCCCAGGTGCAGCGGCCGCTGGACGGTGTAGGCGGCGGTCTTGAGCCGGTCGATCTTCAGCGCGGCCTCGACGGAGGCGTCGCCGGTGGCCTGCGTGCGGACGTCGAGGTACTGGCCGGCGAGGACCTCGGTCCGCATCGCGCGCCAGGCCGGGCGGGCCGCGGCGAGCGTCTCGGCGGGCAGCGGCGCGTCCGCGAACATGTCGTCCGCCCAGGCCAGGGCCAGGTCGCCGACGAGCACCGCGGTGGCCAGGCCGAACGTCGCGGGGGAGCCGAGCCAGCCGCGGTCGGCGTGCAGCTTCGCGCCCGCGATGTGCACGGTCGGGAAGCCGCGGCGGGAGTCGGAGGAGTCGATGAGGTCGTCGTGGATCAGCGCGCACGCCTGGATCAGCTCGAGGCTGGCCACCGCCTGCAGCACGCCCTCGGCGGCCGGGCCCGCCGGGTCGCCGCCCGCGCCGCGCCAGCCCCACCACGCGAACGTCGGGCGCAGCCGCTTGCCGCCGTTCAGCACGAACCCGCGCAGCGCGTCGATCCCCGCGGCCACGGTCGGTTCGGTGCTCAGGATCTCGGTGCCCGCCCGATCGAGGAACCCGGCCAGCGCGCGCTCGACGTGGGCGGGCAGGTCGGCGTCGGAGACGGGCGCGTTCATCCCGCCATCCTCGCGGAACCGGCGGGGTCGCGGGCCGCCGGGGCACCCGGATGTGGCGAATCAGACTCCGGCCGTGGCCGGGGCCCAGAACGGCCCGGTCAGGCCCGCCTCGGCGAAGTAGGCGACCGCGCTGTCCGGCTCGCGCCGCCGGTAGCCGCGCTCGAGCCGCCCCGCGTACCAGCCGCGGGCGAGCCGCCAGAGCGTGACGAGGTCCATCACGTACCCCTTGGCCTGCCCGGTCGCCGCGAGCCAGGCGTCCACACAGGACTCGCAGCAGAACAGCCGCTGGTTGCCGCAGGTGTGCAGCACGTCGTCCCACATCCGCGCCGCGGGCACGAGGAAGTGCGCCACCTGGGCGCCCTCCGGCGGTGCCGCCCGGTCCACGACCAGGGCGTGCGGCTGGCCGCAGCCGGGGCAGCGGGTCGCGACGAGCACCTCGGGCTCGTCGTCGACCAGGTGCGGGATGGCGAACGAGTCCCACGCGCAGCCGCCCCACCACAGCGTGTGCGAACCCATCACGGAGAACCCGAGTGACTTCGCGGCGAACGGGTGCGCCAGCACGACGTGCTCGCACTCGTCGAGCACCAGGTGGTGGGCGTCGGCGAGGCGGTGCAGCGCCTGCTTGGCGACGGCGAGGGACCCGCCCGCGGCGTCGGCCAGCTCCGGCCCGGTCGGCGCGCGGCCGCGGTCGGCGAAGGCGTGGTAAACGGCCAGGCGCACGTCTTCGTCCCAGCTCGCGTCGTCGTACCTCATCGCTCACTCCTGTATCGAGTCTAAAGCCGTGACCCTTAACATTCGAGGTATGACGTCGGTGATCGAGCGGTTGCGAGGAGACGGGCCGAAGTTCTCCATCGAGTTCTTCCCACCCCGGGACGCGGCGGACGAGACCGTCCTGTGGAAGGCGATCCGGGAGCTCGAGCCGTACGACCCGGCCTACATGTCGATCACCTACGGCGCCGGCGGCTCCAGCCGCGACGGCACGATCCGCAGCATCGCCCGCGTGGCCACCGAGACGACGCTGGTGCCGATGGCGCACCTGACCGCGGTCAACCACACCGTCGCCGAGCTGCGCAACGTCATCGGCTGGTACGCCTCCGTCGGCGTCCGCAACATCCTCGCGCTGCGCGGCGACCCGCCGGGCGACGTCTACGGCGAGTGGATCCCGCACCCGGAGGGGTTGACGTACGCCGAGGAGCTGGTGCAGCTGGTCCGGTCGCTGGGTGATTTCTGCGTCGGCGTGTCGGCGTACACCTACGGCCACCCGCGCTCGCCCGACCTGGAATCGGACACGAAGTACCTGGTCCGCAAGCTGCGCGCGGGCGCGGACTTCGCGATCGCGCAGCTGTTCCACGACGCCGAGGACTTCCTGCGGCTGCGCGACCGCGTCGCCGCGACCGGCTGCGACGTCCCGGTGCTGCCGGGGGTCATGCCGCTGACGACCATGCGGACCCTGCAGACGACGATCAAGCTGTCCGGCGCGCCGGCGCCCCGCAAGCTGCTGGACCGGCTCGAACCGCTGGCCGACGACCCCAAGGCGTTCCGCGCCGCGGGCATCGACGTCATCACCGAGCTGTGCGAGAAGCTGATCGCCGAGGGCGTGCCGAACCTGCACTTCTACACGTTCAACCGGTCGAAGGCGACGCGCGAGGTGATCGCGCGGCTGGGGCTCGTCCCGGCCCGTGCTTAAGTACGTACCACCGGGCCATGGTGGCCCGGTAGCGTGCGGCGCATGGCTTCTACTGCTTCCGATGGCGTGCACGGCATCTGTGACCGCTACGTCGACGACTACGCGGCCGCGGACCCGGTCGCCGCGACCGCCTACGGCATCAAGGGTCACGACGACCGGCTGACCGACTTCTCGGCGGACGGCTTCGCCGAGCGCGCCGGGCTGGCCGCGCGGGCGCACGCCGCCGTCACCGCCGCCGAGCCGCGCGACGCCGCCGAGCGCGCCGCCAAGGCCGTGTTCACCGAGCGCGTCGGCCTGGAGCTGGAGATCCACGAGGCCGGCCTGGACGTCGCGAGCCTGAACGTCATCTCGAGCCCGGTGCAGGAACTGCGGATGGCGTTCGACCTGATGCCGCTGGAGACCGAGCAGGACTGGTCGGTCGTCTCGGCCCGCCTCGGCGAGGTCCCGCGGGCGCTGGCGAACGTCCGCAGCGGCCTGCTCACGGCGGCCGACGCGGGGCACGTCGCGGCGTTGCGCCAGGTCGGCAAGGTCGCGGAGCAGTGCGAGACGTGGGCCGGGCTGAAGGACGAGAAGGGCTACTTCAGCCGGCTCGTCAGTGGCGCGCCTGGTTCGGCGCTCGCGGCGGACCTCACGCACCGCGCGCGGGCGGCCGAGGAGGCGTTCGCGGAGTTCGCCGGGTTCCTGCGCGCCGAACTGGCCCCGAAGGCCCCGGTGAAGGACGCCGTCGGCGAGGACGTCTACCGCCTGTGGTCGCGCTACTTCGTCGGCGCGGCGCTGGACCTGCGCGAAGCGTACGAATGGGGCTGGGCCGAGTTCGCGCGCATCGAGTCCGAGATGCGCGCGGTCGCGAACCGGATCAAGCCGGGCGCGTCCCTGGCGGAGGCCGCGGCGGCCCTCGACGCCGACCCGCGCTACCGCGTCCGCGGCCGCGCCGAGTTCGAGGCGTGGATGCAGCACCTGTCGGACGAGGCGCTGGAGTCGTTGCGCGGCAAGCACTTCGACATCTCCGACCGCGTGATGGCGCTGGAGTGCAAGATCGCCCCGCCGGGCGGCGGCGTCGGCGCGTACTACACGGGCCCGAGCGAGGACTTCAGCCGCCCGGGCCGCATGTGGTGGTCCCTGCCGGCGGGCCGCGACGAGTTCTCGACGTGGCGCGAAACGAGCACGGTGTACCACGAGGGAGCCCCGGGCCACCACCTGCAGATCGCGACGGCGGTGGACCAGTCCGAGGGGCTGAACAAGTACCAGCGCCTGATGGCGTTCACGTCGGGCCACGCGGAGGGCTGGGCGCTGTACGCGGAGCGCCTGATGGAGGAGCTGGGCTACCTGGCCGACGACGGAGACCTGCTGGGGATGCTGTCGGAGCAGCTGTTCCGCGCGGCCCGGGTGGTGGTGGACCTGGGGATGCACCTGGAGCTGGTGATCCCGCCGGGCACGCGCTTCCACGAGGGGTCGCGGTGGACGCCGGAGCTGGGCCTGGAGTTCATGCTGACCCGCACGATCACGGACCAGGCCCACGTGCGCGACGAGATCGACCGGTACCTGGGCTGGCCGGGCCAGGCCCCGGCGTACAAGATCGGCGAGCGGCTGTGGCTGGCAGCGCGAGCCGAGGCCCAGGGGCGCGCGGGGGCGGGGTTCGACATCAAGCGGTTCCACACGGAGGCGTTGAGGATGGGCGGGATGGGGCTGGACACGCTGCGGGAGCAGCTGGCCCAGCTGGACTGAGGGCTGGTGGCCGGACCCGCCGCTACCGCCGGCGGGGCCGGCCGCGCCACCTCCAGCGACGATCTTCGTAAAATCCATGCTCGGCTCCCCGCCGATCGGGCGGGGAGCCGAAGCCGGGTCAAGGGCAGCGCTGCGGCGCGCACGAGTCGCGTGACCGGCCCTTTCCTCGCGAAACCTGCCTTCCCTCAGGAATTCCAGGTAGGCCGCCGTTTTCCGGCGCCGGTCAGGCGAATCAGAAGTCGGTTGTCGGGCCGCAAGGGGATAGTCGAAGCGGGCCGGCCTTCGTGGAGACTGTCCGTGGCTGGAGACGGCGCTGAGTTGTCGGGAATTCGTTGGCCGTAGATGATGCGATCCGGGTAGCTTCCCCTCGTGCGCCGAATTCTCTTCGTCACCCCGCCGCCCCGCGACTGAGCGGGGTGGTCCTCCGCCGCGTGGCCTCCGGTGCCCGCGGCTGATTCGTCTTGCGCGCCGCCCCGCGTCGTCGAACTTCCTTTCCTTTCGACACAGACGCAGGAGCGTTCATGTCCCTCGTCCTACCCACGCGCGCCCGTTCTTCGGCCGCGCTCGTCCTCGCCGGGGTCCTCTGGGGCACCGGCGGTCTCGCCGGCTCGCTGCTCGCCCAGCTGGCCGACCTCCACCCGCTCGCCGTCGCCGCCTACCGGCTGCTCGTCGGTGGCGGGATCGCCACCCTGGCCGTCCTCCTCAAGGGCGGCACCTTCCCGCGCACCGCCCAAGCCGCGAAACGGCTCCTCGCCGTCGGCGGGCTGTTCGCGCTCTTCCAGGCGAGCTACTTCGCCGCCGTCGCGTTCAGTTCCGTCAGCATCGCGACCATGACCACGATCGGCGCGGCCCCGGTCTTCGTCACCCTCGCCGCGGTGCGGAAATCCGGCCGCTGGACGCTCGTCTCGGTCGCGGGCACCCTCGCCGGCCTGGCCCTGCTCCGCTGGTCACCCGAGGAACCCGCGCACCTCCTCGGCGGCCTCGGCTTCGCGCTGCTCGCGGCGGCCGGCTTCGCGGCTCTCACGCTGCTCACGGCGAAGCCGGTGATGGACCCGCTGGCCACGACCGCGTTCGGCTGCCTGGTCGGCGGCCTCCTGCTCACCCCCGTGGCGAGCTGGACGGGCATGGCGCTGCCGCTGCACGCCGACGTCCTCGCGGTGGTCTGCTACCTCGGCGCGGTGCCGACCGCGCTCGCCTACGCCGCGTACCTGCGCGGCCTCGCGACGGCGCACCCCGTCCTGGGCGCGCTGTCGGCGGTGCTCGAGCCGCTGACCGCCACGATCCTGGCCGCGGTGCTGTTCGGTGAACGGCTGGGCGTCACGGCCTGGTGCGGTGCCGCCGTGCTGGTCGCGGCGCTGGTGATCGGGTACTGGCGGCCGGAACCCCGGTAGCGGACGCTGCCCCTCGGCTCAGCGCGGGTCGAGGGGCAGCGAGCGCCCCAGGATCGCGAACGGCCGTGGGTCGCCGGCGAAGTGGTAGTCGCGCAGGACGTCGACGAACCCGGTCCGGCGGTAGAGCTTCCACGCCCGGCTGGTGCCCTCGGGCGTCGACAGCAGGACGTTCGCGCTCGGCACGCCGTCCAGCAGGCCGCGCAGCAGGTCCTCGCCGATCTGGTGGCCCTGGTTCTCCGGCTTGACGTGGATCTCGGTCAGCTCGAAGTAGTCCGACAGCCAGCGCTCGGCCGCTTCGGGTCCGAACCGGCGGCTCAGGCCGTGGCGGACCTGCTCGTGCCACCACTGCCCGGCCCGGCCGCGGTAGCCGTAGGCGAGGCCGAGCAGGACGTCGTCGGCGTCGAGCGCGGCCATGCAGCGCCAGCCCTCACGCAGCGCGTGGGTGAGCCACATCGGCGCGCGCTGCTCGGCGGTGCCCGCCGGGTACCGCATCGCCCGGACGTAGATGTCCAGTGCTTCGGGCAGGCGTGCGCGGAACTCGTCCGTCGAGAGCTGGACGTAGCGGGAGCAGCCGGCGGGCATCGCGGTCACGGCTGTTCATCTTCCTCCGCGCCGTCGAGCGCGCCGGGGGTGCCCCCGGTCAAGGCCACCAGCTCGGCGAAGGTGGTCGGGTAGACGGTCTTCGGGTGCCCGGCGGCGGCCCACACGACGTCGTGGGCGCGCAACGCGGTGTCGACGAGCGTCGGCAGCTTCGTGGGGTGCCCGGTGGGCGCGACGCCGCCGATCGGCTGCCCTGTGTGCGCCCTCACGAAACCGGCGTCGGCCTTGCCGATTTCGCCCCCGGCCAGGCGCTCGAGGGTGGCCGGATCGGCCCGGTGGGCCCCCGAGGTCAGGGCGAGGAGCGCGTTTTTGTCGGACCCCAGGCGGAAGATGAGGCTGTTGGCGATGGCCCCCACGGGCACGCCGAGCGCTTCGGCTGCCTGGGCGGCGGTCCGGACTTCGGCGGGCAGCACGCGGATGCCCTCGGCGGCGGCGTGCTGCCCGGCTTCGGCCAGCGCGGCCGCCACCTTGGCGACGGCGGGGTGGTCCAGCGAACTCATGAGCCTATGAGATCACGCCGCCGACCTGGTGTCCCGCGGGATTCCACCCCTGGGGTTGAGCGGACACCGGGTCGAGGGTTACTCTGGATTTTGTTCGAACAGACGTTCGACATCGGTGAGCGCGCACCGGTCAGGTGCCCGGCTCCGGGGCGGGGGAAGCGTCTCGGCGCCGGGCACATGATCGGGCTCACCCCGCGCAGGAGGAGGGTCGTCATGTCCGTCAAGGTCGTGTCCCCCACGGAGTCCGGGCAGCCGCAGCTGCCCATGTCGCTGCGCCCGCACACCGGGCGGTCCCCGCTGCGCCCGTCGGTATCGTCGGCCCCGCCGGTCCGGGGCTGCGCGGAGCCCCGCAAACCCCGGCGGCGCCCGGCGGATGCCGGCCAGCCGGAATTGCCGATGACCCCGGAGCCGGCTGCCGAGCCCCAGGTGCCGCTGCGCCCGCCGGTTGCCGGCACTGAATCCGCGGAGCAGCGGACTGAGCCGTCGCGGCCGGCCGCCGCGCCCATCGCGGAGTCTGTCGTGGCCGAGCCGGAACCGCCGATGCCCTCGCGCGCGCCTGCCGTCGGCGTGGAGCCCTCGTCGCATCCGTCGGAGCTACCCCTTCGCCCGCCCGCCGCCGATGCTGATCGCGAACAGTCCCAGCTGCCCATGTCCCTTCGGCCGCCCGCTCCGCCCGTTGCCGCCGGGCTGCTGGCCCAAGCCCGGCGCGGCCTCGCCGAAGCCGAACGCGAAACCGATCCCGTCGAACGGTTCGTCGGTGCCTACCTCGCCGCCCTGCGCGGGGCCGCCGCCGTGCTCGCTGCCCGGGGCCGCCCGCACCGGGGGCGTGCTCGGCCGGCCAGCACCTGGGTGCTGCTCGACTCCGTTGCCCCCGAACTGCGGGAATGGTCCGCCTTCTTCGCGAGCAACTCGGCCGCGCGCGCCGCCGCGCAGGCCGGGATCACCGGGAAGGTCACCGCCGAGTCGGCCGCCGGGCTGGTACGTGCTGCCACTCCGTTCCTCGAACTCGTCCGCCGTCTCGTGCACGGCCTTCCGATCACCGGGGAAGCCCATGTCGCGTGAGCACGGCCCGGTCGACCAGGGGCGGCTGCTCACGGCGTTGGGAATCGAAGGCCGGGTGCTGGCCGAAGCCGTCCAGGCGGCGCCGGTCGAAGCGCCCGTGCCCGCCTGCCCGGGGTGGTCGATCGGGGAGGTCGCCCGGCACGTCGGGAGCCTCTACCGGATGGTCCGGCGCCGGCTGGCCGACGGCCGCGGCCCGGAAGACTGGCAGCGCGACCCCGAACCGGGCCAGAGCCTGACCGGCTACCTGGAAACGGGTCTGACGGAGCTGCTCGACGAGCTCGCCGCGCACGACCCGGAGGACCACGCCGACACCTGGTGGCCGGCCGACCCGACGTACGGCTTCTGGCGACGCCGGATGCTGCACGAAACCCTGGTCCACCGCGTCGACGTCGAACAGGCCGCCGGCGCGGAGCCGCGCGGTATCGACGAAGACCTCGCGATCGACGGCATCGACGAGGCGCTCACGCTGTGGTTCGGCCAGAAACTGCCGATGCTGGGCCTGACCGGCACGAAGGCGGGCTCGGTCGGCGTGCGCACCGGCGCGCACAGCTGGATCGCCCGCGCCGGGCCCGACGTGACGGAGGCCTGGCGCTGCTCGGCCGAGGAGGCCGAGGCCGCGGACGACGTCGTCACCGCCGCCGAGCCCGAGCGCATCTACCTGTGGTTGTGGGGCCGGTCGTCCCTGACCTCGGTGACCGTGCGGGGCGTGCACGACCAGGCGGCCCAGCTCTGGGCGCTGCTGCGGCTCGCGACCCGATGACTCCGGTAGGTGGGGAAGCCGAACCGGAACTGTCGGGGGTGGCGGTTAGCCTGCGGCGCATGAACACGCGCCTGGTGAACCTGGTGATCGACGCGGCGCGGCCGAGGGTCCTCGCGGACTTCTGGGCCGCGCTGCTCGGCTGGCGCGTCGCCGTCGAGGAGCCGGACGAGGTCGACGTGCGCGCCCCGGAGACCGACGGCTGGGACCTGGACCTCGTGTTCGTCCCGGTGCCCGAGCCCAAGGAGGTGAAGAACCGGATCCACCTGGACCTGGCGAGCACGACGCCCGCGGACCAGGCCGAGCTGGTGGCGCGCGCCCTGGAGCTGGGCGGTCGCCGCGTCGACCTCGGGCAGGGCGCCGTGCCGTGGGTCGTGCTGGCGGACCCGGAGGGCAACGAGTTCTGCGTCCTCGAGCCACGCGACCGGTACGCCGGAGCGGGCGCGGTCGCGTCGATCGTGGTCGACGCCCACAACCCGGAAAGCCTGGCCGGCTTCTGGACCCGGCTGACGGGTTGGCCGATCAGTGCTCGCGAGGGCGACGCCCTGGTCGGGCTGCGTGCGCCGTCGGGTCGCGGGCCGTGGCTGGAGTTCCTCCGCAACGGCGACGTGAAGCGGGTCAAGAACCGGCTGCACCTCGATGTCGCGCCTCCGGCGGGCGCCGACCACGGCGAGTCGGTGGCCGAGGTGGTGGCCGCGGGTGCGGCACCCGCCGACCTCGGCGGCCCGGACCTGCCGTGGCGCGTGCTGATGGACCCGGAAGGCAACGAGTTCTGCGTGCTGACACCGCGCTGAGGCGTTTCGCCCGCGTTGCCGAGCCGTCCCGAACGCTGATCTGCGCGAAACACCCGCGTCCCGGAGCGGCAACACACGCGGGGGACCGTGGAGTCATGGAGACCTCCAGAGCGTTGCCCCAGCTCGGTCCGGCGGCCGACGTCGACGCGGCGGGTGCGCCGTCGGCGTGGCGGGTGCGGATCCGGATGCACGACCACCCCGGCACCCTGGCCCGCATCGCGATCCGGCTCGCCGATCTCGAGTGCAACATCCTCGGCCTGACCGTGCTGCCCGTGCCCGGCGGTGTGCTCGACGAGATCGTCCTGCGCCCGGCGACCGGCCTGCCCCGGCGGCACCTCGTCGACGCCATCCGCGCCGAGGGCTGCGAGTGCACGGCGATCATCGACGCCGACGTCCACGAGCTGGTCGACCCGTCGTCGTCGACGCTGCTCGCGGCCCGGCGCGCGATCGACGACCCCGCCCGGCTCGCCGAGGTGCTGAAGGACGTGCTGGCCGCGGACGTGGTCACGCGCGTCCCCGCGGCCGAGGCGAACCCGGGCCGCACCGAAAGCGGGCACCGCGCGGTGTTCGCGCTGGGCGGGGACGCGCTGGTGGCGCGGCGCCGCTGGGCGCCGTTCGTGCAGCTGGAACTCACCCGCGCCGAAGCGCTGGTGACGTTGCTGGGCGCGGCCGCCCGCAACGTCGCGGGCCCGGTGGTGCTCAACCGCCCGGACGGCGCGGCGATCGTCCTGCGCAAGGGCGTCCCGGCCGACGCGGAGGCGGTGTCCGAACTGCACCGCCGCTGCTCGACGGCGACGCTCTTCCGGCGCTACCACACGGGCGTCCGCACGGTCCCGCGCCGCTGGCTGCACCGGTTGCTGGTGCCGCCGCGCGGCACGAGCGTGCTGGCGGTGTTCGGCCGCGAGGTGATCGGGCTGGCCCAGCTGATCCCGTCGGCTTCCGGCGGCGCGGAGATCTCGCTGCTGGTGGAGGACGACTGGCAGCGCCAGGGCATCGGCACGGAGCTGCTGTCCCGCCTGGCGGTGCTCGCGGAGGCCCAGGGGATCACGGAGCTGCGAGCGGACTGCCTGTCCGGCGACGACGTGCTGCCCCGCACGGCGGCCCGCGCGGGCCTGCGCGCGGAACGCTCGGCCGAGGAGAGCACCCAGCTGCGGATGTTCCTGCGCGACTGAGGGCCGGTCGCGCGGGCAGCGACCCGCGAGAGCCGCGGTGGCCCGGCCGATCCGCGTCCGCCGGCGCCGGCTCAGCTGGTCAGCGCTTCCAGAACCAGTCTTTGTCGCGTGCTTCGCGTAGCGCCGTCTTCTTGCGGTCGGCCGTCAGGCGGTCCAGGTAGAGGATGCCGTCGAGGTGGTCGGTTTCGTGCTGAAGGCACTGGGCCAGCACGTCTTCGCCCTCGACCTCGATCGGCTCGTTGTGGATGTCGACGCCGCGGACCTTCGCGTGCATCGCCCTCTTCGTGGGGAACCACAGCTCCGGGACCGACAGGCAGCCCTCGTTGATCTCGTGCGTCTCCTCGGACAGCTCGACGATCTCCGGGTTGATCACGTACCCCGTGAGCCCGGCGACGTCGTAGCTGAAGATGCGCAGCCCGACGCCGATCTGCGGTGCCGCCAGCCCGGCGCGTCCGGCGGGTTTCACCGAGTCGACCAGGTCGCGCACGAGCGCTTCGAGCTTTTCGTCGAACACGGTGACCGGATCGCAGACGGACTTGAGGATCGGGTCGCCGAAATAGCGCAGTTCGCGCATCGCCATGAGCAGAACATCCTTCGTGCGGTGTCGAACCGGCAGCTTAGGCCCGCAGGCGCAGACCGGACGGCGTGGCCCGGAAACCCGCCTCCCTCAGCACCTCCGCCAGCTCCGACGTCAGGGCCTGCTCGCCGTCCGCGCGCTGGACCGACAGCTGGCCCAGCCAGCCCTCCCGCACCGCCGCCGACAACGCCTGCGCCGCGTCCACCAGCGGTTGCCGCTCCTCCGTGAAACTCAGCAGTGACTTGCCTCCTCGCTCGACGTACAGCGCCGGCACGCCGTCCACCAGCACCGCCAGCGCGCCGGCCTTGCGGGCCGGACGGTGTTTCGTGTCGCCCGTCGCCGCCGGCCAGGGCAGCGCCGCGCCGTACGGCTGGGCCGGGTCCGCCGCCGCCAGCACCACCGCGCGGCCGGGCGCCGGGCGGCCGGGACCCGACAGCGCGCGCAGCCGGTCGACCGCACCCTTCGCCGCGAACTGGGCCGCGCCCAGCCCTTCGACGACGTAGCCGCGGATCACCTGGCCGGTGTCCTCCATGCCGCGCAGCACCTTGTAGATCCCGGAGAACCCGCCCGTGACGCGTTCGGTGTCGAGCGCGCCGCGGGTCAGGACGCCGTGGCGTTCCAGGAACGCCTCCGTGCGCGCGTGGGCGCGGCGGGTCGCGTCGGTCTCGCGGTTCGGCGTCAGCGCCCAGCGGCCGGCGACGGTCGGCGGCCCCGACCGCGACGGCATCTGCGGCCGCCCGGCCCGCAGCCGCGCGTACCGGCCACGGGGGGCCTGGCGCCGTGGCTTGTGCGCGCCGTGCCCGGCCACCTGGGCCCGTAGCGGCCCGAGCGTGTCGCCGGTGACCAGCCCGGCCCACACCAGGTCCCACAGCGCGGCCACGACTTCGGCGTCGTTCGGCGCCTTGTCCACCAGCACGGTCGCGCGGTCCACCAGCTGGCGGAAGAACAACGCGCCACCCTCCAAAGTGGACAGGAGAGCGTTGTGCAGCGGGCCGGTCGGGATGTCTTCGACGACTTCCGGCAGCAGCAGGTCGGCGACATCGGTCGGCGCGAGGGCGATCCAGCCGTCCCCACCGGACAACGCGCCACAGCCTGCCCACGTGACCTCGCCCGCCGTGGTCAGCTCGTCCAGCAGCGCTGGGGAGTAGCCCGGCAGCCGCCCGGGCAGGATCAGCGACTCCACCGCGCTCGCCGGCAACGGCGCCCCGGCCAGCTGCTCGACCACCGACAGCACGTCGTCCGCCGTCGGCGCCGCCCGGACGCGGCCGCCGAACCCGTGCCACGCCGGCAGGAACCGGCCCAGCGCCGCCGGTTCGACCGGCTCCACCTCGGCCCGCAGCTTGGCCAGCGACGCCCGCCGCAGCCGCCGCAACACCGCGGAATCGCAGTACTCGACACCCACGCCGTGGGTATCGGGGTGCCCGACCGGGCTCAGTTCGCCGCGCACCAGGCGACCTTCGCCGGTCATCCGGTCGAGGACCCCGGTGACGACGGCCAGGCCGAGCCCGAACCGCTTAGCCACGTCCGCCGCGGCGAACGGCCCCCGGCTGCGGGCGTAGCGCGACAGCAGGTCGCCGAGCGGGTCCGCGACCGGTTCGGTGAACGCCTCGGGCACGCCGACCGGCAGCGCGGTACCCAGCGCGTCGCGGACCCGGCCGGAGTCCTCGATCGCCAGGAACCGTTCGGTGCCGCCGATCCGCACCCGGATCGCCCGCCGCGCCGCCTCCAGCTCGGTGAGCCACTCCGCCCGGATCCCGCGCTCCGCGGCTTCCTCGACGGTCAGGTCGCCGAGGAACCGCAGCAGGTCGGCGGCGTCCTCCGCCGAGCGCGCGTGCCGGTCGGGGTCGAGCCGCTGCAGCGACCGGGTCACCTCGGCGACGGCCTCGGGGTCCAGCAGTTCTCGGATCGCCTCGGTGCCGAGGAGCTCGGCCAGCAGCGCCGAATCCAGCGACAGCGCCGCCGCCCGCCGCTCGGCCAGCGGTGCGTCGGTCTCGTACAGGAACATCCCGACGTAGCCGAAGAGCAGGCTGCGCGCGAACGGTGACGCGGCCGGCGTCTCGACCTCGACGAGCCGGACCTTGCGGGCCCGCACGTCGGTCATCAGCTCGCGCAGGCCGCCCACGTCGTAGACGTCCTGCAGGACCTCGCGCATCGCCTCCAGCACGACCGGGAACCGCTCGTACTTCGCAGCGACCGACAGCAGCTGCGACGCGCGTTGCCGTTGCTGCCACAGGGGAGTGCGGCGCCGGGGATCCCGGCGCGGCAGCAGCAGCGACCGCGCCGCGCACTCCCGGAACCGCGCCGCGAACACGGCCGAACCGCCGACCTCCGCGACGATCAGCTGCTCGACCTCTTCGGGATCGAGCAGGATGTCGTCCGCGCCGATCGTGACGTCCGCGCCCTCGGCGTCGAGGGCGTCGGGCAGCCGCAGGACGATGCCGTCGTCGGAGTGCGCCACCTGCGCGTCGACCCCGCGGTTCTCGCGCAGCCGCGCGGCGATCGCGAGCGCCCACGGCGCGTTCACCTGCGCGCCGAACGGCGAGTGCACGACGATCCGCCAGTCGCCCAGCTCGTCGCGGTAGCGCTCCAGGAGGATCGTCCGGTCGTTCGGCACGTGCCGGGTCGCGGACTTCTGCTCGGCCAGGTAGTTCAGCAGGTTGTCGCACGCCCGCTCGTCCAGTCCCGCCGCCGCGGCCCGCTCGCGCGCCTTCTCTTCGTCCGATGTGGACAGTTCGCGGACGAACTTCCCCAGCGCCCGGCCCAGTTCCAGCGGACGGCCCGGCGCGTCACCCTTCCAGAACGGCATCCGCGCCGGCTCGCCCGGCGCGGGCACCACGATGACCCGGTCGTGCGTGATGTCGGTGATCCGCCACGACGACGTGCCGAGCAGGATGGTGTCGCCGACGCGCGACTCGTACACCATCTCTTCGTCGAACTCGCCGACGCGCGAGCCGGGCTTGTCGTCCCCGCCCGGCGTCATGACGGTGAACAGGCCGCGGTCCGGGATCGTGCCGCCCGACGTGACGGCCAGGCGCTGCGAGCCGGGGCGCCCGCGCAGCTCGCCACTGATGCGGTCCCAGGTGATCCGCGCCCGCAGCTCGCCGAACTCCTCGCTGGGGTAACGGCCGGCGAGCATGTCGAGCACCGCGTGCAGCGCGTCGTCCGGCAGCGACGCGAACGGCGCCGCCCGCCGCACCAGCGCCGCGAGGTCCGGCACCGTCCACGGCTCCAGCGCCACCATCGCGACGACGTGCTGCGCCAAGACGTCCAGCGGGTTGCGCGGGTAGCGGACGGCCTCGATCGCGCCGCTCGCCATCCGTTCGGCGACCACCGCGCAGGAGACGAGGTCGCCGCGGAACTTGGGGAACATCACGCCGGACGACACCGCACCGACCTGGTGCCCGGCGCGGCCGACGCGCTGCAGGCCGGACGCCACCGTCGGCGGCGCCTCGATCTGGACCACCAGGTCGACCGCGCCCATGTCGATGCCCAGTTCGAGCGACGACGTCGCCACCACGCACGGCAGCCGCCCCGACTTGAGGTCCTCCTCGACGTGGGTGCGCTGCTCCCGCGACATCGACCCGTGGTGCGCCCGGGCGATCACCGGCGGCGCGCCGGTGCTCACCCCGGACTGGCCCACGGCCTCGGCCGGGAAGGCGTCGGCGGGCGTGAGCTCGGTCTGCTCGGCGGCCAGTTCGTTGAGCCGGGCCGTCATCCGCTCGGTGAGCCGGCGCGAGTTGGCGAACACGATCGTCGACCGGTGGGCCTGGATCAGGCTCAGCACGCGCTCTTCGACGGCCGGCCAGATCGACGGCCGCTGGACCGGGTTACCCGCCATCTCCTCCAGCGTGCCCAGCCCACCCGGGGCGATGTCGCCGGGCGGGAACGCCTCGGTCAGCGACTCCAGGGACTCCAGCGCGTCGAGCGGGCTCGGCGCCGGGCCGCCGCGCGGGGCGTCGAGGTTGCCCATGTCCTCGACCGGGACCTCGACGCGGACTTCGATGGTCTTCGCCAGCTTCGGCTGGACCACCCGCACCGGGCGGCCGCCGGCCAGGAAGGCGCTCACCTCGTCGATCGGGCGGACCGTCGCCGAGAGACCGATCCGCTGCGCCGGCTTCGGCAGCAGCGAGTCCAGCCGCTCCAGCGACAACGCCAGGTGCGCGCCGCGCTTTCCGCCGGCGACCGCGTGCACCTCGTCGACGATCACGGTCTCGACGCCGCGCAGCGACTCCCGCGCCGACGACGTGAGGATCAGGAACAGCGACTCCGGCGTGGTCACCAGCACGTCCGGCGGGGTTCTGGTGAAGGAGCGGCGCTCGGCCGCGGTGGTGTCGCCGGTGCGCATGCCGACTTCGATCTCGGGCACCGGCAGCCCGAGCCGCCTGCTGGCTTGCGAGATGCCGGCGAGCGGGGCGCGCAGGTTCCGCTGGACGTCGACCGCGAGGGCCTTCAGCGGCGAGACGTAGAGGATCCGGCAGCGCTTGGTGGCCTCCGCCGGCGGCGGTTCCACCGAAAGCCGGTCCAGCGCCCAGAGGAACGCGGACAGGGTCTTGCCGGACCCGGTCGGCGCCACGACGAGGGCGTGCTCGCCCGCGTGCGCCGCCCGCCAGGCGCCTTCCTGGGCCGCGGTGGGCGCGGCGAAGGCCCCCGCGAACCAGTCCCGGGTCGCGGGGGAGAAGAGGTCGAGCACGTCAACTGCCACGTCGTCCATGATGCGCGGCACCACCGACAGTTTCGGATCCGCTCGCGAGGATCACGCTCTCGGCGAACGCCGGGTACACGGCGTCGATCGTCGGCTCGTCGGTGATCAGCCGGTACTCGCGGTCGAGCGGTGTCCAGTAGGAAAAAGGGGCCTGGTCCAGCTTGGAGTGGTCGGCCAGCACGTACGCCTCGCCGCCCGCGTGCAGCATCGCGTGCTTGACCACCGACTGCTCCAGTGACGGGCAGCACAGCCCGCGCCCCGGCACCAGGCCGTCCGCGCCCAGGAACACCCGATCGGGTGAGATGTGCCGCAGCTGGGCGAGCACGCTCTCGCCGAGGATGGCCTCGTTGGGGTGCCGCAGCCGGCCGCCGAGGACGATCAGGTCGATCCCGGAGAAGCCGGCCAGCTCGCGGATGGCGGTGACGCCGTTGGTCACCACGGTCAGCCCCTCGCGGTGGGCGAGGTGGCGGGCGAGCCTGCCGGTGGTCGTGCCGGCGTCGAGCAGCACTACTTCGCCGTCGCGCACCAGCGCGGCGGCTTGCCGGGCGATGGCGTCCTTCGCCGCCGCGTTCTCGCGGTCCTTCTCGCGCGGGCTGCGTTCGGTGTCGAGCGCGCCACCGTAGGTGCGGACGACGTGCCCGGCCCCGGCGAGGGAGGCGAGGTCGCGGCGGATCGTCGACTCCGAGACGCCGAACTCCTCGGCCAGCTCCGCGATGCCGCCCGAGCCGTCGCGGACGGCTTCGAGCAGCATCGCGCGCCGGTCACGGGTTCCTGGTCGCGGCTGGGACATGCGCCGAGTCTTCCACGACGGCCGGTTTCAGTCCGAAGAACGCCAGCGCGGCGGCCACGGCGAGGAACGCGGCCAGCACGACGAACCCGGTGGTCGCGCTGCCGGTGACGTCGGTGAGCCAGCCGACCAGGTAGGGCCCGGCGAACCCGCCGAGGTTGCCCAGCGCGTTGATCAGGCCCATCGCCACGGCCACGACCTCGATGCCGAGGATGCGGCTGGGGACGGCCCAGAACGGCCCGTACGGCATGTAGACGCCGGTCGCGACGACGCAGAGCAGCACCAGCTGCACCCACGCCGGCCAGTGCACGAGGTTGCCGAGCAGCAGCCCGGCGATGGCCACGACCAGCGGCACGGCGACGGCGAGCCGCCGGTTGCCGGTGCGGTCCGACCAGTGCGCGCACGCGACCATCCCGGCCAGCGCGAGCACGTACGGCACGGCCGACAGGAACCCGACGGCGGTGGCCGAGCCGCCGGTCATCGTCTTCACGACCGACGGCAGCCACAGGCTGAAGCCGTAGAAGCCGGTGATCCAGAAGAAGTAGACGCCGATCAGCAGCAGCACCTGCCGGTTCGCCAGTGCCTGCCGGTACCCCTGCTTGACGAACGCGGGCTTCGCCTCCTCCTCGGCGCGCAGGGTGGTTTCGAGGTGTTCGCGCTCCTCGGCGGAGATCCAGCGGGCCTTCGCCGGCCGGTCGGCCACCGCGAACCACCAGACGATCGCCCACAGCAGCGGCGGCAGGCCCTGGATGACGAACACCCAGCGCCAGGACATGTGGTCGAGCATCAGCCCGGACAGCGGGGACATGACGATCGCGGAGATCGGCAGGCACGTCATCCACAGCGCGTTCGCCCGGGCCCGTTCGGCCTGCGGGAACCAGGAGGCCAGCAGGATCAGCACCGCCGGCCAGACGCCGCCCTCGAACAGCCCGAGCAGCAGCCGCGCCAGGTGCAGCTGCGTTTCGTTCCGCACGAGACCGCAGAGGACGGCCGCGAACGCCCACGCGACCATCAGGATCAGCACGGTCTTGCGGGCGCTCCACTTGGCCGCCAGCACCGCGGCCGGGATCTGCAGCACGAGGTAGCCGACGAAGAAGATGCCGCTCGCCAGGCCCTTCGCGCTGGCGGACAACGGGAAGTCGTCGCCGATGTAGGGCAGGATCACCGCGACGTTCGTGCGGTCGAGGTAGGCCAGCATGTACATGACCACCGCGACCGGGATCACGTACGCCCAGCGCTTGCGGGGGATCATCGGACGCTCGGTGGGTAGCTGGCGGGCAGTTTCCGCGCGTACGGCGCCAGCGTGGCCGCGGCCTTGAACGCGGCACGCATCGTGCCGTGCGACGCGCGGCCGGTGCCGGCGATGTCGAACGCCGTGCCGTGGTCGACCGAGGTGCGCAGGATCGGCAGGCCGACCGTCACCGAGACCGTGCCGTCGAAGTCGTACGTCTTCGACGCGATGTGCCCCTGGTCGTGGTAGAGCGAGAGCACGCCGTCGAACCGGCCCTGGATCCCTTGGTGGAACACGGAATCCGCGGGGATCGGGCCGACGACGTCGAGCCCGGCCGCCCGCGCGGCCGCGACCGCCGGGGCGATCGCCACGATCTCTTCGTCGCCGAACTTGCCGTTCTCCCCGCCGTGCGGGTTCAGCGCCGCCACCGCGAGTCTCGGTTTCTCCGTGCCGAAGACCTCCAGCGCGGTGTAGGCCTCGCGGATCGCGTGTTCGATGTTCTCCCGCGTGATCTGATTGATCGCCTCGCGCAGGGAGAGGTGACGGGTGGCGAAGAAGATCTTCAGCCCGGACACCCAGAACATCGTGTTGAACCTCGTCGACCCGGTCAGCTCCCCGAGCATCTCGGTGTGCCCGAGGTGCCGGGACCCCGCCGCCCAGATCGCCTCCTTGTTGATCGGCGCGGTCACGACCGCGTCGACCTCGCCGGCCAGTGCGAGCCGGGTGGCGACCTCGATCGCGCCGACGGCCGCGGCGCCCGCGGTCGCGTTGACCTCGCCCCACGGCAGGTCTTCGGTGACGACGCCGAGGTTGAGGACGTCGACCACGCCGGTGGTGAAGCGCGCGTCGGCGACCGTGGCGATCGGGTTGATCTCGACGTGCAGGCCCAGGTGCCGGGCGACGCGCTCGAGCACGACCGCGTCGCCGACCGCGACCCCGCGGGCCAGCTGCAGCGCCTCGGGTTCGAGGAGGGTCTTCAGGGTGATCTCCGGGCCGATGCCGACGGGGTCGCCGAGGGTGACGGCGAGGATCGGGAGGTCGCTCACGGGTTCTTCCTTCCGGTGGCCAGGACGTGGTTCAGGTGCTCCAGGCAGGCGACGGCGGCGTCCCGGCCGCCGATCAGCCCGCCCTTCGTGGCGAAGGGCAGCCCGGCGTGCGGGCCGCCGGAGAGCCGCCCGGCGACCGCCAGCGGCAGCACTTCGGTGTCGATCTCGAAGCCGTCGGCTTCCAGCGCTTTCGTGACCTCGACGGCGATGTCGCCGCCGGTGGCGTAGAGCCCGCCGATCCGGTGCGCGCCGAGCACGAGCCGGGTCGCTTCGCCCAGGGCGGGCGGGATCCGCGCCGCGACGCCGGCGTCGATCGGGGCGCCCGGCGTGGGCGCCCGGGTCCGGATACCCACCACCCGGTGCCCGGCGTCGAGAAGCTCGCCCGCCGCGGCGGCGATCGACGGTGGATCGGGGTGTTCCGGGTCGACGTCGACGTAGCGCGCGTCCAGCACCAGCTCGGTTTCCAGGACCTGGTCCCTGGTCTGCCCCGTGATGCTGCCGATCACCGCGAGCACCGGCGGGACGGTGCCGTGGCCGGGTGCGAGGCCCAGCGCGGCCGCCAGCCGGACCCCGAACGGCCCGGAGTCCACGGAGATCCAGCGCGTGCCTTCGGCCGCCAGGCGGGCGGCGGCCTTGGCGACGGTGGTGAGGTGCCGGTTCGTCGTGGCGTCGCAGACGACGATCCCCGCCGGGCGGCGCAGCGCGGCCACGACCGCCTCCACCCCGTCCTCGACGACGTCCAGCGGCAGCTCGGCGATCTCCCGGTCGGTGGGCCGCAGGAGCGTGCGGACCCGCGACGTCCTGACCGGCGCGAGGGGGTCGCGGGCGGCCGGGCTTTCCGCCAGCGGCACTCCGTCGACGAGGTGCAGGCCGCCGAGGGTGACGCGGCCGGCGTCCGGGAACGCGGGCACGACGAGGGCGCGGGCTTCCGGCGCCGTGGCCAGGACGGCTTCGGTCTCCACGCCGACGTTGCCGCGCAGGGTCGTGTCCACGCGCTTCACCGTGAGCTCGACGGGCCCGGCCAGCTCGACCGCCTCGCGGACCGCCTGCGCGGCGTGTGGTGGCGAGGCGTGCCGGGTACCCAGGTTGACCACCAGCGCGTCGATCCCGCTCTCCGCGCGGAGGCAGGGCGCGCCCGGTTCGAGCGGCGCGTTGACGGAAACGGCGCGCAGCCCGAAGCGGGCGTACAGCGCTCCGGTTGCGTTGCTGCCGGTCAGGTCGTCCCCGAGGACGAGCAGCTTCGGCATCACCCGCTCCTTTGCGCAGTTCGTGCAACTCGGATGACCGAACTGCGCAACTATCGTGCACCGTGATCCACCTCTCCGTCAAGCGGCGGTGACTTTCGCGGGTCCGCACGCACGGTGACCGCGCGCATGGCAGCATCACCGCGAACGCCGTCACGGCGTGTTTCGCGAAGGGGAGTGCTGTGCGGATCCTGTCCGTGGACCTCGGGACGTCCAACACCGTCGCCGTCCTGTCGGCGCACGGCAGGCCGCCCCGGGTCGTCGAGGTCGACGGCTCGGCCAACATGCCGTCGGCCGTGTTCGCCACCGAAGAGGGCACGATCATGGTCGGCCGCGACGCCGAGCGCCGCGCCCGCCTCGACCCCACGCGCTTCGAGCCGAACCCCAAGCGCCGCATCGACGAGCAGACCCTGCTGCTCGGCACCGACGTCGTCCCGGTGACCGACGCGCTGGCCGCGATCCTGCGCCGCGTCCTCGAAGAAACCTCCCGCCAGCTCGGCGGCGAGCAGCCCGACGAGGTCCGGCTGACTCACCCCGCGCAGTGGGGCCAGACCCGCCGCAACGTGCTGATGTCCGCCGCCCGGCTCGCCGGCATGGGCCAGAACATCCTGCTGGTGCCCGAACCGGTCGCCGCGGCCGCGCACTTCGCGTCGTTCCCCGGCAAGTCGCTGGCGCCCGGCCAGGCGCTCGCCGTCTACGACCTCGGGGCGGGCACCTTCGACGTCGCCGTCGTCGGCGCCACGCAGAACGGGTTCACGGTGCTCGCCGAGGACGGCCTGCCCGACCTCGGCGGCCTCGACGTCGACCAGGCGCTGATGGTGCACGTCGGGCGTGAGGTCTCGCACTCGGACCCGCAGCGCTGGCAACGGCTCCTGCGGCCCGAGTCCACCGGCGACCGGCGCACCCGGCGCGCGCTGCAGGAGGACGTCAAGGCGGCCAAGGAGGCGCTGTCGCGGCACCCGCAGACCGAGGTGCCGATGCCCGAGCCGTTCAAGGACGTCCTCGTCACGCGCGGCGAGCTGGAAGGCCTGGTCCGGCCGGCGATGCTGCGCAGCGTCGAACTGCTTTCGCGGACGCTGCGCTCGTCCGGGCTGACCCCGGACCGGCTGGCCGGCATCTACCTCGTCGGCGGGTCGAGCAGGCTGCCGCTGGTCGGCACGATGATCGCGGAGAAGCTCGGCGTCGTGCCGGGCAGCCTCGACCAGCCGGAGACCGCCGTCGCGCTCGGTGCCCAGCACGTCGCGCGCGACGGCATGGGCGCGCGGACGCAGAACGTCGAAGGAGCGGTGGCCGCGGGTGCCCCGCCCCGCCCGCAGTACGCGCCCCCGCCGCCTCCGCCGCAGTACCCGGGGTACGCGCCGGCGAACTTCCCGCCCAGCGGGCCGCAACCGGTGCCGTCGAACTTCCCCGCGTACTCGCCCGCTGCCGCGGAGAAGCCGGAACCGAAGCCCGGCGGGAAGAAGAAGCTGCTCATCGGGATCGCGGCCGCGCTCGTCGTGGTGCTCGCGGCGGGGCTGACCTACTTCCTGACGTCATCGTCCTCGGCGACGACCTACACGGCCGACCAGTGCCGGACGCCGGGGCGGGCCGACGCCAGGGGCCTCACCGGCTGCCTGCGCCAGCTCGCCGGGAAGATCGCCGACACCGGCGACTGCAAGCCGGGCATGGGCAACGGCCCGGCGGCGCCGGCGAAGAGCCTCGGCGTGTCCTCGACCTGCTCCGCGCCGGGCCGGGCGGGCACGCAGGTGACCTACGTCCAGGGCGACAACGCCGACACGCTCAAGCAGTACACCGACGGCCTGCTCGCCTCCGCGGGCGGCGACCGCACCGAGGCCGACTGGGGCGGCAACGGGCTCAAGGGGCACTACTCGTCGGCCGCGGGCCGGACGTCGGCGGTGCTCGTGTTCACGGTGTCGGACCGGCCGCTGGTGGGGTTCATCTACCAGCTGAATTCGGCCGACCAGGCCGAGGCGACCACCCCGGGCACGCTGGCCGACTACTTCGAGGCGAGCGTCCAGCCGGGGGAGTAGACGGCGCGAACGGACCGTTCGCGCCCGCCGGTTAGAGTGGGTTCGATGCGGATCACGGTTTTCCGGCGGCTGATGGCCGAGGAGTTCGGCCCCGGGCGGGCCCAGGTACTGGCCAGGGACCACGTGCTCAGCGGGCTCGGCGGCCGCACCGTCGACCAGGCGCTGACCGCGGGAATCCCGGCCAAGGACATCTGGCGAGAGGTCTGCGACGCCTTCGACGTCCCCCGCGAACGGCGCTGACCTGGGTGTTTCCCCGGGCGTCCGACCAGGGTGGGCGAAAAATCCTAGCGCAAGGGTGTGTCGCTGCCGACCTCGAACAGGTGTTCGTCTATGGTGTTGTCCACATCGGGTCCAGCGATCCACAGATTGGGCGCCGCGCCTGGAATTGTCGGTCCCCGCCGCTAGCGTCGGACCGGACAGCTGAAGAACCGACACAGAGCCCCCGGAGAGCCGGGGCTTCGACCAGCGAGGTGGACTTCCATGCCTGCAGCACCCGACAAGGACAAGGCGCTCGAGCTCGCGCTCGCGCAGATCGACAAGCAGTACGGCAAGGGCTCGGTGATGCGCCTCGGCGAGGACACCCGGCCGCCCATCGCCGTGATCCCCACCGGGTCGATCGCCCTCGACGTCGCGCTCGGCATCGGCGGGCTGCCCCGCGGCCGGGTCGTCGAGATCTACGGCCCGGAATCCTCCGGTAAGACGACGGTCGCCCTGCACGCGGTGGCGAACGCCCAGCGCGCCGGCGGCATCGCGGCGTTCATCGACGCGGAGCACGCGCTCGACCCGGAGTACGCGAAGAACCTGGGCGTCGACACCGACGCGCTGCTCGTGTCCCAGCCGGACACCGGTGAGCAGGCGCTCGAGATCGCGGACATGCTGATCCGCTCCGGCGCGCTCGACATCCTCGTCATCGACTCCGTGGCCGCGCTCGTGCCGCGCGCCGAAATCGAGGGCGAGATGGGCGACTCGCACGTCGGCCTCCAGGCCCGCCTGATGAGCCAGGCGCTGCGGAAGATCACCGGTGCGCTGTCCAACTCGGGCACCACGGCGATCTTCATCAACCAGCTCCGCGAGAAGGTCGGCGTCATGTTCGGCTCCCCGGAGACGACCACCGGTGGTAAGGCGCTGAAGTTCTACGCGTCGGTCCGCCTGGACGTGCGCCGCATCGAGACGATGAAGGACGCCGGCGAGGCGGTCGGCAACCGGACCCGCGTCAAGGTCGTCAAGAACAAGGTGGCCCCGCCCTTCAAGCAGGCCGAGTTCGACATCCTGTACGGCCAGGGCATCTCCCGCGAGGGCTCGCTGATCGACATGGGTGTCGACCAGTCCATCCTGCGCAAGTCCGGTGCCTGGTACACCTACGAAGGCGACCAGCTCGGCCAGGGCAAGGAGAACGCGCGCCGGTTCCTGCGCGACAACCCGGACATCGCCAACGAGATCGAGAAGCGGATCAAGGAGAAGCTCGGCATCGGCCCGCAGCTCGACGCGGACGCCGTCGAAGCGGTCCCGGCGCCGGTCGACTTCTGAGGAGTGACGTAGGTGGCGAGGGCGCCCAAGGTCCCGCCGGCCGAGCTGCCTCCCGAGGAGCGGTACAAGAAGGCCAAGGAGATCTGCTTCGATCTCCTGGCCGCTCGTCCGCGGACTCAGGAAGAGTTGCGGCAGGCGTTGCACCGCAAGGGGTTCGACGAGGAGACGAGCGAAACCCTGCTCGGCAAGCTCGACCGGGCAGGGCTGGTCAACGACGAGGAATTCGCCCAGCTGTGGGTGAAGTCCCGCCACGCGAACCAAGGCCTGTCCCGCACCGCGCTGGTGGCCGAACTGCGGCGCAAGGGCGTCGACGGTGAGGTCGCCGCGCAGGCGGCGGAGGAGGTCGACCGCGAATCCGAGGAGCAGATGGCCAGGGAACTGGTCCGCAAGCGCCTCGGGTCCCTCGGCAACGTCGACGAACAGACGGCGCTGCGGCGGCTGCTCGGCTTCCTCGCCCGCAAGGGCTACCCGCAGGGGCTGGCGTACACGGTGATCAGGGAGGAACTCCGCGAGTACGGCGCGGAGTCCACCCTCCTTGATGACGCGGTCATCGACTGACCCGCGCGGCTGGGCACCGCGCGGGAGGCCGGGGCGGCCGGGCGGTGGCCGGTGAGCGGGCGCTGCCGGTGCGGGTGTGGGAAGAGGCCGCCCCGGGCGGGCGTTGGCTGGTGAGCGGGCGCTGCGGGGTGGGAGTGTGAGAAGGCCGGGTCGGCCGGACGGTGGTCCGCGACCGGGTGCTGTGGGTGTGGGGAAGCCGCGCTGGGCAAGAGGTGGTGGCGCGGGGAGCTTGTGGCGTGGGGAAGGCCGCGCCGGTCGGACGATGGCCGGCGCGAGGCGCTGCGGGCGTGGCGAAGGCCGGGTCGGCCGGATGGTGGTCGTCGACCGGATGTTGCGGCCGTGAGGAAGTTGCGCCGGGCGGGCGGTGGCCGGCGCGGCTTCGGCCGGACTTCGCAAGCCAGCGAGTGCCAGGCGGGCTAGTTGCCGACCTGGTCTACCTCTCGTGACCGGAGTTGCGAGCCGGGGAACCGGCCTTCCAACTCCGCCGAGCCGCTGAGCGTGGTGGAACCGGCAAGCCCAGGGCTGGCCGACGCTGCCTCGCACGCCGGCTCCTGGTCGCCGCGGCGAACTGCCGGCACCCTGCGGTCCGAGCGGTGCTTGCGGACCGCCAGCAGCAGCACTGCCAGCAACCCCATCACCGCGCACGTCACCACCGCCGAGAGCACCAGGAACTCGTCGAGCCGCCCGGCCGCCAGGTACGCGCCCAGTGCCACCGCCACCAGGGCGCACACCGCACGGTCCACAATGGACTCCATCGACAGGAGCGTCGCGCGGTAGCGGGAGTCCGGGATCGAATCGTTCAGCAGCTGCTTCTGCACCGGGAACGAGATTCCCGTCGCCACCGCGAACACGCACAACAGGACCACCGTCGGAAACGCGCCCACGAACACGACCACGCCGAGGCACAGCGCCATCACGATCGTCAACGTGAACACCGATCCCACCGGGCCGATCGCGCGGCGGAGGCGGTGCGGGCGGGCCGCGCCCAGTGCCTCGAACACCGTCATGGCCGCCAGCACCGCTCCGTACCAGCTCACCGACAGCGACTTCGACTCCAGGATCGGCTGGAACAGGTTCACCTGGCAGATGCGGACCAGCGTGAACATCGCGATGCCCTGCACCATCAGCAACACCAGCCACCGAGACGACCGCAACGCCGACAGCGCGCCGCCGACACCGGCCACCAGCGATGCCGTCTTGCCCGTCACCCGGCGGCCGCCGAGGATCGGTGGCAGCTTCAGTGCGAACACCAGGGCCACGCCGGCGTTGATCGCCGTCAACCAGTACGGCGACGGGAGGTTCCACGCCATCAGCAAGCCGATCACCGGCCAGTACACGATCTTGCCGACCAGGCTGTACGCGCGGCCGACGCCTTCCACCCGGAGGTAGTGCTCACCGGCGCCCGACGCGTGCAGGTACTCGTACAGGTACGCACTCTGCGCACCGGACACCAGCGACCGCGCCAGGGCGATCAGGATGAAGTGCACCAGGAAGCCGGTGTACGAGCCGAGGAACACCGGCACCAGGTTCGCCGCCACGAGCACGCCCGCGCCCGCCGCGAGCGAGGTGCGGTAGTCGAACCGGTCGGCGAGCATCCCGGTCGGGATCTCCAGCAGGCAGAACACGACGTAGTAGATGCTCTGGATGCCGAAGATCTCGCCGTCGGACAGGCCGACGAGCTTCTGGTACTGGTAGAACACCGGCACCCACAGCAGCAGGCCGAAGAAGAACTGGAACCCGTAGGTCAGCCGGACGGTGCGCCCGACGGCGGGGTTCGCGGGCAGGCGAAGGCCCAGCATGACGATTTCTCCTGAACTCAAACGGAATACGGACGCAGCTGCACGAGGTGCAGGTGCTCACCGTCGGCGAGCCACTCGATGTCCACCGGCGAGTCGAACGTGTAGTCGGGCGAGAAGTGCCCCTGCAGCAGGCGGCCGGCGATCGCGAGCCGCTGCAGCTGGTCGTGGGCCCGCGGGTCGAGGTCCGACGTCGCGTCGCCGAGCGACACCGTGCGGCCGCCGCCCTCGACCGTCGAGTACAGGTACTGCATCGGCAGCGCCGAGCCCTCGACGACGTCGGTCACGCGCGGCGACACGTTGACGTACACCGTGCGGAAGTCCGCGCGGTTCATCGGGTTCGTCGTCACCAGCACGCCGCCGAAGTCGGCCGCGACCTGCTCCTGGATCACCACGCCCATGTAGCACTCGTCGAGGGAGATCCCGGCCTGGTGCCGCAGCCGGACGCTGCGCACCGACACCAGCGACGCCCACACTTCCTTGACGCTGGCGAAGATCCGCTCGGCCGTGGTGACGTGGTTGAGCGACTCGTAGATCCCGGCCGCCGAGAACCCGGCCAGGTCTTCGGCGTTCGACGAGCTGCGCACGACGAACGACCGCACCCCGGCCAGCTGCGACACCAGCGCGGAGTCGATCTCCCCGGCGAGCGCGCCCGGCATCCGCGCCGACCGGATCAGGCCCTGCAGCTCGACGCACAGCGGCTCGATCTCGCGGGCGTCCAGCTCCAGGGCCAGCTTCAGCTTGCCGATGGCCTGCTGGATCCGCGGTGACGACTCGAGGAACCGCCGCTGCAGCGAGAACGGCAACGCGATCCCGCGGGGCACGCGGACGCGCTCGTCGAGCAGCCGCCGGGCCGCGGCGCCCAAGTCGGCGTCAAGAGGGACGTCCAGCAGCCGGGCCAGGTACGGCAGCAGGTTCTCCCGCGGCGGGCGCGGCACCTGGTAGAAGCCCAGCAACCGCTGCGAACCGTGCGCCAGCACGTGGTACAGCTCGCCGAGGTTGGCCGCCTTCGTCCCGTACCGGTAGCGGTCGGTCGCGCGCAGCCGCTCCAGGTTGACGATCGGGCTGTGCTCGGACTCCGGCTCTTCCAGCTTGACGCGCTGGGCGTACCACTTCGGCGGCGCGGCCGAGGCGGGCTCGGGGACCTCCCGCAGCGAGAGCCCTTGAGCGTCCACTGTGTACTCGACCCACTTGCCGTCGAGCCCGCGCCGCTCGATGTCGGCCAGGGCGCCGACCTGCACGGCGTTCGGGATCTGCCAGCCGGTGGCCAGGACGTTGGTGTGCGACAACGGCGTCGTGTGGCGGGCGTTGACGATGCCCGACAGCCGGGGGATGTCGTCGGGGACGCGGTCCATCACGATGATGTCCGACCACTCCAGCGTCGCGGCGCGGTACTCGGCCTCGGTGCGGAACGCGCGCAGCCGGCCCGTCGCGGTGCCGGGGTTCAGCGGGACGAACGGCGCCGTCGAGAACAGCTCGTGCGCGAACACCCGCGGCAGCTCGCCGGGCGGGATCTCTCGGACGATCCGCTCCTGCAGCTGGTTGGCCGGCTTGAACACCAGTGGCAGCGCCGGGTCGACGTACCGCGCGACGAACGTGTGGAACTCGCGGATCAGCGCGGCCGGCATCGTGTCGACCTCGACCGTCTCCAGCGAAAGCAGCTGCGGGTGGCGGGCGAGAATGCCGAGCAGGAACCGGCGGTCCGGTGCGTGGTAGAAGTCCTGGTTGTAGGAATCGATCTCCGCGCGCACCCGTTCTCCGGGCACGCCGAGGATCTCTTCCCCGATATAGATCGCGTGAAAGGAATGGCGGGCGTCGTTCAGGAAGTGGATCACCGCGTTTTCGCGGTCGACCACCACCTTGACGAAGGAATAGCCACCGAGGGTGCCGCCCAGCTGGTGGAGGGCGGACAGCGAAAGACGTTCACCGACGAGTGCGGCGACGTTCTCGGGGCGGGACTGGGGGCGACCACATCGGTCAGGGACACCGGATCTCCTCGCTCGAAACAGCGAGGGGAAACGATAACAGGCCGGTAAATCACCCACCGAGGCCGCAATTGCTCCATTCAGCGGGAATCATGACCGCCACCACACCCGCTCGGAGCACCGTTCCAGAAACCTGGAACGGTGCTCCCGGAATGCGGACGCCAATTCCGCCGTTCGGGCGTGGCGACGACGCGGGGTGATCTCCGCTACAGCTGCGCGGCTTCCGCGGCCAGCTTCTCGATCGTGGCGGGATCGAGCGACGCCGTCAGCCAGGAACCGCCGATGCAGCCGACGTTCGGCAGTGCCAGGTACGACGGCGCCGACGCGACCGTGATCCCGCCCGTCGGGCAGAACTTCAACGACGGCAACGGGCCCGCGATCGACTTCAGGTACGCGACTCCTCCGGACGCCTCGGCCGGGAAGAACTTCATCGCCGTGAGCCCGCGTTCGGCCAGCCGCATCGCCTCGGACACGGTGCTCGCGCCGGGCAGGAACGGCAGCCCGGTCTCGAAGCACGCGTCGACGACCGCGTCGGTGCAGCCCGGCGTCACGAGGAACTTGGCCCCCGCGTCGGCCGCCTGCTTCGCGTGGTCGGCCGCGGTGATGGTGCCGGCGCCGATGACGATGTCCGGCACCTCGGTGGCGACGCGCTCGATCGCGGACAGCGCCGCCGGGGTGCGCAGGGTCAGCTCGATGACCCCGATCCCGCCGGCGAGCAGGGCCCGGGCCGTGGGCACCGCGTCGTCGGCGTCGTCGATCACCACGACGGGCATCACGGGGGACAGCTCGAGCAGGTCCTGACCGGTGGTCACTGACCGACCTCCTGGGTTGTGAAAGCGGGCGTTCCGTGTTCTCTGGGGCCAAGCCCCAGACCCCGGCCGGGGGGCAAGCCCCCCTGGACCCCCGAAAGGGCGCCGAGGTGCTCCGGGGTCAAACCGCCGAACACCGATGCGCCCTGGTCGGCGGGGCCGACCGCCCGGCGCAACGCGGCGAACAGCTCTCGGCCGGTGCCGGTCCAGGATGCTTCGGACGGCGGCGAGTCCACAAGTTCACGGCGGGCGAGTTCTTCGTCACCGACGAGCACGTCGAGGCTGCCCGCGGTCGCGTCGAGCCGCACGACGTCGCCGTCGGCGATGCGCGCGATCGGGCCGCCCGCCGCGGCTTCCGGCGTCACCTGGATGGCCGCCGGGATCTTGCCCGACGCGCCGGACATGCGGCCGTCGGTGAGCAACGCCACGGCGTACCCGCGGTCCATCAGCACGCCCAGCGCCGGGGTGAGGCCGTGCAGCTCCGGCATGCCGTTGGCCCGCGGGCCCTGCTGCCGGAGCACCACGACGACGTCGCGGTCCAGCTCGCCGGCCTCGAACGCGGCCTTGAACCCCTCCTGGGTGGTGAACACCCGCGCCGGCGCCTGGACGACCCGGTGCTCGGGCGCCACCGCCGACACCTTGACCACCCCGCGCCCGAGGTTGCCCTCGACCATCCGCAGCCCGCCGTCCGCGGCGAAGGGGCGCCAGACCGGGCGCAGCACGTCCTCGTCGAGGCTGCGGGTGGGGACGTCGCGCCAGACCAGCTCGCCGTCGGACAGGATCGGCTCGGCCCGGTAGCGGTGCAGCCCGAACCCGGCGACCGTGTGCACGTCCTCGTGCAGCAGCCCGGCGTCGAGCAGCGTGCCGACCAGGAACTGGATGCCGCCGGCGGCGTGGAAGTGGTTGATGTCGGCGCTGCCGTTCGGGTAGACCCGCGCCAGCAGCGGCACGACGGCCGAGAGGTCGGAGAAGTCGTCCCAGGTCAGCTGGATGCCCGCGGCCGCGGCGATCGCGACCAGGTGCATCGTGTGGTTGGTCGAGCCGCCGGTGGCGAGCAGCGCGACGATGCCGTTGACGAACGCCTTCTCGTCGAGGATCCGCGCGACCGGCGTGTACTCCTCGCCGCGGGACAGCGCGACGACCCGGCGGCCCGCTTCTTCGGTCAGCGCCCGGCGCAACGCCGAACCGGGCTGGACGAAGCTCGCGCCCGGCAGGTGCAGGCCCATCACCTCGACGACCATCTGGTTGGAGTTGGCCGTGCCGTAGAACGTGCAGGTGCCGGCCGAGTGGTAGGACGCCGCCTCGGCGTCGAGGAGGTCTTCGCGGGTCGCGAGACCCTCGGCGTAGAGCTGCCGGACGCGGGCCTTCTCCTTGTTCGGCAGGCCGGAGTTCATCGGCCCGGCGGGGACCAGGATCGCCGGGAGGTGCCCGAACGAGAGGGCGCCGATCAGCAGGCCGGGCACGATCTTGTCGCAGACGCCCAGCAGCAGCGCGGCGTCGAACATGTCGTGGGAGAGCGCGATCGCCGTCGACATCGCGATGACCTCGCGGCTGAACAGGGACAGCTCCATGCCCGCGCGGCCCTGCGTGATGCCGTCGCACATCGCGGGCACGCCGCCGGCGAACTGGGCGACACCGCCCGCGCCGCGCACCGACTTCTTCAGCCACGCCGGGTACTCCTGCATCGGCTGGTGCGCCGACAGCATGTCGTTGTAGGAGGAGACGATCGCGACGCCGGGGGCGCGCGCCGCGCGCAGCGCTTCCTTGTCGACGCCGTCCATCGCGGCGAAGCCGTGGGCGAGGTTGCTGCACGCGAGACCGCGGCGGACCGGGCCTTCTTCGTGGGCCGCGGCCACGCGGTCGAGGTAGGCGGCGCGGGTCGCGGCACTGCGGGCCGCGATGCGCTCGGTGACGTCGGCGACGACTCGGTGCAGCTTCGTGGTGGGGGTGGGGCTCATGTCCGGCTCCGGATCACTGGTGTGGGGTGGTCCGCGGGACGGCAGCGCTGACGCCTCTGGGTCGTGACACTGGCCACAGTACCTCGCGAAAACGCCGAATCAAAATCGATTCAGAAGATCGACCCGCGTGACCCCGATCACCCCCAGAACCGTTAGTGTGCTAGTTGTCACACTGCACGACGCACGGTAAAGCCGTAGGGGCGAGTGATCGCCCGGCTCCGCCGGCCCCACCACACCGGGAGGATTGATGTCCACCTCCGAGATCGCCGAGCTGCGGCGAACCATCGGCCAGCTCAGGCAGTGCGTCGGCGCGCTGCGCTCGCGTTACGGCGACGCTTCGGCGGTCCGCCGGCTCGCCAACGACGTGGAGCGCCTCGACATCGACACCGCGGACCTCGACGGCACGCCGCTCGCGGTGCCCGCGCAGGCGAAGGCGGCCGAACGCGTCCCCGTACCCGACACCCCGTACGACCCGTCGCTGTGGCACGGCGCCGATGACGAAGGCGTCGGCGGCTACAAGCGCGACCAGCGGTGAGCGCTCCCGCTGACAACGGCGTCGGCACCGGCGTCCGGGCCCCCAAGCGGGCCCGGATCGCCGAGCGCACCCTCCGCACGGACCGGTGGTGGCTCCAGCCGCTGCTGACCGTGCTCGGACTGTCGGCGTTCATCATCTACGCGACGGTCCGGTCGTTCGTGCGCACCGCGTACTGGGTGCCCGACTACCACTACCTGACGCCGTTCTACTCGCCCTGCCTGTCCACTTCCTGCGTCGAGGGCTCGAGCCACTTCGGCCACTGGTTCGGCGACCTGCCCGGCTGGATCCCGCTCGGCTTCGTCGTGCTGCCGTTCCTGCTCGGGTTCCGCCTGACCTGCTACTACTACCGCAAGGCCTACTACCGGGCCGTGTGGTTCTCCCCGCCCGCCTGCGCCGTCGCGGAACCGCACGCGAAGTACACCGGCGAGACGCGGCTGCCGCTCATCATCCAGAACGTCCACCGCTACTTCTTCTACGTCGCGCTGATCGTCTCGTTGATCAACACCTACGACGCGATCACGGCGTTCCACGGGAAGACCGGCGGCTTCGGGTTCGGGCTGGGCAACATCATCCTGCTCGGCAACGTGATCCTGCTGTGGGCGTACACGCTTTCCTGCCACTCGTGCCGGCACGTGACCGGCGGCAGGCTGAAGCACTTCTCCAAGCACCCGGTGCGCTACTGGATCTGGACCAAGGTCTCGAAGCTCAACACCCGGCACATGGCGCTGGCCTGGACGACGCTCGGCACGCTGGTGCTGACCGACTTCTACGTCATGCTCGTCGCCAGCGGCGCGATCTCGGACCTCAGATTCGTCAACTAGCGCACCCTTCTTCCCGACAGCGACATCCCCAGTTCCGAGGTGGAATTCTTCTATGACCGAGGTCGAACGCCACAGCTACGACGTGGTGGTGATCGGGGCCGGTGGCGCCGGTCTGCGAGCGGTGATCGAGGCGCGCGAACGCGGTTTCCGCGTCGCCGTCGTGTGCAAGTCCCTGTTCGGCAAGGCGCACACGGTGATGGCCGAGGGCGGGTGCGCGGCGTCGATGGGCAACGCGAACTCGAACGACAACTGGCAGGTCCACTTCCGCGACACCATGCGCGGCGGCAAGTTCCTGAACAACTGGCGGATGGCCGAGCTGCACGCCAAGGAGGCGCCGGACCGCGTCTGGGAGCTGGAGACCTACGGCGCGCTGTTCGACCGCACCGCCGACGGCCGGATCAGCCAGCGCAACTTCGGCGGGCACACCTACCCGCGGCTGGCGCACGTCGGTGACCGCACCGGCCTCGAGCTGATCCGCACGATGCAGCAGAAGATCGTTTCGCTGCAGCAGGAGGACTTCGCCGAGACCGGCGACTACGAGGCCAAGATCAAGGTCTTCGCCGAGTGCACGGTCACCGAGCTGCTCACCACCGAGGGGCGCATCGCCGGCGCGTTCGGCTACTGGCGCGAGAGCGGGCGGTTCATCCTCTTCGAGGCGCCCGCCGTCGTGCTCGCCACCGGCGGCATCGGCAAGTCGTTCAAGGTGACGTCGAACTCGTGGGAGTACACCGGCGACGGCCACGCGCTGGCCCTGCGGGCGGGCGCGAAGCTGATCAACATGGAGTTCGTCCAGTTCCACCCGACCGGGATGGTCTGGCCGCCGAGCGTCAAGGGCATCCTCGTCACCGAGGGCGTGCGCGGTGACGGCGGCGTGCTCAAGAACTCCGACGGCAAGCGGTTCATGTTCGAGTACGTCCCCGAGGTGTTCAAGGGCCAGTACGCCGAAAGCGAAGAGGAAGCCGACCGCTGGTACGCCGACGCGGACAACAACCGGCGCACGCCGGACCTGCTGCCCCGCGACGAGGTGGCCCGCGCGATCAACTCCGAGGTCAAGGAGGGGCGCGGCTCCCCGCACGGGGGCGTCTTCCTCGACATCGCCAGCCGGCTGCCGACCGAGGAGATCAAGAAGCGGCTGCCGTCGATGTACCACCAGTTCAAGGAGCTGGCGGACGTCGACATCACCGCGGAGCCGATGGAGGTCGGCCCGACCTGCCACTACGTCATGGGCGGCATCGAGGTCGACCCGGACACGGCGGCGGCGAGCGTGCCCGGCCTGTTCGCCGCGGGCGAGTGCTCGGGCGGCATGCACGGCTCCAACCGGCTCGGCGGCAACTCGCTGTCTGACCTGCTGGTGTTCGGGCGCCGCGCGGGCCTCGGCGCGGCCGAGTACGTGTCCGGTCTCGACGGCCGTCCCGCGGTGCTGGAGTCCGATGTGGACGCCGCGGCGAAGATGGCGCTCGCGCCGTTCGACCCGCCCGCCGGCGCGTCGGCGGAGAACCCGTACACCCTGCACACCGAGCTGCAGCAGTCGATGAACGACCTGGTCGGCATCATCCGCAAGGCCGGTGAGATCGAGCAGGCGCTGACGAAGCTGGCCGAGCTGCGGGAGCGCATCCTGCACGTCACCGTGGAAGGGCACCGGCAGTTCAACCCGGGCTGGCACCTCGCGATCGACCTGCGCAACATGCTGATGGTCAGCGAGTGCGTCGCGAAGGCCGCGTTGACGCGGACCGAAAGCCGCGGCGGGCACACGCGGGACGACTACCCGAGCATGGACGCCGAATGGCGGCACAAGCTGCTGGTGTGCTCGGCCTCGGACGGGGACAACCCGGTCGTGCCGGACATCGACGTCACGGTGAAGGAGCAGGTGCCGCTGCGGCAGGACCTGCTGGAGCTGTTCGAGTTCGGCGAGCTCGGGAAGTACTACACCGACGGCGAGCTCGAAACCCACCCCGGGAGCAAAGCATGAGCTACAAGGCGAGTTTCCGGGTGTGGCGCGGCGACGAGGACGGCGGCGACCTGCAGGACTTCAAGGTGGAGGTGAACGAGGGCGAGGTCGTCCTCGACATCATCCACCGGCTGCAGGCCACGCAGGCGGCCGACCTGGCGGTGCGCTGGAACTGCAAGGCGGGCAAGTGCGGCTCGTGCTCGGCGGAGATCAACGGCAAGCCGCGGCTGCTGTGCATGACGCGGATGTCGACGTTCACCGAGGACGAGGTGATCACCGTGACGCCGCTGCGGACGTTCCCGGTGATCCGCGACCTCGTCACCGACGTGTCGTTCAACTACACGAAGGCGCGGGAGATCCCGTCGTTCACCCCGCCGCCGGGGCTGAAGCCGGGCGAGTACCGGATGCAGCAGGTCGACGTCGAGCGGTCACAGGAGTTCCGGAAGTGCATCGAGTGCTTCCTGTGCCAGAACACCTGCCACGTGGTGCGTGACCACGAGGAGAACAAGGAGTCCTTCGCCGGGCCGCGGTACCTGATGCGCATCGCCGAGCTGGAGATGCACCCGCTGGACGTCGCGGACCGCCGGGACGCCGCGCAGGACGAGCACGGCCTCGGGTACTGCAACATCACCAAGTGCTGCACCGAGGTCTGCCCGGAGGGCATCCACATCACCGACAACGCGCTCATCCCGATGAAGGAGCGCGTCGCGGACCGCAAGTACGACCCGATCGTGTGGCTGGGCAACAAGCTCTTCCGCCGCGACAAGTAGCGCTTCACCCCTGACGCTCGCGAACCGGTTCGCCGAACCGGTTCGCGAGCGTTTTGCCGATGGGAAACCAGCTGCGGTTCGTGCTTCGCCCGGCGTGGCAGGATGGGTCTCGTGGGAGTCGAATCGCGTTCCGAGATCGAGGTTTTGCCGCCGTCGGCCGACCGCGCCGTGATCGACCGGATCACCGCGCTCGTCAACCACGTCTACGCCGAGTCCGAGAAGGGGCTCTGGCAGGGCAGCACCGACCGGACCTCCGCCGACGAGGTGGCCGGCTTCGTGCGGGCCGGGGAGATCGCTGCCGCCTTCGTCGACGGCGACCTGGCCGGGTCGGTGCGCATCCAGCGGCTCGACGAGACGACCGGCGAGTTCGGCATGCTCGCGGCCGACCCCGCGCGACGCGGCCTCGGCATCGGACGTGAGCTGGTGGCGTTCGCCGAGCGGGCGAGCCGGGACGCGGGCTGCCGCGAGATGCAGCTGGAACTGCTGGTGCCGCGGGAGTGGACGCACCCGGCCAAGCAGTTCCTCGCCGAGTGGTACGACCGGCTCGGCTACCGCGTGACGCACCGCGCCGACCTCGCGGTGGACTACCCGCACCTCGCGCCGTCGCTGGCCACGCCGTGCGATTTCCTCATCTACCGCAAGGCACTCGGGTGACGGTGCTCGCCGGGGCGCACGTGTTCGACCCCGAGAGCGGCGAGACGACCCGCGCCGACGTCCGGCTCGACGGCGCGCGGATCGCCGAAGTCGGGCAAGGCCTCGACGGCCCGCCCGTCGACTGCTCCGGTGGGCTGCTGATCCCCGGGCTCATCGACTGCCACGTGCACGTCGCCTTCCGGCGGCCTTCGCCGTTGCCGCGCAGTGCCCGGATCCTCGAGGCCGTGCCGGTGCTGCGGCGGCTACTGGCGCGGGGGATCACGACAGTTCGCGACGCGTGGGGCGCCGACGCCGGCTTCAAGCACGCGCTGGCCGAGGGCTGGATCGACGGACCGGACCTGCTGGTCAGCCTGCGTCAGCTGGGCCCGACCGGCGGGCTCGGCGACGTGTGGGACCCGGCCGCGGGAGCCGTCGACAACTACGGCGACCCGTCGCTGCCGGACCCGTTGTTCGACGGGCCGGACGCCGCCCGCGCGGCCGTCCGCCGGATGGTGCGCGCGGGCGCCGACTGGATCAAGGTCGGCGCGAGCAGCTCGATGCGTGCGGTCCACGCGGGCGTGGACGTCCGCCCGACCGACGACGAACTCGCCGCCGTGGTCGACGAGGCCGCCCGCTGCGACCGTGACGTCCTGGCGCACGCGCACACCTCGGCGGCCGTGGTGTCGGCGGCCCGTGCGGGGGCACGCAGCATCGAGCACGGCACGTTCCTCGACGACGCGGCCGTTTCGGCGTTGGCGGACGCCTGGTACGTGCCGACGCTCTCGCCGATGAGCGACACCGAGTCCGCCGCCACGCACCGGCGTTCGCTGCGCCTCGCGGTGGAGGCGGGCGTCCGGATCGCCGCGGGGTCGGACATGGCCCCGCGTCCCCATGTCGACTTGACGACCGAGCTGCGCCTGCTGGCCGAGGTGCTGGGGAACGCGGCCGCGGTGAAGGCGGCAACGTCCGAAGCGGCGCGGCTGCTCAGGCTCGACGACGACCGCGGCCGGGTCGCGCCGGGGTTGCGTGCGGACCTGGTGCTGCTGGACGGCGTGGATCTCGACGTGTCGGAGCTACCGGCCCGGGTCCGGGCAGTCTGGCACGACGGACAGCTGGTCACTTCGCCATGAGATCGAACTCCTCGGTCAGGCGGACCAGGAACTCCCGCGACTCGCGTTCGGACAACGCTGCCTGTTCGAGGCGGGCGCGAAGGATGTAGAAGGCTTCGACCGCCACGCGGTCGTCGACGAACAGGCCGGCGGCGAAGGTTTCTTCGTACGCCACCGGCGGGTGTTCGGCGAACTCCAGGATCGTGAACCGGCTGCCCACCAGGTGGTACGGCGGTGCCGAGGCGGGCACCACCCGGATCGTGCAGTGGGGCAGGTTCGTGGCCAGTACCAACGACTGCAGCTGTTCGTGCATCAGCGCCGGGTCGCGCAGGATCGATCTCAACGTGTGCTCGTAGACGAAGTAGACGCAGTGGGGCGGGTTTCGGCGCTGCAGCAGCCGTTGCCGGTCCATCCTCGCGCGGACCAGGCTCTTCAGCCGATCCGTGGTGTAGCGGCCGGACAGCTCGTAGATGCCGCGCACGTAGTCCTCGGTCTGGAGCATGCCCGGCAGGGCCGCCGGGCTGTTGGAGATCACCGCCGTCGCCAGGTTTTCCTGGATGATCAGGGACTTCATCGGGTCGACGAGCTCGTCGAAGTACGGCCGCACCCAGTACAGCTCGCTCGGTGGCCGGGTCAGCTGCAGCAGCCGCTCGCGCTCGGGCGCCTCGGTGCCGCAGTGGGCGAGGTAGATCGCCAGGTCGATCGGCGAGATGCGCCGGCCGTTCTCCCAGCCCGACACCTTCGACGCCGACCAGTGGGCGCGCCGGGCCACCTCGCGCAGCGACATCTGTTTCGCCTCGCGCTGGGCCTTCAGCTCGACGCCCATCTCCCGCGTCCGTACTGTGCTCTTTTCGGTCATGTCCGCACGCTAAAGGCAACCACCGACAAAACGGCTCCTGCCGCGCAGGGGTTCACCGGAACGGATGTTGCTGTTCTGCCTGTGCGACAACGGATTCCGCTCGCGAAGCGCTGCGAAGCAGCTTCGCATAAATGAAGCGCGCTTCGCGGGTTGCCAAGCCACACTGGCATTCATGACCTTCCTTTCCGGAATCGAGCTGAGCCGCCGGTTCTACGCCGAAGCCGTCGCGCCGGTCGTCGACGGTCCGCACACCGCCGCGCTGGTCGGGCCCGGCTCCGAGGTCCTCGGCTTCGACACCGCGCGCTCCACCGACCACGACTGGACCGCCCGCGTCTTCCTGTTCCTCCCGGAAGTCCGGGAGGTCCCGGTCCCCGCCACCTTCGGAGACCACCCCACGAAACTGGAAGTCGCGACGCTCGACGAGTGGGTCCGCGGCTTCCTCGGCTTCGACCCGCGCGACGCCGGCCGCCACGACTGGCTCGCCACCCCGACCCAGGTCTTCGCCGAGTTCACCGGCGGGGCGGTGCACCACGACGACCTCGGGTTCGAAGCGCTCCGGCGGCGCGTCGCCTGGTACCCCGGCGACGTCTGGCGGTACGTCCTCGCCTGCCAATGGCAGCGCATCGGGCAGGAGGACGCGTTCGTCGGCCGATGCGGGGAGGTCGGGGACGAGCTGGGCTCCGCCGTCGTCGCGGCGCGGCTCGTGCGGGACCTCATGCGGCTGTGCCTGCTGATGGCCCGCCGGTACCCGCCGTACAGCAAGTGGCTCGGGAGCGCCTTCGCGCGGCTGCCCGCGGCCGCGGCGCTGACCCCGCACCTCACCGGCGCCCTCGCGGCGACGGACTGGCGGGAGCGCGAACGCCACCTCGTCGCGGCCTGCGAGAACGTCGCCCGGCAGCACAACGCGCTCGGCCTCACCGAACCGGTCGAGCCCCGCGTGAGCTGCTTCTTCGACCGGCCGTTCCGGGTGATCCACGCCGAACGGTTCGTCCGCTCGCTGGTCGGCGACACGCCGATGACCGGGGCGATCGACCAGTTCGTCGACAGCACCGACGTGCTCGGACACCGCGCACTGACCCGCGCGGTGGTTGACTGCGCGCATGGCTGAACCGAAACCGCGCGACCTGGCCGCGCCGCTGCTGACGCTGACCGTCGTGACCGGCGTCGTCGACGCCGTCAGCTTCCTCGGACTGGGCCGGGTGTTCGTCGCCAACATGACCGGCAACGTCGTGTTCCTCGGGTTCGCGGCGGCGGGGGAGACGACGCTGTCGGTGCTCGCGTCGCTGACCGCGGTGCTGGCGTTCCTGGCGGGCGCGCTCGCGGGCGGGCGGCTGGCCCGCCGCGACGACGACCACGACGCCCTCCGGCAGGCGACGGCGGTCCAGGCGGCGCTGGTGGCGGTGGCGGTGGTGCTGTCGGCGACGCTGGGCGCCGGCACGCGGCCGGGCAGCGAGCTGCTGATCGTCGTGCTGGGCCTGGCGATGGGCCTGCAGAACGCGGCGGTCCGCCGGATCGGCGCGCCCGACCTGACGACGACGGTCCTGACGATGACGCTGACCGGCTTCGCGGCGGACTCGAAGGCGGCCGGCGGCCCGGGGTCGCACCCGCTGCGGAAGGTGGCGGCGGTGGGCGCGATGCTGATGGGCGCGCTGGCCGGCGGATTGCTGCAGCTGCACGTCGCGATGTGGACGGCGCTGGCACTGGCCTTGGTGCTCATCCTCGGTGTGCTGGCCGTGCTGCAGCTCAACCGAGGGCGCGGCCGCCGTCCACCAGCAGCCGCTGGCCGGTGACGAACCCCGCGTCCTCCGACGCGAAGAAGCTCACCGCCGCCGCGACGTCCTCCGGGGTGCCGAGCCGGCCCGCCGGGACCGACGCGCGGTACGCCTCGCGCTCCGCCTCGTCGACCTCCGCGTGCCGCTCCACCGGGACGAAGCCCGGGGCCACGGTGTTGACCGTGATGCCGTCCGGGGCCAGCTCGCGGGCCCACGCGCGGGTCAGGCCGATCTGCGCGCTCTTCGCCGTCGCGTACGCCGAGCGGCCGGGTGGCGGGCGGTCCGCGACCTCGGAGTCGACGTGGACGATCCGGCCGTGGCCGCGGGCCCGCATCCCCGGCAGCACCGCGTGCCCGAGCAGCACCGGGGACCGCACGAAGAAGTCCAGCTGCGCCAGGTGGTCCGGCCAGTCCACTTGGGACACCGGGGCCTCGGGCTGCGGACCGGTCGCGTTCAGCACCAGCACCGTGATCGGGCCCAGCAGCGCGGTGACGCCGTCGACGAGCTCGCCGACCTGACGGCGGTCGGTGACGTCCGCGGCGAACGCCGCCGCCTTGCCGCCTTCGGCGAGGATGCCCTCCGCCGCCGTCTTGAGGTCGGCGTCGTCGTGGTGGCCGTTGACCGCGACGGCGAACCCGTCGCGCGCCAGTCTGCGCGCGATCACCCGGCCGAGCCCGCGGGAACTGCCGGTCACCAGTGCGACACCCATGCGCCCGACGCTAGGGGAGACCCCCGGGTAGGACAACCCGGCCACGAAAAAGCGGGTGGGTGCGGCCTGCGCACCCACCCGCTCGCCGAGCCGACCGGGAGTCAGACACCCCGGCCGGTGGCCATGTCGGTTTCCGCCACGATCGACGACGGAGCCTCTTCGAGCGGCTTCGCCCCGCGGGGCGCCTTCTTCCGGCGCGAAAGCTTCCGCTCCAGGTAGGAGGCGAGCCGGGTCAGGAGCAGGTTCAGCACGATGAAGATGATCGCGATGACGATCAGCGTCGGGATCGTGTTGTTGAAGTTGCCGGTGATCGGGCCGGAGCCACGGATCAGCTCGTCGTAGCCGATGGTCAGCTGACCGGCGAGCGCGGTGTCCTTCAGGATGACCACCAGCTGGCTGACCAGGGCCGGCAGCATCAGCGTGATGGCCTGCGGGAGCAGGACGTTCGTCATCACCTGCGTCTTGCGCAGGCCGAGGGCCGAGGCGGCCTCGGTCTGTCCTTTCGGGAGGGACAGGATGCCCGCGCGGAACACCTCGGCCAGCACCGAGCCGTTGTAGAGGACCAGGCCGGTCACCGCCGCGAACAGCGGGCGGGTGTCGGCTTCGATGCCGGTGTAGTAGGCGTAGAACGACGCCGCGAACACCATCAGCAGCAGCACCGGGATGGCGCGGAAGAACTCCACCACCGCACCGACCGGGATCCGGATCCACCTGTGCTCGGACAGCCTGCCGATGCCCAGCAGCGCGCCGATCGGCAGCGCGATCACGATGGACAGCGCCGCGGCCTTCAGCGTGTTCAGCAGGCCCGGCAGCAGGAACTGGGTCCAGGTCGAGCCGTCGACGAACGGCTTCCAGAGCGCGCCGGCCCACTGGCCCTTCTCGTCGAAGCCCCGGTACACGAACCACGCCACCAGCAGCAACACCAGCACGAACAGCACGCTGTAGATCCAGTTGCGCGTGCGCGCCTTCGGGCCGGGGATGTCGTAGAGGACGGACTGCGTGCTCATCGCTTGACCTCGGCTTTCTTGGCGACCCAGCCCAGCAGCAGGCCGAGCGGCAGGACCAGGGCGACGAACACCGCGGCGAACAGGATGAAGACCAGGAACAGCGAGTCGGACTCGTTCTCCACCATCGTCGACATCAGCAGCGACGCCTCGGCGACCCCGATCACCGAGGCCACGGTGGTGTTCTTCAGCAGCGCGATCAGGACGTTCGCCAGCGGCGCGATGACCGAGCGGAACGCCTGCGGCAGCACGATCAGCGTGAGCACCTGCAGGAAGTTCAGCCCCAGCGCCCGCGCCGCCTCCGCCTGGCCGACCGGGACGGTGTTGATGCCCGAGCGCAGCGACTCGCACACGAACGTCGCCGTGTAGACGATGAAGCCCAGCACGGCCAGCCGGAACGCGTTGTCGGCCAGCGACGTGGGCGAGTCCGCCGCGGCCAGGTTGATGCCCAGCGTGGACGACAGACCCAGCGACGTGAAGATGATGATCACGGTCAGCGGGGTGTTCCGGAAGATGTTCACGTACGCCGTCGCGAAGCCGCGCATGATCGGCACGGGACTGACCCGCATCGCGACGAGGATCGTGCCCCAGACGAGCGCCCCGATCGCCGAGAAGAACGTGAGCTGGATCGTCGTCCAGAACGCCTCGACGAGGTTGTAGTCAGGGTTGTTCAGAAAATCGAACACGGTTGTCCAACCTGGCCTCGGTATGGGAACGGTGCGCCGCGGTCACGGCGCACCGTTCGACTTCACAAACCGGATATCAGGGAGCGATCGCCGGCGCCTGCGGGATCTTGTAGCCCGACGGGCCGACGTTGGCCTGCAGCGACTTCTCCCAGGAGCCGTCCTGCTCCATCGCCTGGATGGCCTTGTTGATCGCGGCCTTGCCGTCCGCGTCGTCCTTCTTCAGGCCGACGCCGTAGTTCTCGTCCGTGAAGCCCTTGCCGACCAGCTTGAGCTTGCCGGGCTGCTGCGCGGCGTAGCCGGCGAGGATCACGTCGTCGGTGGTCATCGCGTCGACGGTGCCGTTGAGGAGCGCGGTGACGCAGTCGGTGTACTTGCCGACCTCCTGCAGCTGCACCTCCTTGGCGTACTTCGACTTCACGTTCTGCGCCGGGGTCGAGCCCTTGACCGAGCAGAGCTTCTTGTTGCCGGTCAGCGACTCGGGGCCGGTGATGTCGGTGTTGTCCTGGCGGACCAGCAGGTCCTGGTGCGCGACGAAGTACGGGCCGCCGAAGGAGACGTCGTTCTTGCGCTTGTCGGTGATCGAGTAGGTGGCGACGATGAAGTCGACCTCACCCTTCTTGATCAGGTCCTCGCGCTGCGCCGACTGCGCTTCCTTCCAGGTGATCCCCGACTCGTCCACGCCGAGCTGCTTCGCGATGTACTTCGCGACGTCGACGTCGAAGCCGGCGTAGGTGCCGTCCGGCTTCTTCAGGCCGAGGCCCGGCTGGTCGAACTTGATGCCGATCGTCAGCTTCTTGTTGTCCTTGGCCCGCTGGACCAGGTTCTTGTCGCCGCTCGCGCCGCTGCCGGACCCGCCGCCGCAGGCCGTCAGGGCCAGCCCGGCGGCCATCACGACCGCGCCGACCTGCAGAACTCGGTTCAACCGCATCGTCTCTGGTGTTCCTTCCGAATCTCGTCCGGCCGCACGGCCGGGGAAAGTGCTAGTGGGTCAGGATCTTGCCGAGGAAGTCCTTCGCGCGCTCGCTCTTGGGCGCGGTGAAGAACTCGTCCGGCGTCGTGTCCTCGACGATCTCGCCGTCGGCCATGAAGATCACCCGATCGGCTGCCCGGCGGGCGAAGCCCATCTCGTGGGTGACGACCAGCATCGTCATGCCGTCCTTGGCCAGGCCGGTCATGACGTCGAGGACCTCCTGGACCATCTCCGGGTCCAGCGCCGAGGTCGGCTCGTCGAACAGCATGACCTTCGGCCGCATCGCCAGCGCCCGCGCGATCGCCACGCGCTGCTGCTGGCCGCCCGACAGCTGCGCCGGGTACTTGTCGGCCTGGTTGGCGATGCCGACGCGCTCCAGCAGCTCCAGCGCCGTCTTGCGCGCTTCGGCCTGCGAGGTCTTGCGGACCTTCACCGGCGCGAGCATGACGTTCTCGAGGATGGTCTTGTGCGCGAACAGGTTGAACGACTGGAACACCATGCCGACGTCCGCGCGCAGGGCCGCGAGGGCCTTGCCTTCGGCGGGCAGGGGGACGCCGTCGACGGCGATCTCGCCCGAGTTGATCGGTTCGAGCCGGTTGATCGCCCGGCACAGGGTCGACTTGCCCGACCCCGACGGACCCAGCACCACGACGACCTGGCCGCGAGGCACCTCGAGCGTGATCTCCCTGAGCACGTGCAGGTCGCCGAAGTACTTGTTCACGGCGGACGCCTTGATCATCGGCGCCGCCACCTCCGCGGTCATCTGGCCTCCAGGGTCGTTCGAATGCGGCGTGGGTCACCACGCGATGGCGAGAACCTACCGTTGCTTTACCGGCTGGCAAGCCGAGTTGAGCAATACTTAGGGTTTCAACTGCGTATCGATGTCCATTTTGGGGGTATCGGCGTCAGCGTAACCCACAGTCACCGTCCGGGTGGCCCGTGCGCGGTGCGGCGGGACGTCCTAGAGTTCGGCGCTACCGGCCGGTGGAGCGGCTCACCATGGGAGGCGGACGGGTGCGGGTGCTGCTGGTGGAGGACGACGACCGGGTCGCGGGCGCCCTCATCCCGGCGCTGACCCGCCGCGGCCTGGCGATCGCGCGGCTGGCCACCGGCGCCGGCGTGCTCGAGCGCGTGCACGAGGTCGACGTCGTCCTGCTCGACCTGGGGCTGCCGGACATCGACGGCGTCACCCTCTGCACCCAGATCCGCGCGGTCAGCGACGTCGCGATCATCGTCGTGTCGGCCCGCGGCGAGGTCGACGACCGGATCCGGGGCCTGCGCGCGGGCGCCGACGACTACCTCGTCAAGCCCTACGACGTCGAGGAGCTGCTCGCCCGCGTCGAAGCCGTGCGCCGGCGCCGTCCGGAGCACACCGTCACCGAGCCGGTGGTCATCGAGGTGGGTGACGTCAGCGTCGACCTGGCGCGGCACGAGGTGCTGGTCGACGGGCGCGCGATCGCGTTGTCCCGCAAGGAGTTCCAGGTGCTCGCGCTGGTCGCCGGCGCGCGCGGCGCGGTGTGCTCGCGCGAGCACGTGCTGACCGAGGTGTGGGGGCACCGGGGCGCCGCGGAGAGCCGGTCGCTGGACGTCCACGTCGCGACGCTGCGGACGAAGCTGGGCCGCCCGGCGCTGATCGAGACGGTCCGCGGGGTCGGCTACCGGCTCGGCGGCGCGGCCGCCCGGAGCTGACGTGCGCGTCCGGCTGCAGGGCATCGTGCTGACGCTGGTGGCGCTGCTGGTGTTCGGCCTCGGCATCCCGCTGGCCATCTCGATCGCCGCCGGCGCGCAGCAGGACCTCTTCCTCGACCGGCTCACCGACACCGCGCGCTTCGCGTCGCTGGCGCAGCGGCCGCTGCTGGACAACAAGCCGTACCTGATCGAGCCCGACGTCCGCCGCTACACCGAGGTGTACGGCGTCCAGGTGGTGGTCGTCGACCAGGACGGCAGGCCGGTAGTCACGTCGCTGGGCCCGGCCGCCGCGCGGATCGACCTCAAGGACGAGCGGATCAGCGACCCGGTGCACGAGGCACTGGCCGGCCGCCGGTCGCAGCCCGCCGGCGTGCTGATGCCGTGGGACTCGACGCCGCTGGTGCTCGCCGAGCCGGTGCTCGCCGACGGCGAGGTGCGCGGGGCGGTGCTCACCGTGTCCACCACCGATTCCGAGCGCGCCGCCGTGCTGTGGTGGTGGCTGCTGCTCGCCGCGGGCGGCATCCTCGCCTTCGTGCTGGCGCTCGCCGTGGCGATCCCGGTCGTGCGGTGGATCCTGAAGCCGGTCAAGCGGCTCGACGACGCGACCGGCGCCCTGGTGGCGTCCGTGGTCAGCGGGCGGGAGGCCGAGCCGGTGGGGGAGGGCGGCGGACCGCCGGAGCTGCGGCAGCTCGGCCGCTCCTTCGACCGGATGGCCGAAAGCGTGTCGACCGCCTTGGCCGCGCAGCGCGCGTTCGTCGCGGACGCCTCCCACCAGCTGCGCAACCCGCTGACCGCGCTGAAGATCCGGCTCGGGAACCTCGACGGCCACGTCGTCGACGACCAGTCCGCCGCCGACCTGGAGGCCGCGCGCGTCGACGCCGGGCGGCTGCACCAGATCCTCGACGGCCTGCTCTCGATGGCCCGCGCCGAGGCGTCCGGGGGCGAGCTGGACCCGGTGGTGCTCGACGATGCCGTCGCCGAGCGCGTCGCCGACTGGTCGGTGGTCGGCGAGGCCAGGGACGTGCGCCTGGTCGTCGACGCGGCGGGCGACGGCGCGCGGGTCCGGATGCCGCCGCGCGGCGCCGAGACGATCCTGGACGCGCTGCTGGACAACGCGCTGAAGTTCACCGCGGCCGGCACCGAGATCCGGATCGCGGTCGAACGCGACGGCGACCGGGTGCGCCTGTCCGTCCGCGACCACGGGCCGGGCCTGCCGCCCGAGGAGCTCGACCGGGCGCTGGACCGGTTCTGGCGCAGCCCGGCGCACCAGAACGTGCCGGGTTCGGGGCTGGGCCTGGCGATCGTGTCCGAGCTGACCGCGCACTCCGACGGCGAGCTGGCGCTCGACCTGCCCGAAGGCGGCGGCCTGCGGATCACGATGACGTTCCCGGCCGCCTAGGTCTTCTTGTCCCGGTAGTACCGCAGCGCGCCGGGGTGCAGCGGGATCGGCTGGGTCTCGATGCCCGGGTGGACGTCGATCGACAGCGCCGCCGGGTTGGCCAGCGCCAGCTGCTGGCGCGCGTCGAACAGGCCCCGGACCAGCGCCTCGGCGACGTCGTCGCTCATCGACTTCGGGACGATCAGGAAGTTGGGCACCAGCAGCGTGGTCACCGGGCCCGGCTGGTTGTACGTGCTCGCCGGGATGGACGCGGTGCCGTAGACCTGGTTGATCTCCTGCATCTTCGGCATCACGTCGGCGATGTCGAGCAGGCGCAGCGACTGCGTGCCGTTGTAGGCGGCCAGCGTGGGCGTCGGCAGGCCGCCGGACCAGAAGAAGGCGTCGATCTCGCCGTCGAGCAGGGCCTTGACGGAGTCGTCGAGCCCGCGGGAGCTGGTGGTGACCGACCCGGTCAGATCGGTCGCCTGCAGGAGCCGGCGGGCGATGTACTCCACGCCCGAGGATTTCGCGCCGGTCGCGATCCGGCGGCCGCGCAGCTGCCCGACGGTCTTGATATCGGAGTCGGCGCGCACGACGACGTGCAGGTAGTCGTCGTGGATGCGGGCGAGCGTGGTCAGCCGCGGATCGCTCTTGTACCGGTCGGCGGCGACGTCGGCGGCGACGAACGCGACGTCGGCGGCCCCGGCGAGCACCTTGTCGATGTTGTCGGGCGAGCCCTGGGTCTGCAGCACGGCGGGCCGCTCGATGCCCAGGCCGGCGGCCCAGGCCGTGGCGAGGGTCTGGGCGAGCTTGTCGTAGACACCGCCGGGGTTGCCGGCGGCGATCCGCAGCTTCAGGTCGCCGAACCCCGAGCTGCACGCCGAGAGTACCAGGACCAGGGCGGCCGCCATCGCGAGCGCCTGCCTCCGCCGCGTCGTGGCCACGGCCCGATCGTGCCAGATCCGGCGCCCCGGCGGTTGGCGACGGGCGATCCGGGCACCCCTCGCGCAGAGGAAGGGAGAGCGGCATGGACGTCGTCGTCGTGGGTGGCGGGCTGGCGGGGCTGAGCGCGGCGCGGCGGCTGCGCCGGGCCGGCGCCGAGGTCACGGTGCTGGAGGCGGGCGACGACGTCGGCGGCCGGGTGCGCACCGACGTCGTCGCCGGGTTCCGGCTCGACCGCGGGTTCCAGGTGCTGCTGCCCGCGTACCCGGCGCTGCGGCGGCTGGCCGACGTCGCCGCGTTGCGGCCGCGGCCCTTCACGCGCGGCGCGATCGCGATGACCGGCTCGGGCCGCCGGTGGCTCGCCGGGCCGTGGCACGGCCTGCCCGCGCTGCGCGGGGCCGCCGCGTTCGCGGTGAGCCGCCCCGCCGACGGCGCGCGGATGGCGGCGCTGGCGGCCAAGGACGTGCTGACGGCCGACCGGACGGACAACGGGCGCAGCACCGCCGAGGAGCTGCGGCACTGGGGGCTGACCCGGGCGACGGTCGAGGAGGTGCTGCGGCCGTTCCTGGCCGGGGTGTTCCTCGACCCGGCACTGACGACGTCGAGCCGCATGTTCCACCTGATCTGGCGCAGCTTCCTGCGAGGCGGCGGCGCGTTGCCCGCCGAGGGGATGCAGGCCCTGCCGCGGCAGCTGGCGGCCGGGCTGACCGTGCGCACCGGCGTCGAGGTCGACGCGGTCACCGAGGACGGCGTCCGCACGCGGGACGGCGAAGAAGTCCGCGCGCGGGCCGTGGTGGTGGCGACCGACGGGGACACGGCCGCGCGGCTGCTGCCGGGGGTCGAGGCGCCGGGCTGGCACGCGGTCACGACGTTCTACTACCGCGCGCGCACCTCGCCGCTGCGCTCACCGACCCTGCTGGTCGACGGCCTCGACGACCTGCTGCTGAACACGGCGGTGCTCAGCGAGGTGTCCCGGGCCTACGCTCCGGAGGGCTCGGCGCTGATCGCCGCGTCGGTGCCGGACCGTGCCGACCCGGGGCTGGAACCGAGGGTCCGGCGGCGGCTGGCGCGGCTCTACGAGACGGACACCAGCGGTTGGGAGCTGCTCGGGACATACGCGGTGCCGAAAGCGCTGCCGGTGTTCGGGCCGGGCGCCCCGCTGCGCCGCCCGGTGCGGGTCGGCCCGGGCCGGTACGTGTGCGGGGACCACCGGGACACGCCGTCCGTGCAGGGCGCGCTGGTGTCCGGGCAGCGGGCGGCCGCGGCGGCCTTGGCCGACCTCGTCGCGTAAGTCCACAGTGGACGGCGGGGATGGGCATGGCTGACTCCCGGGGAGGGGCCCCTGGGCGGGTGGCGGCGCCACGCAGAGGTTCGAGGTGGAACCGGTTCCGAGGATCGCTCCGCGGCGCGGAACTGTCAAGGGTTGACAGGTCGGGTGCGGTGGTATGAACCTTTTCACCGATCGTTCCCCGCCGGCCCTCGAGGGCATCCGCCCGGCGTTCAGGGGACGAGCCGGGCCGCGCCGTCCCCTGACCGGCGGCGGGTCCGCCCCACTTCCCCGGCCAGGGAGGAACCATGCCCTCGAACGTCCCGCCGCGGCGCCGTCGCCGCGGACCCGGTACCCGGTTGGCGACCCTCGCGGCGGCCCTCGCGGTCGCCGTCCTCGGCCTCGCCGCGCCGCCGGCGACCGCGGCGGACGCCTTGATCTCCCAAGGCAAACCCGCCACGGCGTCGTCGGTGGAGAACGCCGGCACCCCCGCGAGCGCGGCGGTGGACGGCAACACCGCCACCCGCTGGTCGTCGCAGTTCAGCGATCCACAGTGGATCCAGGTCGACCTCGGCGGGGCGGCGACCGTCAGCCAGGTCGTGCTCCGCTGGGAAGCCGCCTACGCCACGGCGTACCAGATCCAGGTGTCCGCCACCGGTTCCACGTGGTCCACTGTGTACCAGACGACCACCGGCACCGGGGGCACGCAGACGCTGAACGTGACCGGCTCCGGCCGGTACGTCCGGCTCGCCACGACCGCGCGCGCCACCCCGTACGGCGTCTCGCTGTGGGAGTTCCAGGTGTTCGGCACCGGCGGCGGGACGACGCAACCCGGCGCGGGCACCCCGCCGGACTCGTTCTGGGGTGACACCGCGAGCATCCCGGCCGCGCACAACGTGCTCACCGTGAAGGTGCTCAACCGCACCAACGGCAAGTACCCGGACAGCCAGGTGTACTGGAACTTCGGCGGCCAGACGCATTCGATCGCCGAACAGCCGTATATCGACATGCCGGCCAACTCCGCCGGCCGGATGTACTTCTACCTGGGCAGCCCGAACAGCCAGTACGCCGACTTCATCGAGTTCACCGTCGGGCCGGACGTGTTCAACGGCAACACCACCCGGGTCGACGCGTTCGCGCTGAAGCTGGCCATGCGGCTGCACGCGCACGACGGCTACGACGTCCAGGTCGGTGACGACTACGGCCTGTTCCAGGAGGACCGGTCGGCCACCTTCGCCCGGTTCCAGTCCGAGGTGCCGGCCGAGTTCAAGGGCCTGGCGACGGTGAACGCGCCGTACCGCATCCCGGCCCCGGGCAGCGCGCCGGACTTCCGCGCCGGCGGCAAGTACGCGAACTACTTCACCGCCTACGCGCAGTCGGTCGGCGTCAACGAGCCGACGTCGAACATCACCGGCTGCGCCGGTTCGCTGGCCGGCAACCCCGACATGTGCGCGGCGCTGAACCGCCACACCGCGCACCTGCCGCAGTCGCAGTGGCAGGACCCGGCGCGGTACTACCAGGCGGCGCCGGCGAACTACTACGCGAAGTTCTGGCACGACCACGGGATCAACCACCTCGCGTACGGCTTCCCGTACGACGACGTGGCCGCCCAGTCGTCGTTCGTCTCCCACGGCGACCCGCAGTGGCTGGTGGTCGCGGTCGGCTGGTGACCGGCCCGGCCCTCCGGTGGCCGCCGGCTACCGGAGGGCCGCGATCCCGGCCAGGAAGATGTCGACGCCGGCGAGGAACTGCGCGCGGTCGTCGTGCTCGCGCAGCCGCGTGGAAACCCGGTGCACGAACGGGTACCTCGCCGGGTCCAGCTCCGCCCACTGCGCGGCGACCTTGGCGAGGAAGGCCGTCCGGTCCGCTTCGCCGAAGGCGAGGACCCGGGCGTTCGCGGCGTTCTGCCCGGCGACGCCGAGGACGTAGTTCACGAGCGCGCCCGCGGCGTCGAACAGCGCTTGTTCGGGAACGCCGAGCGCGTCGAGCAGCCGGCCGGTGCTTTCGTAGATCTCCAGCAGCGCGGGGCGCCACGGCTCCCGGGAGAGCTGGGCGCCGACCCACGGGTGGGCGTCGATCGCGTCGAACAGGCCCAGTGCCACGGTCCGCAGGGCCTCCAGCGGGTCCCCGGTGACGACCACGCCGGTCAGGACGTCGGCGATGACGTCGTCGGTGGCCGCCGCGAGCAGGTCGCTCTTGTTCGCCACGTGGTGGTAGATCGCGCCGTAGCCGGTGCTCAGCCGCGTCGTGAGCGCGCGGAAGGTCAGCGCGGCCTCACCACCGTCGTCGAGCAGCTCGGCCGCGGCCTTGACGATCACCTCCCGGGACAGCCCGTCCGTGCGTCGTTTCGCCATGGGCTCATCATGCCATGGTTGGATCGGCGATCCAAAGTCGTGGTAGCGTCGTTGGAGTGACGATCCAAAGAACCATCACGATCATCGGAGCCGGACTCGGCGGCCTGGTGCTGGCCCGGGTCCTGCACGTCCACGGCATCCCGGCGACGGTCTACGAAGCGGAGCCCTCGCCGGCCACCCGCCGCCAGGGCGGCATGCTCGACATCCACCCGTGGAACGGCCAGAAGGCGCTCGAAGCGGCGGGCCTCACGGAGGGGTTCCGCGAGCTGGTGCTGGCGGGCCGGGAGTCCTACCGCGTCCTCGACCGGACGGGACGGGTGCTGCTCGACCGGCCCGACGACGGAACCGGCGAACGGCCCGAGGTCCAGCGCGGCGAACTGCGGCAGCTGCTGCTCGATTCGCTGCCGCCCGGGACCGTCCACTGGGGACGGAAGGCGACCGGCGCCCGGGCTCTCGGCGAAGGCCGCCACGAGGTGGGCTTCGCGGACGGCACCACCGTCGTCACGAGCGTGCTCGTCGGCGCGGACGGCGCGTGGTCCCGGGTCCGCCCGCTGCTGTCGGACGCCGTTCCGGAGTACGCCGGCGTTTCGGTGGTCGAGACTTTCCTGTTCGACGCGGACACGCGCCACCCCGCCGCCGCGGAAGCCGTGGGCGCGGGGTCGATGTTCGCGCTGGCACCGGGCAAGGGGATCCTGGCGCACCGCGAACGCGGCGGGACGCTGCACACGTACGCGCAGCTGCGCAAGCCGCGGGACTGGTCCGGCCGGGTCGCCGAAGAGTTCGGCGGCGGGGCCCCGGAGCTGACGGCGTTGCTCACCGACAGCGACGTCCCGCCGGTGCTGCGCCGCCTGTTCACCTTGCCGGCCGGGCACAGCTGGGAGCGGGTCCCGGGAGTGACCCTGATCGGCGACGCGGCCCACCTGCTGCCGCCGAACGGCGAAGGGGCCAACCTGGCCATGCTGGACGGCGCTTCCCTCGCCCAGGCGATCGCCGCGCACCCGGGCGACCCGGAGAAGGCGCTGGGGGAGTACGAAAAGGCGATGTTCCCCCGCGCCGCGGCCGAAGCGGGCGAGGAGGACGTCTACGACGTCATGCGCGGCGCTTAGACCTGGTCTCGAAACCCGGCGGGCCGTTGGCTCCGCACCGCCCACCTGTGGGCCCGGCCGACGGACCGCGAGGTCTGTCAGAGAGACTGGGGGCCAGTGCCCGCTCTCTCGACCTGGAGTTTTTGATGCCGCAAGGGACCGTCCGTTGGTTCGACGCCGAACGGGGTTTCGGCTTCCTCGCGCCCGAGGACGGCTCGCCGGATGTGTTCGTGCACGCCTCCGAGATCATCGGGGACGGCGGCGCGAAACTGCTCCGCGAGGGTCAGGCCGTCGTGTTCGAGGTCGGCGAGAACGACCGCGGGCCCCAGGCGCTGCGCGTTCGCGTCACCGCCGATGCGGCCACCGGCAGCGCCGTGGGCCTGCTCGGCACCATCAACTGGTACGAGCCGGGCAAGGGGTACGGCTTCGCGTCGCCGGACGGCGGCGGCGCCGACATCTTCGTGCACAGCTCCGCCATCGTGACCGGCGGCGTGGTCACCGAGGGGCAGCGGGTGGCCTTCCTGATCGTCGAAGGCGAGCGCGGCCCGCAGGCCGGGCACGTGATCCCGCTGGGAGCAGGGGCCGGTTCACCCGCTGCGGCCGGTATCGCGGACGGTGCCGACGGCACGGTGGCCTGGTACGACGAGGACAAGGGCTTCGGCTTCATCAACCCCGACTCCGGCGCCGGGGACGTCTTCGTGCACGCCCGGGCCCTGGCCGAGGGGCTGACGTGGCTCGCGGAGGGCGACCGCGTCGCCTACGAGGTGGCCAGTGGAGACAAGGGCCCGCAGGCCCGCGACGTGCACCTGGTCCGGGGCGCCGAGCCCCAGACGGCACCTGCCGCGGCCGCAGGGCCGGCGGCGCGGGACGTGCCCGCACGAGGCGGCGAGGGCGTCGTCGCGCGCTACGACGCCGACCGCGGCTTCGGCTTCATCACCCCGGACGCAGGCGGCGACGATCTCTTCGCCCACGTGTCCGTGGTCATGGGGTCGGAGCCGCTGCAGAAGGGTGACCGGGTCCGGTACGCGGTGCGTCAGAGCGACCGGGGCCCGCAGGCCGACCGCGTCGAACGCCTCTGAAGCTGCAGCCTCCTCCAGGAGATCGATCTCCCTCGGCCCGGAACCGCATCCGAGCTGCTCGGGTAGGCCTCGCCGGCGGCAGCCGGTGTCGAGCACGAACAAGATCCCCTCCAGCGCGGCACGGTCATCGATCCGGGGCCGCCCACCCGGACCGCGCGGCGCTGGTCGGGACGGGATCAGGGGTTCGATCAGTTCCAGAGCCGGTCTTCGACCCGCCGCTAGAGGATCTTGTGCGAGGCGTTGTTCAGGTCGAGCGGGCCCAGGCCGCCGTCCCTGGCGTCGTTGGGCTGGAAGTCGATGTAGGTGCCGCCGTAGTTGCTGTTGAAGTAGAGCCTGACGACGTGGCTGGTCCGGTTGTACCCCGAGAGCGCCCGGTTCTTGACGCACTGGCCCTGGCCGGCGCCGGCGCCCTTGAACTCGTAGCAGGTCGGCTGGGTGCTCCCGTAGTTCGCGATCGAGGTGGTGAAGTCCGAAACCGATCCTTGCAGGTCGTACTGGTAGTAGAGGCAGAATTCGCCGGCTTCGCACGTCCCGTTGCGGACGGGGGCGGCGCCCGCGGCGGGCGCCACGGCCACGAGCGCGGCGAGGGCGCTCCCCACCGCCAGCACCGCGTTGCCGACGCGTCGTTTCCCAGCGCTCATCGTGGTTCTCCCTGGCCGCAGTTCCCGGTGGTGCGGATCCGGTCGACCCGGAGGTCCGCGCAGCTGTCACACCCGAACGGCGCAGGCGGTTGAGGTCCGCTCGCGGATGTCGCCCGATCGGCGTAGCGCCGGCCCCGGGCGGGCGGCGGCTTGGCCTGGTCAGGCGAGGGTTACCCTGAAGGACGATGACCGAGAACCAGGCACCCAGGGCGTACCAGATCCGCACCTTCGGCTGCCAGATGAACGTGCACGACTCCGAGCGCCTCGCCGGGCAGCTCGAGGACGCCGGGTACGTCCCCGTCGACCGCGGGGCCAAGCCCGACCTGATCGTGTTCAACACCTGCGCCGTGCGGGAGAACGCCGACAACAAGCTCTACGGCACCCTGGGCCACCTGCGCCCGGACAAGGTCGCCAACCCGGGGCTGCAGATCGCCGTCGGCGGGTGTCTCGCGCAGAAGGACCGAGGGGAGATCGTCAAGCGCGCTCCCTGGGTCGACGTCGTCTTCGGGACGCACAACATCGGGTCGCTGCCGACGCTGCTCGAACGCGCGCGGCACAACGCCGAGGCCGAGGTCGAGATCCTCGAATCCCTCGAGACCTTCCCCTCGACGCTGCCCGCCAAGCGCGAGTCGTCCTACGCGAGCTGGGTGTCGGTTTCCGTCGGGTGCAACAACACCTGCACCTTCTGCATCGTGCCCGCGCTGCGCGGCAAGGAGCGCGACCGCCGGCCCGGCGAGATCCTCGCCGAGGTCGAGGCGCTCGTGGCCGAGGGCGTGCTCGAAGTCACGCTGCTCGGCCAGAACGTGAACTCCTACGGCGTCGAGTTCGGCGACCGGCTCGCCTTCGGGAAGCTGCTGCGCGCGACCGGCGCCATCGACGGCCTGGAGCGCGTGCGCTTCACCTCGCCGCACCCGGCCGCGTTCACCTCCGACGTCATCGAGGCGATGGCCGAGACGCCGAACGTCTGCCACCAGCTGCACATGCCGCTGCAGTCCGGGTCCGACCGGGTGCTGCGCGAGATGAAGCGGTCCTACCGGTCGGCGCGGTTCCTGAAGATCCTCGACGAGGTGCGCGCGGCGATGCCGGACGCGGCCATCACCACCGACATCATCGTCGGCTTCCCCGGGGAGACCGAAGAGGACTTCCAGGCCACGCTCGACGTCGTCGAGCAGGCGCGCTTCTCCAGCGCCTTCACCTTCCAGTACTCGAAGCGCCCCGGGACGCCCGCCGCGACGATGGCGGGCCAGCTGCCCAAGGAGGTCGTGCAGGAGCGCTACGACCGCCTGGTCGAGCTGCAGAACGCCATCTCCTGGGAAGAGAACAAGAAGATCGTCGGCCGCCGGGTCGAACTGCTCGTCGCCGAGGGCGAGGGCCGCAAGGACGCCGAGACGAACCGCATGAGCGGCCGCGCCCGCGACGGCCGCCTCGTGCACTTCACGCCGACCGGTGCGCACGTCGACCGCGCGGTGCGCCCCGGCGACGTCGTCGAGACGGTCGTGACCTACGGCGCCCCGCACCACCTGGTGGCCGACGGCGACCTGCTGTCCCACCGGCGGACGCGAGCCGGCGACAACGCGGAAGCCGGGCTGAAGCCGAAGACGAGCGGCGTCACGCTGGGACTGCCGGGGTTCGGTGCCCCGGCCGCCCGGCCGGAGCCGGTGAGCGGGTGTGCGTTGTGACGGAGTCCAAGGGGAACGGCGAGCTGGCCGAGCTGGCCGCCGAGATCGACGAGGTGGGCGACCGCGCGTCGCGCACGGTCGAGCTGGGCCGGCGCGGGTTCACGATCGCGGTGTTCACGTTCGTGCTGCTGATCTGCCTGATCCTGCCGTGGGTCGGCGACCACGCGGGCTGGCAGGTGCTGGCCGGCGAGGGTGGCGGCATCCCGCAGCTGTTCGCGGCGACGTCGACCGGCGTCGGCATCCTGGCGTCGGCGCTGGCGCTGGTGACGCGCCGGTGGTGGCTGGCCTGGGTGTGCGCCGCCGGCGGCTGGTTCGCCTCGGTGGACGGGCTGCTGGCGATCTGGTCGCAGCAGTCGTCGCACGCCAGCGGAGCCGCGGGCGGCGGACCCGGGTACGGCCTGATCATCGCCTGGATCGCGATGATCTGCCTCGCGGTGCAGTGGATGCGCACCGCGTTCTCGCGTTCCTGAGGACTCAGCCCACCCGGAGGGTGAGGGTGCTCGACGAGTACGCGGCGGCGTACAGCGTCGTCTCGGGGTGGTAGAGCCGCAGCGAGACCGTGGCACTCAGGCTGAAGCTGAGACTGAAGGTGAAGCCGCCGTTCGGCCGGCAGGTCGTGTCGGCGAGGTTCACCCAGACACCCGCCTGCAGCTGCTGCACGATGACGGTTTCGAGGGTCTGGGTGCCGTCGGCGCGGGGCGCATCGAGCACCTTGAGGTTGCCCTTGAGGTCGACTTTTTCGTTGACCTTGACGTGGTCCTTGCCGAGCTTGCCGTCGACCTTCACCTTGCCCTTGCCCGCTTCGGTGGACGCGGTGACGGGCGCGGCACCGGCGGGAGCGGCGAGAGCCGGGGCGAGCCCGGCGACGGCGATGCCGATCGCCAGCGCGGAGAGGGTCCTTCTGGCGCTGAGAAGTGTGCTGGTCATGATCGAAGTGGAGCACCGGGAGCCGCGGAGAGCGCCCCGAAACCCCCGGTAGTGGGGGTGAGCGGACCGCTTCGGGTGATCCGTTAACCGTCCGATTACCCGGGGGGGGCGCCACGACCCCGCCCTCCCTGGGGGGCTGCCCCGCTTCCAGCGTATCGGCGCCCACCGACGGGAATGCCGGAAATCCGGCTGAGGGGCCGACTTGTCCACAGGAGCACCGTGATGTGGACAAGCCGGCCTCGATGCTCGGCGACCGATAAACGCGAGCCGGCTGGACGCGTGGGCGAAGGGTAAGCGCGAGCCGGTCGGAACCTCGGTGACCGGCAAGCGCAACCCGGCCGGAACCTTGGTGGCCGGCAAGCGCGAGCTGGGCAGCAGACCTCGGTGACCGGCAGGCACGAGCTGGGCCGGAGACTCCGGTGACCGGTCAGCGCGAGCCGGTCGGAGACCTCGGTGACCGGCAGGCGCGAGCTGGGCCGGAGTCTTCGGTGACCGGTCAGTGCGAGCCGGTCGGAGACCTCGGCGACGGGCAGGCGCGAGCTGGGCCGCAGACTCCGGTGATCGGTCAGCGCGAGCCGGTCGGAGACCTCGGCGACGGCCAGGCGCGAACTGGGCCGGAGTCTTCGGTGACCGGCAGGCGCGACCCGCCCGGAGACCTCAGCAACCGGCCAACGCGAGCCGGTCGGAGGCCTCGGTGACCGGCAAGCGCAACCCGCCCGGAGACCTCAGCAACCGGCCAACGCGAGCCGGCCGGAGACCTCGGCGACCGGCAAGCGCAACCCACCCGGAAACCTCGGCAACCGACCAACGCAAGCCCGCCCGGAAGGTCAGCGGTCCGCGACCGCCGCCTCAGCGGCCTGCAGCCACTCCCGCCACTGGGCGGCCTGCTCTTCGGCCTTCTTGGCTCGGCGCTCGTCCCCGGCGGCACGCGCCTTCGCGGCCTGGGACTCGAACTGCTCCACCCGCTCCCGGAACTGCGCGGCCCGGGCCTGCGCCTCCGGGTCCGTCCGGCGCCACCGGGTGTCCTCCGCCGACTTGACCGCGTCCTGGACGGCTTTCAGCCGCCCGTCCAGCTCGCGGATCCGCTCGCGCGGGACCTTGCCGATCTCGTCCCACTGCTCCTGGATCCGGCGCAGCGCGCTCTTCGCCGCCTCCAGGTTGGCCGACGCGTCGATCTTCTCGGCCTCGATCAGCAGCTCCTCCTTGCGGGCCGCGTTCTGCGAGAACTCCGCGTCGCGCTCGGAGAACACCGCCGACCGGCGGGCGAAGAACTTGTCCTGCGCCGCGCGGAACCGCTGCCACAGCGCTTCGTCGCTGTCCTTGGGCGCGCGCCCGGCCGCCTTCCACTCGGTCATCAGGTCCTTGTAGCGGCCGGCCGTCTCGCCCCAGTCCTCGGACTCGCTGATGGCCTCGGCCTCGGCGATGAGCTCTTCCTTGCGCTGCTTGGCCGACGCGCGCTGCTTGTCCAGCTCCGCGAAGTGCGACCCGCGGCGGCGGTTGAACGCCTCGCGGGCCTTGGAGAACCGCTTCCACAGCTCGTCGTCGGTCTTGCGGTCGACGCCCTTGACCGTCTTCCACTCGTCGAGGATCGCGCGCAGCCGGTCGCCCGCCGCCTTCCACTGGGTGGAGTCGGCGGCGATCTTCTCGGCCTCTTCGGCCAGCTCCTGCTTGCGGGCGACGGCGGCCGCGCGGGCCTCCTCGCGCTCCGCCTTCGCGCTGGCCAGCGCCTTCTCGGCGTGCCCGATGACGTACTCCAGCCGCGCGGCGAGCGCGGCCAGGTCGCCGACCAGCGCGGCCTCGGCCAGCCCGTCGCGGATCTGGGTGGCGCTCGACAGCGCGTGCTTCGGGTCGCCGGCGCCGGACACCAGCCGGGTCTCCAGCAGCTCGACCTCGGTGCGCACGTCGTCGAAGCGGCGGGCGTAGTGCACGAGACCCTCGTCGGGGCTGCCTGCCTGCCAGACGCCGACGGCGCGTTCCCCCTCGGCGGTGATGACGTAGACGGTGCCCTCGTCGTCGATCCGGCCCCAGGTCGACGGGGTGGGTTCGGCGGGCGGCACGGGCGGGGCGGCGTGCCCGGCGTGCAGCGCGTGCGGCACCGGGTGCGGGGCCGGGGTACCGGTGGAAGTGTTCTCCTGGGCCATCGCAGGCTCCTTATCGCCTGTACGCCCGCTCGCGCGGGCGCCCCGCCGCGGAAGCGGGGCCGGGTAATGCGGTCGTCACGGGCCGTGCTCGGATGCTACGGCCTCCAGTCGGCATTCAAGCAGCTCAGCGCGCACCGTGGTACCGGATGAGCCACTCGAAGCTCGTGATCCTACTTCCGGTGGACGCTCCGTGTCGGCCCGCCGGTATCGTCAGCCGCCGTGAACAGCCCCGTCGCCGGAGTCGCCGTGGTCGGCCCGACGGCCACCGGCAAGACCGCGCTGGCCGTGGAGCTGGCGCTGGAACTGGGCGGCGAAGTCGTCAACGCCGACGCGCTGCAGCTCTACCGCGGCATGGACATCGGCACCGCGAAGGCCACCGAAGAGGAGCGCCGCGGCGTCCCGCACCACCTGCTCGACGTCCTGGACGTGACCGAGACGGCGTCCGTCGCGGCCTACCAGCGCCACGCGCGCGCCGAAATCGAGCGGCTCCTGGCCGCCGGCCGGGTGCCGGTGCTGGCCGGCGGGTCCGGCCTCTACGTCCAGGCGGTGCTCGACGACCTGCGGTTCCCCGGCACCGACCCGGCCGTCCGGGCCCGGCTCGACGCGGAAGCCGAGCGGCTCGGCACGCCCGCGTTGTACACCCGGCTGGGTGAGCGCGATCCCGCCGCCGCGGCCGCGATCCTGCCGACCAACACGCGCCGGATCGTGCGCGCCCTCGAGGTCATCGAGATCACCGGCGAGCCGTTCTCGGCGAACCTGCCCAAGCCGGGGCCCGCCCGCTACGGCACGGTCGTCATCGGCGTCGACCGCGCGCCCGAGGAGCTCGACGAGCGCGTGAACGAGCGCGTCCGGCGGATGTTCGAGGCCGGCTTGGTCGACGAAGTGCGCGAGCTGGAGAAGCGCGGCCTGCGCGAGGGCAAGACGGCGTCGCGGGCGCTCGGCTACCAGCAGGTGCTCGCCGAACTGGACGGCGAAGGCGACTTCGAGGCGGCCGCCGCGGCGACGGCGCAGGCGACCCGGCGCTTCGTCCGGAAGCAACGGTCCTGGTTCCGGCGCGACCAGCGGATCCACTGGTTCGACGGCGCCGATCCGGGGCTGGCCGCGCGCGTCCTGGATACCCTGGGCCGGTAATCTTGCCCCTATGGGCGGAATCGAGTTCCTCAAGGGGCATGGCACGCAGAACGACTTCGTGCTGCTCCCCGATCCGGCGGGCCGCCTCGAGCTGACCGAAGCCCGGGTCGCCGCGCTGTGCGACCGCCACCGCGGCCTCGGCGCCGACGGCGTCCTGCGCATCGTCCGCGCCGCGGCGATCGACGAGCCGTCCGCGGGCGAGTGGTTCATGGACTACCGCAACGCCGACGGGTCGATCGCCGAGATGTGCGGCAACGGCACCCGCGTGTTCGCCCGCTACCTGGTCGAAGCGGGCCTGGAGACCGCGGGCGAGTTCGTCATCGGCACCCGCGCGGGCGATCGCCCGCTGGTGGTGCACCCCGACCACTCGGTGACCGTCCAGATGGGCCCGGCGACGATCACCGGGACGTCGGTGACGGTCGTGGCCGGCCGCCCGTTCTCGGGTGTCGCGGTGAACGTCGGCAACCCGCACCTGGTGTCGCTGATCGACGAGGACGTGGCGGACCTGGACCTGCGCGACCAGCCCGACTTCGACCACGACGTCTTCCCGCACGGGGTCAACCTCGAGTTCGTCAACCGCCTCGGCGAGGGCGCGCTGCGGATGCGCGTGCACGAGCGCGGGGTGGGGGAGACCCGGGCGTGCGGAACGGGCACGGTCGCCGCGGTGGCGGCGGCGTTCCACCTGGCGGGCACGGACACGGGCGAGTCCACTGTGGACATCCCGGGCGGCCGGGTGACGGTGACGGTGTCCCGCGGCGCGTCGACGCTGTCGGGCCCGGCGGAGATCGTGGCGCGCGGCGAGATCGACGAAGCCTGGTGGGCCGCCGCCGGTTCGTGACGGCGGCCCCCGGCGTCAGATCTTCGCGTCGACCGCGAAGTCGCCTTCCCGCGTCTCCACGTTCGCGATCGCGCCCGCCGTGCGGATGTCCGGCTCGACGGCCGCGAACCGGGTCAGCAGCTCGGCCGGCCCGGTCACGGTGAGCGTCTCGACGGCGGACCGCATCGACACCTTCGCGTCCGTCTTCGCCCGGCGCACCGCCGCGATCACCTCGCCGGCCAGGGCGAGCAGTTCCGGATCACCTTCGACGGCCGGTGCGGCGGGCCACGACGCCCGGTGGACCGACCCCTCCTGCCACCACGACCAGACCTCCTCGGCCGCGAACGGCAGGAACGGCGCGAACAGCCGCAGCACCGCCGACAACGCCGTGACCAGCGCCGCCTGCGCCGAAGCTGCCTCGGCAGCGCCGAGGTCGCCGTACGCGCGGCCCTTCACCAGCTCGACGTAGTCGTCGCAGAACGTCCAGAAGAACGTCTCCGTCACCTGCAGCGCCCGCGCGTAGTCCAGCGCCTCCAGCGCCGCGGTCGCCTGCTCGACGACGACGGCCAGCGACGCCAGCACCGCCCGGTCCAGGGGTTCGGTGGCCACCGCGCCGGGAGCCGGCACGCCCAGGCCCAGCACGAACCGGCTCGCGTTGAGCAGCTTCGTGGCCAGCCGGCGGCCGACCTTCATCTGTCCCTCGTCCACCGTCGTGTCCACGCCCGGGCGGCCACTCGCCGCCCAGTAGCGGACCGCGTCCGAGCCGAAGCGCTCCAGCAGGTCCACCGGGGTCGTCACGTTGCCCTTGGACTTCGACATCTTCTTGCGGTCGGGGTCGAGCACCCAGCCCGCGATCGCCGTCTCCCGCCACGGCAGCACGCCGTGCTCCAGTTCCGCGCGCACCGCCGTCGAGAACAGCCAGGTGCGGATGATCTCGTGCGCCTGCGGCCGCAGGTCCATCGGGAACACCCGCGCGAACAGGTCGTCGTCGATACTCCACCGGCCGACGATCTGCGGCGTCAGCGACGACGTCGCCCACGTGTCCATCACGTCGGGGTCGGCCACGAACCCGCCCGGCTTCCCGCGCTGGTCCTCGGTGAAGCCCGGCGGGACGTCGCTGCTCGGGTCGACCGGCAGGGTGGCGGGCAGCAACCGCGCGTCGTAGTCGGGTTCGCCGTGCTCGTCGAGCCGGTACCACAGCGGGATCGGCACGCCGAAGAACCGCTGACGGCTGATCAGCCAGTCCCCGGCCAGGTTCTCCACCCACGACGAGTACCGCACGCGCATGTGCTTCGGCACCCAGTTCAGCTCTTCGCCACGGGCCAGCATCTTCTCCCGGAAGGCGACGTCGGTGCCGCCGTTGCGCAGGTACCACTGCCGGCTGGCGACGATCTCCAGGGGCTTGTCGCCCCGTTCGTAGAACTTCACCGAGTGCGTGATCGGCCGCGGTTCGCCGCGCAGGGCCCCGGATTCGCGCAGCAGGCGCACCATGATCTCGCGTCCCGTGTGGACGGTCTTGCCCACCAGCGGCGCGTAGGCCTCGGGAGAGACGCCGGACGGCGCGTCGGGCAGGAAGCGGCCGTCGCGGCCCAGCACCACCCGCGTCGCCAGCCGCAGCTCGCGCCACCACGTGACGTCGGTGGTGTCGCCGAACGTGCACACCATCGCGATCCCGCGGCCCTTCTCCGGATCCGCGAGGTGGTGCGCCACCACGGGCACCTCGACCCCGAACACCGGTGTCCGCACGGTCTTCCCGAACAACGGCTCGAACCGCTCGTCGTCGGGGTGCGCCACCAGCGCGACGCAGGCGGGCAGCAGCTCCGGCCGGGTCGTCGCGATCACGACGTCGGCGCCGTCCGGCCCGGTGAACGCGAGGTCGTGGAAGGCGCCGGGGCGTTCCCGGTCCTCCAGTTCGGCCTGGGCGACGGCGGTGCGGAAGCTGACGTCCCACAGCGTCGGCGCTTCGGCCTGGTACGCCTCGCCGCGCTCGAGGTTGCGCAGGAACGCGCGCTGCGAGATCAGCCGCGAGTCGTGCCCGATCGTCTGGTAGGTCATCGTCCAGTCGACCGACAGCCCGAGCCGCCGCCACAGTTCCTCGAAGACCTTTTCGTCGGTCACGGTCAGGGATTCGCACAGCTCGACGAAGTTCCGCCGCGACACCGCGACGACGTCCTTGCCCGGCTTCTCCGGCGGCCGGAAATCCGGGTCGTAGGGCAGCGACGGCTCGCAGCGGACGCCGAAGTAGTTCTGCACGCGGCGTTCCGTCGGCAGACCGTTGTCGTCCCACCCCATCGGGTAGAACACCTCGGCCCCGCGCATCCGCTTGAACCGCGCGAGCACGTCGGTGTGGGTGTAGGAGAACACGTGCCCGATGTGCAGCGACCCGCTGGCCGTCGGCGGCGGCGTGTCGATCGAGTAGATCTCTTCGCGGGTTTTCGTGCGGTCGAAACGGTAGGCGCCGGTGGATTCCCATACGGGTACCCACTTGGCCTCCAGACCGTCGACACCGACCTTGTCCGGGACTCGCGGGCGTTCGTATGGGTTACTCATGAAGCAACTCTAGGCGGCGGCGGAATCGCTTTTCGCCGCGGTCGGCAGATCGCGCATGTGCCGCAAGGGCGAGCACACGACCCACAGGACGGCGGCGGCCTCGCCGGCGACGGCGACCCACATCGCGCCGCGCAGCCCGAGTCCTTCGCCGAGTGCGCCGCCGAGCAGGCCGCCCAGCGGGATGGTGCCCCAGACGACGAACCGCACGCTCGCGTTCATCCGGCCGAGCAGCCGGTCCGGGCAGATCGCCTGCCGGTAGGAAACCTGCGCGATGTTGTAGATGATGATCCCGAACCCGCTGGCGACGAGCCCGAACCCGGACAGCCCGAGCCGCCAGTCGGGCGCGGCGAGCGGGACCAGCAGGTAGGCCGGCGCGGTGACCAGCGGGACCAGCCAGATCGCGCGGGACTGGCCGACCCGGCGGGTGACCGCGCCCGAGCAGACCGCGCCGAGGATGCCGCCGGCGCCGCCGACCGCCATGAGCGCGCCCACCGCGGCCGGCGGCAGCCCGACGGTCCGCGTCAGGAACAGCACGTTCACGGCGACGAACGCGCCGTTGAAGAAGTTGGCCGTCGCCGTCGTGCCCACGATCGCCCGCAGCGGCCGGTCGGAGAAGACGAACCGCAGGCCCTCGGCGATCTGCGGCAGCAACCGGGCGTGGCCGTCGTGCCGGGGCCCGGGTTCCCGCGCGCGGATCCGCAGCAGGCACAGTGCCGAGGTGAGGAAGCCGAGGCCGGTGACCAGCACGGTGTTCGCCGCGGTCACCAGCTGGACCAGCACACCGGCGGCGCTCGGCCCGGCGATCTGCGCGGTCGACTGGACGGCCTGCAGCTTGGCGTTGCCCTCGAGGAGGTGCTCCCGGCCGACGAGCGAGGGCAGGTACGACTGGTAGGCGATGTCGAAGAACACCGTCGCGATGCCGACGAACAACACGACGACGAGCAGCTGGGCGAGCGTCAGCACCCCCGCCCACCAGGCGGCCGGCACGCTCAGCAGCAGCGCCGCCCGCGTGAAGTCGGCGGTGAGCATGACCCGGCGGCGGCGCATCCGGTCGACCCACACGCCCGCGGGCAGCCCGATGAGCAGGAAGGCGAGCGTCTCGGCCGCGGTCAGCAGGCCCATCTCGAACGGCGTCGCGGCGAGCGTGACCGCCGCGAGCAGCGGGACGGCGGTGTTCCCGACGAACACGCCGAACTGGCTGGCCGTGTCGCCGGCGAAGAGCCGCCTGAAGTCGGCGTGGCGGAAGAGTGACCCCCGGTGCATGGCACCCGAGTCTGGCCCGAGTGATTGGAAAGTGTCAATCACTGTTCGCTCTAAGCTGTCCCGCGTGCTCCCCGCGAAACGACGTGCCGCCACCGAAGCCGAGGCCGCCGCGCTGGCCTCCGGAATACGGCTGCGCATCATCCGGTTGACCTTCTCGGAGGCGCTGACGAACAAGGAGCTCGCCGAAAGGCTGGGCCGGGACCCGGCGACGACGCTGCACCACGTGCGCAAGCTCGTCGAGACCGGCTTCCTCGCCGCGCAGCCGCCGCGCCGCGGAGCCCGGGGCGCCAAGGAAATCCCGTATCTTTCGACGGGCCTTTCGTGGACACTCGACTCATGCGGTGACAAGGGCGTGGAACAGGCGGTACTCGAGGCCTATCTGGCCGAGATCGCCGAGACCGGATTCGAGGGCGTGCACCAGTCGCGCCTGGTCGTCCAGGTGGCCCCCGAGGAGCGGGCGGAGCTGGAAACGCGGCTCAACGCCCTGCTCGAGGAGTTCCGCTCGCGTCCCCGCCGTCCCGGCGCGGAACGCACCGCGATCTACCTCGCCACCTATCCCAGCACGTAAAAGTTCGGTTCCCGCGGCGAAACGTGGGAACATGGAGGCACGATGACAGAACTGACACACACCGAAGACCACGACGACGACCTGTACGACCCGTCGACAGGCGAGATGGAGCTCGAGGACCGCGCGTCACTGCGCCGGGTCGCGGGACTGTCCACGGAACTCGAGGACGTCACCGAGGTCGAGTACCGGCAACTGCGGCTGGAACGCGTCGTGCTGGTCGGCGTGTGGACCGAGGGCACGGCCCTGCAGTCCGAGGCGTCGCTGGCCGAGCTGGCGCGCCTGGCCGAGACGGCGGGCTCGGAGGTCCTCGAAGGCCTCATCCAGCGGCGTCCGAAGCCGGACCCGGCCACCTACATCGGTTCGGGCAAGGTGAAGGAGCTGCGGGACATCGTCTCCGCCACCGGCGCCGACACGGTGATCTGCGACGGCGAGCTCTCGCCGGGCCAGCTGCGCCAGCTCGAGGAGAAGGTGAAGGTCAAGGTCATCGACCGGACCGCGCTGATCCTCGACATCTTCGCCCAGCACGCCCGGTCCAAGGAGGGCAAGGCGCAGGTCGAGCTGGCCCAGCTGCAGTACCTGATCCCGCGGCTGCGCGGGTGGGGTGCGTCGCTGTCCCGGCAGGCCGGTGGGCGTGCCGGCGGCGCGAACGGCGGCGTCGGCCTGCGTGGTCCCGGTGAGACGAAGCTCGAAACCGACCGGCGGCGGATCAACAAGCGCGTGGCGAAGCTGCGCCGCGAAATCGCCGCCATGGACACCATCCGCGAGACCAAGCGCGGGCGGCGGCTGGCCAACGAGGTGCCCAGCGTGGCGATCGTCGGCTACACCAACGCCGGCAAGTCGAGCCTGCTCAACGCGCTGACCGGGGCCGGGGTGCTGGTGGAGGACGCGCTGTTCGCCACCCTCGACCCGACCACGCGGCGCGCGCAGACCGCGGACGGCCGCGGCTACACGCTGACCGACACCGTCGGCTTCGTGCGGCACCTGCCGCACCAGCTGGTGGACGCGTTCCGCTCGACGCTGGAGGAGGCCGCGGACGCGGACCTGCTGCTGCACGTGGTGGACGGGTCCGACCCGGCGCCGGAGGAGCAGGTCAGTGCCGTGCGCGAGGTGCTCGGCGAGATCACCCGCAAGCGCAAGGAGCCGCTCCCGCCGGAGCTGCTGGTGATCAACAAGATCGACGCGTCCGACGAGGTCAGCCTCGCCCGGCTGCGGCACGCGCTGGCCGGCTCGGTGCCGGTGTCGGCGCGGACCGGGGCGGGCATCGCGGAGCTCGTCGAGGTGATCGCCGACCGCCTGCCGCGGCCGGAGGTCACGGTCGACGTCCTGGTGCCGTATTCGCGCGGCGAGCTGGTCGCGCGGGCGCACGCGGACGGCGAGGTGCTCGAAGAGGAGCACGTCGCGGACGGCACGCGCCTGCTGGTGCGGGTCCGCCCGGACCTGGCCGCGGCTTTGCGCGAGTACGAGACCAACTCGACCCGGGCCTGACACGTCTCCGTAGTGTGCTTTCCGAGTGGATCGCACACTACGGAGGTGGCTGGGTGCGCTGGGTGGTCGTTCTCGTCTTCATGGCCGTGCTGGGCGGGGCGGTGCCCGCGTCGGCCGCCGAGGCGCCCCAGCCGTTGTGCACGGTGAAGGACTCCCGGATCGGCGAGCTGTCCGGCCTGGTTTCCGACGGCTCGAAGCTGTACGCGATCAACGACGGCGGCACCAAGGTCCAGGTGTTCGTGCTCGGGCGGGACTGCAAGGTCCAGAAGGTCCTGACGGATCGCACGGACCCGTTCGACGTCGAGGACCTGGCCCGCACGCCGGACGGCACGCTGTGGCTGTCGGACACGGGCGACAACAAGAAGGGGCGGCTGACGGTCGCCCTGCTGGAGCTCAGCCCGGCGGGCAAGCTGACGGTTCACCGGCTCACGTACCCGGACGGCCAGCACGACACCGAAGCGCTGATCATGGACAAGGCGGGGACGCCGTACCTGATCACCAAGGACATCCTGGGCGAGGCCCGGGTGTACCGGCCGCAGGGGCCGCTGGGGAGCCCGGGGCCGACGAACCTGGAGAAGGTCGGCACGGTGAAGATCGCGACGACGGACACCCAGGGCGGCCCGGTGGGGTCGATCGGTTCGGTGCTGGTGACGGGTGGCGCGTCGTCGGCGGACGGAACCGTGGTGGCATTGCGGACTTACACCGACGCGTACGTGTACTCGGCTCCTGACGGCGATGTGCTGGCGGCGTTGCAGCGGACGCCGGTCCGGATCCCGTTGCCGGGGGAGAAGCAGGGCGAGGCGATCGCGTTCGACCCCGACGGGACGCTGCTGTCGGGCAGCGAAGGGGTGGGGGAGCCGATCCGCGCGGTGCGAGGGGCGGCGGCCTTGGCGCCCGCGCCTTCTTCGGACGGCAAGCCGGCTTCGAGCGCGGGCGGTCAGTCCGGTTCGGACGGTGGGGGAGTACCGCTGCTGCCGGCGGCGGGGATCGCGGTGGCCGTGGTGGGGCTCGGGTGGTTCGGGTTCAGCCGGCTGCGCCGGCGGAGGGGATGAGTTTTGCCTTGGGGGCGCGAACGGACCGTTCGCGCCCCTTCGCCGTCCACAAGGGATCTTCCTTCGCGCGGTGCGGGGCGCGGCCGCGTGGGCCGCGCAGTCCTGCGCACCGCGCGAAGGAAACCTCGACCGCCGCGGCGGCGGACGGGGCCGGGCTTCCCGTCCACCCGCCGCACCGCGGTCAGGCTCACTTCCCGATCTCGGCTCCCCACGGCCGAAGATCATCCGATCCGGTGAAACTCCCGGGCCGTGCGAAAGCCCGGGGGCACCTCGGCTAGAGCCGGCGCAGAACCGCGACCACCTTGCCGAGCACCGTGGCGTCGTCGCCGGGGATCGGCTCGTACGCCTCGTTGTGCGGCATCAGCCAGATGTGGCCGCCCTTGCGCTTGAACGTCTTGACCGTGGCCTCGCCGTCGATCATCGCCGCGACGATCTCGCCGTTGTCCGCGTCCGGCTGCTGGCGGACCACGACCCAGTCGCCGTCGGTGATGGCGGCGTCGACCATCGAGTCACCGGTGACCTTCAGCAGGAACAGCTCGCCCTCGCCGACGATCTCCCGCGGCAGCGGGAACACGTCTTCGATGGCCTGCTCGGCGAGCACCGGGCCACCGGCGGCGATCCGGCCGACCAGCGGCACGTACGCCGCCTTCGGCATGACCGGCTGCTGGTCCATCTCGATGCCCATGGGGTTGTCGTCGGTCGCCGAGAGCACGCCCACCGCGCGGGGCCGGTTCGCGTCCCGGCGCAGGTAACCCTTGCGCTGCAGGGCGCGCAGCTGGTGCGAGACCGACGACGTCGACGTCAGGCCCACGGCCTCGCCGATTTCGCGGACGCTCGGCGGGTAGCCGAACCGGCTCACCCAGGACCGGATGACGTCGAGCACCTGCTGCTGGCGGACGGTGAGGGTCTCGTCCACGTCGTACACCTCGGGCATGGGGTGCACGCTGCCCCCGGGGGACCCACTGGTCCTGCCCGCCTTGTTCTCCTTCGCCACTGCGTCGCCTCCCAGACGTTCGCTGCACGTATCGCGCGCCGGCCGCCGCCCGCCGGGTGCGGGCAGCCTCGCCGGCGGCATCTGCCCGGCAGATGCCCTGGTCACCGACGTTAGCCCCCGGGCACGACGATTTCAAACATCTGTTCGATCGACACGCCGTGTCCGCTCGATTTTGTCGGTGGTAGGTGGTAGACCTTCGCACGGGCGTTCGATAGAACGCCTGTTCGACCTTGATCCACGGGCCGGCCCCGGCCCCGGAAACGGGCGGACACCAGGGTTTCGAGGAGGTTCGGATGTCCATTCTGGCCGAACGCGGGCACGCCCGCCCGGCGACCCCGGTCCCGGCACAGCCCCGTCCCGTCCGCGTCCTGCGCGGCCGCCGCGGCGAGGTCCAGCGCCCGCCGACACGCGCACGGGTCGTGGCGGGCCGCCGCCCCGCGGGCGCACCCTGCGCGGCACCCCGCCGGGTCCCGGTGCGCTGGCCGTGGCTGGCGGCGCTGGCGGTGGCGAGCTGCCTGGTGGTCACGGGCCTGGGGTTGTTCGGCGGCGGGACGGCGGAGGCCCCGGTCCCGGCGCAGACGGCCACGGTGTCGGTGGGCCAGGGCGACACGCTTTCGTCGATCGCGGCGAGGTTCGCGCCGGACAGCGACACGGGTGCGGTGGTCGCTCGGATCAAGGAGCTGAACCGGTTGGACGATGCCGTGCTGGTGCCAGGGTTGCCGCTGACGGTTCCGGTCTCGGCGCCTTGATCGGCCCGCCCGCTGCGGGGCAGTAGGGCCGGCTGAGGTGTGGTTGGGATCAGGGCGCCGCCGTTGGGCGCGCCGAGCTTCGCTCTGCGGCTGCGTGGTGATGGGATCGCCCCGGGTCGCGTGGGTGATCGAGTCTCCCGGGCCGCGGTTGCGGTGGATCGCGCCGGCTCCTGTTGGGCGATCGAGCCTCGTGCCCGAGCTGCGATCGCGATGGACTGTGCCGGCTCTCGTGGGTGATCGATCCTTCCGGGCCGCGGTCGCGATGGGCCGCGCCGGCTAGTGCGCGCCGATCGAGCCTCCCGGGCCGCGGCTGCGCGTCTTGAGCCGTCCGTCTCCGTCGACCGCCGCGAACGCCCGCCACGAAATCACCCGCCCCGGTGAAACCGCCGGCCCGCCGAACCACCCGCCGGCCCCATCCGAGCCGCCAGCGAGAGCCCCCCGTCGCGCCACCCGAACAGACCAACCCCGCCCCGACCAGGGCGACCACCCCGCCGTCCCCTCGGCGCCGCCGCGACACCCCCGCGCGAAGCGCCACCCCACCCTCACCTGGGCGGGTCCGGCACCGGCCGCGTCGCTTGCGCACACCCCCGCCGAGTTCTACGCTCGCCCGCTATATGTAGTAGTTACACCGCTGTAGTTGGTCCACAGGTTGGGGTAGACTGGGCAGCAGTTGTCCACAGCTGGTCGGCGTTTACCCACCGGATGTCCACAAAACGATCACCAGGTGCAGGGGTGCATGGTGGCCGTGGGGACGTCGACCGCGGGCGGCCGGCGAGGAGGGGAAGGTGATCGGCGGATGAGGTGCCCGTTCTGCCGGCATGCGGACTCCCGGGTCGTCGACTCCCGAGAGGTGGATGAAGGCCAGGCGATCCGCAGGCGGCGCTCGTGCGCGTCCTGCGGACGGCGGTTCACGACTTCGGAGACGATGGTGCTCGCCGTCGTCAAGCGGTCCGGGGTCACCGAACAGTTCAGCCGGGACAAGGTGGTGAGCGGCGTCCGCCGCGCCTGCCAGGGCAGGCCGGTCGACGACGACGCGCTGCAGCAGCTCGCGCAGCGCGTGGAGGAGTCGATCCGCTCCGCCGGTCTGGCGGAGATCCCGAGTCACGAAGTCGGCCTGGCCATCCTGGGCCCGCTGCGTGAGCTCGACGGGGTCGCCTACCTCCGGTTCGCCAGCGTCTACCGCTCCTTCTCCTCGGTCGAGGACTTCGAGAAGGAGATAGCCGATCTTCGTGAGGCCATGGCGGGTTCTGCTGCTCCGGAGGAGAGCGATCAGCGCGAAGACGGCGATTGACCGTCCCGCTGCGGGAGTGAGGGTTCGACCGATGACCGAAACCGTGGGAACCGGGGCCGGCGCGGCCGCCGGCAAGAAGAGCAAGGCGGCCGGCGGGCTGAGCGTGAAGCGCGTCTTCACCACCGAGGGGAAGCACCCCTACGACCAGGTGACCTGGGAACAGCGCGACGTCGTGATGACGAACTGGCGCGACGGCTCGGTCAACTTCGAGCAGCGCGGCGTGGAGTTCCCCGACTTCTGGTCGGTCAACGCCACCAACATCGTCACCAGCAAGTACTTCCGCGGCGCCGTCGGCAGCCCGCAGCGCGAGCGCAGCCTGAAGCAGCTCATCGACCGCGTCGTGAAGACGTACGTCAAGGCCGCCCGCGACCACGGCTACTTCGCCACGCCGCAGGACCTCGAGATCTTCGAGCACGAGCTCACCTGGATGCTGCTGCACCAGGTCTTCAGCTTCAACTCCCCGGTCTGGTTCAACGTCGGAACGGCGTCGAAGCAGCAGGTCAGCGCCTGCTTCATCCTCGCCGTCGACGACACCATGGAGTCGATCCTCAACTGGTACCGCGAGGAGGGCCTGATCTTCAAGGGCGGCTCCGGCGCCGGCCTGAACCTCTCCCGCATCCGCTCCTCGAAGGAACTGCTGACCTCCGGCGGCACCGCGTCCGGCCCGGTCTCGTTCATGCGCGGCGCCGACGCGTCTGCGGGCACCATCAAGTCCGGCGGCGCCACCCGGCGCGCGGCGAAGATGGTCGTGCTCGACATCGACCACCCGGACATCGAGGAGTTCGTCCAGACGAAGGCGCGCGAAGAGGAGAAGATCAAGGTCCTCCGCGACGCCGGGTTCGACATGGACCTCTCCGGCGCGGACATCTCCTCCGTGCAGTACCAGAACGCGAACAACTCGGTCCGCGTGTCCGACGAGTTCATGCAGGCGGTCGAGAACGGCACCGACTTCGGCCTGCGCGCCCGGCTCACCGGCGAGGTCATCGACCGGACCGACGCGAAGAAGCTGTTCCGCAGCGTCGCGCAGGCCGCGTGGGAGTGCGCCGACCCCGGCATCCAGTACGACGGCACGATCAACGACTGGCACACCTGCCCCGAGTCGGGCCGGATCACCGCGTCGAACCCGTGCAGCGAGTACATGCACCTCGACAACTCGAGCTGCAACCTCGCCTCGCTGAACCTGCTCAAGTTCGTCACGCCCGAGGGCACGTTCGACGCGCCGCTGTTCGCGCGCGCCGTCGAATTCGTCATCACGGCGATGGACATCTCGATCTGCTTCGCGGACTTCCCGACCGAGCCGATCGCCGACACCACGCGGAAGTTCCGCCAGCTCGGCATCGGCTACGCGAACCTCGGCGCGCTGCTGATGGCGCTGGGCCACGCGTACGACTCCGACGGCGGCCGCGCGCTCGCGGCGGCGATCACCTCGCTGATGACGGGCGTGTCGTACCGGCGGTCGGCGGAGCTGGCCCAGGTCGTCGGCGCGTACGAGGGTTACGCCCGCAACGCCGAGTCGCACCAGCGCGTGATGCGCAAGCACGCGGCGGCGAACGAGCTGGTCCGCACCTACCACTCGAACGACGCCGCGGTCCGCGCGCTGGCGACGGAGGAGTGGAAGAAGGGCATCGAGATCGGCACGAAGCACGGCTGGCGCAACGCGCAGGCGTCGGTGCTCGCGCCCACCGGCACCATCGGCTTCATGATGGACTGCGACACCACCGGGATCGAGCCGGACTTCTCGCTGGTGAAGTTCAAGAAGCTCGTCGGCGGCGGCTCGATGCAGATCGTCAACCAGACGGTGCCGCGCGCGCTGACCGCGCTCGGCTACCAGGACGAGCAGGTCGAGGCGATCGTCGAGTACGTGGCGCAGCACGGCCACGTCGTCGACGCGCCGGGGCTGCGGCCGGAGCACTACGAGGTGTTCGACTGCGCGGTCGGCGAGCGCTCGATCGCCCCGATGGGGCACGTCCGGATGATGGCCGCGGTGCAGCCGTTCCTGTCGGGCGCGATCTCGAAGACGGTCAACATGCCGGAGTCGGCGACGGTCGAAGAGGTCGAGGAGATCTACTTCCAGGGCTGGAAGCTCGGCCTCAAGGCGCTCGCGATCTACCGCGACAACTGCAAGGTCGGCCAGCCGCTGTCGACGGCCAAGAAGGAGAAGGCGGCCGACTCCGCCGAGCCGGAGAAGGTCGTCGAGTACCGCCCGGTGCGCAAGCGCCTACCGAAGAAGCGCCCGAGCCAGACGGTGTCGTTCACGGTCGGCGGCGCGGAGGGCTACCTGACGGCGGGCTCGTACCCGGACGACGGCCTCGGCGAGATCTTCGTCAAGCTGGGCAAGCAGGGTTCGACCCTGGCCGGCGTGATGGACGCGTTCTCGATGTCCATTTCGGTCGGTCTGCAGCACGGCATTCCGCTCGAGTTCTACGTTTCGAAGTTCTCGAACCTGCGCTTCGAGCCGGCGGGCATGACCGACGACCCGGACATCCGCATCGCGACGAGCGTGATGGACTACCTGTTCCGCCGCCTGGCGCTGGACTACCTGCCGTACGAAAAGCGCTCGCAGCTGGGCATCCTGTCGGCCGACGAGCGTTCGGCGGAGGTGGAGGCCACCTACGGCTCGCCGAAGGTCGACCTCGAGGCGCTTCAGTCCACAGTGGACGCCTCACCGGAGCCGCACGTGACGGAGCCGGAGCACCCGCACCGCGAAGCCCAGACGACGACGGAGCTGATGGAGCTGCGCCTCGGCAAGGCGGCGGACGCCCCGCTGTGCATGACGTGCGGAACGAAGATGCGCCCGGCAGGCTCGTGCTACGCGTGCGAAGGCTGCGGCGCGACCTCCGGTTGTAGCTGACAAGCGGAGCCGCGGCAGGCGTTCGGTTCAGTCGAACGCCTGCTGCAGCTCCGTGATCGGAGGCAGCTCGCCCACGAAGCCGAACCGGCCCGCGAGCATCTCCCGTGCACCGTCCACGAAGGACTTCAACGCCAGCCGGGACAGCGCCGCGCCGATGCTGATCCGGCGGACGCCCGCCTCCGCCAGCTGCTCCAGCGTGATCGACGGGTCCGCGAAGCCCATCACCACGTTCACCGGCTTGCCCACCGACGACACCACCGCGCGGATCTCCTCGAGCGTCCGCAACCCCGGCGCGTACAACACGTCCGCGCCCGCCTCCTCGAACGCCTGCAGCCGCTTGATCGTGTCGGACAGGTCGTTGACGCCCAGCCACAGGTTCTCGCAGCGGGCCGTCAGCACCACCGAACGCTGCCGGGCCGTCTCCACCGCCGCGCGGACGCGGTCCACCGCCAACCCGAATTCGTAGATCGGGGTGGCGCGGTCGCCCGTGTGGTCCTCGATCGACGCGCCCACCGCGCCCGCGTCGGCGGCCTCGGCGATCATCTGCGCCGCTTCGGCCGGGTCGTCGGCGAAGCCGTTCTCGAGATCCGCGTTCACCGGCAACGGCGTCGCCTCGGCGATCTCCCGGACGTTGGCCAGGATTTCCGCCCGGGTCGCGCGGGTCCGGCCCACCACGTTCGCCACGCCCAGGCTCGTCGTCGCCAGGGCCGGGAACCCCAGGTGGGCCAGCAGCCGGGCCGTCCCGGCGTCCCACGGGTTCGGCAGCAGGAAGGGCTCGGGCCGCTCGTGCAGGGCCCGGAAGTCGTCGGCCGTCGTCATGCGTTCAGCTTCCTCCCGAGACGGCCGCCGGACAACGGTCTCAGCGGGCCAGCACCCGCGCCACCACGCCCGCGAACTCCGCCGGCTGCCCGCGCCACGCGATGAAGTGGTCCGGCCGCACCAGTACCGCGCCGCCGTCCGCGATGCCCGTGGCGCGCAACCAGTCTTCGTCCTCGACGACGTGGACGTCGAAATCACCCGTCCGTGGCCAGTGGTGGCCGGGACCGGTGAGCAGCGTGAGCCGTCGGCCGATCAGGTCCACTGTGGACAGGCCGTCGGCCAGCCAGGCGTGGGGGACCCGGGACCCGGGTGTCCCGTCGAGCACGACGTCCTCCGTGGACGGCAGCCCGGGCCGCGCGCCGAGGACCGCCGCCGAGTCGTAGCGGTAGCCGAGGTGCACGATCGGTGCGTTGACCACGCCCGCGGCGGCGCGGGCGGCGGCGGCCTCCGGGCTCTGCTCCCAGTGCAGCCGCGGATCCTTCAGCCGCCGCAACGCCTGGTCGAGCGCCAGCGCCGCCACCGGACGGCGTTCGGCCTCGTAGGTGTCCAGCAGGGCCGGGCCCGCGGTGCCGTCGAGGACCGCGGCCAGCTTCCACGCCAGGTTGTGCGCGTCGGCGATGCCGGTGTTCGCGCCGAACGCCCCGAGCGGCGGCACCGCGTGCGCCGCGTCGCCGGCCAGGAACACCCGCCCGGCGCGGAACCGGTCCGCCAGCAGCCCGCGCACCCGCCACGGCAGCACGCTCAGCACCTCGACGGGGAGGTCCGGGACGCCGACCGCGGTCCGGATCAGCGCGGCGCACCGCGCGGGCGGAAACGCCTCCACCGGCTCGTCGCCGAGCTCGGTGTGGAAGATCCAGTCCTTCTCGGCGTCGACGGTCACGAGCATTCCGGGCGCGTCCGGTGTCGTGATCGTGCAGTTCGCGAAGTGGTGTCCCTTCGTGTACGGCGTCAGGTCGGCGCGGAACAGGATGTTCAGCAGCGGCTGCCCGAGCGCGCCCGGGCCCGTCGTGCCGATGCCGAGCGCCGACCGCACCTCGCTGCGGCCGCCGTCCGCCGCGACCAGGTAGTCCACGCGCTCGGTCCGCCGCCCGCCCGGGCCGTCGAGGACCGCCGTGACGCCGGTGTCGTCCTGCTCGACCGAGACGAGTGTCGTCGCGTACTCGACCGTCGCGCCGCGTTCGCGGGCCGCGGTGAGGAGCACCGAGTCGAGCCGGTCCTGCGGGCAGGTGCCGCGCAGCACGCTCGGGCTGTGCCGCGACGCGGCGAGGTTCGGGCTGTTCGGCGTCGCGGGCGGCGTGTCGGGCAGATCCGCGGCGACCAGGGTCGGCGCGGAGATCTTCCCGAGGGTGGCGGTGCGCCGGACGGCGACCGCCTCGACCGCGTCGGCGATCCCCGCCTGGCGGAAGAACTCCAAGGTCCGGAAGCCGAGGCCGGTCGCGCGCGGGTGCGCGGACGGCCCGTCGGCGCGTTCGACGACGAGCGCCGGCACGCCGTGGCAGGCGAGGAAGAGCGCGGTGGACAGGCCGACGGTGCCGCCACCGGCGACGAGGACGCGAGACATGATGACCCCCATATGGCTACGGTGTTCTCACTACGGATACACCGTAGCCAATCAGGTACGCTGTTCGCAACGGACGACGGGAGAACGAAGATGGCGGACGAGCCGGCGCTGGTCTGGGCCAAGGAACGGCGGAGCCCGCGACGCCAGGCCCCGAGCGTCGAGCAGATCGTGCGGACGGCGATCGCGATCGCCGACGCCGAAGGCCTGCCCGCGCTCTCGATGCGGCGGGTCGCGGCGGACCTAGGCTCGGGCACGGCGTCGCTCTACCGGTACGTCGCGAGCCGCGACGAGCTGCTGGACCTGATGATCGACGAGGTCAAGGGCGCCGAGCACACCGAGCTCACCGGCGACTGGCGCGCCGACCTGGCGAGCGTCGCCCACCAGGTCCGCGCGACGCTGCTGCGGCACCCCTGGCTGAGCGGCGAGATCCCCGGCCGCCCGGCACTGGGGACGAACTCGCTGCGCCGGCACGAAGCCGCCCTCGCGGCGGCGGCGCCGCTGACCGGCGACATCACCTTCGCGGCCGGGGTGGTGGACGTGGTGCTCGCGTACGTCTTCGGCACGGTGACGCAGGAGCTGGCGGAGCTGCAGGCCCAGCGCCGGTCCGGGCTGACGAAGGAGCAGTGGCAGGCGAGCGTCGGCCCGTACATCCGCGAAGTCATCGAAAGCGGCGAGTACCCGCAGTTCGCGCGCCGGGTGATCGAGGGGGAGGACCGGACCGCCGAGGAGGTGTTCGCCTTCGGCCTGACCGTCGTGCTCGACGGCATCGCGGCCCGCGCGCCGCGGTCGTGAACGCGAACGAGCCGGGCCCGCGGCTGCGGGCCCGGCTCGTGGGGTTCACGGGTCAGCTGTCGTACGAGTCGTAGTCCTCGTCGTAACCCTGCCAGCCGTGGTCGCCGGTGTCGGCGTCGGCTTCCGCGGTCACCGAGTGCACGGCCGTGCCGCCCGTGCCGGCCGCCGTGTACCAGTTGTGGTAGCCGGCGTACCCCGGCACCGCCAGCGCGTGGACGCCCTCGGACGACGCGCCGTCGGGGCCGGCTGTCAGGTGGCCCGAGTCGTAGGTGGCGTGGTGGTCGCCGGCGTGGCTCACGATGTGCGCCGAGGACGCGCCGTCCGCACCGGCCCAGTGGGCCTCCTGGACGTAGCCGACGTCGCCGTCATCGTCGTCGTCGGTGTCGGCCGCGGGCTGCGTGTAGGTCACGTGGTCCGCGGTGTCCACCGGGTCGGGGTGGGACACGGCGTGGTGCTGGACGTGGTGGGCCACGGCCGGGTGGTGGGCGGTCCAGTGGCCGGACCAGCCGTTGTCGTCGTCACCGTCGTCCCAGTCGGTGTCGTCGTCGGTGCCGGACTCCTCGCTGTGGACCACGCCCGCGCCGCCGATGCCGGCGAAGGCGCCGTCGGTCTCCGACCAGTGGTGGCCCCACCAGTCCGAACCGCCTTCGGTCTCGGTGGTGGCCGCGCCGCCGATTCCCGCGTAGGTGCCGGAGGTTTCGAAGTGGCTCCAGGGGGTCCAGGGCTCATAGGGCCCGTCGGGCGTGCCTGCCGACGCCGGGACGACGGCGACAAGGGAAATCGGCAATGCGAATGCGCCCGCCAAGGCGAGTCGACGCAATGTGGACATGAGTGATCGGGGTTCCTTCCTGGCTGCGGCTCCCGGGAATTCTCGGGGTTTCCGGGTGCCGGGACAGAACATCTGCCCACTTCGGACGGTACCCGGCAATCCGGGCTGCTGACCTGCATGGATACCCGATCGGTGCGGCGAACCCGCCCGCCGGAGGACAACGGCGGAAAGGCACCGGAACAGCGTAGGCCGGGCGTCAAATGATGTCGGCGTGAATGCCGCCGAATCACACGCTCAGGTAGTTCCGCGTTTATTCCGGAATCGACGGTGCGGTGCGCCTGCCGCGGACCGCCGACAGGATCGCGGCGGCGGCCATGACCACCGTCAGCGCGGTGAACGCCGTGCTCAGCCCCTCCGTGAACGCCGTCGCGAGCGGGCCGTCCAGCCCGGCCGTGCCGACGAAGACCGCGAACGCCGTGCCCCGCGGCACCGCCCGGGCCGCGACGAGGATCGCCGTGGTGAACGACAGCACCATGCCGATGCTCGCGAAGGTCCGCAGCACGCCCGAGGCGATCCCCAGCCGCTCGGGCGGGCAGGCCTTCATCACCGCCGCGCTGTTGGCCGGGTAGAAGAAGCTGCCGCCGACCATGAGCACGACGTTGCCGATCGCCGGCAGCCACAGGCTGCTCGTCGTCGTCATCCGCGAGAAGACCAGGAGCGCGACGACCGAGAGGCCGAGCCCGGCGGTCGCGGGGAGCACCGGCCCGAAGCGGTCCGCGAGCCGTCCCGCGTACGGGCCCACCGCGGCGCCGAGGAGGTAACCCGGCAGGAGCAGCAGTGACGCGTCGATCGGGCTCAGCCCGCGCGGCCCCTGCAGGTACATGATCACCAGGAACAGCACCGCGAAGCTGCCGAGCCCCTGGAGCAGCGACGCCAGCAGGGACGGCGCCACCGCGGGGAGCCGGAACAGCGACAGGTCTACGGTCGGCGCCGGGTGCCGCAGCTCGACGAGCACGAAGACCCCGAGCAGCGCCAGACCGCCGGCCAGCAGGGCGAGGTGGGTCCACCGGAGCGGTTCCGCGGCGAGCGACGTCATCGCCCACGACACCCCGGCCAGGCCGAGGCCGAGGGTGACCAGGCCGGCCGGGTCGAGCCGCGGCCGCGTCCGCTCGCCGCGGTCGTGCAGGACGCGCAGGGCCAGCACCAGCGCCGCCGCGCCGATCGGCAGGTTGATCCAGAAGATCCACCGCCACGACACCGACGTCACGATGACGCCGCCGAGCAGCACGCCGACGACCGAGCCGACCGAGTAGCCGAGGGCGTTGAACCCGTAGGCGCGCCCGCGTTCGGCCGGCGGGTACAGCTCGGAGATGATCGCCCCGCTGTTGGCGGCGATCAGCGCCGCGCCGAGCCCCTGCACGACCCGGAACCCGATGATCGACGCGGCGTCCCAGGCGAGGGCGCACAGCACCGAGCCGGCGACGAACACCGCGAACCCGGCCCGGTACATCCGCACCCGGCCGAACAGGTCGCCGAGCCGGCCCAGCTGCGTCGCGAGCACGGTGACGACCAGCAGGTAGCCGATGACCACCCAGGTGACCGCATCCAGGCCGACGCCGAGATCGGCCTGGATGGCGGGCAGGGCGAGCACGACGACGGTCCCGTCGACGGCGGCGACCAGCACGCCCGTCATGACGACGAGCATCCCCAGGGTGCGCCGCACGTCAGCTCCCGGCCTGCAGGATCCACTCCCGCCCGTCGGGGTCGCGGACGGTCATCTCGCGCGTCCCGAAGTGGGTGTCCTCGAAGGGGGAGACGACTTCGACGTCCGGCGTGACCTCCTTGCCCTTGAGGACGATCTTCATCCCGGTGGGCTGGCTCTCGGGCACTTCGGCGACGAAGACGTAGGGCCCGTCGCCGCCCCGCAGCAGCCCGGAGTTGTGGTCGGTCTCGAAGTCGAGCTCGAACCCGAGGGCCTGGAAGAACCGGGCGGCCTTGCCCCAGTTGTGGGTCTCGAGGTACACGGCTTCGATGGTCATCGCTGGTCTCCTTCGGTCTTGGCCAGGTACTGGCGCAGGGCATCGGTCACGAGGGCCGAGAGGGACTGCCCGTGGTCGACGGCGTGGTGCTTGACCTCCCGGATCAGGTCCACGGGGAGGTACACGTTGAACTGCTTGACGTCCTTGTCCGCCATGACAGCATGCTAGCATTCTAGGTAACTAGCGCGTCAACCTTCACCGGATCTCCACGGGAGCTGCCCGGAAAGTCCACGACGGTCCGCCATCATCGGGCTCGATGAACTGGTTGCGGGAGTTCGAAGCGGAAGCGGAACGGCGACGACGTCGGGAGGACCCGCCCTGGGCGCGCGGGGCCCGGCTCCACCCCGACGTCGCGAAAAGCGTGCAGCGCTTCCAGGTCGGCGAAGCCGGTGACGGTGCCAACCTCATCGCGAAGGCCGGCGACGGCGACTACCTCGCCGCCGTCAGGCTCTTCGTCGCCGAGGAGCAGAACCACGCCCGGATGCTCGCCGAACTCCTGGCGGCCGCCGGTGTGCCCACGATCGCCACGCACTGGACGGACGCGGTGTTCGTCCGACTGCGGCGCGCCCTCGGCCTGCGGCTCGAGTTGATGGTGCTGCTCATCGCCGAGGTCGTCGCGCTGCGGTACTACCGCGCCCTGCGCGACGGCACCGGCGACCCGCTCGTCACGCAGGTCGCGGCGCGGATCCTCGCCGACGAAGAGCGGCACGTGCCCTTCCACTGCCACCGCCTGCGGATCGGCTTCGCGGGCTTCTCGAAACCCGTGCGCGCCGCGGTGTTCGGCGCCTGGCGGGTGCTGCTGCTCGGCGTCGCGGTCACGGTCGCCGCCGACCACGGCCCAGCGCTGCACCGCCTCGGCGTCGGACGGCTCGTCTTCGTCGCCGACGTCCTCACCGCCTTCGAAGCCGCCCTCGCGCAGATCCGGGGTGACCAGCCGAAGCCGAAGCCGCGGTACGTCCCGAAACGGGCAAGACCGCGCGGCCTCGTCTAAAGCAGGCGCGCCAGTTCCGAAAGCGACGCCGTGATCCGTTCCGGCGTCACCCCTCGTGCGCGCTGGTGCAGGTACAGCTCCGGGGCGAGGGGAGCCAGCAGGACATCGGCCAGGACGTCGGGGTCCGGTGCGCCCGCCGCCAGCACCTTGACGTGCGTGCGCCAGAAGCCGTACGCGCCCGTCGTGAAGCGGGAGTGGCCGACCTCCGTGCCCAGCACGAGGTGCGCGTGCCGCTCCAGCAGCTCGACCATCGCCGCGTAGAACGCCGCCAGCCGCTCGGCCGGCGGCGCGCCCGGTCCCAGCGGCGGGTCGCCGCGCAGCAGGGACTCCTGCAGCCGGCGCTCGTGCTCGTCCAGGAGCGCCACGGCGATCGCCGCGCGGTCCGGGTAGCGGCGGTAGAGCGTGCCGCGGCCGACGCCGGCCGCGCGGGCGATGTCCTCCATCGTCACCTCCGCCGCGCCGCGGGCGGTGAACAGCTCCTCCGCCGCCTCGAGGATCTTCGCGCGGTTGCGGGCCGCGTCGGCGCGTTCGGGCATGGCGGCAGCCTAGGGAATAAGCGGACGCGGCGTCCAGTTGACGTCAAGCGGACACCGCGTCCACTTGAGGAGGAACCGTGACCCACCTGCTGCACCTCGACTCCAGCGCCCGCCGCACGTCGTTCTCGCGCGAGCTGACCGCGCGCTACGCCGCCGGCTGGACCGGCACCCGCACCTACCGCGACCTCGCCGCCGACCCCGTCCCGGTGATCGGCGAGGCGTGGACCCAGATCTGCGACGCCCTGCTCACCGCCGGGATCACCGACCCGGCGCACTACGCCGACGTCGTCGAAACGCCCTCGCAGAAGCAGGCCTGGACGATCGTCGAGCCGCTGCTGGCCGAACTGCTCGAAGCCGACGTCGTCCTGATCGGCGCGCCGATGTACAACTTCTCGATCCCGGCGGCGCTCAAGACGTGGATCGACCAGGTGACGTTCCCGCGCATGTCCCTGCGGGGCAAGGCCTTCGTCATCGCCGGCGCCCGCGGCGGGACGTACGCGCCGGGGACGCCGCGCGCGCCGTTCGACCACCACGAGCGCTACCTGCGCGACTTCATCGCCGGGCACTACGACGTCGACGACGTCCGGTTCGTGCACGCCGAGCTGACCAACGCGCTCGTCGACCCGCACCTGGCGGCGCGGGAAGGCGAGCGGGTCGCGTCGCGCGAAGCCGCCCTGAAGGCGCTCTGATGGGCTGGGTGACGCTCGTCTTCGCCGGGCTCGTCGAGATCGCCTGGTCGCAGAGCATCAAGCCGACGGAGAACTTCACGCGGCCGTGGCCGACGCTCCTGTGCTTCGTGCTCGGTGCCGCCGCCGTCTACCTGCTCTCGCGCGCGATGGACACCGTCCCGGTGGGCACGGCCTACGCCGTGTTCACCGGGATCGGCGCCGTCGGCGCGATCGTGCTCGGCGTCGTCGTGAGCAAGGACCCGGTGAGCGTCGGCCGGGTGGCCGCGCTGGCCCTGATCGTCGGCGGCGTCGTGCTCGCCCGCGTTACCAATCCGACCTAAAGTAGGCCGGCCCCTGAGCGGCAGGCAACCGTTGCCACGAAAGCCATCCGGCCGTGACTGTGGTCGGATTGGTAACCAACGGCTCAGTACTTCGTGAGCTGCTCCCACAGGAATTCGAAGACCAGTGCCCACTTGAACGCCAGCTGCTCGTTGTCGGCCGCGGCGCCGTGGCCGCCTTCGATGTTCTCGTGGTAGCGGACGTCGTGCCCCTGCTCACGCATGCGCGCCACCATCTTGCGGGCGTGGGCGGGGTGCACGCGGTCGTCCCGGGTGGACGTCACGAACAGCGAAGGTGGGTACTTGCGTCCACTGTGGACGTTCTGGTACGGCGAGTACTTCGCGATGTACTCCCATTCCGCGGCTTCGTCCGGGTCGCCGTACTCGGCCATCCACGACGCACCCGCCAGCAGCAGGTGGTAGCGGCGCATGTCCAGCAGCGGCACCTGGCTGACGATCGCGCCGAACCGGTCCGGGTAGCGCGTCAGCATGACGCCCATCAGCAGGCCGCCGTTGCTGCCGCCCTGGATCCCCAGCCGGTCCGGCGTCGTGATCCCGCGTTCGACGAGGTCCGCGGCGACGGCGGCGAAGTCCTCGTACACGCGGTGGCGCTCGGCCTTGATCGCCTGCGTGTGCCAGCCCGGCCCGTACTCGCCGCCGCCGCGGATGTTCGCGACGACGTACGTGCCGCCGCGCGCGAGCCAGCCGCGGCCGATCATCCCGCTGTAGGACGGCGTCAGCGAGACCTCGAAGCCGCCGTAGCCGGTCAGCAGTGTCGGGCCGCCTTCGGCGCCGGACGGCCGGACGACGAAGTACGGGATCTTCGTGCCGTCCTCCGACGTCGCGAAGTACTGCGCGACGCTCATGCCCGAAGCGTCGAAGAACGCCGGAGCCTGCTTCAGCACTTCGACCTCTTCGCCGACATGGCCGTAGCTCAATGTCGACGGCTGGAGGAAGCCGCTGGAGTTGAGCAGGTACTCGTCGCTGACGTCGGGATCGGTGTCGAAGATGTCGGCGCTGCCGAACTCGGGGCCGCCCGCCAGGGGCTCCTCCGTCCAGCCGTCCGGGCCCGGGGTCAGCGTGCGCAGCTCGGTGCGGACGTCGCGCAGCGTGCCCAGCAGCAGGTGGTTGCGCGTCCAGGCCCAGTAGTCGAGCGAGGTGTGCTCGTCCGGGGTGAAGAGCGTCGCGAAGGCGCGGTCGCCGGCCAGGAAGTCGTCGAACCGGATGCCGATCAGCGACCCGGCGGGGTGCTCGGTGCCGCCGACCGTCCACGCGGTCCGCGGCCGCACCAGCAGCCATTCGCGGTGGACGGACGCGCTCGCGTCGTCGGGGACGTCGATCTTGACGAGCGCTTCGGGTGTCCGCAGGTACAGCTCGGAGCGGTAGAAGTCGATCGCGCGGCTGACGAAGTCGCGTTCGAAGCCTTCGGTCGGGTCGTGGGACGCGCCGATCGAGACGTCGTCGGGCTTGCCTTCGTAGACCGTGACGGCTTCTTCGAGCGGCGTACCGCGGCGCCACTCCTTGGCCAGCCGCGGGTAGCCGGAGCTGGTCAGCGTGCCCTCGCCGAAGTCGGTGCCGATGTAGACGCGGTCGAAGTCGATCCAGCCGATCCGCGTCTTCGCCTCCGGCACGGTGAAGCCATCCTCGACGAACTCGTGCGCGTCGAGGTCGAACTCGCGCACGACGGTGGCGTCCGCGCCGCCGCGGGAGAGCTCGACCAGGCCGCGCCGGTAGTCCGGCCGCAGCACGGTCGCGCCCTGCCAAACCCAGTTCTCGCCCTCGGCCTCGGCCAGTGCGTCGACGTCGAGCAGCAGTTCCCACTCGGGCTCGGGCCGCCGGTAGGACTCCAGCGTCGTCCGCCGCCACAGGCCGCGCGGGTGGCTGGCGTCCTGCCAGAAGTTGTAGAGGAACTCGCCGCGGCGGCGGACGTACGGGATGCGGTCGTCGGCGTCGAGCACCTCGCGCAGCTCGTCACGCAACTCGGCGAAGCGCGCGCCGCGGGTCAGCTCGGCCAGCGTTTCGTCGTTTCGGGCGCGCACCCAGCCGAGCGCGTCGTCGCCGGTCACGTCTTCCAGCCACAGGTAAGGGTCCTCGACACTCATGCGGACAGTTTTGTACGCCGACCCGGCCGGTGGCCACCGGTCGGCGTTTTCGTTTCGTGATCCTTCCCTCTTCGGGGGTCCGTATGCTGGTGCCACCGAGCAGGGGGAGAACGTGAACGACGACGGAATGTCCGGTTTTCCCGCGCCGCCGGGTGCGGACCGGGCGCCGGAACCCGCGTGGGCCCCGGAACCGAACCCCTGGGCGCCGAACTGGGCCGCCGCGCCGCCCGTCCCGATCGCCCCGCCGCGCAGCCGGCTCTGGGGCGCCGTCGCGGGGGTGCTCATCGTCGTGCTGGCGATCTCGCTGATCGCGGCCACCATCCCGCACCGCGTCGACGGGCACGCGTACGTCGCCCAGGGCGTCGACACCGGCCGCGCGTACAGCGGCGGTTCGGACGGCAAGCCCGCGAAGCCGGTGCCCGAGCTGGCGCGCAACCCGCTGCTGTCGGCCGGCATCACGCCCGGACCCGCGACGTGCGCGCTGCCCGACCTCGGCCGGGCGCCCGCGCAGCTCAAGGCCTACTACGGCGCGCTCGTCGACTGCCTGGAGCAGTCGTGGCGCCCGGCGCTGGAGAAGGCGAACGAGCCGACGCTGACCGCCACGGTCTCGGTGACGCTGCCCGAGCACAGCGCGTGCGGCGCGGCGCCGACGGAGAACGAAGCCGTCGCCTACTACTGCGGCGGCGACACGACGATCTACGCCCCGACCGACTGGATGCTGTCGGACGCCGGGCTCAACAAGGCCCGCCACATCGCGACGATCGCCCACGAGTACGGCCACCACGTGCAGCGCGAGAGCGGCATCCTGGCCGCGGCGGCGGACAAGATGACCTCGCCGAACGAGGACAGCGCCGCCGACAAGGAGGTCGTCCGCCGGATCGAGCTGCAGGCGAACTGCTTCGGCGCGCTGTTCCTGGCCGCCGTCGCCGGCACGGGCTCGGTCAGCCGGTCGCTGGCGAACGCCGCCGTCGCCGACTACGGCCGCGCGAACGACAGCGACACGCACGGCTCGCGCGAACACCAGCTTTCGTGGGCGAAGGCGGGCTACGAGGGCAAGAACACCAAGGCGTGCGACACGTGGAGCGCGGCGCCCGCCGACATCAGCTGAGCGTCCAGGCCGGGTCGCGGCCGAGGAGGGCGAGGAACCGGTCGAGCTCGCTCGCTTCCGGTCCTGTCTCGACGCTGTGGGCGAAGGAGCCGTTCTTCTCACGGCCCTCGTCCGGGATCCGTTCGGCCAGCTGCAGCGCGGCGTGCACGGCGTCGGCGTCGGGCTCGTAGGGCAGGTCGAGCGTGCGGGCCAGGTCCCAGCCGTGCGCGACGGTGTCGACGAGGTGCATGTGCGCGGCGATCGTGCCGGGGAACGTGCCGAAGTGGTTGATCGTGAGCCGCCGCTCCAGCACGGCGTCGTCGGCGAAGGCGGCGAGGAAGTCGTCGACGGACGCCCGGTAGGCCGCGACGGCGTCGTCGCCGAGGTCGCCGGCGTCCCAGTCCGGGGCCGAGCCGTCGCGGGCCGCTGTCGCGAAGGCGTGGTTCTCGCCGACCTGGTGGCGGAGGAGATCTTCGAGCGTCCAGCCGGCGCACGGGGTCGGGCGCGAGAGGTCTTCCGGCTTGGCGGCGGCGACGATCTTGTCGAGGACGAGCAGGGTGCGGCGGTCGAGTTCGCGGAGATCCATGCTCCGCACGCTAGGCGCGGGAGCGGACCACGAGAAGTGCCAAATCCTCGCTTATTCCGGTGTGCCAATCTGGAGTGATGGACGTCCACATCGACCTGACCGGCACGCGCGGGCACCGCGACGCGATCTACCGGCAGCTGCGCGCGGCGATCCTGGACGGCCGGATCCGGCCCGGCGAGGCGCTGCCGCCGACGCGGGAGCTCGCGCAGCGGCTGGCGGTCTCCCGGACGACGGTCAGCGCGGCCTACGACCGGCTCACCTCCGAAGGGTTCCTCGCCGGGCGCGTCGGCGCGGGCACGTTCGTCACGGCTTCCTTTCCGGCACCTCCCGCGCCGTCGCTGGTGTCGGGGGTCCGCCCGCTGCCGGAGTGGGACGCGGTGCCGGCGCCGCCCGCGCCGTTCGCGCCGGCCCCGGAGTTCGACTTCCGGCCCGGCGTCCCGGACCTCACGCGGTTCCCGTTCGACACGTGGCGCCGCCTCGTCACGCAGCGGCTGCGCGCGGGCCAGGCCGACCTGATGACCTACGGCGACCCGCAGGGCCTCGGTGCTCTGCGCACCGAGATCGCGCGGCACATCGGGCTGTCGCGGGACGTCCGGGCGAGCGCGGCGCAGGTCGTCGTCACCGCCGGCGCCCAGCAGACGACGGACCTGGTCGGGCGCGTGCTGCTGCGGCCGGGCGACGTCGCGGCCGTCGAGGACCCCGGCTACCCGCCGCCGCGGCTCGTGCTGGCCGCGCGGGGCGTGCGGGTGGCGCCGGTGCCGGTCGACGCCCAGGGGATCGTGGTTCGTGCGATCCCGGCGGAGGCGCGGCTGGTGTACGTGACGCCGTCGCACCAGTACCCGCTGGGGCTGTCGATGTCGTTGGAGCGGCGCCTGGAGCTGCTGGACTGGGCCGAGCGGCACGACGCCGTGCTCGTCGAGGACGACTACGACACCGAGTTCCGCTACACCGGGCGGCCGCTGGAACCGTTGCACAGCTTGGATTCCCGCGGCCGGGTCGTCTACGTCGGGTCGTTTTCGAAGGTGCTTTCGCCGGCGTTGCGGCTGGGGTTCCTGGTCGCGCCGCCGTTGCTCGTGCCGGCGCTGGTGAAGGCCCGCTACCTCACGGACTGGCACGCGCCGAACGTCGAGCAGGCGGCACTGGCGGCGTTCATGGCCGAGGGCGGCTTCGCGCGGCACGTCCGGCGGATGCGGAAGGTCTACCGCGAGCGGCACGAGCTGCTGTCGTCGCTGGTCGGCGAGTTCCCGTTCTTGAGCTTGCTGCCGTCCTCGGCCGGGCTGCACGTGAGCGCGGTGTCTTCGGCGGACCTGTCGGCTCTGGTGCGCCGGGCCCGCCGCGCCGGCGTCCGGTTGTACTCGCTGGGGGACTTCGCCGTGGGCGAGCGCCGGCACGGGCTGGTGCTCGGCTACGGTGCGGTCGCGACCGAGCGGATCGGGCCGGGACTGGCCCGGCTGCGCAAGCTGGCGGACGGGGGAGCGGCGTGACCGACGACGTGATGGTGGCGATCGACGCCGGCCTGCGGCAGCACATCGGCGGCGACCGCGCGGGCGCGTACGCGACGTTCACGCGGCTGTGGGCGTCGATCGGCCCGGACGGCGACCCCCTGCACCGCGTCGCGCTGGCGCACCACATGGCCGACGTCTGCGACGACCCGGCGGAGGAGCTGGAGTGGGACCTGCGCGCCCTGGCGGCGGCGGACTCGCTGACCGACTCGCGGGCCCAGGAGCACCACTCGTCCCTGGCGGTGCGCGGCTTCTACCCGTCGCTGCACCTCAACCTGGGCGAGGACTACCGCAAGCTGGGTGACCTGGCGGCGGCGCGCGAGCAGCTGGAACTGGCCCGAGCCCGCCTGGACGCCCTGGGCGACGACGACTACGCGGCGGGCATCCGCGCGGCTCTCGAAGGCCTGGCCGAACGCCTCGGCTGAATCGGTTTGAATACCACGAGAACGCCCCGTTTGCCGGACTTTCGCGTGGGTCCCGGCACCCTTACCCTGTGGTGATCCAGCTCACCGACGGGAAGGATCGCCATGCGGATTGCGGATCTGCTGCGCAAGAAGGGGTCGGCGGTCGCAACGGTCACCCCGGAGACCACGGTGACCGCGCTGCTGGCCGGCTTGGCCGAACACAACGTGGGCGCGATGGTGGTCGTCGCCCCGGACGGATCGATAGCGGGGATCGTGTCGGAACGAGACGTGGTCCGCCGCCTGAACGAGCACGGCCCGGCCCTGTTGGACGGTCCGGTGTCGGAGATCATGACGAAGCTGGTGGCGAGCTGCACCCCGGACGATTCGGTGGACCAGCTGTCGGTCCTGATGACGGAGCGCCGCATCCGCCACGTGCCGGTACTGGTCGATGGACGGCTGGGCGGGATCATTTCCATCGGGGACGTCGTGAAGAACCGGATGGAACAGCTGGAGAAGAGCCAGGAACAGCTGGAGGCCTACATCTCCCAGGGCTGACTCACCGCCCGACCGGCGCGGAACGGGGCAGGTGCGCGGCGAGCGTCTCGAAATACCGCCACCGCGCCCATTCCCGGCGATTGCCGATCACGTAGAGCCGCCGCTTGGCGCGACTGACGGCGACGTTGAGCAGATTCGGTTTGCTCGACGCCCAATTGCGCGCGCCCGGCCGGTCGGGCGCGCTGCCGAGCACGAGGATGACGATGTCGGCCTGCTTGCCCTGGGCGGTGTGCACCGTGCCGGCCACCAGCCCGCGGTGGCGGCCGGCCCGCATCGCGACCTGGCGGGCGATGTCGCGGAACGGGCCGATGACCATCACCTCGGACATGTCGAAGTCCAGCCGGGTGAGCGTGGCGAGGATGCGGTCGAGCTGACGGCCCTCGTCGGGAATCCAGTGGCCTTGCGCGCCGTCGCCGACGACGTCGATCCACTTCGACGCCGGGAGATCCGGATAGGCGGCGGTGAATTTCTCGCCGAGGACGGGTGCGGTGCCGTCGATCATGAGGCCGTCGTAGGCGACCGTGTTGACGATGTGGAACATCGGCTGGTCGCACCGCCGGTGCACGGTCAGCGGCACGCCGACCCACGTCTCGCCGTCGTCGTCGCGCAGCCGGGTGCCGAGCCTCGTCAGCCGGTCGGCCAGGCGCTGCACCGAGGTCTGGCTGGTCAGCCACTGCTCGTCGACCGCGAGCTCGGTGCGGATCGCCTGTTCGGCGCGGAACGGCAGGGTGGTGATCGGCTCCAGCTGGAGCGGGTCGCCCACGACGAGGGCGCGCCGGGTCCGCCACAGGGCTCCGACGGCGTTCTGCGGAGTCGCCTGGCCGGCTTCGTCGATCAGCAGCCAGCCCAAGGCTTCCTTGCCGAGACGGCCGAACAGGCGCGCGTAGGAGGCGAACGTCGTCGACACCACCGGGACGACGAAGAACAAGCTCTGCCACGCCACCCGGATCGCTTCGGCCGGAGCGTCACGGGGCGCGTCGCCGCCGAGGACGTCCATGGCGGCCTGGAGGTTCTGCCGCACCTTCGTGGCCGCGTGCCGCATGAATGCCTTGTGCAGCGCCAATGCGGCGAACAGCAGTTCAGTGCGCGCGGTGTTCCATTCGGCGTCGGTCCACAGTGCGCTGGACTCCCGGCGTTCGCGGTCGGTCCACCAGGTGCTGTCCGGGAAGTGCCGGCCGAGCGCCTGCTCCGCCTCGGCGATCCGGTCGGTGCTCGCCGAAAGCTCGTCCTCGTCGGCCCGCAGGCGGCGGTGGGCTTCGGCCCGGGCAGCCAGCGCGGTGGAAAGCTCCAGGTCGGCGAGCGCCACTTCGCGGCGCGCCGCGACCAGGGGCGGGTGGTCGACGTCGGGCAGGGCGATCCCCGCGGTCAGCACGGCGCGCGCCGCGCTCAGCTCCCCGACCGCGTCGTCGTACGCGCGCTGGGCGGTGGTGACCTCCCACTGCGCGGAATCGCGCGTCCGCTGTGCCGCGGCGAGGTCCTGGCGGGCCGCTTCCTCCTGGGACATCAACCTGTCGTGCTGCCAGAGCCACTGCTTGTGCGCGCGGCCGAACGTCCGCAGCCGGTCCCACGGGCCGGGCGCGGCCGATCGGTGCGCGAGCAGTGCCTGCTCTCGTCCATCGAGTTCGGCCCGCCGCGCCCGCACAGCTTGTTCCGCTTCGGCGAGCCGAGCCGTTCCGAGGCGCTCGACGTCCGCTCGGCGGGCCGCGACGAACCGTTCGGCTTGGACGACGCGGTCCCGGGCCGCCTCCTCGAGCTCGGCTCGGCGGCGCTGGGCGATCTCGAGCGCCTCGGTGACCCGCGTCTTCTCCTCGGCCACCGCCGCCAGCCGCCGGGCCTCCGCCTTTCCCACCCGGGATTCGGCGGTCGCCAGCTCTTTCCGCCGCCGGACCACGCTTTCGCGAAGCCGGGGGAGGTGCAGAGCGGTCTGGTGGAGTTCCTCGCGCCGGGCTCGCACGTCGGCGACCCGGGCTTCGACGGCCCGGAACTCGCGCACGGCCGCGGACCACGATTGTTCGGGTATCTCCTGCTCGTAGCCCTTGAGCACGGCCAGCATGCCGTGCCAGGCGTCGTCGGCGCCGGGATCGTCCGGGGTGTGGTACCAGAACGTGCTGACGAACCGGCCGCGGTTGGCCTTGTTGCCCAGCCGGGCCGCCACCAGCGCCCAGGCCGGGTGCTCGGCGGGCGCGCCGTCCGCCTTGCGCGAGTCGGTGTCGGGATCCGGCGCGAGCAAGGCGGTGGCGATGGCGGGGAAGTAGTCGACGGCGGCGGCGTGCTTCGCCCACACTTCGTCGATGGCGTCCGCGGCCGGGATCTCGTCGGTGACGTTCTGCACCGCGCCGTTGTTCGCCGACGCGACGACCATTTCGAATCCGGTCAGCTCGGGTTGCCAGTGGGACAGCGCGCGGTTGCGTTCGCCGGTGCGCCACTTCGATTTCCGGCCGGTGAAGGCGGCACCCGGCTCGGGCAGCGCGGCCAGCCGACGGGCGCGTTCCACCACCAGGCCGGCGATCAGGTCGCGCAGCATCGTGGTCTTGCCGGTGCCGGGCGGCCCGTTGACGCCCATGACGCCGCCCGAATCCGCCGTCCGCAGCGCGGTGCTCACGGCGAGCTGCTGGTTGAGCGCGAGCGCGTGCTCCGGTTTGCTCGGCCAACGGCCGTCCGGCACGGCGCCGGGTGCCGTCGCGGCCAGCACGACTTCGGGGGTGGTGCGCACGTCGACGCGTTCGGCCGTGCGCAGGGCGGCGTTGGGAAGCAGGTAGTCGCGCAGCGCGACCCCGACGTCCCCCTCGGCCAACCGGCCGGCGACGTGGTGGAGATCGTCCATGATGAAGCTGTTGAGGAAGTCGTGGCCGGCCACGTCGTCCGCCTTGCGCCGCGCGACGATCTGGCTGCTGATCCGGATTTCCGCGGCGGACAGCGTCCCGGTCGTTCCGGTGGCGGTCACCGCGGCGGACAGGCACTCGGCGAGCGCGTCGTGGTCGAGCACGTGGGGGACGTACTGCGGTGTCTCGCCCTCCGTGTGCAGTTCGTCGGTCACCAGACCTTGCCACTCTTTCGAGAAAGCGAGCAGGTCGTCCTGGAAGAGCGCCGGCCAGTCCGGTTCGCAGCGGCGGTCCCGCACGACCTGGCCGGTCGCCCAGGCGCAGCACGACAGCACCGCGGAGTCGAGCAGGGCGCGCCCCTCCTCGTTCACCACGAAGGCGGCGAGCGCGCTGTCCCCGGCGGGCCGCTCGTCGTAGCTGTCCTTGTCCGGCTCGAAAACGCGCGCGAGTGCCTCGAACACCTCGTCGAGGCGGTAGACACCCAGGTAGACGACGTGCCGCCAGGCCTGGTGCGGAGGCAGTTTCCGGCGGGCGAGCTCGTGGCCGGGTTCCCACGGCAGCGGTTGCTCGGGGCGGACGGTGAACACCGCCTTCTCCCGGCTGGCTTTGTCCACCGTCTGCGGGCTGAACATTTCCACGGTCCGCCAGAACTCGACGATCTTCGTCCGCGCGGTGTCCGCCCCCGTTTTCAAACCCGGCTCCGATCGTCGATTCCGTCGCTTTCCCGGCGTCGCGCATCGTAGCGTTTCCGGTGCGGTTGTTTTCGATTTCCGGAGAACGGGCAGCTACTCCCGCCAGCCGGACAGCTCCACGCCCTTCGCGACATCCACCCGGTACGACAGCTTCACCTCACCGGTCTGCCCCGGAGCCAACGTCAACTTCCACGTCAGCTCACCCAGCTCCGAAGTCTCCACCGGCTCCGGCGACGTCTTCACATCCTTCACCGTGATCCCGTCGTCCCGCGAAACCGGCGCCTGGTCCAGCACCGTCACCACAGCCTCGCGAGGCCCGTGGTTGCCCACCGAGATCTTGTACTCGGCCTCACGCCGCTTCTGCCCCGACAAAGTCGCCTTCGAAGCCGTCCGCCGCACCAGCTCGCGCTCGATGCGGATCCGGTCGTCCACCCCCAACGCCAGCTCCAGCTCCTCCCCGGGAGCCCAAGCCGCCAAAACGGTCGTCCCGACGAACTCGGCGTCGTGGAACACCGAAGCCCGCCCCGGTCGCAACGCCAACGACGACGTGTTGACGACCGTGGCCCGCAAGTACGCCTCCTCGGCCAGCACCGGCGCGGTGACGTACCCCAGCGAAGCCGTGAGATCCACTTGCGCCAACGTCGTCCGGTGCCCCTGAGCCCCCGACGGCACCGCCACCGGACGCGAAGGCCGGTACGTCACCGCCGTCGTCCCCTGCTCGACCGAAGCGACCTTCGGCGCCATCGGAGCGGCGGCCAACGCGGCGAACCCCCGCGTCCGCGCACCCTCCGGGATCCCGCCGCCCGAACCGCCGTAAGCCGCCGCCGGGGCCGCCGGGACCGGGTGGACGCGGTCCAGGTACCACGGCGACAACTCCGGCACGACGACCGAAACCGCCGGCCGCGCGGTCGACAGCGCCAGCTCGCACTCCGGCCAGTCCTCGCCCGTGTACTGGCTGACCAGCCCGTACGACGTCACATTCACCTCGGTGCCGCGCACCCGGACGTCGTACCCCGGTTCCCAGCTCGCCCCGGGGACCACATAGGACAGTTCCAGCTCCGCCGATCCGGAAGTGTCCGAGATCTCCAGCTCCACCACTACCGATGTACTGTCCTCTTCGGACTGAGCGCTGTGGGACCCGATCCGCCGATCCAAAGCAGCGAGGTCCTCGCGCAGCCGCGCGACCCGGTCGGAAAGCACTCGACGGGCCTTCAAAGCCGCGGCCAGACGTGCACTCAACGCATCGGTGACTTCGGCGACGCGCGAAGGCTCGGCAGTCCCGGCCGCCAGCGCCTTCGCGAAGCTGCCGCCGCTGCGCTTCGCGAGCGAAGTCAGCAGATCCACCTTCATCGCTTCGGCCGCTTCGTCGTCCACGACGCCGTCAAGCGTCGCTTGGTCCGCGCGCCGCTGCTCCACCAAAGCCCGCAACGCCGCGTCGGCCGGGGACGCGTGCCGCTCGGTGCGGACGTCGACGCCCGTGATCAGCGCGGGACCGGTGCCGGTGACCCGCACCGAGCCCGGGTCGAGCGACAGGGGCAGCCCGGCGAACGTCAGGCGCGGCCCGCCGTCGAGCGGGGCCTTGCCCCGGTGGGTGATCCGGGCCTGCTGCGGGTAGACGGTCACGGCGGCGATCGGCGCTTCCACGGTCGGCATGCCCCCGACGTTAGTCTCTTGACACCCCCGCGGCCGGAACGGAAGTCTCGACAGTCGTCCGCTTCGCCCGGCTTGGGGGTTTGATGAAGGCCGCAGTCGTGCTCGCCGCCGTCCTCGCACTGCCGCTCACGGCAGTCACCGCCGAAGCCGCGCCACCGGCCCCGGTCTTCACCGGCGGCCAGGCCCAGCCGGTGTTCGACCCCGCCGACGTCGTCCGCGAAGACGTCTGGGTCACCGCGCCGGTCGACAGCGACCACGACGGCCAGGACGACCTCGTGCACGCCCAGGTCGTCCGCCCGCGCGCGACGCAGCAGGGCCTGAAGGTCCCCGTCGTCTACCAGGCCAGCCCGTACTACGCCGGTGGCAACGACATCGCGAACCACGACGTCGACGTCGAGCTCTACGCACCCGGGTACGCCCGCGGCCCGGAAGGCCCGCGCGTCGCCGCGCACGGCGTCGGCCCGGCCACCCCGATCACCTGGCGCTACCAGGACTACTTCACCGCGCGCGGGTTCGCCGTCGTGTACGGCGAGTCGCTCGGCAGCGGCCTCTCCACCGGCTGCCCGACCACCGGCGACGTCAACGAGACGATCGGCGCGCGCTCGGTCGTCGACTGGCTCAACGGCCGCGCGGCCGCGAGAGACGCGAACGGCGCCGCGGCGAAAGCCGACTGGAGCACCGGCAAGACCGGCATGATGGGCGTCTCCTACAACGGGACGCTGCCGAACGCCGTCGCGAGCACCGGCGTCGAGGGCCTCGAGACGATCGTGCCGATCGCCGCGATCTCCAGCTGGTACCAGTACTACCGCAACGACGGCGCCGTCGTCGCGGCCGGCGGGTTCCAGGGCGAGGACGCCGACGTGCTCGCCGAGTACGTCTACACCCGGGCCGACCGGCAGGTCTGCCGCCCGGTGATCGACGGGCTGACCCGCGACCAGGACCGCGTGACCGGCGACTACACGCCGTTCTGGGACGTCCGCAACTACCGCAACGACGTCGCCGAGGTGCACGCGTCGGTGCTCGCGGTGCACGGCCTCAACGACTGGAACGTCAAGACCGACCAGGTCGCCGAGTGGTACGACGCGCTGAAGGCGCACGGCGTGGAGCACAAGATCTGGCTGCACCAGTCCGGCCACGCCGACCCGTACTCGCTGCGGCGCGACGTCTGGCTGGCGACGCTGAACAAGTGGATGTCGCACTACCTCTACGGCATCGACAACGGCATCCAGAACGAGCCGAAGGCGACGATCCAGCGCGAGGACCTGTCGTGGACCGACGAGGCGGACTGGCCGGCGCCGGGCACGTCCGACGTCCGCGTCTACCCGTGGCCGGGCGGCAGGGCGAAGGGCGCCATCGACACCCGCAACCCGGTGCCGGGCACGGCGGCGGTCGAGACCCTCGCGGACGACTCGTCGAAGACGATCGAGCAGCTGGCCGGCCTCGCGTCTTCCGGCAACCGGCTGCTGTACGCGACTTCGGCGGCGAAGCAGTCCGTACGGCTCTCCGGCACCGCGCGCGCCGACCTGGCGCTGGCGTTCGACCGGCCCGCGGCGAACGTGTCGGCGATCCTGCTCGACCGCGCCCCCGACGGCACGTCCCACATCATCAGCCGCGGCTGGACCGACCCGCAGAACCGCACGTCGCCGGCCCGCACCGAGCCGATCACGCCGGGGCAGACCTACCGGATCGGCGTCGAGCTGATGCCGAAGGACTACATCCTCGCGGCGGGCCACCGGCTGGAGTTCCTGCTGGCGTCGAGCGACCACGACTACACGCTGCGGCCCAAGCCGGGCGCGGGACTGGCGCTCGACCTGACGAGGACGTCGGTGACGCTGCCGGTGACGGGCGGCAAGCCGGCCCTGCGAGCCGCGTTCGGCTGATGCTGCCGGAGCACCTGGACGCCGATGTCCGCACGTTGTGGGAGTACCACGACCTGCGGCACGAACCGCGGCGGTCCGACGTCGGGATCGGGCTGGGCAGCCGCGATCCCGGCGTCGCGGTCCACACCGCCGAGCTGTTCCACGCGGGACGCTTCCCACTGGTCGTCTTCACCGGCGCCAACGCGCCGACGACGGTGGACCGCTTCCCGCGCGGCGAAGCGGTCCACTACCGCGAAATCGCGCTGGAGCTGGGCGTACCCGACGAGGTGATCCTGGTCGAGCCGGCGGCCCGCAACACGGGCGACAACATCGCGTTCACCCGGCGGCTGCTGGCCGAGCGGCGGATCGGGTCGGTGACGCTGGTGACGCGGCCGTACCAGCAACGCCGGGCGTACGCGACGGCGAAGCGGCTCTGGCCGGGCGTCGACGTCGTGTGCGCGTCGAAGGCGGCCTCGTTCGAGGACCACGTCACGGGCGAAGAGGACGTCGAGCGCGTGGTCAGCATGCTCGTCGGGGAGACCCAGCGCATCACGGAGTACGCGGCGCGCGGCTTCGCGATCCCCCAGCCGATCCCGGCCGGCGTCGAGCGGGCGTTCGGCAGGCTGGCCGCGGCCGGGTTCACCCAGCGTCTTCTCCCACGCCGCTGAGGATCACGCAACGTAACGATCTTCGCAGGTCAGGCGACTTATAGGGGCTCTGTCCGCTGCGAGAGGAACCGCCATGACCTCGACCGCCGAACCCACGTTGGAGAGCTTGCGCGCCCAGCTGACCGGAACCGTCCTCACCCTCGGCGACCCCGGCTACGACATCGCCAGATCGGTCTGGAACGGGGAGATCGACCGCCGCCCCGCCGTCGTCGTGCGGCCCGCCGGGCCCGCGGACGTCGCAGCCGCGCTGGCGTACGCACGCGAAGCCGGGCTGGACGTCTCGGTGCGCGGAGGCGGACACAACTACGGCGGCGCGGCGGTCGTGGACGGCGGTGTCTGCATCGACCTCAGCTCTCTCCAGACGATCAGCGTCGACCCGGTCGGGCGGACCGCGCGCTGCGGGGGCGGGGCGACCTGGGCCCAGCTCGACACCGCCACGCAGGAGCACGCGCTCGCGGTACCGGGCGGCACGATCAGCCACACCGGCGTCGGCGGCCTGACCCTCGGCGGCGGCTTCGGCTGGCTCACCGGCAAGCACGGGCTGTCCTGCGACAACCTGCTTTCGGCCGAGGTCGTCACCGCCGACGGTGAAATCCTCCGCGCGTCCGCCGTCGAGCACCCCGACCTGTTCTGGGCGCTGCGCGGAGGCGGCGGCAACTTCGGCGTCGTCACCGAGTTCGAGTTCCGGCTGCACCCGGTCGGCCCGATCGTCCACCTGGGACTGTTCTTCTGGGGCCTCGAGGACGGCGTGGAGGCGCTGCGCCAAGCCCGCGAAGTGATCGCGGAACTGCCCGGCGAGATGGGCGTGCTGGTCGCCGGGCTCAACGCGCCGCCCGCCCCGTTCGTCCCGGAGCGGTACCACTTCCGGCCCGGTTATGCCCTGCTCATCGCCGGGTTCGAGGGGGAGGAGCAGCACGCCGCCGCGATCCGGGCGGCGCGTTCCGGGCCGGCGCCGCTGTTCGAGTTCGTGTCGCCGATCCCGTACGTCGAGCTGCAGCGGATGCTCGACGACGCCGCGCCGTGGGGCATCCTCGGCTACGAGAAGGCCGCGTACGCCGACGGGTTCGGCGACGAAGTCATCGAGGTCATCGCGGACTTCCTGCCGCGCAAGACGTCCCCGATGTCGATCATGCCGATCTTCGCGATGCGGGGCGCCTTCACCGAGGTCGCCGACGACGCGACGGCGTTCGGCGGCCCGCGCCGCGAAAGCATCCTGATCAACATCGACTCGATCGCCGCCGAGCCGGCGCCGTTCGCCGTGGACCGCGCGTGGGTGCGCGAGTTCTGGGAGGCGCTGGTGCCGTTCTCGTCCAACCCGGCCGGCTACGTCAACTTCATGGCGGAGTACGAAGCCGACCGGGTCCGGACGTCGTACGGGCCCGCGAAGTACGAGCGGCTCGCGCGGATCAAGGCGCAGTACGACCCGCGGAACGTCTTCCACCACAACGCGAACATCCCGCCCGCGGGGTGAGTCAGTCGGCGATGCCCGCCCGATAGGCGAAGGCGACCGCCTGCGCACGATCGCGCAGCCCGGCCTTGGTGAACAAGTGGTTCACGTGGGTCTTCACGGTCGCCTCGCTCACCACGAGCGTGCGCGCGATCTCCGTGTTCGACAGGCCCGCCGCGATCAGCCGCAGCACCTCGATCTCGCGGGCGGTCAGGCCTTCGACCTCCTTGACGCGCCGGGGCGTGCTGCGGGTGGCGGCTTCGACGAGCCGCCGCTGCAGCTCGCCGTCCACTGTGGACTGCCCGGCGGCCGCCGAGCGCAGGGCCCGCGCGATGGCTTCGGCGTCGGCGTCCTTGGTGAGGAAGCCCCGGGCGCCGGCGCGCAACGCGGCCAGCAGCGACTCGTCGTCGGCGTAGGTGGTCAGGACGACGACCTCGGTGCCCGGATGCTCGGCGCGGATCCGTTCAGTGGTCTCGACGCCGTCGCAACGCGGCATCCGCAGGTCGACCAGGACGACGTCGGGGTGGTGCTCGGCGACGAGGGCGAGCGCGGCCAGGCCGTCGGCGGCGGCGCCGACCACCTCGACGCCGGGCAGCAGCCCGAGCAGCGTGACCAGGCCCTCCCGGACCACCGCCTGGTCATCGGCCAGCACGACGCGCAGCGTCACGCCGGCACCGTCAGGTGAACCCGCCATCCGTCCTCCCCCGGTCCGCTCTCGAACCGGCCGTCGAGCAGCGCGACCCGTTCGCTCATCCCGCGCAAACCGTAGCCTGCCGCCGGCGCGTCCGGCGGCCGCCTGCCCTGCCGGTCGGCGACGGTCAGGTCCACCGATCCGCCGGCGTAGTCCAGCGTGACGTCGACGTCGGCCTGCGCCGCGTGCTTGCGCGTGTTCGCCAGTGCTTCCTGCACCGCGCGGACCAGCGCGGTGCCGACCGCGGGGTCCAGTTCGCGGGGTTCGCCTTCGACCTTGAGGTCCGCCCGTGCGCCGCTGTCGAGCCGGTAGGCGGCCAGGAGGTCGGCGATCGCGCGTTCGACCGGGACGGCGTCCTCGCGCAGCGCGGCCACGGCCTTGCGGGCCTCGGCGAGGCCGTCCGACGCCAGCTTCTGCGCCCGTTCGATCTGCGCGACGGCGTCCGGGCTCGCCCCGTCGCGCACCAGCATCAGCCGGGCGCCCTGGAGGTTCAGGGAAAGCCCGGCCAGCGAGTGCGCGAGCACGTCGTGCAGCTCACGGGCGATGCGGGCGCGTTCGGCGAGGGCGGCCGCGCGGGCGTGTTCCTCGGAGGCCGTCTGCGCGCGGGCCAGCGCCAGCTCCGTCTGTTCGATGCGGGCGATCCGGGTCCGCCGGTTCAGGCCGAGCAGCACGATCACGGCGAGGACCGTGTACGTCGCCAGGGCGCCGTCCCAGGCATCGTGGAGCGACGCCCACCAGGTGATCGCCCCCAGGTCGAACGCGATGGCGAGCAGGATCGGGACGGCCGAGTGCCGGAGCACGACGAAGAACGTGGTGCTGAACATCGTCACCGACGCCCAGCTGTTCGGCACGAGCGCCCAGAGCGTGCCGGCGCACAGGATCACGGCCAGGAGCAGCACCGGCGGCAGCCGTCGCCCGCCGACGTCGTACAGCCACAGCAGCGGGATCGACAGGGCGAGGGTGATCCCGATGAGGATCCAGGCGAGCGTGTTCGCGCGGGGCATCGCGGCGACCATCGGGACGGCGATGAACGCCCAGCGCAGGTAGGCCTGTCCCTGGGGAAACCGGTCGAACCGGGCCAGTCCGGGCGTCATCTTCTAAGGTCCTCCGCGGGTGCTTGTACGGAAAATGTACCGACGGGGGCTTCCCTTCGTGGGGTCAAGCTGTCTCGTTTGTCAGGAGGTAAGCCCCATGTCCAGGTTGCGACGGCTCGCCGTGTTCGCCGCCGCCGCGGCGCTGCCCGCGCTCGGCCTCACCCTCGCCGGCCAGGCGCCCGCGTCGGCCGCGCCGAACTTCCAGGTGCCGTTCAAGTGCGGGGTCACCGTGACCGCGGCGACGTTCAGCGGCCACAGCCCGGCGTACTCGGTCGACTTCCAGAAGGACGGCATCACCGGCATGCCCGTGCTCGCCTCGGCGTCCGGCACGGTGACCCGGGTCGCCGATGAAGGCAGCACGAGCTACGGCAAGTGGATCGAACTGGACCACGGCGGCGGCTGGCGCACCCGCTACGCCCACCTGTCGGCCCAGGAGGTTTCGGTCGGGCAGTCCGTGGCGCTCGGCAAGGAGATCGGCAAGGCCGGCGCGACCGGCGGCGTCACCGGGCCGCACCTGCACTTCGAGGAGCGGCTGGACGGCGTGGTGCAGAAGGCGAAGCTGAACGGCGTCGCCGTGCCGTACTACGGCCACACGAACTTCACGAGCAAGAACAACTGCGGCGGCAACCCGTACTCCGCCGAAGAGGTCTGCGGCGACGGCTTCTCCGTCGTCGACCAGCAGGCGCTGGCGAACTCTTCGGGCACGGCGTACCTGCTGTACAACTCCTCGACCAAGGCGAACTGCGTGACGACGCTGAAGGCGACGTCGCTCGGCACCGCCAGCCCGGTGTCGGCGTTCCTGGAAGTCCAGGGTTCGACGCGGGTGACCGACTCCGGCAGCTTCGCCTACTACGCCGGGCCGGTGAAGAAGACCGCCGCCGCGACCTGCGTGAAGTGGGGTGGCTCGGTGGGCGGCAACACCTACGAGAGCGGGTTCGAGCACTGCGGCTGAGGCCGGACCGGTCGGTGGGGCCGGGCACCCTAGCCCGCCCCACCGACAAAAACCCGCCGCCCGGGCGCCGCCCGCCCGATTCCGTCCACATCGGCCCCGGCCATCCACAGATTCGCCGCCACCGCCCCACCCGGCCCCGTCCTGCCCCACGCTGGAGGCATGACCACTCCCACCCCGACCGGCCGGCCGCCGGTCGACCTCCGAATCCCCGCGCAGCTGCTGGCCGCGCTCCCGTACCTGATCGGGTTCCGGCCCGCGAACTCCGTCGTCCTCATCGGCCACCGAGCCGACGGCGTGGGCCTGGTCCTGCGCGGCGACCTCCCGCACACGGAAGACCGGAGCCGGCAGGCCCGAGCGCTCGCGGCGAGGTATGCCCTGTCGCCGCCGACGGCGGTGACGCTGGTCCTCATCGGCGGCGAGCGAAGACCCGGCGGCCCGCCACCGCACGCGGGCTTCGCGGGCGAGCTGACGGAGGCGCTTGACGAACTCGGCGTCCCGCTGCTGCACGTGTTGTGGGCCGCGGACATCAGCGAAGGAGCGCCCTGGGGGTGTTACACGGACCCGGCGTGCGGCGGCGAGCTCCCGGACCCCCGCGCGACGGTCGCGGCGGCATGGGCGACGAAAGAGGGTGTGGTGGCGTTCGCCGGCCGCGACGAACTGGCGGCGCTGCTGGCGCCCCGTTCCCCGGAGGCGGTGGCGCGCCGGACAGCGTCTCTGTCCCGGATGTCGTCATTGCCCTGGCCGGAGTCGACGTGCGTGTCCGAGGCGGCTTCGGTGATCCGAGCGGCGTTCGAGCGCCAACGGCGAGGCGCGGGCCCGCCGACGGACGAGCAAGCGGTCCTGCTGGCGAGCGCGTTGACGCTCCCGGAGATCCGCGACGCGTGCTTGGGCATGGCGGTCCCACCCCACACCCCGCAGGCACGCGAGGCAGAGCGCCTGTGGCTGACCCTGGTCCAGGAGCTGCCGGCCCCAGAGCGAGCCGAAGCGGCGACATTGCTGGGCTACACGGCTTTCATGCGCGGCGACGGAGCGTTCGCGGGGATGGCGCTGGAGAACGCACTGGAGGCGGACAGCGAGCACGTGTTGGCGGGATTGCTGAGAACGGTCCTGCGGCGCGGCATGCCCCCGGAGCAGTTGCTGGGCTTGGCGTTGGAGGCGGACCCGGCCGGTTTGTGCGGGTTCGGGTTGGAGCCATTGGACTTCGAAGAGGCGGACGCCAGTGCGCCGGTGACTGTCGTGTGTGGACCCGCGGAGCTCGTGGGGGGAGGAGTCATAGGGGAGTTATCGCCCCCTGAACACTGACCGCCGCCGCCGGCGCCAAGTCTCGGAGCGCTCGGGCTGCGGGGTTTGCCTCGGCTGCCGCTCGCAGGTGCCGGCGCGGGGCGACGCGCCTGATCGCCAAGGCGAGCGTTCACAAGCCCGGCCGAGGTCTGACCGCCGCCGGCCGGCGGCGGTCAGACCTCGCGCAGCAAACTCCCGCTGCCATCGTCCGAACGACCCGCAGAGCCTGGCTCGTCTCCCAGGCATCTGGATGTTCGCGGCCCAGCTCTCGCGGCATGCTGGCTGCTCGCGCCGGTTTCGCCGAGCGCCGGGTGGTCGGTTGCGGGCTGCGAGTCCGGCGATCCCGGGCGCGTGCGTTCGCGAGCAGCGCAAGGCCTGGCCGCCGTCGGCCAGGCTCGGACGGTGCCGGTCAGGGCAATGCTCGGCGGCCGATCCCGAGGCGCGCGTCCACAAGCCGACCAAGGTCCGACCGCCGTCAACCAGCGGTGGTCAGACCTCGCGCAGCCGCACTTGTCCTAACGACCCGCGACTCAGTCCCGAGCACTCCGCCGGGACTGGGTGAACTCCCAAGCGTCCCGGACGATCCCCGTCAGCTCGGTCCGCTCCGGCTTCCACCCCAGGTCTTCCCGGGCACGGTCGCTGGCCGCCACGAGCACCGACGGGTCGCCCGCCCGCCGCGGCGCCACCGCCGCCGGGATCGGGTGGCCCGTGACCTCACGACACGCCTCGATGACCTGCAGAACGGAGAACCCCGTGCCGTTGCCCAAGTTGTAGATCCGGTGCTCACCCGCCGTCGCGCTCTTCAGCGCCAGCAGGTGCGCGTCCGCGAGGTCCACCACGTGGATGTAGTCGCGGATCGCCGTGTGGTCCGGCGTCGGGTAGTCGTCACCGAAGATCTGGATCTTTTCGCGGTCGCCCGTGGCGACCTGGAGGACGAGGGGGATGAGATGGGTTTCCGTGGTGTGGCGCTCCCCGAACGCGCCGTACGCGCCCGCGACGTTGAAGTACCGCAGGCTCACCGCGGCCAGCCCGTGCGCGCCGGCGAAGCTGGTGATCGCGTGGTCGATCGCGAGCTTCGTCGCGCCGTAGGTGTTGGTGGGCCGGGCCGGCGCGGACTCCGGGATCGGCGACTGCTCCGGCTCGCCGTAGGTCGCCGCCGTCGAGGAGAACACCAGGCGGGGCGTGCCGTGCTCGCGCATGGCCTCGAGCAGCCGCAGCGACGTGACGACGTTGCCTTCCCAGTACTTCGCCGGCTCCGCCATCGACTCGCCGACCAGCGACTTGGCCGCGAAGTGCAGCACGCCGTCGAAGCCCTCGCGCAGCAGGCTGCCCGCCACCTCGGCGGCGTCGCCCTCGATGAACCGCGCGTCCGGGTGGACGGCGTCGGCGTGGCCGGTGCTCAGGTCGTCGACGACGGTGACCTGGTGCCCGGCCTCGATCAGCCGGGCGGCGCAGACACTGCCGACGTACCCGGCTCCGCCCGTCACGACCAGCTTCAGGGCGTTGCTCTGCTCCGACACGTCCAGGCCTTCCTGTCGAGGGTGACTGTGCGCCACAGTCTTCCCCCTGGCCGACGCGCGGGTCCGCCCGGGGGTTGCCCCGCGCGGACCTGCGCGGCCTCAGACCTCGTCGCGGCCGGCGCCGCGCGACGGCACCGCGGTGAACATCCGCGGCCGCCGGTAGCCGGCCTTTTCGTACGCCGCTTCGACGGCCGCCTTGACCCCCTCCAGGTCGGCGTCGCGGACCAGCGCGATCGCCGAGCCGCCGAAGCCGCCGCCGGTCATCCGCGAGCCGAGCGCGCCGGCTTCCCGCGCCGAGTCGACCGCGAGGTCCAGCTCGGCCGTGGAGATCCGGTAGTCGTCGCGCATGCTGACGTGCGAAGCGTCCAGGTACGGGCCGATGTCGGCCAGCCGGCCGGCACGCAGCAGCTCGACGGTGTCGAGGACCCGCTGGTTCTCGGTGACGACGTGCCGGACGAGCGGCACGAGGTCCTCGGGCAGCCGGTCGAGAGCCGCGGAGAGCCCCTCGACGGTGATGTCGCGCAGCGCCTTCACCCCGAGCAGCTCGGCCGCGCGCTCGGTGCCGCGGCGCCGCTCGCCGTACCCGCCCTCGGCGTGCGAATGCTTCGTGCGGGTGTCCATGATCAGCACCTGCAGCCCGGCGTCGGCCAGGCCGAAGGGCACCTGCTCCTGCTCGCCGGAGCGCACGTCGAGGAACAGGACGTGGGACTCGGTGCAGCAGAGGGACGCCGTCTGGTCGAGCAGGCCGGTGGGCGCGCCGACGAAGTCGTTCTCTGAGCGCTGGACCCACCGCGCCACCTGGGGTCGCGTCGGGACGCGGTCGCCGGGGGCGCCGAGCTCCAGCCCGGCCAGGCCCAGCAACGCCAGCGACACCGCGCACTCGAGCGCGTGAGAGGAGGACAGCCCCGCCCCCGACGGCACGTCCCCGGCGACGACCAGGTCGGCGCCGGCCGGGAAGCCCTGGTCGCGCAGCACCCAGGCGACTCCCGCCGGGTACGCGGCCCACCCGTCGACGGTGCCCGGCGCCAGGTCGGCGATCTTCAGCTCGCCGGAGCGCTGGAGCTGGCCGTCGTCGCCCAGGGTGGCCACGGACAGCACGCCGTCCTCGCGGGGCGACGCCGCCGCGGCCAGGCGGTGCGGCAGGGCGAACGGCAGCACGAAGCCGTCGTTGTAGTCGGTGTGTTCGCCGATCAGGTTGACGCGCCCGGGCGCGGACCACACGCCGGCGGGCTCGCTGCCGTGGACCGTGCGGAACGCCGCCACGGCCTCCGAAGCGGGGCTCACCTGGCCTGCGCCAGGACAGCGTGCAGCGCGGAGCTGGCGACCTGGGCGGTGGTCTCGCCGCCGGTGACCTCGACGGTGCCGCCGTTGGCCTTGCCGATGGTGACCGTGCCGCCCGGCACGATGCCGACGGACTTGAGCTCGGTCATCAGCGACTCGTCCAGCTGGACGTGCTCGGCGATGCGCCGGATCTCGACGCGGCCGCCGCCGGTGCGGGCGAACTCGTCGAGCCGGACGAGGTCGGCCTCAGCGGGCGGGGCCGGGTCGCCGTCGCCGAGCTTGTCGAGGCCGGGGATCGGGTTGCCGTAGGGGGAGGTGGTCGGGTGGTCGAGCAGCTTGACCAGCTTGCGCTCGACGGCCTCGCTCATCACGTGCTCCCACCGGCACGCCTCGTTGTGCACGTGCTCCCACTCGAGCCCGATGACGTCGACGAGGAGACGCTCGGCCAGGCGGTGCTTGCGCATGACGGCGATGGCCAGCTCGCGGCCGTGGTCGGTCAGCTGCAGGTGCCGGTCGTCGGCGACCACGACGAGGCCGTCGCGCTCCATCCGGGCGACGGTCTGGCTCACGGTCGGGCCGCTCTGCTGCAGGCGCTCGGCGATGCGGGCGCGCAGCGGAACGACACCTTCTTCTTCGAGCTCGTAGATCGTACGCAAGTACATCTCGGTGGTGTCGATGAGATCGTTCACGCTGTCCCCTTCGTCCGCGTTGCTCATCGTAGTCGTTGACCCCGACAGCGGCGGCGGCCCTTGGGGGTAACGACCCGCCGGTGACGGATATGTCCGCACCCCGGCGCGGCGGGGCGGGCGGCCGCTGGAAGATGGGAGGCATGCGTCCGCTGATCAGCACCACCGACCTCGCCGCCGCGCTGGCCGGCCCGGCCGGGGACCGGCCCGTGGTCCTCGACGTCCGCTGGCGGCTCGCCGGCCCGCCCGGCGCCGATTCCTACCGCGAGGGCCACGTGCCCGGCGCGGTGTTCACCGACCTCGACCGCGTGCTCGCGGGCGAGCCGGGCGAGGGCGGCCGGCACCCGCTGCCCGACCCGGCCGACCTGCAGCACGACCTGCGCGCGGCGGGCGTCCGCACGGGCGCGCCGGTGGTGGTCTACGACGACGCCGACGGCTCGGTCGCCGCGCGGGCGTGGTGGCTGCTGCGCTGGGCCGGCCACGACGAGGTAGCGGTGCTCGACGGCGGTTACGCTGCGTGGACGGCCGACGGTCACCCGGTGAGCACGGAGCAGGCGGCGCCGGAGCCGGGCGACATCACGGTCCGGCCGGGCGGCATGCCGGTACTCGACGCGGACGAGGCGGCGGCCCTGGCCCGCGACGGCTTGTTGCTGGACGCACGCGCGAACCCGCGCTACACGGGCGAGACGGAGCCAGTCGACCCGCGGGCCGGGCACATCCCGGGAGCGGTGAACGCCCCATTCGCCGGCCACACGACCGACGACGGCCACTGGCGCACGCCCGAGGAGCTGGCCACCCGCTTCGCGGACCTGGGCCTGCGCCCGGGCGAGCCGGTCGGCGCGTACTGCGGCTCAGGGGTGACGGCGAGTTCGGTGGTGCTGGCGCTGGAGCTGGCGGGCCACCCGGGCGCGGGCCTGTACGCCGGCTCGTGGTCCCACTGGTCGCGGGACCCGAAGCGCCCGGCAGCAACGGGCGCCCTGCCCGGCTGAGCAGCCGCAACCCGACCGGGCGGCCGACGGCACTCGCAACCCGCCTGGCCGAGCGGCGGCGGACCGGCGAGGCCGGGGCGGTCGGCTGCGACGCCAACTCGCCTGGCCGAGCTGCGGTGGACCTGCTGGCGGGGCGCCTGGCTGCGCCGGCAACCCCGCAACCCGCCAACCCAACCCCGCAACCCGCCAACCCAACCCAGCAACTCGCCGGCCGAGCCCGACGGGACCCGCGGCCACCAACCCCGACCCGCCAAGCTGCCCCACCCCGGCAGGCCCCACCCAGCCACCGCGGCGCCTGGGCTACCCCCTGCCCCCACTTCCGGTCCACGCGTTCCCCCGATCGGCACTAGAGTCGATCCCATGTCGCCGGCCGTCGTTTGGGACTCCGCCCTTCTCGGTTATGACCTGGGGGGCGATCACCCCTTCAACCCCGTCCGGCTGGAGCTCACCGTCCGGCTGGCCACCGAGCTCGGGGTGCTCGACGGTGTCGAACTGCTCGTCCCCACCGGGGCCGGCGACGAAGAACTCCTCCGGATCCACGCTCCCGAATACCTCGCCGCCGTGCGGGAGGCGCCGCTCGTCGGGTGGGATGTCGGGCATGGGCTCGGGACCGCCGACAACCCCGTCTTCACCGACATGCACGACGCCTCCGCCCTCGTCGTCGGCTCCACCCTCCTCGCCGCCCGGAAGATCGCCGACGGCGAGGCCACCCGGGCCGTCAACATCGCGGGCGGCTTGCACCACGCCATGCGCGACCAGGCCTCCGGGTTCTGCGTCTACAACGACTGCGCCGTCGCCATCAGCTGGCTGCTCGACCACGGCTTCGAGCGCATCGCCTACATCGACACCGACGTCCACCACGGCGACGGCGTCCAGGCCGCCTTCTACGACGACCCCCGCGTCCTCACCGTCTCGATGCACCAGCACCCCTTCACGCTCTGGCCCGGCACCGGCTACTCCGCCGAGACCGGCCGCGGGAAGGCGGACGGCACCTCCGTCAACGTCCCCCTGCCCCCACGCACCAAAGACCCCGGCTGGCTGCGCGCCTTCAACGCCGTCGTCCCCTCGCTGCTCGCCGACTTCGAGCCGCAGCTGCTGTTCACCCAGTGCGGCGTCGACTCGCACGAGGAAGACCCCCTGGCCGACCTCTCCCTCTCCGTCGACGGGCACCGCACCATCTACGCCACCCTCCGCGACCTCGCCGAGACCTACGCCGGCGGCAAGTGGATCGCCGTCGGCGGCGGGGGCTACCAGCTGATCCGGGTCGTCCCGCGGTCGTGGACGCACCTGATCGCCACCGTCCTCGACCGGGACGTCGCCCCCGCGACGCCGCTGCCGCCGGGCTGGGTCGAAACCGTCTCCAAGGCCGCCCCGCACGCCGAACTGCCGCGAGCCATGACCGACGACCGCGAGACCGCTTTCAAGCCGTGGGGCGACGGCGAAGACGACCCGGTCGACGTCGCCGTCCGGGACACCCGCCGCGCCGTCTTCCCCCTGCACGGCCTCGATCCGGACGACCCCAGGGACTGACCATGACCGGCCGGGACCCCTTCGACTACCCCCGCGACTGGGAGGCCGACGTCGTGCTGTCCGACGGCGGCACCGTCCACCTGCGCCCGATCGTCCCCACCGACGCCGACGGCCTGGTCGCCTTCCACGCCAAGCTCTCCGAGCGCACCCGCTACTTCCGCTACTTCGGCGCGTACCCGCGGATCCCGGAGAAGGACCTCAAGCGGTTCTCCACGGTCGACCACCACGACCGCGTCGCGTTCGCCGCCTTCCTCGGCGACGACATCGTCGCGGTCGGCCGGTACGAGCGCCTCGACCACGGGCCGTCGGCGGAGGTCGCCTTCGTCGTCAGCGACGCGCACCAGGGCCGCGGGCTCGGCTCGATCCTGCTCGAACACCTCGCCGCGGCCGCGTCCGAATGCGGGCTGCGCCGGTTCGTCGCCGAGGTGCTCGCCGAGAACGCCGCCATGGTGCGGGTCTTCCGCGACGCCGGCTACCAGGTCAGCCGCGAGATCGAAGAAGGCGTGCTGCACCTGGAGTTCGACATCGACCCGACCGAGGAGTCCCTCGCGGTCGCGCGCTCCCGGGAGCAGGCCGCCGAGGCGCGCAGCGTGCACAATCTGCTGCACCCGACGTCGGTCGCGGTGATCGGCGCGTCCGCCGAGCCCGGCAAGGTCGGCCACGTCGCCTTCGCGAACCTCCTGGCCGCCGCGTTCACCGGCACCGTCTACCCGGTCAACCCGGAGCACCGCTCGGTCCGCGGCGTCCGCGCGTACGCGTCGGTGCTGGACATCCCGGACCAGGTCGACCTGGCCGTCGTCGCGGTGCCCGCCGAGTCGGTCGAGTCCGTTTTGGATGCTTGCCTCGCGAAGGGCGTCAAGACGCTGCTGATCCTTTCCAGCGGCTTCGCCGAAGCGGGGCCGCACGGCCTGCACGCCGAGCTGCGGCTGGTCGGCGAGGCGCGGGCGCACGGCATGCGCGTCGTCGGCCCGAACGCCCTCGGCGTGCTCAACACCGCGCCCGGGATCCGGCTCAACGCCACCCTCGCCCCGCGCCTGCCCGTGCGCGGGCGCACCGGCTTCTTCTGCCAGTCCGGCGCGCTGGGCACCGCGATCCTCGCCGACGCCGAGTCGCGCGGCCTCGGCCTGTCGACGTTCGTCTCGGCGGGCAACCGCGCCGACGTCTCGGGCAACGACCTGCTCCAGTACTGGGAAACCGACCCGGACACCGACCTCGTCCTGCTGTACCTGGAGTCCTTCGGCAACCCGCGCAAGTTCGCGCGGCTGGCGAGGAGGCTGGCCCGCACGAAACCGATCGTCGCGGTGAAGTCGGGCCGCCACGCGGTCCGCCCGCAGCTCGCGGCGACGTCCACGGAGATCGACGAAGCCAGTGTGCAGGCCCTGTTCGAGCAGGCCGGCGTCGTGCGGGTGGAGTCGCTGGCGCAGCTGTTCGACACCGCGCTCGTGTTCGCCCACCAGCCGCTGCCCGCCGGGCCGCGGATCGGCATCGTCGGCAACTCCAGCGCGATCGGGCTGCTGGCCGCCGACACCGCGCGGATGCAGGGCCTGCGGCTGGCCTTCGACCCGGTCGACGTGGGCCCGCAGGCCGGGCCGGACGACTTCGCCAAGGCGGTCGGGGAGGCCCTCACCTCGCCGGACACCGACGCGCTGGTCGTCGTGTTCGCCCCGCCGGTGGCGATCCCCGGCACGGCGTACGCGCGCGCCCTGCGCGAAACCGTGGTCGAACTCGGGCAGCGCAAGCCGATCGTCTCGACGTTCCTCGCCGCCGAAGGCGTCCCCGACGAGCTGGCCGTCCTGACCGGCGACGGCGTGCCGACGCGCGGCTCGATCCCGTCGTACCCGAGCCCGGAACGCGCGGTGAACGCGCTCGCCAGAGTCGTCCGGTACGCCGCGTGGCGGCAGCGCCCGCAGGGCACGCTGGTGCGGCCGGCCGGGATCCACACCGAGCAGGCGCAGGGGCTCGTGCGCGAGCTCCTCGAAAGCGAGAGCGGCAAGACGACGCTGCTGTCCGACACCGACGTCGTGCGGTTGCTGGGCTGCTACGGCATCGACGTCGTGCCGTTCCGGGTGGCGTCCACAGTGGACGAAGCCGTCGCCGCGGCGGCCGAGCTGGGCTACCCGGTGACGCTCAAGGCCGTCGACGAGCGGCTGCGCGGCCGCCCCGACCTGGCGGGCGTCCGGCTCGACCTGGCGTCCGAGGATTCCGTCCGCACCGCCTACGAAAGCCTGCGCGAGATCTCCGGCGACGACGACGTGTACGTCCAGCGGATGGCGCCGAAGGGCCTGTCGTGCGTGATCGGGCTGCAGGACGACCCGTCGTTCGGCACGCTCGTGTCGTTCGGGCTGTCCGGGCTGGTCAGCACGCTGCTGGGCGACCGCGCGTACCGGGCGGTGCCGCTCACCGACGTCGACGCGGCCACGCTGCTGCGGGAGCCCCGCACGGCGCCGCTGCTCACCGGCTACCGCGGTGACGAGCCCGCCGACCTCGCCGCCTTGCAGGACATGGTCCTGCGCGTCGCCGCGCTGGCCGAGGACAACCCGGAGGTGCGGTCGCTGGTGCTCGACCCGATCCTGGCGTCGCCGGACGGCGCCTTCGTCGCCAACGCCCGTCTCGTGCTGGGGCCGCCGCCGTCACGGCCCGACACCGGCCCGCGGCGCCTGCGCGCCATCAACCCCCTGGACTGACCATGGCGACCTTGACCGAGGTGCTGGCCAAGCACGGCGAAGACGTGCCGGGCGTGGTGGCGCTCGTCGCGCACGGCGAACGGCTCGAAGTGGCGGCCGTGGGTTCGGCCGACGCCGAGGGCACCGTGCCGATGGCGCGCGACTCGCTGTTCCGCATCGCGTCGCTGACCAAGCCGATCGTCGCGGCGGCGGTCCTGCTGCTCGTCGACGACGGCGCACTCGCGCTGGACGACCCGATCGCGCGGTGGCTGCCGGAGCTGGCGTCGCCGGTGGTCGTGCGGACGCCGGCCGGGCCGGTCGACGACGTCGTGCCCGCCGTCCGCCCGATCACGGTGGCCGACCTGCTGACGTTCCGCTGCGGGTACGGCCTCGCGGCGGACATGACGCTGCCCGCGGTCGACCTCCTGCTGCAGGTGCTGGGCCACCCGGCGGCGGCGCCGCGGGCGCTGACGCCGGACGAGTGGCTGGCCGCGCTGGCGCAGGTGCCCCTGCTGCACCAGCCGGGGGAGGCGTGGCTGTACGACACCGGTTCGGACATCCAGGGCGCGCTCATCGCACGGGTGTCCGGCCGGTCGCTGCCGGAGTTCCTGGCGGAGCGGCTGTTCGAGCCGCTGGGCATGGCCGACACCGGGTTCGCGGTGCCGACCGCCGCGCTGGGCCGGTTCACCAGCGCGTACCGGCCGGCCGAGAGCGGGCTGCGGCTGATCGACTCCCCGGAGGGCCGGTGGAGCAGCGCGCCGGCGTTCCCGTCCGGCGCGGCGGGCCTGGTCTCGACGGCCGACGACCTGCTGAAGTTCGCCCGCTTCCTGCTGGACGAGGGCACGGTCGACGGCCACCGGCTCCTGACCGCGCAGTCGGTGCACGGGATGACGACCGACCACCTGACCCCGGCCCAGCGCGAGGCCGGCCGGCCGTTCCTGCACGGCCAGGGCTGGGGCTACGGCGGATCGGTCGACGTCCGGGCGACGCGGCCGTGGGAGGTTCCGGGCCGCTACGGCTGGGTCGGCGGCGCGGGCACGGCCTGGCACCTGCACCCGGCGACCGGTGCGGTCACGGTGCTGCTGACGCAGGTGGAGATGACGAGCCCGGAGCCGACGCCGCTGATGCGGGAGTTCTGGCAGTACGCCGCCGAGCGGTGACGACTCGGGCCGCCGGTCATCCGGCGAGCAGGCTCCCCAGCGCCAGCAGCTGCGGAGTCGCCGGGCCCAGCTCGAATTCGAGGCGTTTCGCCGCGGTGAAGTAGCGGTGCACCTCGTGGTCCACGTCGATGCCGACGCCGCCGTGGACGTGCACCGTCGTGTGGGCGACGCGGTGTCCCGCTTCCGCGGCCCAGAACTTGGCCGTCGCCACCGCTTCCGCCGCGGGCAGGTCCGACGCCAGCCGCCACGCGGCCTGCGTCGACATCAGCCGGACCGCCTCGACGTCGACGTAGGCGTCCGCGAGGCGCTGGCGGACCGCCTGGAAGCCGCCGATGACGTGGTCGAACTGCTTGCGCTCGGTCGCGTACGCCGCCGTCAGCTCCAGGGCCCGCTCGACGACGCCGAGCTGCTGCGCGCACACCCCGACCGTCCCGCGCAGCCGCAGCCATTCGCCGATGTCGCCCAGTGAAGTTCCCGGCACGTCGGAAAGTTCCAGCAGGCACGCGTCCGCGTGGTCGGTCGTCCGCTGCGGCCGCACCGAGACCCCGGGCGCGGCCGCGTCGACCAGGAACACCTCGTCCGCGGTGGCGACCAGGAACCCGTGGGCGAACGCGCCGAACGCGACCGCGGACTGCGAACCGGACAGCAGACCGCCGGCCGCGGTGAACCCGGACAGCGCCACCGCTAGAACGCGTTCTCCCCGCAGTACCGGCAGCACCCATCGGTCCACCAGCTGCGGTGTGCCGAACTCGGCCAGCGCCGAGGCCGCCATCGTGATCGACGGCAGGTACGGCACCGCCGCCACAGAGCGGCCGATCTCGGTGAGCACCGCGCACTGCTCCAGCAGCCCGAACCCGCCACCGCCCAGCGCCGACGGCAGGGCCGCGTCGAGCACGCCCGCCTGGCCCAGCGCCGTCCACAATGGAGCGTCGAAGCCGCCGGTGCCGTGCGGGTCGTGGGTGACCTTGTCGGCGACGATCCGCCGGGTCAGCGCGGCGAGGTCGGCCGAGGCCTCGGAAGGGGTGAAGTCCATGAGACGCTCCTAGCGCGTGACGGGCAGGCCGAGGGCGGTCGCGGCGATCATGTCCCGCTGGATCTCGTTGGTGCCGCCGCCGAAGGTGAGGATGAGCGCCGACCGGTGCAGCCGCTCGATCCGTCCCGCGAGCAGCGCGCCCGGCGAACCGTCGCGGACGACGGCGGCCGCGCCGAGCACCTCCATCAGCAGCCGGTAGGCCTCGATCGCGAACTCCGTGCCGTACACCTTCGTCGCCGACGCCTCCGCCGGCCCGAGCTCGCTCGCCGCGGTCGCCCAGGCGATCCGCCAGTTCCGCAGCTTCAGGTACTCCGCGCCGGCGTGCACCCGCGCGAGGTGCACCCGCACCCATTCCTGGTCGATGGCGCCGGTTTCCTTCGCCCACGCCAGGACGTCGGCGAGCGCCTTGCGCACCGGCGCCGACGACGTCAGCGCGACGCGCTCGTGGTTGAGCTGGTTGGTGATCAGCGGCCAGCCGGCGTTCTCCTCGGCGACGCGCGCCGACACCGGCACGCGCACGCCGTCGTAGTAGGTCGCGCTCGTGCCCGCGCCCGCGACCGTGTGCACCTTCGTCCAGGAGAAGCCTTCGGCGGACGTCGGCACGATCAGCATCGACAGCCCGCGGTGCTTCTTCGCGTCCGGGTCGGTCCGGACGGCGAGCCAGACGTAGTCGGCGTACTCGATCAGGCTGGTCCACATCTTCTGGCCGGTGACGACGTACTCGTCGCCGTCGCGCACCGCGCGCGTCCGCAGCGACGCGAGGTCGGTGCCGGCCTCTGGCTCGGAGTAGCCGATCGAGAAGTGCAGCTCGCCCGCGGCGATCTTCGGCAGGTAGAACGCCTTCTGCTCGTCGGTGCCGTAGCGCATGATGGTCGGCCCGACGGTGTTGACCGTGAGGAACGGGACCGGCACGCCGGCGATCGCCGCTTCGTCGGTGAAGATGAGCTGGTCGAGCATCGACCGGTCCTGCCCGCCGTACTCCTTCGGCCAGCCCAGCGCGAGCCAGCCGTCCTTGCCCAGCTGCCGGACGATCTCCTTGTAGGCCAAGCCGTCGCCGTACTCGCCGCCGCCCGCGCGCAGGCTCTCCCGCCGTTCCGGCGTCATCAGCTCGGCGAAGTACTCCCGAAGCTCCGCGGCCAGCGCGCGCTGCTCCGGTGTGTAGTCGATCCGCACCCGTCACCTCGATCCGGCGTTATAGTAGAACCTGTTCTAGTTGTACCAGGACTCACGCGGCGGAGGAAGCATGGAGATCGGCGTCGATCGTTCGCTCTGCGAGGCGAACGCGGTCTGTGTCGGGTTCGCGCCGGACGTCTTCGACCTGGACGACGACGAGGAACTCGTCATCCAGCCGGGCCCGGTGCCGACCGATCGGATAGAACAAGTTATAGATGCGGTCAAAGGCTGCCCGAAGAACGCCCTGTTCATCGCCGGTTAGCACTGTTCACTGAACCTCTTGCGGAGAGCAAGAACAGATTCTAGTGTAGGCGCGGTCACAGGACTCGATGAGGAGGCCTCGCGTGAGCCTGACCGGCAGGACAGCGATCGTAACCGGCGCCGCCGCCGGATTGGGACGGGCCGAAGCCCTCGCCCTCGCCGCGCGCGGGGCCACCGTCGTCGTCAACGACATCACCGAGGCCAAGGACGTCGTCGACGAGATCGAAGGCGCGGGCGGCAAGGCCGTCGCGGTCGCCGGCGACGTCGGCGACCGGGCCACCGCGGACGCGCTCATGGCGGCCGCGCTCGACCTCGGCGGGCTCGACATCGTGGTCAACAACGCGGGCGTGCTGCGCGACAAGATGCTCTTCTCGATGTCCGACGACGAGTGGGACACCGTCCTGCGCGTCCACCTGCGCGGGCACTTCCTGTTGTCCCGCAACGCCACCAAGTACTGGCGGGACAAGTCCAAAGCGGACGGTCAGCCGGTGTACGGCAGGCTGGTCAACACCGCGTCCGAGGCGTTCCTCATCGGCTCGCCCGGCCAGCCCAACTACGCCGCGGCGAAGGCCGGCATCACCGCGCTCACCATGTCGGCCGCCCGCGGCCTGGCCAAGTACGGCGTCCGCGCCAACGCGATCTGCCCGCGCGCGCGGACGGCGATGACCGAGGGCGTGTTCGGCGCCGCTCCCGCCGAGGGTGCCGACCCGCTCTCGGTCGAGCACGTCGCCCCGTTCGTCGCCTATCTCGCCTCGCCCGCGGCCGAGCACGTGAACGGCCAGGTGTTCATCGTCCACGGCGGCACGGTCGCCCTGGTCGAGCCGCCGCGGATCGAGCGGCGCTGGTCGCTCGACGAGCTCGAGACGTCGGTCAGCGCCTTCTTCGCCGACCGCGACCCCGGCCGGATGTTCGCCGCCACCGAGATCCTGGGAGAGTCATGAGGCTGGACGGGAAGATCGCCCTGATCACCGGCGCCGCACGCGGTCAGGGCGCCGCGGCCGCACGCGCCTTCGTCGCCGAGGGCGCGAAGGTGCTGATCGCCGACATCCTCGACGACGAGGGCAAGCAGCTCGCCGCCGAACTGGGGGAGCAGGCCGTCTACCAGCACCTCGACGTCGGCGACGAGGACGGCTGGGCCGCCGCCGTCGACCGGGCGACGACCGAGTTCGGGGCGCCGAACGTGCTGGTCAACAACGCGGGGATCCTCCACTTCTCCGAGCTCGGGCAGACGAAGCTGGCCGATTACGAACGCGTGATCCGGGTGAACCAGATCGGGGCGTTTCTCGGGATGCGCTCGGTCGTTGAACCGATGACCGCCGCCGGCGGTGGCTCCATCGTCAACGTGTCCTCTGTGGAGGGACTGGCCGGGATGCCCTACCTGATCGCCTACACCGCGAGCAAGTTCGCCATCCGCGGGATGACCAAGGTCGCCGCGATGGAGCTCGGCCGCAAGCACATCCGCGTCAACTCGGTGCACCCCGGCGCGATCGACACGCAGATGGTCGAGACCGCGGCGGGCGGGCAGAAAGTCGACATGTCGTACGTCGGGAAGAAGGTCGCGCTCGGCCGGGTCGGGCAGCCGGAGGACATCGCGAAGCTCGTCCTCTTCCTGGCCAGCGACGAAAGCGCGTACTGCACGGGGGCGGAGTTCGTCGCGGACGGCGGCGCCACGGCGTCGCACGCGCTCAACCTGAGTTTCTAGACGATCAGTTAACACCGCTAACGAAAATCGGGCACCGGGTATGGAGAACACTCGGAGGTCAGCGACGACCTACTGGGAGGTGTGGTGAGCGAGAGCACGGGCACGCTCCCGGGAACCGCGGCCCTGACCCAGGTCGGCCGCCTCGCGACCCTCTCCTGGGAAGTCCTGCGCGCGATCTTCAAACGCCCGTTCCAGACCCGTGAGTGGATCCAGCAGTGCTGGTTCTTCGCCAGCGTCACGATCCTGCCGACGGCGCTGGTGGCCATCCCGTTCGGCGCGGTGATCGCGTTGCAGCTCGGTTCGCTGACCGCGCAGATCGGCGCCCAGTCGTTCACCGGTGCGGCCAGCGCGCTGGCGATCGTCCAGCAGGCCAGCCCGCTGATCACGGCGTTGCTCGTCGCGGGCGCCGGCGGCAGCGCGGTCTGCGCGGACATCGGCGCGCGCAAGATCCGCGAAGAGATCGACGCCATGGAGGTCCTCGGCGTCAACCCGGTCCAGCGGCTGATCGTGCCGCGCGTGCTCGCCGCGATGGTCGTTTCGGTGCTGCTCAACGGCTTGGTGAGCGTGGTCGGCGTGCTCGGCGGCTACTTCTTCAACGTCGTCCTGCAGGGCGGCACGCCCGGCGCGTACCTGGCCAGCTTCAACGCGCTCGCCCAGGTGCCGGACCTGTGGGTCAGCGAGATCAAGGCGCTGCTGTACGGCTTCGTGGCCGGCGTCGTCGCGGCGTTCCGCGGGCTGAACCCGCCGCCCGGGCCGAAGGGCGTCGGCGACGCCGTCAACCAGGCCGTCGTCATCACGTTCCTGCTGCTGTTCCTCATCAACGTCGTGCTCACCGCGATCTACCTGCGGATCGTCCCGCCGAAGGCCATGTGATGACGGCCGTCGACAGCGACCGGACGCTCGAGTACATCGCGCGTCCCGGCCAGAGCCTGGAAGGACTCGGCAAGCAGCTCGCGTTCGCCGCGAAAGCGCTCGCCTGGTCGCCGCGCACGATCCGCCGCTACAGCCGGGAAACCCTGCGGCTGCTCACCGAGGTCTGCTTCGGCACCGGTGGCCTCGCCGTCATCGGCGGCACGCTCGGCGTGATGATCGGGATGACGCTCTTCACAGGCCTCATCGTGGGCCTGCAGGGCTATTCCGCGCTCAACCAGCTCGGCACGGCCGCGCTCACCGGGTTCATCTCCGCGTACTTCAACACCCGCGAAGTCGCGCCGCTGTCGGCCGGGCTCGCCTTGAGCGCGACCGTCGGCTGCGGTTTCACCGCCCAGCTCGGCGCGATGCGGATCTCCGAGGAGATCGACGCCCTGGAAGTCATGGGCGTGCCGAGCATGCCGTACCTGGTGACGACCCGGGTGCTCGCCGGCGTCGCCGCGGTGATCCCGCTGTACGCGGTCGGCCTGCTGTCGAGCTACCTCGCGTCCCGGCAGATCACCATCTGGCTCTACGGCCAGTCCGCCGGCACCTACGACCACTACTTCACGCTCTTCTTGCCACCCGGCGACGTCCTCTGGTCGTTCGGGAAGGTGATCGTGTTCAGCGTGCTCGTGATCCTGTCCCACTGCTACTACGGCTTCCACGCCAGCGGCGGCCCGGCGGGCGTCGGCGTCGCGGTGGGCCGCGCGGTCCGGACGTCGATCGTGCTGATCTCGGTGCTGGACTTCTTCCTGTCGCTGGCGATCTGGGGCGCGAACACGACGGTGAGGATCTCCGGATGAGGCGCGAGCTGTGGCAGCGGCTCCGGTACCAGGTGCTGGGGCTCGCCTTCCTGCTCGTGGCCGCGTTGTTCATCGCGTTCACCCTCGCCGTCTACAACAAGACGTTCACGCCCGTCACGCTCGTGAAGCTGGAGACCGACCGGGTCGGCAGCCAGCTGCGCACCGGCGGCGACGTCAAGGTCCGCGGCATGCTCGTCGGCGAAGTCCGCTCGGTGCTGGCGAAGGGCGACCACGCCGAGCTGGAGCTGGCCCTGGATCCGGACAAGACGCACGTCATCCCGCGAAACGTCTCCGCGCGCCTGCTGCCGAAGACGCTCTTCGGCGAGCGGTACGTCGCGCTGCAGCTGCCCGAGACGTCCGAAGGCCCGATCAAGGCCGGCGACGTCATCCCGCAGGACCGCAGCAGCGCGGCGATCGAGCTGCAGAAGGTCCTCGACGACGTCATGCCGCTGCTGCAGGCCGTGCAACCGGAAAAGCTGTCGAGCACGCTGACGGCGGTGTCGACCGCGCTCGACGGCCGCGGCAAGCAGCTCGGCCAGACCCTCGTCCAGCTGAGCGACTACCTCGGCAAGCTCAACCCGTCGTTGCCGGACGTCAAGGCCGACATCACCGGCCTCGCGAACGTCGCGAACACCTACGACAAGGCCGCGCCCGACCTCCTGCAGGCGCTGTCCGACCTGACGACGACCAGCCGGACGATCGTCGACCAGCGCGCGCAGCTGAGCGACCTCTACGCCACCGTCACCGCGGCTTCCGTGGACCTCACGAGCTTCCTGCAGGTCAACAAGGACAACCTGATCCGGCTCACCACGGCGGTCCAGCCGACGCTGGACGTCCTCGCGAAGTACGCGCCCGAGTACCCGTGCCTGCTGCGGCAGCTCGCGGAGTCCGTGCCGCGCGCGGAACTGGCGTTCGGCAAGGGCACCGCGCACCCCGAGGTCAGCCGGGTCACCATCGAGTTCGCCGCCAGCCGCGGCAAGTACCTCCCCGGCGTCGACGAGCCGAAGTACGAGGACAAGCGCGGCCCGCGCTGCTACCCGCAGGTGCCCCACCCCGGGGTGTGGCCGCAGTACCCGCCGGACGGCGCCATCAAGGACGGCTCCAGCAAGCCCCCGCCGCCGAAGTACCCGCCCGAGTCGCTGCCCGCCGGTGGTGGCGCCATCGGCGGCGACGGCACGATCGTCGGCTCGGCCTACGAAAACGACCTGATCGACCTGCTGGCCTCGCCCGCGCTCGGCACCTCGCCCGGCGACGTGCCCGGCTGGGCCGGCCTGATCGTCGGGCCGCTCTACCGCGGCGCGGAGGTGGAGCTGAAGTGAGGAGTTTCGTCCCGTCGCTGATCAAGCTCACGGTGTTCGCCGTCGTCACCGTGCTGCTCACCGGGATCCTGGCGGCCACCATCGCGAACACGAACTTCGGCGAGACGTCGGGCTACCTGGCGAAGTTCACCGACGCGTCCGGGCTCAAGGAAGGTGATGACGTCCGCATCGCCGGCGTCAAGGTCGGCCAGGTCGACGCGATCGAGGTGGTCGAGGGCGAGCGCAACCTGGCCCAGGTCCGGTTCGACGTCGAGCGCACCTACCGGCTGCCGGAGACGGTGACCGCGACGATCAAGTACCGCAACCTCGTCGGGCAGCGCTACCTCGCGCTCGGCACCGACGTCCCCGGGCAGAAGGCCCTCGAAGACGGCGGCACGATCCCGCCCGAGCGCACCAAGCCCGCGTTGAACCTCACCGTGCTGTTCAACGGCTTCAAGCCGCTGTTCAAGGCGTTGAGCCCCAAGGACGTCAACCAGCTCTCGGCCGAGATCATCAGCGTCTTCCAGGGCGAGGGCGGCACGATCACCAGCCTGCTGCAGCACACCGCGTCGCTGACGACGGCGATCGCGAGCAAGGACCAGGTGATCGGCCAGGTCATCGCCAACCTCAACACGGTCCTCGGCACGGTCAACGCGCACGGGCCCCAGCTCGGCGACCTCATCGAGCAGACCCAGAAGCTGGTCAGCGGGCTGGCCGAGCAGCGCAAGCCGATCGGCGACGCGGTCAGCGCGCTCGGCGACCTCGCGGTGTCCACGACGGGGCTGCTCGCCGACGCGCGCCCGGCGCTGAAGGACGACGTCGCACAGCTCGGCGTGCTGTCGCAGAACCTCGGCGACTCGGGCGAGCTGCTCAACCACCTCCTGGAAGTGCTGCCGGGCAACCTGCAGAAGTTCACCCGGACCCTGAGCTACGGCAGCTGGTTCAACTACTACCTGTGCGGGATCACCGGCACCATCGGCATTTCTTCGCTCGACATCACCCTGCCGATCGTCCCGCTCCCCGGCACGAAGCGCGCGGAGAGGTGTGGTCCGTGAAGCCGCTGAAGGATCGCAACCAGGCGGGAGTCGGCGCGGTCGCGCTCGTGCTGATCGTGCTCGTCACGGCCACGACGTACTTCTCCGACCAGCTCCCGTTCTTCGGCAACGGCACGACGTACTCGGCGTACTTCGGCGAGTCCGCCGGGCTGGCGCCGGACAACGAGGTCGAGGTCGCCGGGGTCAAGGTCGGCACGGTGTCGTCGGTTTCCCTCCGGGGCAAGCAGGTGCTGGTGCGGTTCCGCGTCAAGGACGTCCGGGTCGGCGACGCCACGACGGCGTCCATCGAGATCAAGACGCTGCTGGGGGAGAAGTACCTCGCGCTCGACCCGAAGGGCGACGGCACCCAGGAGCCGGACTCGACGATCCCCCAGGCCCGCACGCGCACGCCGTTCCAGCTGCAGGACGCCTTCGAACAGCTGTCGACGACGGTCGGCGACATCGACACGAAACAGCTCGCGGACAGCTTCAACGCGTTGTCCGACAGCCTCAAGGACAGCCCGCAGTACCTGAAGGACACGCTGACCGGGCTGTCGTCACTGGCTCGCACGGTTTCCTCCCGCGACGCCGATCTGCACACGCTGCTGGCCAACACGAGCCAGGTGTCGAAGACGCTGTCCGACCGCAACGCCCAGCTGCAACGCGTGATCAGCGACGGCAACCTGCTGCTGACCGAGCTGCAGAACCGCAAGAAGGCGATCAACGCGCTGCTCACCGGCACCCAGCAGCTCTCGCAGCAGCTCACCGGGCTCGTCCAGGACAACCGCGCGCAGCTGAAACCGACGTTGGACAAGCTCGGGAAGGTGACCGACATCCTGCAGCGCAACCAGGGCAACCTCGACAAGAGCCTGCAGCTGATGGCGCCGTTCGCCCGCGTCGGCGCGAACGCCACCGGCAACGGCCGCTGGTTCGAGGGCTACCTGTGCGGGCTGCTGCCGCCGACGATCAACGCCGGCGTCGTGACGATCAACCCCGAAGGCTGCACCCCGCCGATCGCGGCGCCGAACCAGGGGGTGGGCGGCCGATGACCATCCGGACCTACCGCGGGCGCAGCCTGGTGACGTGGCTGGCGTTCGCGTGCGTGCTCGCGTTGGTGGTGACGGCCGGGCTGTGGCTGGTGTTCCGGGAATCCACCGGGACGAAACTGTCCGCCTACTTCGGCAAGACCGTCGGGCTCTACGCCGGTTCGTCGGTGCGGGTGCTCGGCGTGCCGGTCGGGCAGGTCACCGACGTCACGCCGCAGGGCGACGCGGTGCGGGTGGACATGCGCGTCGACGATGTCCGGCTGCCGGCCGACGTCGGCGCGGTCGTCGTCGCGCCGAGCCTGGTCAGCGACCGGTACGTCCAGCTGACCCCGGCCTACGACAGCGGCCCGGTCCTGGCTTCCGGAACCGTGCTGCCGCGCGACCGCACCGCGACCCCGGTCGAGCTGGACGACCTGTACTCGAGTCTCGACAAGCTGTCGACCGCGCTGGGACCCAACGGCGCCAACAAGGACGGCGCGCTGTCCGGCGTCCTGGACACGGCCGCGAACACGTTGCAGGGCAACGGCGCTTCGCTGAACTCGACGGTCGGCCGGCTCGCGGACCTGGCCAAGACCCTCGACGGCTCGAAGGACGACCTGTTCTCGACCGTGCAGAACCTGAACTCCTTCACCGGCGCACTCGCCCAGAGCGACCAGCAGCTCAACGAGTTCTACGGGCGTGTCGCCGACGTCAGCCAGTTCCTCGCGGCGGATTCTTCCGACGTCGGCGCGGCTTTGCAGTCCCTCGGCGGGGCGCTCGGTGACGTCCAGCAGTTCGTCAACGACAACAAGGGCGCGTTGGAGTCCAACGTGGACAAGCTGGCGTCGCTGTCGAAGGTGCTGGTCGACCAGCGGGCGGCGCTCGCCGAAGTCCTCGACATCGCCCCGACCGGCGCGACGAACTTCATCAACTCCTACGACGCGGCGTCGGGCACGATCGCCGTCCGCGACAACCTCAACGAGCTGACCAACCCGCCGATCCTCACCGTCTGCCGGCTGATCAGCTCGTTCACGCCGAAGGAAGTCCCGGACACGCTGGGGAACATCTGCAAGCAGCTGGCGCCGGTCCTGGACGGCGCGTTGAAGCTGCCGACCATCCCGCAGGTGCTCAACTCGCTGCAGAACGGGACCCTCCCGCCGCTGCCGCTCCCGCTGGTCGACGTGATGGAGCAGCTTTCGGGCGGTGCCAAGTGAAGCGGTTCGCAGGGGTGCTCGCCGGGCTGCTCGTGCTCGCCGGCTGCAGCGACGGCGGGTTCAACGGCCTCTACGGCACGCCGCTGCCGGGCGGCGCGGACGTCGGCGACCACCCCTACCACGTCACCGCGCTGTTCACCGACGTGCTCGACCTGGTGCCGCAGTCCAGCGTCAAGGTCAACGACGTCGCGGTCGGCCGCGTCGACAAGATTTCCCTGACGCCGGACACGCGGTCCGCGCTGGTCTCGATGACCGTCAACGGTGACATCGCGTTGCCCGCCAACGCGCGGGCCGAGCTCAAGCAGTCGTCACTGCTGGGCGAGAAGTTCGTCGAGCTGAGCGTGCCGACGGCCGAGCCGGCCACCGGCCACCTGGGCGACGGCGCCCAGATCCCGCTCGGGCGCACCAACCGCAACCCCGAGGTCGAGGAGGTGCTCGGCGCGCTCTCGCTGCTGCTCAACGGTGGCGGCGTCGAGCAGATCCAGAAGATCAGCCACGAGCTGAACGACGCGTTGTCCGGCAACGAGCCGGAGATCCGCGCGCTGCTGTCCCGAATGGACGAACTGGCCACGCAGCTCGACGGGCACCGCACCGAGATCCTCCGCGCGATCGACGGGCTCGGGAAGCTGTCGAAGACCCTGGCCGGCCAGACGCAGAACCTGTCGAACGCGCTCGACAACCTCGCGCCGGGCCTGAAGATCGTCACCGACCAGCGCGACCAGCTGGTCGGCATGCTGAACGCGCTCAATACGTTGTCCGGCGTCGCCGTCGACACCGTGACGAAGAGCCGTGACGAGCTCGTCGCGAACCTCAAGGCGCTGCAGCCGACGTTGACGAAGCTCGGCGAAGCGGGTTCCAACTTGCCGAACGCGTTGCAGATCCTGCTGACGTACCCGTTCCCGGACTACGCGGGCAACGTGATCAAGGGCGACTACGCGAACGTCGAGGCGAACGTGAACCTCGACCTGGACACGCTGATCTCGAACTTCACGAACTCGTCGCAGCCGCCGATCGCGCTGCCGTCCGGGCAGCCGTCCGCCGTCGCGCCGCCGTTGCCGCTGCCCGACCTCGGTTCGGTCCCGCAGTCCGCGGGGCCCGACCTGCTGGGCGGCCTGCTCGGCCTGATCGGGGGTGGCAAGTGACCACCCGCAAGATCCGGATCCAGCTGTTCGCGTTCGTCGTCATCGCGGTGGTGTCGGTCGTCTACGCCGGCGGCCACTACGCCGGGCTGGACCGGCTGTTCGGCAACCGCGGCTACGTCGTCACCGCGCAGCTGACCGACTCCGGCGGCATCTTCGTCAACTCCGAGGTCGCCTACCGCGGGGTGACGGTCGGGCGGGTCACCGGGATGACGCTGACCGAGCACGGCGTCGACGTGGCCCTCGACATCGACTCGGGAGCCCCGGACATCCCGGCCGACGCGCACGCGCAGGTGGCGAACCGGTCGGCGGTGGGGGAGCAGTTCGTCGACCTGCTGCCGCTGCACGACGGCGGGCCGTACCTGAAGGACGGTTCGGTGATCACGGCGGACAAGACGTCACTGCCGCCGTCGCCGGACACCGTGCTGTCGCATTTGGACGATCTGGTGGCGAGCGTGCACCCGGAGTCGCTGCGGACGGTCGTGGACGAGACGTACAACGCGTTCGCCGGCGCGGGGCCGGAACTGCAGCAGCTGCTGGACAGCACGGGCTCGCTGACCGCCGTCGCCACGCAGTACGTCCCGCAGACGCAGGGGCTGTTCGCGAACTCGCGGGTCGTGCTGGACACGCAGCAGCGGCAGGCGGCGAACATCACCGACTTCGCCTCCGGGTTGCGGACGATCGCGGGTCAGCTCAAGAAGTCCGACCCGGACCTGCGGCGCGTGATCGCTCAGGCACCGCAGCTGAGCCGCCAGATCAGCGACGTGCTCGCCGCGTCCGGCACGGACTTGGGTGTGCTGTTCGCGAACTTGCTGACGACGGCGCAGATCACGTCGTCCCGTCGCGACTCGATCGAGGAACTGCTGGTGGCGTACCCGATCATCGGGGCGTTCTCGCCGTCGACGTCCCCGGACGGCACCGGTCACCTGGGCGTGGTGTTCAACTTCTTCGACCCGGCGTCGTGCACGAAGGGGTACGAGGGGACGAAGCAGCGTCCGGCGAACGATCTTTCCGAAGCCCCGGTGAACATGAACGCGTACTGCGCCGAGCCGCCGGGCAGCCCGACGGGCGTGCGCGGGGCGCAGAACGCGCCCTACGCGGGGAAGCCGCCCGCGATTCCGGCGGCCCCTTCGCAGCAGGCTGCTTCCTCGGCCCCGCAACAGCTTCCGGGGATGCTGAGCCTGTTGACGGGCCCGTCGTCCGGTGGCCTCGGCCGGCTGTTGGGCGCACCGTGAGGGTACTGGTCGTAGCGGCGGTGCTGTCGGTACTGGCGGCCCTGTTCTCCGGTTGGACCTGGTGGCGCGCGGCGTCGGACGACTCTTTGGCCCGCGGTCGCGAGCGCGACGCGGTGCTGGCCGCCGCGGGACCGGAGCTGGTGACGCTGAACACGATCGACTACCGCTCGGCGGGCGCGGACGTGGACCGCTGGATCGCGGCGACGACGGGGCAGTACGGAAAGGACCTGTCGGGCGACCGCCAGTTGCAGATCGACCGGGCTTCGACTGCCCGCACGGTCTCGTCGGCGTCGCTGGTGCAGGCGGCGGTCACGGAGATCGACGTCGCCGCCGGTTCGGCCCGGTTGCTGGCGGTGCTGGACGTCCGGGTGTCCACGGGCGGCGCGGCCGCTGCTCCGCGTCTGAACCGGTTGACCGTGGACGTGTCCCGTTCTCCTGACGGCTGGAAGATTTCCGGCGTTCAGGCGGCCGGCTCATGACTCGGGTGCTGGCTGTCGTTGTGGTTCTTGCTCTGGGTTGCGCTGTGTGGTTCGGGATCGAGACGGCGTCGCTTTCGCCGGGGGACAACCAGGCTTTGGTGGATTCCGCTGGGACCGCTGCCGTGTCGGCTGAGGTCAGTGATGCGGTGAAGTCGGTCTTTTCGTATGACTACGCGAATCTGGCTCGGACTGAGCGGGCGGCTTCTCAGGTCCTGATGGGCGACGCGGTCCGTCAGTATCAGGACCAGTTCGCTTCGGCTCGTACTCGGGCTGTTGCGGAGAAGCTTGTGCGGACTACCACCGTTCGGGCGGTGGGTGTTCGGTCCCTTGTGGGGGATGATGCTTCGCTCTTGCTTTTCTTGGATCAGCAGACCGTTGCTTCTGGTGGGGGTGCTCCTTCTTCTGCTGTTGCTCAACTTTCTGTTACTGCCAAGCGGGTTGATGGTCATTGGAAGCTTGCTTCTTTGACTGCGCTGTAGGTGGTTGGGTTCAAAGATGCGGCTTCGCCGGGGCGTGGGGAATCGGCGCTCCGGTGGTTGCTCTTTTGTTGTGGTCGGCAGCGCCGATTCCCCACGCGACGGTGTCCCTGCCGGGCTTACTCTTTCTACCCTATCGTGTGATGATCATGTGTTTGGGTTCGGCTAACCTTGTTGTATGGCAACGGAAACGGTGCGGCAGACAGATGCGATGGTCCTGGCCGATCGCATCTCCACCCTGCTCGCCGTGGTGCGGTCTGCCGAGGCTGAGATCGGTGCGCTGCTGGTGGAAATCGAGTCTCGCGGAGTCATGGAACTCTTCGGCTACCGCTCGGTCGCCCGACTCCTCGAACATCTCGCCGACATCCCGAAGTCGGCTGCGGAGACGATGGTCAACCGAGCCCGGTCCCTGCACCCCGGCCACCACCTCGACAGCCCTCCACCCGTCGCCCCCTCTACCGCGGCCGCCGCGGCGGAGGGCCGCCTGAGCAACCCGATGATCGACACCATCGTCGGTGCCCTCACCCAGATTTCGCCCGCCCATCGCGAGGACGCCGAACACCACCTGCTGGCCCTGGCATCGCAGGCGGGCTACAAGCAGGTCGCTGCCCTGGGAGCCCGCATCATCGCCCACCTCGACCCCGACGGCCCCGAACCCGACCCCACCGAACCCGCCGTCCCCGCCCGGGAACTGTCCCTGCGCCGCAAAAGAACCGGGATCTGGGAGCTGCACGGCCGCTTCGACGACGAAACCGGCACCCGCGCCAGCGCCCTGTTGGATGCCTTGGCCGAACGCCGCACCAACCCCTCCGAGGGCGCCGACCTGCGATCCCCGCAGGAACGCTACGGCGACGCCTTCTCCGACGCGATCGACCTCGCCCTCAACTCCCCGGACCTGCCCATGCAGGCCGGGGAACGGGCGCACGTGATGGTCGCGGTGTCGCTGAAGGACCTCAAAGCTGGCGTCGGTCAGGCGACCCTGGGCGACACGGGCACGATGACGGCGGCAGAAGCCAGGATCCATGCCTGCGACAGCATGATCATCCACGCGGTGCTGGGCGAGAACAGCGAACCCCTGAACCTCGGACGGCTCCGCCGCCTGATCTCCGCAGGCCTCCGCCGAGCGCTCTACTTACGCGACCGAGGCTGCGCCTTCCCCGGCTGCCACCGCCCACCCCGCCACTGCCAGGGCCACCACATCCACCACTGGGCCGACGGCGGCCCGACAGACCTGAACAACCTGGTGTTGATGTGCGCCCACCACCACCGACTACTCCACCGTTCCGGTTGGGAGGTCCGCATCGCCGCCGACGGCCTCCCGGAGTTCCTCCCGCCAGCATTCCTGGACGAGCACCGAAAACCCAGGCGCAACAACCTGCACCAACCGCTGCCATTCGCAGCCTGAGCCAACCGCACACGGGAAGGCCCGCAGCCACAAGGCTACGGGCCTACACCCACGTCCATATCCGGCCCGCACCAGCAAACGAACCCGATGCCAGACACGCACCGCACCGGAATCGTCTCAAGGGAACGTGCTTGACCTCAGCGCTTCGGCCGCGGCAAACCCCGCTCCGGCTAGCGACCTGCGCAACCGCCTGCCACCTGATCGTCTCAGGCGAACGTGCTCAACCTCAGCGCCTCGTCCGCGGCAAACGCGCTCCGGCCTGTCTGCATGACTGCCTGCGTCCGCCCCGATCGTCCAGGCGGGTGCGCCGTCCTCCGCGCCTCGGCCACGGAAGCCCGGGTCCGACCCGTGTCCTGCGTAGCCGTCTGCACCCAACGCTTAACCGTCTCAGGCGAGTCCGACCCGTGTCTTGTGCGACCGCCTGCACCCGCCACCTAGCCGAATGAGGCGGCTACCTTGTTGCCTCACCCGGCACACCGCTCCGGCTCGTGTCCTGTGCAACCGCCTGCGCTCGGCACCTGATCTTCCCCGGCGGGTGTGCTCGACTTCAGCGCTTCGGCCACGGACGCCCGGTCCGGCCCGTGTCCCACGTAGCCGCCTGCGCCCACCACTCATTCGTCCAGCCGGATGTCCCCAGTCTCAGCGCCTCGGCCGCACTCCGGCTCGCTTCCTACACAATCGCCCCGACCGTCCAGGCAGTGGGCAGTGCCTCGCTGGTCGCATCCCCGTTCCGGACGGGTGACCTTCGCAACCATCTGCGGTCCAACCGCCCCAGCCCGATAACCCCACCGGAGCCCCGCCGAGGCCGGCGCCCACCGCCCGTCGCCTAACCGTCCCAGACCGCCGCCCCCTGGCGCAGGACCTCGACCTCCGACCGAACCGACACCGGCCACATCTCCACCACGTACCGGTAATGCTCCCCGTACTCGTGGTCATTCCAGTCGACCGACGGCGGCCCGGCCGGCACATAAGACACCCGGGCCCGGTACAACCCCGGCGGCACCGAAAAGAACTTCTCCTGCGACGGATAGTCGGCAGGCCCGGAAATCACCACCCGGCCGCTCGGAACCGGAAGATCTGCTTCCACCACGTGCTCGGCCGCAGGCGACAACGCCGGCGGGGAAGGCAGCAGCGTCACCGAAGACTCCACCAGATCCGACCGCGCCGTCGCGATCGCGATGCCGCCCGGCTCGGCTGCGATCCGGTGAAATTCCACCGCCGCTGATGTCCAGCCGCTGCCGTCCAGGCGGGAACCGGAGTCGCGCAACGAGAACTGGCGCTGGTCGGCGTGGACTACCAAATGCACACCTACCACCCTAGCCAGGACCCGCCCCGAAATGGTATCGACGCCGGGTTTAGCGTTGACGCCATGACCACTGCTTCCGTCGACGTCGACACGGCCCGCCGCGACTATGCGGCCCTGGTCGACCGCGGCCTCTCCCTCGACATCACCCGCGGCAAGCCCTCCCCGGAGCAGCTCGATCTCGCGAACGGCCTGCTGACCCTCCCCGGCGACGGCTCCTTCAAGGCCGAGGACGGCACCGACGTGCGCAACTACGGCGGCCTCAAGGGCCTGCCCGAGCTGCGCCGCATCTTCGCCGGCGCGCTGCAGGTCCCGGCCGAGCAGCTGCTCGCCGCCGGCAACTCGAGCCTCGAGCTCATGCACGACGCCGTCGTCCAGGCGCTGCTCTCGAAGCTCCCCGGTGCCGAGCGCCGCTGGGCCGATGAGCCCGTCCTCAAGTTCCTCGCCCCCGTGCCGGGCTACGACCGCCACTTCGCGCTCACCGAGCGCTTCGGCATCGAGCTCGTCCCGGTCGCCATGACCGCCGAGGGCCCGGACATGGACGCCGTCGAGACGCTGGTCGCCGAGGACCCCGCCGTAAAGGGCATCTGGTGCGTCCCCAAGTACAGCAACCCCACCGGGGTCACGTTCAGTGATGACGTCGTCCGGCGGCTCGCCACCATGCGCACCGCGGCGCCCGACTTCCGGATCTTCTGGGACAACGCCTACGCCGTGCACCACCTGACCGACGACGAGCCGGCCCTGGCCGACATCCTGGCCCTCGCCGCCGAGGCCGGCAACGCCGACCGCGTCTTCGTCTTCGGCTCCACCTCGAAGATCACCTACGCCGGCGCCGGCGTGGGCTTCTTCGGCGCCTCCGAGGCCAACCTCGCCTGGTGGGTCGGCAACATCGGCAAGCGCACCATCGGCCCGGACAAGGTCAACCAGCTGCGGCACGCCCTCTTCCTCAAGGACGAGGACGGCGTCCGCGCCCACATGCGCAAGCACGCCGAGATCATCGGCCCGAAGTTCGCGGCCGTCGACCGCATCCTCACCGAGGAGCTGTCCGACCTCGCGTCCTGGACCAAGCCGACCGGCGGGTACTTCATCTCGCTGACCGTGCCGCAGGGCACCGCGAAGGAGGTCGTGCGCCTGGCCAAGGAGGCCGGTGTCGCGCTGACCCCCGCCGGGGCGACCCACCCGCACGGCAACGACCCGGCCGACGCCGTGATCCGGATCGCGCCGACCTTCCCGAAGCTCGCCGACGTCGAGGAGGCCGTCCGCGCGCTCGCCGTGTGCGTCCGGCTCGCCGCCGCGCAACGCGGCTGACCTGCGCAAACAGAACCGGGAAGAACTTTTTCCCGATTTGACCGAGCCGGGGGCCGTCCAGGTACGTATCACCGTTGGGTGAGGTGGACGAACTCGTCACGAGAGGACGTCCCCCGGTGTTCGGAAAACGCTACACAGAGCAGCTGATCGAGCGCAGCGCGGAGAACGCGACCGACCGCCGCCGCTTCCTCAAGGCTGCGGGAGCGGCGGGACTCGGCGTCGCGGGCGCCGGTGCGCTCGGTACCGCGCTGTCGCTGGGCCTCGGCTCGGCGGGCGCTACTTCGCAGTACCCGCAGCAGAACGCGCAGGACGCCGCCGCCAGCGACGCCGCGGTGCTGAACTTCGCGCTCAACCTGGAGTACCTCGAGGCGAACCTGTACTCGTTCGCCGTCTACGGCTACGGGCTGAACGAGAAGTACGTCAACGGCGTCGGCAACCTCGGCAAGGTCTCCGGCGGGCACGCCGTGAAGTTCAAGAGCGAGCACGTCAAGCAGATCGTCCAGGAGATCGCCGGCGACGAGGTCGCCCACGTCAACTTCCTGCGCAAGGCGCTCGACAAAGCCGCCGTCGCGCAGCCGGAGATCGACTTCCAGAACAGCTTCACCGCGGCCATGCAGGCCGCGGGGGTGATCAAGCAGGGCCAGACGTTCGACCCGTTCGCCAGCGAGAACAACTTCCTGCTCGCCGCCTTCCTGTTCGAAGACGTCGGCGTGTCGGCCTACAAGGGCGCGGCGCCCCTGGTGAACAACAAGACGTTCCTCGACGCGGCGGCGGGCATCCTCGCGGTCGAGGCCTACCACGCGGGCATCGTGCGCGCGCAGCTGTTCGAACGCGGCCTCGGCGACGTCACGAACAAGATGTCCGACGCCCGCGACAGCCTCGACGGCAAGGCCGACGACGACGAAGGCGTGCTCAAGGACGGCAAGGCGAACCTCGTGCCCGCGGACGCCAACGGCGTCGCGTTCGGACGCTCGGCCGACCGCGTCCTCAACATCGCCTACCTCAACCCGGACAAGGTCTCCTCCGGCGGCTTCTTCCCGCGCGGCCTCAACGGCGACATCGCCACCAGTGGCGCCAAGGAGTGAGCGCCGCGTGCCGCCCTCACGGTAACGTCGTGAGCGGCGGCACGCGGAGTTCACGAGGGGGCGCGGAGTGCGGGTTCTGGTCGCGGGTGGCGGGATCTCCGGCACGGTCACGGCGATGGCGCTGAAGCTGGCCGGGCACGACCCGGTCGTCTTCGAGGCCTACCCGGCCGGCGGGGACGACATCGGCGCGTTCCTCACGATCATGCACAACGGCATGGACGCCCTGCGCGCGATCGGCGCCGGCCAGCCGGTGATCGACAGCTCCTTCGCGGCGTACGGCGTCGAGCTGGTCGCCCCGACCGGGGAGACGGTCGGGCGGCGCGAATTCGACACCGAAGGCCTCGACGGGCCGCGCACGCTCACCCGCGCGACGCTCTACCGCGTCCTGCAGGAGGAGGCCGCGCGCCGGGGTGTCCCGCTCGAGCACGGCAAGCGCTTGGTGAGCGCGAAGCCGGGCGCGGACGGCGTCACGGCCGAGTTCGCCGACGGCACCATCGAAACAGGTGATGTGTTAGTCGGCGCGGACGGGTTGCACTCGGTGGTCCGGACGCTGATCGACCCGGACGCCGATGCGCCGCGCTACACCGGCCAGACCGTCGTCTGGGGCTACACACGGGCGCCCGGGCTGCCGTCGGCGGCGGGGATCTACCGGATGGTCCGCGGCAGCAAGGCGGCCTTCGGGTTCACGACCGACCCGGACGGCGCGACGTTCTGGTTCGCCCGGATCCCCGACGCCGAGCGACCCCGCGCGGAGCTCGCGGCGGTCACCCCGGCGGGGTGGCGCGAGTTCGCGCACGCGGCGTTCGCCGGGGAACCGTTGCCCTGCGCGGACATCATCGCCGCGACGGGTGACGAGGTGTTCGGCGGCCACTCCTACGACTTTCCCCGGACGCGGATCTGGTCGACGCGGGAAATGGTGCTCGTCGGTGACGCGGCCCACGCCGCCGCCCCGGCGGACGCGCAGGGCGCGTCCATGGCGGTCGAAGACAGCGTCGTCCTCGCGCAGTGCCTGCGCGACCGGCCGGACCCGGCGTCGGCGTTCGCGGCCTACGAAGGACTTCGCCGCGAGCGCGTCGAGAAGCTGGTCGCGTCGAGCGCGGGGGAAGACGTCGGCGAAAAGCCGGGCTGGGTCTACGCGCACCACATCGACTGGACCGCGAAGATCCGGTGAGCACGCTCGGCCCGCCGCCCCGGCGCATCACCGTCGACGCGGACCAGGTGCGACGCCTCGTCGCCGACCAGTTCCCGCGGTGGGCGCACCTCCCGGTGCGGCCGGTCGCGGACGGCGGCTGGGACAACCGGACCTTCCACCTCGGCGACACGATGACCGCGCGGCTGCCCAGCGCGGCGGAATACGCCTTGGCGGTCGAGAAGGAACAGCGCTGGCTCCCGGTGCTCGCGCCGCTTCTGCCGTTGCCGGTCCCCGTCCCGCTGGCGAAGGGCCGGCCGGGCGCGGCTTACCCCTTCGAGTGGTCGATCCTCCCGTGGCTGGACGGCGAGCCCGCGCGGCCCGAACGCGTCGCCGACCCCGTCGGGTTCGCGGCCGACCTGGCCGGGTTCCTGGCGGCGCTGCGGAGCGTCGACACCACCGGCGCGCCCCGGCCGGGCAAGCACAACTGGTTCCGCGGCGGCACCCTGCGCACCTTCGACGAACTGGTCCAACGCTCCCTCGACGGCGCAGACTGGGCCCGCGAGATCTGGCAGACCGCGTTGGACACCCCCTGGGACGGCGTCGAGCGCTGGCTCCACGGTGACGTCGCCGAGGGAAACCTCCTGCTCGCCGACGGGGAACTGGCCGCGGTCATCGACTTCGGGACGTGCGGAGTGGGCGATCCGGCCTGCGACCTGGCGATCGCGTGGACGCTGCTGACCGCGGACGGCCGGCGGGTGTTCCGCGAGCGCCTCGCCGTCGACGACGCGGAGTGGGCGCGCGGCCGCGGCTGGGCGCTCTGGAAAACGCTCGTCACCTGCGCCCGCACCCGAGGCCGCGACGACCGCGAGGCCACCGAAGCCCGGCGCGTCCTCGACGAAATCCGCACCGAGCACCAAGCCGGTCGTGAGTGAGAAACCGCGTTAGAACACTGTTTCCCACTCACGAGGGGGAGCCGCAGGAGTCGCGGACCACCAGCTTCGTCGGCAGCCGCACCGGATCCGGGGCCACTCCCGTGTCGATCATCGACAGCAGCGCGCCCGCCGCCGCCGTGCCGAAACCCGGCTTGTCCTGGGCCACCGTCGTGAGCGCCGGGTCGACCAGGGAGGCCACCTCGATGTCGTCGAACCCCACCACCGCCAGGTCGTCCGGCACCCGCAGTCCCGCCGCGCGCGCCGCCAGCAGGGCGCCGACGGCCATCTCGTCGCTGGCCGCGAACACCGCCGTCGGCGGGTCCTTGCGGGCCAGCAGCCGGCGCATCCCGACGAACCCGCTCTCGCGGTAGAAATCCCCGGTGACCACGTAGTCCTCGCGGGCCGCCAGCCCCGCTTCGGCCAGCCCGCGCAGGTAACCGTCGGTGCGGGCGGCCGCGGGCGCGTTGCCGCGCGGGCCGGTGATCGTCGCGATCCGCCGGTGGCCCAGCGCGGCCAGGTGCCGGACGGCCTCCGCCGCGCCCGCGGCGTTGTCCGACGTCACGTAGGTCGCCCGCGGCCCGGACAGCGCCACGTCCAGCGCCACGCACGGCAGCCCGGACTGGGCGAACGTCCCGAACGCGTCGGCGTCGGTCCCGCTGTCGATCAGCACCAGCCCGGCGAGGTGGTGCCGGCGGGTCATGCTGACGTACGCGATCGGGTCGGCCAGCGACACGCCGGGGTTGCGGTCGCGGGCGTCGTCGCTCGTCGCGAGCAGCAGCAGGTGGTAGCCGTGCGAACTGAGCGCGGATTTGAGGCCCAGCAACAGGTCCTGCAGGAACGGGTGCCGCCAGCCGGGCCGCCGGTGGTCGGTGTCCCAGACCAGCCCGACCATCGCCGAGCGCTGCCGCGACAGCGCCCGCGCCGACTCGTTCGGCGAGAAGTCGAGTTCCCGGGCGACGCGCTCGACGTGCTCGCGCGTCGTCGCGCTGACCGTGGCGGGGCGGTTGAACACCCGCGACACAGTCGCGACCGAAACCCCGCAGAGCTGGGCGATCTCGCGGGCGGTGACCATCTTGACCTCCACTGCTGCTTTTCGGGGGTTCGGGTGGCGAAGCCCCCGACGGAGGCGAAGCCTCGAATGGCGCAGCTGTAACCGGTTACATTGGTAGCACATGATCTCGTACTGGGTAAATGCCGAGCCTGGTTATCATTTCGTTACTTGACGGATGACCGCTGGGAGCGCTCTCATGGGTCCCGCGTTTTCCGACCGGCCCGCAGAACAACGGAGATCTCATGCGCCCGAAAACGACAACCCGACGGACCCGCCTGATCGCCGTGGCGGGCGCTGTCCTGGCCGCGGTCACCGCGTTGAGCGCCTGCGGGAGCAGCGACGCCGGCGGTGGCGGGAAGGTCAAGCTGAGCCTCGGCCTCTTCGGCAACTTCGGCTACACCGACCTGATCAAGGAGTACCAGGCCGCGCACCCGGACATCGAGATCACCGAGCGGACCGCGTCCTACTCCGACCACCACAAGAACCTCGCCGCGCACCTGGCCACCGGCGGGGGTGCCGCGGACATCGAGGCGATCGACACCGGGTACGTCGCCCAGTTCAAGGCGACGCCGGACAAGTTCGTCGACCTCAACACCGTCGGCGGCGACAAGCTCAAGGACCGTTGGCTGGGCTGGAAGTGGGCGGCCTCGCTGGGCAAGGGCGGCCAGCAGATCGGCTACGGCACCGACGTCGGCGGCCTGGCCATCTGCTACCGCCGCGACCTGTTCGAGAAGGCCCAGCTGCCCGCCGACCGCGACGCCGTCTCCGCGCTGTGGCCGACCTGGCAGGCGTTCTTCGAGACCGGCAAGCGCTTCCAGGCAAAGGCCCCGAACGGCGTCAAGTTCATGGACGGCGGCCCCACCGTGCTGAACGCGATCTTCGGCCAGGCGCCCGTCGGCTACTACGACCGGAACGACCAGCTCGTCGTCGACAGCAACCCGGCGCTGCGCACCGGCTGGGACCAGGTCGTCGACGCCGTCAAGGCGAACCTCTCGGCCGGCCTGCTCTACAGCACGCCGACCTGGAACACCGGGTTCACGCAGGGCCAGTTCGCCACCGTCACCTGCCCGGCGTGGATGATGACCAAGATCAAGGACCAGGCGCCGGACACCGCGGGCAAGTGGGACGTCGCGACCGTGCCCGGCGGGGGCGGCAACTGGGGCGGTTCGTACCTGACCGTGCCCAAGCAGGGCAAGCACACCAAGGAAGCCGCCGAGCTCGCCGCCTGGCTGACCGCGCCCGAGCAGCAGGCGAAGGTCTTCACCAGCCAGGGCCTGCTGCCCTCGACGCCGTCGCTCTACGACGACCCGAAGATCACCGGCTACACCAACCCGTTCTTCTCGGGCGCCCCCGTCGGCAAGCTCTTCACCGACGCGGCCAAGAAGCTGAACCCGCAGTACCAGGGCCCGAAGGCCGGTGACGTCCAGACGGAGTTCGGCAACGCGATGCAGCGCGTCGAGCAGGGCAAGCAGGACGGCGCGGCGGCGTGGCAGCAGCTCGTGGCCGACGTCAAGAAGATCAAGTAATGGCACTGAAGGAAACGCTGAGCTGGGCCGACCGGCGGCACAAGTGGGACGTCAAGCTGTCGCCGTTCGGCTTCATCAGCCCCTACTTCCTGATCTTCGGCGTCTTCGGGCTGTTCCCGTTGCTGTACACGGCTTTCGTGTCGCTGCAGGACCGGAACCTGCTCGACGCCGAGGGCGCGAAGTTCATCGGGTTCGGCAACTACGAGCAGCTGCTGTTCCACGACCCGTACTTCTGGAACGCGATGGGGAACACGGTCAGCCTGTGGCTGCTGACCACGATCCCGCAGATCCTGTTCGCGCTCGGCATCGCGCACCTGCTCAACCGCAGGCTGCGCGGGCGGACGCTGTTCCGGATGGGCATGATCCTGCCGAACATCACCTCGGTGGCGGCGGTGACGATCATCTTCGCGCAGCTGTTCGGCCGGGACTTCGGCCTGGTCAACTGGGTGCTGAGCTGGTTCGGCGCCGGCCAGGTCGACTGGCAGGCCGGCACGGCCAGCTCGCACACCGCCATCGCGGCGATGGTGGTGTGGCGCTGGACCGGCTACCACGCGCTGATCTTCCTCGCGTCGATGCAGGCGATCCCGTCGAGCATGTACGAGGCCGCGACGCTCGACGGCGCCCGCGGGTGGCAGCAGTTCTGGCGGATCACCGTCCCGCTCCTGCGGCCGCAGATCATCTTCTCCACGGTGATCGCGACGACCGGTAACATGCGGCTGCTGGCCGAGCCGCTGCTGTTCAACCCCGGCACGGCGGCCGCCACGGGCGGTTCGGACCGGCAGTTCCAGACCGCCGCGCTTTACCTCTACGAGCAGGGCTTCACCAAGTACGACTTCGGCTACAGCTCGGCGATCGCGCTGATCCTGGCCGTTGCCACGATGCTCGTCGCCGGCGTGTCGTACCTGGTGACCCGGCGCATCCAAACGGACTGAGGAGCGACATGACCACCGTGCTGACCTCGGCACCCGCCGCGGCGCCGAGCCCGCCCGGCCGGGCGAGGCGGCTGGTCCGGCGGGCCACGAGCCCGTGGACCTACGCCGCGCTGATCGCGATCCTGGCCGGCTCGGCGTTCCCCGTGTACTGGTCGTTCGTCGTCTCCTCGCAGACGACGGAGGCGGTCGGCAGCGTGCCGCCGGTGCTCGTCCCCGGCGGGCACCTGTTCGAGAACATCGCCCGCGTCTTCGACGAGACGGACTTCGCGCTGGCGCTGGGCAACTCGCTGATCGTCGCGGGCACGATCACGGTGTCGGTGGTGCTGTTCTCGACGCTGGCCGGGTTCGCCTTCGCCAAGCTGAAGTTCCGCGGCCGGACCGTGCTGCTGCTCATCGTCGTCGCCACCCAGGCGATCCCGACCGAACTGGGTGTCGTGCCGCTCTACATGATGATGGCCGACTTCGGCTGGGCCGGGCAGCTGCAGGCGGTCATCGTGCCCGGCCTGGTCACCGCGTTCGGCGTGTTCTTCATGCGCCAGTACTTCGAACGCGCGCTGCCGCTGGAACTCCTGGAGGCCGGGCGGATGGACGGCTGCGGCTCGCTGCGGCTGTTCTGGCACGTGGCGCTGCCGGCGGCCCGCCCGGCCGCGGCGGTGCTCGGGCTGTTCACCTTCATGCAGGCCTGGAACGACTTCTTCTGGCCGCTGGTCGTGCTGGTGCCGGAGAACCCGACCGTCCAAACCGCACTGTCCACCCTGGCCAGTGGCTACACCACCGACTACACGCTCGTGCTCACCGCCGCCACCATCGGCACCGTCCCCGTCCTGCTCGTGTTCCTGCTGTTCGGCCGCCAGATCGTCGGCGGCATCATGCAGGGCGCGCTCAAGGGCTGACCCTCCCGGAGCTCACTGTGACCACCAGCTTCCCGCCCGGCTTCCGCTGGGGCGTCGCGACCTCGGCGTTCCAGATCGAGGGCGCCACCACCGCGGACGGCCGCGGACCGTCCATCTGGGACACCTTCGCCGCGGTCCCCGGCGCGGTGGCCGGCGGCGACACCGGCGAGCCGGCGGCGGACCACTACCACCGCTGGCGCGAGGACCTCGCCCTGCTCCGCGAGCTGGGCGTCGACTCCTACCGGTTCTCGGTGTCCTGGCCGCGCGTCCAGCCGGACGGGCGCCGCTTCGAGCGCCGCGGCCTCGGCTTCTACCGGCGGCTCGCGGAAGCGTTGCGGGAACAGGGGATCGAGCCGTTCCTGACGCTGTACCACTGGGACCTGCCGCAGGCGCTCGAGGACGAAGGGGGCTGGCGGTCCCGCGACACGGCCCACCGGTTCGCCGAGTACGCGGCGCTGGTGCACGAAGAGCTGGGCGACGTCGTCGACCACTGGACGACGCTGAACGAGCCGTACCCGTGCGCGGTCGCGGGCTACGGCGAGGGCCGCCACGCGCCGGGCGCGCGCGAAGGCCACGGCGCGTTGGCCGCGGCCCACCACCTGCTGCTCGGGCACGGCCTGGCCGTGGGGGCGATGCGGGGGCAGGCGACGCCGCAGCACCAGTTCGGGATCGTGCTGAACCAGTCGCCCGCGGTACCGGTGACGGACTCGGCGGCGGACGCCGCGGCGGCGGCCCGCCAGGACACGCTGCTGCGCCGCCAGTTCACCGACCCGCTGTTCGGCGGCCGGTACGCGCCGGGCCTGACGGCGATGTTCAGCGGCGTCTCGGACTTCTCGTTCCGCCTCGACGGCGACCTGGAGACGATCGGCGCACCACTGGACTACCTGGGCGTCAACTACTACTACCGGCTGCACGTGGCGGACGCCCCGCACCGCGAACCCGACCCGGCGCAGCGCACGGTGGCCGACATCGGGGTGGACACCTCGCGGCTGCCGGACGTCCCGCGCACGGGGATGGGCTGGCCGGTGGAGCCGGAGGGGTTGACGGAAGCGTTGGTGGGCCTGCACAACCGCTATCCCGAGTTGCCACCGCTGTACGTGACGGAGAACGGCTGCGTGTACGCGGACCGGAGCGATTTCGCCGACTACGAGCGCATCACGTTCCTGAGCGAGCACATCGAGGCGGCCCGCGCCGCCGCGGCGGCGGGGGTCGACCTGCGCGGGTACTTCTGCTGGTCACTGCTGGACAACTTCGAGTGGGCCCACGGGTACAAGCACCGGTTCGGTCTGGTGCACGTGGACTACGTGACCCAGCGGCGCACGCCTCGGGCGAGTTTCCGCTGGTACCGCGACTTCGTCGCGGCCCAGCGGCTCGGCTGACGCTTACTTCTTGTAGAGGCCTTCGATGTCGTTCGCGTAGTTCTTCGAGACCACGTTCCGCTTCAGCTTCAGGCTGGGCGTGATCTCCCCGCCGGCCTCGGTGAAGTCGTTGGCCAGCACCGTGAACTTCTTGATCGCCTCGGCCTTCGACACCGACTTGTTCGCCTCGTCGACCGCGGCCTGGATCTCCGCGAGGAGGTCCGGGTCCTCGGCGAGGTCCGCCACCGTCGCGGAAGACGGCTTGCCGTGCTGGGACTTCCACGACGGGAAGTACTCCTCGTCCACCGTCACCAGCGCCGCGATGAACGGGCGCTGGTCGCCCACCACCATCGCCTGGCTGACCAGCGGGGCCGCCTTGATCGTGTCCTCGAGGCCGGACGGGGCGACGTTCTTGCCGCCCGCCGTCACGATGATCTCCTTCTTGCGGCCGGTGATCTTGAGGAACCCGTCGGAGTCCAGCTCGCCCAGGTCACCCGTGTGGAACCAGCCGTCCGTCAACGCCTCGGCGGTCGCCTGCGGGTTGTTGTAGTACGCCCGGAACACGACGTCGCCCTTGAGGAGCACCTCGCCGTCGTCGGCGATGCGGACCGACGTGCCGTTGACCGGCTTGCCCACCGTGCCCACGCGGAACGCCGTCTGGGTGTTGACGTTCGCCGCCGCGGACGTCTCGGTCAGGCCGTAGCCCTCGAACACCGGGACGCCGATGCCGCGGAAGAAGTGCGCCAGCCGGGCGCCCAGGGGAGCGCCACCGGACACCGCCGCGACGCAGCGGCCGCCGAGGGCCGCGCGCAGCTTGCCGTAGACCAGCTTGTCGAACGCCAGGTGCTTGAGCTTGAGGCCCAGCCCGGCGCCGCCGGTGTCCTGCGCCTGGCTGTACTCGACCGCCACCGCCTCGGCGGCGTCGAAGATCTTGCCCTTGCCCTCGCTGTGGGCCTTCTGCTTCGCCGAGTTGTAGACCTTCTCGAACACGCGCGGCACGGCGACGACGAACGTCGGCCGGAACGTGCCGAGGTCGGCGACCAGGTTCTTGACGTCCGGGGTGTGCCCGAGGGTGACGCGGGCGGTGAGCGCGGTCACGGCGATCGCGCGGGCCAGCACGTGCGCCAGCGGCAGGAAGCACAGCAGCGAGTTGCCCTGCTCCATCAGCTGCGGGAACGCCTCGATGTCGGCGCGGATCTCGGCCAGCAGGTTGCGGTGGGTCAGCTCGACGCCCTTGGGACGGCCGGTCGTGCCCGAGGTGTAGACGATGGTGGCCAGCTCGTCGGCGCCGACCTCGCGGCGGCGCTCGTGCAGCTCGTCGTCGGACAGCGTCGCGCCGAGCGCGGCCAACTCCTCGACGGCGGGGGAGTCGCCCTCGATCTGCCAGGTGTTGTCCAGCTCGGTGAGCCGGTCCCGGATCTCGTCGACGGCCGCGCGATGGGCGTTCGTCTCGACGAACACGCCCTTCGCGGCCGAGTCGGAGAGGATCCAGTACACCTGCTCGGGGGAGGACGTGTCGTAGATCGGCACGGTCACCGCGCCCGCCGCCCAGATCGCGAAGTCGATCAGCGTCCACTCGTAGCGGGTCTTCGACATGATCGCGACCCGGTCGCCGCGGCCGATGCCCGCCTTCGCCATGCCCTTGGCCACGGCCAGCACCTGGCCGGCGAACTCCTTGGCGGTGACGTCCAGCCAGGTCCCGTCGACCTGGCGGCGGAAGCTCACCACGTCCGAGAACCGCTCGGCGTTCGCCCAGACGACATCGGACATGTTCTCGTCGTCGGCCACCGGCTTCCCGGCGGGAGCGCTGTATTCGCGCACGTGGACCTCCGTGTTCAACGCGTGCGGTGGGCGACACCGCTGTTACCCGCCAGTCAACTTAGCGTGGTGAGCACCTTAAGACCATGCTGATCGCCACCGCACGGCGAGGGCGTGACATTCTTCGCACGTGAACGCACCGCCCGCCATCGACGTCGTCGACGAGACGTTCCTCGCGGTCCCGCCGGCCACCGTGGCCGCCGTTTTCGCCGATCCCCGGTCGTGGACGCGCTACTGGCCCGACCTGGTCCTGGAGGTCTACACCGACCGGGGCGACAAGGGCCTGCGCTGGACCGTGCGCGGCGCGCTCGTCGGTACGATGGAGGTCTGGCTCGAGCCGGTGCTCGACGGCACCCTGCTGCACTACTTCCTGCGGGCGACGCCCGCTGACGCGGCCGGGACGCCTCGTGAACTGGCGCCGCGCGACCTGCGCCGGGAGTTCGACCGGCGGGCCCGCGCGGCGAAGGCGATCGCGCTCGGGCTCAAGGAGATCCTGGAGGACGGGCGCGAGCCCGGCGTTCCTCCGCGAACGGACGGCTAGGGGGCCAGGGGTGCGGGTACACGTCGTCTCGGACGTGCACGGCAACGCGGACGCGCTGAAGCGGGCCGGTGACGGGGCCGACGCGCTGGTCGTGCTCGGCGACCTGGTCGACTTCGTCGACTACCGCGACCACGAGAAGGGCATCATGGGCGCCCTGTTCGGCGCGGAGAAGGTGGCCGGGTTCGCCCGCCTGCGCCGCGAGGGCACCCGTGACGAAACCGTTGCCTACTCGCGGGCGCTCTGGGCGAGCCTCGACGACCCGGCCGGCGCCGTCGACGAGGCCATCCGCACCCAGTACGCGGCGCTCTTCGCGGCGATGACCGCGCCCACCTACGCCACCCCCGGCAACGTCGACACCCCGGCGCTGTGGCCCGAGTTCGCCGGCGAGGGCATCCGGGTCCTCGACGGCGAGGTGGCCGAGATCGGCGGCCTGCGGTTCGGGTTCGTCGGCGGCGCGCTGCTGCCCGACGGCGTCGTCCCGCGTCCCCGCAAGGGCGCCGCCTGGCGCCCCTACCTGCGGGTTCGCGAGGACTACGACGCGAGCGTCGCCCAGCTGACCGAGGTCGACGTCCTCTGCACGCACGGCCCGCCCGCCCTGCCGGAGCTGACCTACGACGTCGTCGCGCGCCGCAGCGAGATCGGCTCGACCGCGCTGCTCGACCTGATCCGCGCCCAGCGGCCGCGCTGGTCGGTGTTCGGCCACGTCCACCAGCCCCTGGCGCCGCGCGCCCGGGTCGGCCTGACCGAGTGCCGTAACGTGGGTCACTTCAAGGAGACCGGGCAGCCGTACGTGCTGCGCTGGTGACCGGCCGCGGCGGCTACGCTTCGTCCCATGGCCGAGCAGTCCACACAGTCCATCGAGGTCGACGCCGAGCCCAGCCGGGTGATGGCCGTGATCGCCGACTTCCCCGCGTACCCGGAATGGGCCAAGGCCGTCCGGCAGACCGAGGTCCTCGACACCGACGGTGACGGGCGCGCCAAGCAGGTCAAGCTCACGCTCGACGCGGGCCCGATCAAGGACGTCTACACCCTCGAGTACGACTGGGACGGTGACGGTCTCGGCGTCAGCTGGCACCTGGTCAAGGGCCAGATGCAGAAGGCGCAGAACGGCCGGTACGCGCTGGAGGACCTCGGCGGCCGGACGCGCGTGACGTACACGCTGTCGGTCGAGCTGGCGCTGCCGATGATCGGTCTGCTGCGCCGCAAGGCCGAGAAGATGGTCATGGACACCGCGCTCAAGGAGCTGAAGAAGCGGGCCGAGGGGTAGCCGCGTGCGGATCCTGCTGTTCACCGGCAAGGGGGGTGTCGGGAAGACCACGCTGGCCGCGGCCACCGGCGCCGCCCTCGCCGCCCGCGGCAGGAAGACCCTCGTCGTGTCCACCGACCCGGCGCACTCGCTCGGCGACGCGTTCGGCCACACCCTCGGCGCCGAACCGTCCGAAGTGGACGCCCTGCTGTCGGCGGTGCAGATCGACTCGCGCACCCTGGTGGACACCAGCTGGCACCGGCTGCGCGCCGAGCTGCAGTCGGCCCTGTCCGGCGCCGGACTCGACACAGTGGACGCCGAGGAGCTCACCGTGCTGCCCGGCGTCGACGAGCTGCTCGCCCTCACCGAGGTCCGCCGGCTGGCCGAGGAAGGGCCGTGGGAGGCCATCGTCGTCGACTGCGGGCCGACGGCCGAGACGCTGCGGCTGCTCTCCCTGCCCGAAGCCGTCTCGGGCTACCTGACCCGCGTCTTCGGCCGCCGCGTCACCGACTCCGTGCGCCGGCTCGGCGCCCACCTCGACGGCCTGCGCGCGCTGCTCACCGAGCCGTCGGTCACCACCGTCCGGCTCGTCCTGACGCCCGAGCGGGTGGTCGTCGCCGAGGCGCGGCGGACGCTCAGCTCCCTGGCGCTGCGCGGCATCGCCGTCGACGGGCTGATCGCCAACCGGCTCATGCCCGCGCCCGGGTTCTGGCGCGGCGGGGCCGCGTCGTGGCTGCGCACGCGCCGGACGCAGCAGGACGCCGTGCTGGCCGAGCTCACCCGAGCCGGGTTCGAGGCGGTCTCACGCGTCGAGCACCGGGCCGTGGAGCCGGTCGGGCTGCCCGCGTTGCTCGAGATCGCCGCCGAGCTGTACCGCGGCGGCGACCCCCTGGCCGGCGACGGGACCCCCGTCACCCCGCTGCTGCGCGTGCGGCCGGCGCCGGACGGGTACCTGCTGCGCATCGCGATCCCGCTCCGGCGGGACGCCGAGGTCGACCTCGCCCGCGTCGACGACGACCTGGCGATCACCGTGGACGGCTTCCGCAGGCTCATCGCCCTGCCGGAGTCGCTGCGGCCGTGCCGGATCACCGGCGCGGAATCCGACGCCGACGGCCTGGTCGTGCACCTGGCCGGGAACCGGGGACGCGGGTGAGCGAAGAGGACGAGACGGCCGGACCGCGGCTCGCGGAGGAGATCCGCCTGCTGGCCGAGATGGTCGTGGAGAAGGCCGCGCCGTGGCTGGAAGGCGTCGTCGCCGCCGGCCACGGCACCTTCTTTTCGGGGGTTCCGGGTGGCGGAGCCCCCGGCCCGGGGCGAAGCACCGGTAACGATCGCCCTGACCAGGCGAAACCGGACGGCTCGGCGTGCGGCTGGTGCCCGCTGTGTGCGATCGTCGCGGTGGTGCGCGGTGAGCGTCCCGAATTCGCGGCCCGCTTGCTGGAACAGCTGGCGCAGCTCGTGGCGTTGCTCCGGGCGGTGCTCGCGGACCGCTGGGAACCGGACGAGGGCGTGCACATGCCCGGGTTCCGGCCCGCGCCGCGGCCCCCGGCGGACGCCTCGGCCTCGGTGCGGGTGCAGCACATCACCGTCCGCAGGCGCGACGAGTGGGAGAGCTGAGTGCGGACGATAGGGGTGGACGTCGGCGGGACGAGCGTCCGGGCCGGCGTGGTGGACGAGCGCGGCTCCCTGCTGGACACGGCGCGCGTCGCGACGCCGAGCGAGGAAGGCGCCCTCGAGGACGCCATCGCGGGGGTGGTCGAGGACCTGCGCAACCGGCACGACGTGGCCGGGGTGGGCCTGGCCGTGGCCGGGTTCGTGGCGCGCGACCGCCGGTCGGTGATGTTCGCGCCGCACCTGGCCTGGCGCGGCGCGCCGGTCGCGGACCGGATCGAGAAGCGCGTCGGCCTGCCGGTGCTGCTGGAGCACGACGTCAACGCGGCGATGGTGGGCGAGCACCGCTTCGGTGCGGCCCGCGGCGCGCACGTGGCGGCGCTGGTGGCGCTGGGCACGGGCATCGGCGCGGGGTTGCTGCTGGACGGCAAGCTGTTCCGCGGCGCGTACGGCGTGGCGCCGGAGCTGGGGCACCTGACGGTGGTCCGCGGCGGCCGGCCGTGCCCGTGCGGCAAGTACGGCTGCTGGGAGCGCTACTGCAGCGGAACGGCCCTGGCGGCGACGGCGGTGGAGCTGCTGGCGAGGCATCCCGGCCGCTCGACGGTGCTGGCCCCGCAGGTGGCGGGCGACCCGGGCTCGGTGACGGGCCGCCGGGTGGCGGGCGCGGCCCGCGACGGCGACCCGATCGCCCAGCTGGCGATGGCGGAGCTGGCCAAGTGGCTGGGCGAGGGCCTGGCGCTGGTGGCGGACGTGTTCGACCCGGAGATCATCGTGATCGGCGGGGGAGTGTCGGAGTCGGCACCGTTGTTCCTGGACGAGGCGCGAGAGCACTACGCGGGTGCGATCACGGGGGCGCGGCACCGGCCGCTGGCCCGGATCCGGACGGCCCACCTGGGCGACGACACGGCGATCGTGGGCGCGGCCGCGCTGGCGTTGGAAGCGGCCAAGACCCCGGTCTGACCTCGTCCGGTCTGTCCGCTGCCGTGCCTTTCCCGCGAGTCGGACTCGCGAGCCCCGGCTTCCGCGGAGAGGTGATCCCCGGCCGACCTGTGACAGGCTGGACCGGTGAGTGCCCCCTCCGCGAGCGTCTTCGTCAAGTGTTCCTGCGGGCACCTGCACTGGGGCCGCTACGGCGCTGCCGGACTGCTGCTCGTCGATCCCGCTCGCGGTGTCCTCCTGCAGCGGCGGGCCTGGTGGGTGCACCACGGGCGCACCTGGGCGCTGCCCGGCGGGGCCATCGAAGCCGGCGAGACCGCAAAAGGCGCCGCCGCCCGCGAAGCCTTCGAAGAAGCCTCCGTCCCCGCCGAGGCCTTCCGCGCGGTCTCGGCCTCCGTGGTGGACCATGGGGACTGGAGCTACACCACCGTGCTCGCCCTCGCCCACGGCGCCGAGGCGCGGGTCGCCAACACCGAAAGTGCGGAGGTGCGCTGGGTGGACCCCGACGACGTGCCCGGCTACCGGCTGCACCGCGACTTCGCCGCCGCCTGGCCCGGCCTGCGCGACCGCGTCGGGCAGGAGCTCGTCCTCGTCGTCGACGCCGCCAACGTCGTCGGGTCGCGGCCGGACGGCTGGTGGCGCGACCGCCACGGCGCCGCCGAGCGCCTGCGCGACCAGCTCGCGAAACTGGCCGAAGCCGGCGTGCCCGACCCGGCCGACCCCGCCATCAGCTGGTGGCCCCGGATCATCCTGGTCGTCGAAGGCAAGGCCAAGCACGTCACGGGCACGGACGGCGTCGAGGTCGTCGCCGCGGACACCGACGGCGACTCGAAGATCGTCGAGGTCGTCGCGCGGCAAAAGGGGAAGATCCTCGTCGCGACGGCCGACCGGGAGCTGAAGGGGCGCGTCGAAGCCCTCGGCGCGTCGATCCTCGGCCCCGGCACGCTGCGCAGGCAGCTCGACGAGCTTTAGTCCTTCGCGATCCCGTCGCGCATTTCGGCGACCAGCGACGCCATCACGGCCTTGAGGCTGCCCTTGTGCGCCTGGGCCACCGCCCGCTGCCGCCGGTAGCTCGGCCCGTACTTCAAGATCGTCTCGACGTCCCGCAATTCCGCCACGCAGTCCAGGCGCCGCGCCACCGGCTCCAGCCGGTCCAGCAGGTCGGCGACGTCATCGGTGACCAGCCGCTCGCGCCCCGCCGCGTCCAGGATGATGATCGCGTCGGTGCCGTAGCGGGCCGCGCGCCACTTGTTCTCCTGGACGTGCCACGGCGGCAGCGCCGGCAGGACCTCGCCGTCGTCGAGGCGCTCGCTGAAGTCGTCGACCAGGCACTGCGTCAGCGCCGCGATCGCGCCGACCTCCTCCAGCGTCGGCAGCCCGTCGCAGACGCGCATCTCGATCGTGCCCAGGTGCGGGGCCGGCCGGATGTCCCAGCGGATCTCCGAGAAGTGGTCGATCACGCCGGTGGTGAACATGTCCTCGACGTAGCTCTCCAGCTCCGCCCACTTCCGGAACTGGAACGGCAGCCCGGCCGTCGGCAGCTGCTGGAACATCAGCGCCCGGTTCGACGCGTACCCCGTGTCCTCCGCGCCCCAGTACGGCGACGACGCCGAAAGCGCCTGCAGGTGCGGCGCGTAGTTCAGCAGCGCGTCGAGGATCGGCAGCACCTTGTCGCGGTGGTCGATCCCGACGTGGACGTGCACGCCGTAGATCAGCATCTGCCGGCCCCACCACTGGGTCCGGTCGATCAGCTTCGCGTACCGCTCCTTGTCGGTGACCTTCTGCTGGTACCAGTTCGAGAACGGGTGCGTCCCGGCCGAGAACATCTCGACGCCGAGCGGGTCCGCGACGCCGTGCAGCACGTCGAGCGATCCGGCCAGGTCGGCCTTGACCTCGGCGATCGTGTCGCAGACGCCGGTGATCACCTCGATGGTGTTGAGCAGCAGCTCCTGCTTGATCTTCGGGTGCCCGTCCCGGCCGTCGGGCCGGACGGCCTCGAGGATCCGCTCGGCGACCGAGGACAGCTCACCGCTGCGCCGGTCGACCAGGCCGAGCTCCCATTCCGCGCCGACGGTCGATCGCCGCGAAGGGCTGAACTCGATGTGCATCGCTTCGGCGGATCAGACCTGGGCGCCGTTGCTGGGGTCGGCACCGGGCGGCGGGCCCTGCCGGACGCGCAGCAGCAGCAACGCGATCGACGTCGCGAGCGCGAGGATGCCCAGCGGCGTCGCCACCGTCGGGCCCACGCCGATCGCGCCGGGCAGGATCAGCAGGAACAGCCCGGCCAGGAACAGCAGCAGGATGAGGAACGCGCCCATCTTCGGCCGGGGCAGCGGCGGCGGCTCCGGCGGGACGTAGTGCTCGTCGTCGTCGGCCGGGTCGTCGGAGAACATCGTCGCGTCCCACGACGTGCCCCCGGACCGCCAGCCGGGCTCCGGCGGGGGGTCCGCGGCGGGCGGCTCCACGGGCCGGTCGGGCGTCTTGCGGGTTTCGGTCTCCGCGGTGACCGAGGTGCCGGCCGGGTCGTCCTCTTCGGGGAGCCCGAACCCGTCGGCCCGCAGGTCGGCGACGATCTCGGCGAACGTCGCGTCGACGTCCTCCGGCCCGTCCTTCCCCCGGCTCATGCGGTCTCCTCAGGCTGTGCGGCGTGCGCCTTCGCGAACTCGACGCTACGCGTGAAGATGACCTCGGCGTCGTTGTCCTGCGTCGCGACGTGGTAGCTGTTCTCCAGCACCACCTCGGTGACGTCGGTGCTCGACACCCCGCGCAGCACCAGCTGCGAGTTCACCGGCTCGACGACGTGGTCGACCGACGAGTGCAGCAGCAGCACCGGCTGCGTCACCTTGGCCAGGTCCGCGCGCACGACCGCCCACAGCTTCGCCAGGCTCGCCGCGGCCCGCACCGGCGTGCGCGGGTAGGCCAGCTCCGTCTCGCCCGGCTTCTTGATGTCGTTCGCGATCGCCGGCACCGACGGCACGATCCGGCCCAGCACCGGCAGCAGCCGCGTGTCCCACTTCAGCCGCGTTACCGACGGGTTGACCAGGACGATCCCGGCGATCCGGTCGCCGAACTCCTCGGCCAGGCGCAGGGTCAGCGTGCCGCCCATCGAGAGGCCGCCGACGAAGACGTTCTTGCACGTCGCGAGCAGCGCGAGCAGGGCCTCCCGGACGGCGCCGTACCAGTCTTCCCACGTCGTGCGGTTGAGGTCCGGCCAGCGGGTGCCGTGGCCGGGCAGCAGCGGGCAGCGCACCGTGAACCCGGCCCCGGCCAGGTGGTCACCCCAGGCCCGCATGCTCGCCGGGGTGCCGGTGAACCCGTGGCAGAGCAGGAACCCGGTCTCGGCCGAACCGGTGTGGCCGAACGGTTCCGCGCCGGCGAGCACGCCCATGCGATCGCCTTCCGTGTGAGCGGTGGATTCGTCCATGCTCTCACGGCTCGCGGGCGTTGTGGGCCTCCGCCCGGGCCCGGAATTCCCTGTGAGATCGATCGCTGCTCCGGTGGTAACCGGGTGGTCTCCGTTGTGCGGCGGGCACCGGGCTTCGTAGGCTGGTCGGCGCGGGTGGCAGGGGTCGGGCTGTGATGGAGGACTGAGGTACCGGTGCTGTACTGGCTCATGAAGTGGGTATTCATCGGACCGCTGCTCAAGACGCTGTGGCCGACCAAGGTCGTCGGGGCGGAGAACATCCCCGAGACGGGCGGCGCGATCCTGGCCGGCAACCACCTGGCGGTCGCGGACTCGTTCTTCATGCCGCTGCGGGTCAAGCGCAAGGTGACCTTCCCGGCCAAGTCCGAGTACTTCACCGAGCCCGGCTTCAAGGGCACGCTCAAGAAGTGGTTCTTCACCGGCGTCGGCCAGTTCCCGATCGACCGGTCCGGCGGCAACGCGGCGCAGGCCGCGCTCGACACCGCGATCCGGCTGGTCAAGGCCGGGCACCTGCTCGGCATCTACCCCGAGGGCACGCGCTCCCCGGACGGCCGCCTGTACAAGGGCAAGACCGGCGTCGCCCGGATCGCCCTGGAGTCCGGCGGCGTCGTGGTCCCGGTGGCGATGATCGGCACGGACAAGGTCAACCCGATCGGCTCGAAGATGTGGTGGCCGCGCCGCCTCGAGGTCCGCTTCGGCAAGCCGCTGGACTTCTCGCGGTACGAGGGCCTCGCGGGCGACCGCTTCATCGAGCGGTCGATCACCGACGAGATCATGTACGCGCTGATGGAGCTGTCCGGACAGGAGTACGTGGACATCTACGCGGCGAAGGCGAAGGAGCTGCTGGCCGCCGAAGCCGCCGGGGTGAAGCCTTCGGTGCCGGCCCAGCCCGCGGCCCGCGACGCGGCCCGGGTGCCCGAATCCAAGGTCGGCTGACCCACTACTGTTCACCAGTGCGTTTTTTCTACGACACCGAGTTCATCGAAGACGGCGTGACGATCGACCTGGTGTCCATCGGTGTCGTCGACGAGCGGGGCCGCGAGTTCTACGCGGTGTCGACGGAGTTCGACCCGTCCAAGGCCGGGCAGTGGGTCCGCGACAACGTCCTGGACAAGCTGCCGTCGCCGGCCGACCGGGCGTGGCGCAGCCGCGAGAAGATCCGCACCGACCTGCTGGAGTTCTTCGGCAAGCCGCCGGGCGGCATCGAGCTGTGGGCCTGGTTCGCCGCGTACGACCACGTGGCGCTGGCCCAGCTGTGGGGTCCGATGCCGGCGCTGCCCCGCCAGCTGCCGCGGTTCACCCGCGATCTGCGGCAGCGGTGGGAGGACGCGGGGAAGCCGAAGCTGCCCTCGGCCCCCACCGACCAGCACGACGCCTTGGCGGACGCGAAGCACAACCTGGCCCGCTGGGAAGTCATCGACGAGTACTTCCACCGCCGCTGAGGCGTCAGTCCACCGGCGTGACGACCGTGCGGCGGACGTGACTGAAGATCACCGACGTCCGGACGTCGACGATCTCCTTGCGCTGGGTCAGCCGGTCGAGGACGAACCCGCTCAGGTGGTCGTTGTCGGCGACCGCGATGTGCAGCAGGAAGTCGTCGCTGCCGGACATCACGAACACCGACAGCACCTCGGGCAGCCCGGCCACGAACGCGCGGAACGATTCGATCACCGCGCGGTCGGGCGGGCGCAGCCGCACCGCGACCATCGCCTGCACCGGCCGGCCGATCTTCTTGAGGTCGACCTCGACGTGGTGCCCGCGCACGATCCCGCGCCGCGTCAGCTCCCGGACCCGTTCGAGGCACGTCGACTGCGCGATGTGCAGCTTGCGCGCCAGCTCCTTGTTCGTCTGCTTGGAGTCTTCCTGCAGCAGGGTCAGCAGCGCCGAATCCAGTTCGTCCATCGGGCCCGTGCTCTCCCCGCGGTGGTGCGGAATTCGGTGTTTTCGGTAAGACGCCGAATCTAACACGCTGTTCGTCGGGTGCGGTCCGTTCGTTGCTTAGCCTCGCGCCATGATCACGGAAACACGGCGCCTCTCGGTGGCCGCCGTCCTGGCCGCCGCGCTGATCTGGAGCAGCTCGTTCGCGGTCACCAAGGTGGCACTGGCGGAGGTCCCGCCGATGACCCTCGGGGCGCTGCGGTTCGTCCTCGCGGCGGCCGTCCTCGGCGTCCTGGCGCGCCGCTTGCCCCGGCCGTCCCTTCGGCAACGCCTGTCCATGGGGTTCGCCGGCCTGCTCGGGATCACGGCGTACTTCGCGCTGGAGAACGCGGGCGTCGACCTGGCGACGGCGTCCGACGCGACGCTGATCGTGGCCGCCTACCCGATCATCACGCTGGTCCTGTCCGGCCGCGCGGCGTTTTCCCCGGTCCGGCTGACCGGCATGCTGGTGGCGGTTTGCGGGGTGTGGCTGGTGGTGCGGGAGCAGCCAGGCGGCCACCACCTGTGGGGCGACGTCCTGCTGGTCGCGGGCGGCTTCGCGTGGGCGGCCTACAACGTGGTCGCGCGACGCGAGGAAGCGTCGCCGATCGTGGTGACGTACTACCAGACGCTGGCGGGCGCGGGCGGCTTCGTCCTGCTGTCGCTGACGGAGACTTCCCGGTGGAGCGTCCCGTCCGGCGGAACGGTACTGCGGATCGGGTTCCTGGCGGGGTTCTGTTCGGTGGCGGCGTTCCTGCTGTACAACCACGGGCTGCGCGGGCTGGAGCCGGGCGTCGCGGTCAACCTGCTCAACGTGGTCCCGGTGGCGGGGCTCGGGTGGGCGGTGCTGCTGGCGGGGGAGAGCTTGTCCTGGTGGCAGGTGGCTGGTGGAGCTGTCGTGCTCGCCGGCGTTTTCCTCGGGAGCCGGAAGTGACGGCCCGGCGCAAGTGCGCCGTGGTGGTCGGCGCGGAGCTGCCCGTGGGCCTGGCGGCCAATGCCGCGGGCGTCCTGTCGGTGACCCTCGGGCACCGGGTCGACGGCCTGGTCGGCGCCGACGTCGAGGACGCCGACGGAGTGACGCATCCCGGGATCATCCACGTGCCGCTGCCGATCCTGACGGCACCGCGCGACGCGGTCGCCGCCATCGTCCGGGCCGCCGCCGAAGACGACGAGATCTTCTTCGTCGCCTTCAGCGCGCTGGCCCAGAGCTGCCGCACGTACGAGGAGTACACGGCCAAGGTGGCGGCCACCGCCACCGCGGACCTGGACAGCGTGGGCGTCGCCCTGTACGGCCCGCGCAAACGCGTCGACCGGCTGGTCGGGTCGCTGCCGCTGCTGCGCTGACCGCCCGAAACTGTCGGGGGTCCCCGGTAACGTGAAAACCGGGGGACCCCCAGGCCGGGGACCTCTCAGCGGCGCGCCCGCACCGCCTCCGCCAGCTCGTCCAGCAGCGGAGCCGTGTCGTCCCACGCCAAGCACGCGTCGGTGATCGACTGGCCGTACGTCAGCTTCTCCGGGTGCCCCAGTGAAAGGTCCTGCCGGCCCGCCGCCAGGAAGCTCTCCATCATCAGCCCCGCGATCCCGCGCTCACCCGCGCCGATCCGCGCGGCCAGCTCGCGGACCACCGCCGCCTGCCGGACGTGGTCCTTGCCGCTGTTGCCGTGCGAAGCGTCGACGATCACCCGCTCCGGCAGACCCGACTTCGCCAGCCGCCCCAACGTGTCCGCCACCGTTGCGGCGTCGTAGTTCGGGCCGCCGTTGTGGCCGCGCAGGATCACGTGGCAGTCCGGGTTGCCCGACGTCGTCAGCAGCGCCGCCAGCCCGTCGGTGTTGATGCCCGGGAACACGTGGCTCGCCGCCGCCGCGCGGGTCGCGTCGACCGCCACCTGCACGTCGCCCTCCGTCGAGTTCTTGATGCCCACCGGCATCGAAAGCGCGCTGCACAGCTGGCGGTGCACCTGGCTCGCCGCGGTCCGCGCGCCGATCGACCCCCACGTCACGATGTCGGCGATGAACTGCGGCGTGATCGGGTCGAGGAACTCGCACCCGACCGGCAGGCCCAGCTCGGAGACGTCGAGCAGCAGCTTGCGCGCCAGCCGCAGGCCCTTGTTGACCGCGAACGTGCCGTCGAGGTCCGGGTCGTTGATCAGGCCCTTCCAGCCCAGCGTGGTGCGCGGCTTCTCGAAGTACACGCGCATCACGATGTGCAGCTCGTCGCGCAGCTCGTCGGCCTTCGCGGCCAGCCGGCGGGCGTAGTCGAGCGCGGCTTCCGGGTCGTGCACCGAGCACGGGCCGACGACCACGAGCAGCCGGTCGTCGCGGCCGTCGAGGATGTCGACCGTTTCGGCGCGGCCCTGCCGCACGACTTTGGCGACGGCGGGGCCGACGGGATGGTCTTCGCGCAGCAGCGCGGGCGAAATGAGCGGACTGATCGACGTCGTGCGGGCGGCGTCGAGGTCGCCGATGGTGGCGGGTCCGGCGGAGAGCGTCATCGCGGGGGTGGTCCTTCCTGGTGGACACCGACCCGCGGAAGATTCGCCGAGCCGGTTTGGAGATCCGGCTCGGGGTGGAAGTCAGCGCAGGTTCACGCCGCCGTGCCCACCCGGGGCCGGCTTCGTAAACCAGAAATAGCGCTGCACGCCGTCAAGGTAGCACACGCCGGAGCCGGACCGATTCGGCAGGTGGTCCGGGCTGCACCGATCAAGACGTTTGCCGCTACGCTGGCGCTTGACGAAATGTGACTGTCATCTCCAGAGAACAAACGGAGGCTTCTCATGCGTGTCGGTGTGCTGACCGGCGGCGGCGACTGCCCGGGGCTCAACGCGGTGATCCGCGGCGTGGTGCGTAAGGGCATCGAGGTGCACGGCTGGGACTTCGTGGGCTTCCGCAACGGCTGGAACGGCCCGCTGACCGGGGACAGCCGTCCGCTCGGCCTCAACGACGTCGAAGACATCCTGACCCGCGGCGGCACCATCCTGCGGTCCTCGCGCACCAACCCCTACAAGGTCGACGGCGGTGTCGACAAGATCAAGCAGGTCCTGGCCGACCAGGGCGTCGACGCCCTGATCGCGATCGGCGGCGAGGACACCCTCGGCGTCGCGAAGCGGCTGACCGACGACGGCGTCGGCGTCGTGGGCGTGCCCAAGACGATCGACAACGACCTCGGCGCCACCGACTACACCTTCGGCTTCGACACGGCGGTCTCCATCGCGACCGAGGCGATCGACCGGCTGCACACCACGGCCGAGTCGCACCACCGCGCCCTCGTCGTCGAGGTCATGGGCCGGCACGCCGGCTGGATCGCGCTGCACTCCGGCCTGGCCGGCGGCGCGAGCGTCATCCTGGTGCCGGAGAAGCACTTCAACGTCGACCAGGTCGTCTCCTACGTCGAGAGCCGCTTCGAGAAGGAGTACGCGCCGATCATCGTCGTCGCCGAGGGCGCGCTGCCCGAGGGCGGCGAGGAGAAGCTGCTGACCGGCGAGAAGGACGCCTTCGGGCACGTCCGCCTCGGCGGCATCGGCACCTGGCTGGCCGACGAGATCGCCCACCGCACCGGCAAGGAGTCCCGCGCGGTGGTCCTGGGCCACGTCCAGCGCGGCGGCACCCCGACGGCGTACGACCGCGTCCTCGCGACCCGCTTCGGCCTGCACGCGGTCGACGCGGTGGCCGACGGCGACTTCGGCGTGATGGTGGCGCTGAAGGGCACGGACATCGTCCGCGTGAAGCTGTCCGAGGCGACGGCCGAGCTGAAGACGGTCCCGGCCGAGCGCTACCAGGAAGCCGAAGTCTTCTTCGGCTGAGTTCGCTGCCGCGAAGGGCCGCTCCGGAGTTCCGGGGCGGCCCTTCGCGCGTTCAGGGCCGCTGCCGCACTTCGTCGACGATCCCCTGGCCGACCACCACGCCGGTCGTCCCGTCGCCGAGGTAGGCGAAGGTGACCGGGTCGAACAGGAACTCGTCCTGGTTGCCGATCCCGTGCTCGGTCGTGCTGTCCCAGGTGATGCCCAGGACGGCCCGGCCGGTGGCGTCCTTCGCGTCGGTGCGGGCGACCAGGCCCGGCACCTTCGCCACGGCTTCGTAGAGCGCGGCCCGCGCCGCCGGCCGCAGGTAGCCGCCGGCCAGGTCGACGACCTCGCGGCCGAGGTCGTGCCGGGTGTCGCCTTCGCCGTAGGTGCTGCGGTGCAGGTAGGCGAGCATGGCGTCGGCGTCCGTGGGCAGGTCCGGGTGGGCGGCCGGACGCGGTTCGCACCGGCTGGTCACCGTGCGCCCGTGGTCCTTCCGCACGCGCTTCCCGTCGCGGCAGCCCGCGATCTCCGTTTCGTGGCCGAAGAGGATCTCGAACCCGTCGCGGGTTCCGTCCGCCGACGCCCAGAACTCGTTCTCCCGGCCGTCCGCGAGCCGCGTCCTGGTGTAGAGGAACTGGTCCGGCCGGGGCTCGGCGTCCGGCAGGGCGCGGGCCGCCGCGGCGGCCCGGTACAGGATTTCCTGGGGACCGGCAGCCGCCGGTGGGGCCGGCGGCGCTGTCGGGGCGAGCGCTATGACGGCGGTGGCGGCCGCGGCGAGCCCGGCGGCCGTGACCGAGCCCCACACCCAGCGCCGAGCCGGCCGGCGCGCGGTCGTGGCGGCGAGCAGCTCGGCTCGCTGCCGGGCGAGGTCGTCGTGCGCCGGGAGGTTCGCCGGTCCGGCGAAGTCGCGCAGCAGCTGCATCTCATCCACGGTTCGAGACCTCCTCGGCGGGCGCGAGTTCCGCGCGGACCTTCTTGCGGGCCCGGTTCAGGCGCGACCGGACGGTGCCGACGGGGATGCCCAGCGCCGCCGCGACCTCGTCGTAGGCCAGTCCCTCCCAGGCGATCAGCAGCAGGACGTCGCGATCGCCCCTGGCGAGCCCGGCCAGCGCGGCGGCGAGCCGGTCGTTCATCGCCTGCGCGCTCACCCGCGCGGCCACCCGGTCCGCGTGCCCCTCCTGCGCGTCGGGCGGGCCGAGCGCGGCGCGCAGCCGGTACTCGCGTGCCTCCTCGCGACGGCGCTTCCCGACCAGGTTGGTGGCGATGCCGTACAGCCACGGCCGCGCGTCCGGGAAGGCCGGGTCGTACCGGCCGCGGCCGGTGAAGGCGGCCAGGAACGTCTCGCCCATGACGTCGTCGGCGAGCTGGCCGCCGAGCCGCCGGGCCAGGTACCGGTGGATGTGCGCGGCGTGGCGGTCGAAGACCGCCGCGAACCGCTCGGGGTGCCGCAGCGACGCCGCGATGATCGCCGCGTCGTCGACGGCCGCGCCTGGTGAACTCATGAACCGCCTGCCTGTCGTCCGCCACCTGCTGCCCTTATTGGCGGTTCGGGCGGTTCGAGTTCACGCTAGATCCGGGCGAGGGTGTCCAGGACGCCGACCGCGGCGGCGATGTCGTCGGTCAGGGGCCGGTCGTCGACGCTCGCGTCCAGCACTTCGGACGCCCTCTCGAAGGCGTCGCGCACCGGCAGGTCCACCAGGTCCGCGTCCCGCATCCGCAGCGCCCGGACCGCCGCCACCAGCTCGCACGCCAGGACCTGCTGGTAGGCCGCGCACGCCGCCGTCGCCGCGCGGGCCGCCTGCGTCGAGAAGCTCGCGTGGTCCTCGATGCCGCGCGACACGACGGCCGTGCCGAGCGTCGCCGGGAGCGCCGCCTGCCGCAGCTCCGTCAGCGCGTCGTGGGCGACGTATTCGAGGATCATCACGCCCGAGCTGCCCGCCGGGCCCGCCGCGAGGAACGGCCGCAGCCCGGTGAACTCCGGCTCGACGAGGTCGCCCAGCCGGGCCACCGACAGCTCCGCCACCTGGTGCACGGTCGCGCGGGCCTGGTCCAGCGCCGTCGACACGTAGGCCGTGTGGAAGTGCGCGTGGTGGTAGGCGTCGCCGTGGACCGTCGAGATCATCGGGTTCTCGGTGCTGGCGTTGATTTCGACGGCCAAGACGTCCCGCAGGTAGTGGATCGCGTCCAGCGCCGGGCCCTGCACCTGCGGGAACGCCCGCAGCCCGAACGGGTCCTGGATCCGGCGCCCCGGTTTCGGCGTCTGGTGCATGCCCAGCAGCCGCCGCATTTCCGCGGCGCACGCGACCTGACCGGCGTGGGGACGCGCTTCGTGCACCGGCGTCGCATAGGCCTCGGGATTGCCGTCGAGCGCGACGTACGTCAGCGCCGCGACGGCGTGGCTCGCGCGCGTGAGCGTGTCCAGCCGCATCGCCGCGAGGGTCGCTTCGGCGAGCGTCGCGGCGTTGCTGCTCATGAACGCCAGCGCGTCGCCCGCGTGCACCGGCACCGGCGGGACGTGCCCGCCGACCCAGGCGCGTTCGCCGGTGAGCGCCAGCGCGGTCTCGGCCAGCGGCGCGAGGTCGCCGGTGCCGATCGCGCCGAGCCGGTGCACCAGCGGCAGCGCGCCGGTGCGCACGGCTTCGGCCAGCGCGCCGATCAGCTCGGGGCTGATGCCCGAGCGCCCGGCGAGGAGCTGGTTGAGGCGGATCAGCATCATCGCGCGCACCTGGCCGGGCGGCATCTCCTCGCCGCTGCCGCCCGCGTGGCTGCGCAGCAGGCGCAGGCCGTGCTCCCGCGAGCTTTCGACGGTGTCGTCCTTGTTGGCGCCGACGCCGGTCGTGCGGCCGTAGACCACCCGCCGCGTGCTGAGGTCCTCGGCGAGCTTCCACGCGTGCTCGGCGGCGCGCATGGCGGCGATCGAGACGTCGATACCCAGCGGCCCGTCGGTGCGCGCCGCGGTCACGACGTCGGCGCACCTGAGGGTCCGGCCGTCCACCCGGATCAAGGGCAGCCTCCTTTCCGGCTGCCCTCACTATGCGGCTAGGACGCGGGTGGCTGCCAGGGCGGCATCGGCCAGTCCCAGTGCGGCACGGGTTCGTCCGGGTTCGGTTCGGCACCGGGCGCCGAGAAGACGACGGCCAGCCGGCTGCCCCATTCGAGGTAGCCGGCGAACGCGGCGCGGAACTCGGGATCGGCGGGCAGGCCGGCCTCGTCGGCGGCGTCGAGCAGCAGGTTCACCCACCGGCGGCGCTGCTCTTCGGTGATGCCGCGGCCGAGGTGGCGCCCGACCATGTGGGCGTGGCCGCCGTGGCTCGCGGAGTACTCGGCCGGGCCGCCGAAGACCTCGCCGAGCCACACCGCGACGTGCTTGGGGTGGTCCGGGTCCATGCCGCGGAAGACGGGTTCGAGCAGCGGGTCTTCCAGGACGTGGCCGTAGAAGATCGTCAGCAGCTCGACGAGGGCCTCGTGGCCGCCGGCCCAGTCGTACAGGGTGGGGGTTTCTGGCACGATCACCCGCTCAGGCAACCAGTGGTTTTCCGGGCGGGCAACCACGTACTTTCCGGTGCGTAGGAGCGAGATGAAGCGGTACCACTGCGCGACGGAGCTGGCGGTCGACCTGATCGGCGGCAAGTGGAAGCCGGTGATCCTGGCGCACCTCAAGGAGGGCGCCCACCGCTACGGCCAACTGCGGCGGCGCATGCCGGGGGTGAGCGAGAAGATGCTGACCCAGCAGCTGCGCGAGCTGGCGGCGGACGGCATCGTGCGCCGCGTGGAGTTCGACGGCCGGGTGCCGCACGTCGAGTACCACCTGACGGAGGTGGGGGAGGAGCTGCGCCCGGCACTGCAGGCGCTGTACGAGTGGGGCGAGCGCCGGGCCGCGGACCGCGGGATCGTCTTCGACCCACCCGCGGAGGCCTGACATCCGTTGCGGTCAGCGGGGGTCGGTCTCCTCCAGCCGGCGTTCCAGCGCGTCGAGCCGGTCCGACCAGAAGGCGCGGTACGGCGCCAGCCACGCGTCGACCTCCGCCAGCGGCTCCGGCCGTAGCGCGTAGCACCTTCGCTGGGCCGCCACCCGCACCGTCACGAGCCCGGCCTCGCGCAGTACCCGCAGGTGCTTGGACACCGCGGGCTGGCTGAGGGACAGCTCGTCGACCAGCTCGCCGACCGACCGCTCGCCGTCGCGCAGCAGGTCCAGGATCGTGCGGCGGCGGGGCTCGGCCAGCACCTCGAACGTCTGCATCACCCCCGAAATGTGCTCCGCCGGGCATATTCCTGTCAAGGAATGCACGACGCGCCGACTTGGTCTGAACCATTGACCTAGTGGTCTAGTCCACTTACGGTGGTGTGGTCCTCACCACTCCGGCACCGTCGCCGTGAGTAATTCTCCGAAGGGAGAACACATGTCCCGTTTCCGCAGGAAGAGCTTCTCGGCGCTGCTGACCGCGGCGGCCGCCGCGGGCCTCGTCGCGGGAGCCGCGGCCGCTCCGGTGGCCACCGCCGCCACCGAGGCGTCCGTCGGCAAAGTGGTCGGCTACTTCACCGAGTGGGGTGTCTACGACCGCAACTACCACGTCAAGAACATCGAAACCTCCGGTTCGGCGAGCAAGCTGACCCACATCAACTACGCCTTCGGCAACGTCACGAACGGCGGCTGCGCGATCGGCGACGCCTACGCCGACTACCAGAAGACCTACGACGCCGCGGGCAGCGTCGACGGCGTCGCCGACACCTGGGACCAGCCCCTCGCCGGCAGCTTCAACCAGCTCAAGAAGCTGAAGGCGAAGCACCCCGGGCTCAAGGTGATCTGGTCGTTCGGCGGCTGGACCTGGTCCGGCGGCTTCGGCCAGGCCGCGCAGAACCCCGCCGCGTTCGCGGACTCCTGCTACAACCTCGTCAACGACCCGCGCTGGGCCGGCGTCTTCGACGGCATCGACATCGACTGGGAGTACCCCAACGCCTGCGGCCTGTCCTGTGACACCAGCGGCGCCGCGGCCTACAAGAACCTGATGGCCGCCCTGCGCGCCAAGTTCGGTTCGCAGCTGGTCACGTCGGCGATCACCGCCGACGGCACCGACGGCGGCAAGATCGACGCGGCCGACTACGCCGGGGCCGCGCAGTACGTCGACTGGTACAACGTGATGGCCTACGACTACTTCGGCGCGTGGGCCGCGCAGGGCCCGACGGCTCCGCACTCGCCGCTGACGTCGTACTCCGGCATCCCCACGGCCGGGTTCTACTCCGACGCGGCGATCCAGAAGCTGAAGGGCAAGGGCGTCCCGGCGGGCAAGCTGTTGCTGGGCATCGGTTTCTACGGCCGCGGCTGGACCGGCGTCACGCAGGACGCGCCGGGCGGCACCGCGACCGGCCCGGCGCCGGGCAAGTACGAGCAGGGCATCGAGGACTACAAGGTGCTCAAGTCCTCGTGCCCGTCGACCGGCACGGTCGCCGGCACCGCGTACGCCAGGTGTGGCGGCAACTGGTGGAGCTACGACACCCCGTCGACCATCGCGGGCAAGGTCTCCTACGCCCGGCAGCGGGGCCTCGGCGGCGCGATGTTCTGGGAACTGTCCGGCGACACCACCGACGGCGAGCTGATCACGGCCGTCGCGAAGTAGTGCAGTAGTGCGACGGGGGCACCGGCGAAACTTGTCGGTGCCCCCGTTTATCGTCCACCGCGTGAAGTTCAGCGGATTCGGCGAGTACGCCGTCGACTTCTACGACGGCCTCGTCGAGGACAACTCGAAGCCCTACTGGGACGACCACGTCGAGACCTACAAGTCCGACGTCCGCGCGCCGATGGAGGCGCTGCTCGCGGAGCTGGCGCCGGAGTTCTCCGACGGCTTCGGCGAGCCCAAGGTGTTCCGCCCCTACCGCGACGTCCGGTTCGCCAAGGACAAGACGCCGTACAAGACCCACTGCGGCGCGGTGATCGAGCAGGGCCGCGGCGGCGGCGCCTACTACGTCGAGGTCGGTCCGGAGGGCCTGCGCGTCGGCGGTGGCTGCTTCCACCTGGCGGCCGACCAGATCGCGCGGTTCCGGAAGGCCGTCGACACCGAGCTGCACGGCGAGGCGCTGGAGAAGATCCTGGCCAAGCTCCGCCGGGCGGGCTGGGAGATCCGCGGCGACCGGCTGAAGTCGAAGCCCCGCGGGTTCGACGCCGACCACCCCCGCCTCGACCTGCTGCGCTACCGCTCGGTGTACGCGGTCCGCGTCTGGGAGCCGGACGACGTCCTGCACGAGCGGGGCGCCCTCGAGCGGGTGCGGAAGGCTTGGCGGCAGGTGCGCGAGTTCAACGAGTGGGCCCGGGACCGGGTCGGGCCCAGTGAGCAGCCTCGCCGTTAGGTGAGTCGCACCCGGCCGCGCCGCGCCGGGTTGCCCATCGCCGCCCGGCCGCGCCGGATGCCTGCCCCGCCGGCTGGGCGCCTGGGCTTGCCTAGCTGCGCCGGCCCGGCCTGCGCGCCGCGCCGGGGTGCCCATCGCCGCCCGGCCGCGCCGGACGCCGGGCCTGCCTAGTGGTGCCGGCTGGCCTGCCTGCTGCGCCGGGTGCCCCCGACAACACCCAGCCCGGCCGCGCGGACGCCCCCCAACCGCCGCGTCGCCGCCGACCCCAGTGGTGCAACCCAGGGGACGGCCCCTGGACGAGGCCGGTTTCTGAACAGTTTTTCTGAACTTTTCGGGATCGGTACAGACGAACGCGCGAGAAGGGACTACGCTGTGCGAACGTGAGCCGACGCGCGAAGATCGTTTGTACCCTGGGCCCCGCCACCGCCACGCCGGAGAAGATGCGGGCCCTCGTCGACGCTGGCATGGACGTGGCCAGGATGAACTTCAGCCACGGCAGCCACAGCGACCACAAGGAGGTCTACGACCTCATCCGGGCCGCGGCCGCCGAGAGCGGGCGGGCGGTCGGCGTCCTCGCCGACCTGCAGGGCCCGAAGATCCGGCTGGGCACCTTCGCCGGGGGGCCCGTCGAGTGGCACAACGGCGACGTCGTCCGGATCACCGTCGAGGACGTCGCCGGTACCCACGACCGCGTCTCGACCACCTACAAGGGCCTGGCCAAGGACGCCAAGCCCGGTGACCGGCTGCTCGTCGACGACGGCAAGGTCGGCCTGGTGGTCAAGGGCGTCGAGGGCCCGGACGTGGTCTGCGAGGTCACCGAAGGCGGCCCGGTCAGCAACAACAAGGGCGTCTCGCTGCCCGGCATGGACGTCTCCGTGCCCGCCCTCTCCGACAAGGACATCGAGGACCTCGAGTTCGCGCTCGAGCTGGGCGTCGACTTCATCGCCCTCTCCTTCGTCCGCTCGCCCGCCGACATCGACCTGGTCCACCAGGTGATGGACCGGGTCGGCAAGGGCCGCCTGCCGGTCGTCGCCAAGATCGAGAAGCCCGAGGCCGTCTACAACCTCGAGGCCATCGTGCTGGCCTTCGACGCCGTCATGGTCGCCCGTGGCGACCTCGGCGTCGAGCTGCCGCTGGAGCAGGTCCCGCTGGTGCAGAAGCGCGCCATCCAGATCTGCCGCGAGAACGCGAAGCCGGTCATCGTCGCGACGCAGATGCTCGAGTCGATGATCAACAACTCCCGGCCGACCCGCGCCGAGGCCTCCGACGTCGCCAACGCGGTCCTCGACGGCACCGACGCGGTCATGCTGTCCGGTGAGACCAGCGTCGGCCGGTACCCGATCGAGACAGTGCAGACCATGGGCCGGATCATCGAGGCCGTCGAGACCGACTCGCCGGTCGTCCCGCCGCTGACGCACGTCCCGCGCACCAAGCGCGGCGTGATCTCCTACGCCGCCCGCGACATCGGCGAGCGGCTCAACGCCAAGGCGCTGGTCGCCTTCACGCAGTCCGGCGACACCGTGCGCCGCCTGGCGCGGCTGCACACGCGGCTGCCGCTGCTGGCGTTCACGCCCGAGGAGTGCGTCCGCAGCCAGCTCGCGATGACCTGGGGCACCAACACCCACATCGTGCCGCGCGTCGAGTCCACCGACCAGATGATCCAGCAGGTCGACCACGCCATGCTCGACATGGGCAAGTACCAGAAGGGCGACCTGGTCGTCATCGTGGCCGGCTCCCCGCCGGGCACCGTGGGCTCGACCAACCTGATCCACGTGCACCGCCTCGGTGAAGACGACCACGCATAAGGGACGTCCCGCCCCCGCAGCACATAGGGTCTGGCCATGACTGAAATGGCCAGGACGGCCGCCACCGAGCCGGAGCTCCCGGGTGGCGGCCAGCCGGTGCTTGACCGCCTGATCGCGCTGCTCGACCTGGAAAAGATCGAGGAGAACATCTTCCGCGGCGTCTCGCCCGCGCACTCGCCGGTGCGGGTGTTCGGCGGGCAGGTCGCCGGCCAGGCGCTCGTCGCGGCCGGGCGGACGGTCCCCGAGGAACGCCGGGTCCACTCGCTGCACGCGTACTTCATCCGCGGCGGCGACCCCAGCGTGCCGATCATCTACGAGGTCGACCGCATCCGGGACGGCCGGTCGTTCACCACCCGCCGGGTCGTCGCGATCCAGCACGGCAAGGCGATCTTCTCGCTGTCGGCGTCGTTCCAGAAGGACGAGCCGGGCATCGAGCACGCCGAGGCGATGCCGGAAGGCGTGCCGGCGCCGGAGACGCTGCCGACGCTGATGGAACGCGCCGAAGGCTACGCGATCGGCGCGCACAGCCGGCCGCGGCCGATCGACCTGCGCTACGTCAACGAGCCGCCGTGGGTCACCCGCGAGACGGGGGAGCTGCCCGCGCGCAACCAGGTGTGGATGCGCGCCGACGGGAAGCTGCCCGACCAGCAGCTGCTGCACGTCTGCGTGCTGACCTACGCCTCGGACATGACGCTGCTGGACTCGGTGCTCGCGCGCCACGGCGTCTACTGGGACACCGACAAGGTGCTCGGCGCGAGCCTCGACCACGCGCTCTGGTTCCACCGGCCCTTCCGCGCCGACGAGTGGTTCCTCTACGACAGCGTCTCGCCGACGGCGTCGGGCGCGCGGGGGCTGGCCACGGGCCGGTTCTTCGCCGAGGACGGCACGCTCATCGCGACGGTCGTCCAAGAAGGACTCCTGCGCGTCCTCTGACGCCGGTCGGGAAATCACCCTTACGGGCGACAAATGGGCGGAATAATCATTCTGCCAATAGGGCACCAAGGCCGGGGAAGAGGTCCGGGACCGATCGGGGGACGGCCCCGGGCCTCTTTCGCCGACGACCGCGCGGCATCCCGCCCGGTCATCGTCTACGCTGATCACAGGCTCGGCGCGGGGCTGGGGGAGAGGCCCGCCGTGCCCTGGCCGCGTCCTGTCGTCGCGCAGGGTGCGAGCATACAGAAGCATTTTGCAAATTGCAGAAGCGGCGCGGGACCGGGTCGGGTAATCGGTGCCGTGCGATTACTCGACCGTTCATGTTGGATACTGGCAGCGAGCGAGCGGCTACGACGCCGCCGACATCCCGGAGGTGCGCCATGGCAAGGGGACAGAGCCCCACGGTTCGCCGCCGGAGGCTCGCGGGCGAGCTGCGCAGGCTGCGCGAAGCCGCCGACCTGACGATCGACGAAGTCGGCGAAAAGCTCGAGTGCTCGGCGTCGAAGATCAGCCGCATCGAGACCGGGCACGTCGGGGTCACCCCGCGCGACGCCCGCGACATGCTGGCCCTCTACGGCATCACCGGCGACGAGCAGGAGGCGCTCGTCCAGCTGGCCAGGGAGGCCCGCAAGCGCGGCTGGTGGCACGCCTACAACGAGGTCTTCACCGGCACGTTCGTCGGGCTCGAGGCCGACGCCAGCTCGCTGCGCGCGTTCCAGGCGCTGCTGGTGCCGGGGCTGCTGCAGACCGAGCGCTACGCCCGCGCGGTGATCCGCGCGCTGCGGCCGGACGCCGAGGACGCCGAGATCCGCCGCCGCGTCGCCGCCCGGATGGCCCGCCAGGAGCTGCTCTCCGACACCCCGCCGCCGGAGTACTGGGCGGTGATGGACGAAGCCGTGCTGCGCCGGGTCGTCGACGGTCCCGAGGTGATGGCCGAGCAGCTCTACCGCATGGTCGCGGTCGCCGAGAAGCCGAACGTGACCATCCAGGTCGTGCCGTTCGGCGCCGGCGCGCACCCGGGCATGGAAGGCCCCTTCCTGATCATGGGGTTCCCCGAGCAGGCCGACCCGGACGTCGTCTACGTCGACGACAGCACGTCCAGCGGCCTCTACCTGGAGGAACCCACAGACGTCCGGCGCTACGGGCTGATGTTCGACCATCTGCGCGCGGCCGCACTGAAGCCGGACGACTCGGTGGACCTGATCGCCGAGGCGGCCGGACGGTTCGCCGAACAGGCGGCCGTACCGGCTCCGGTGCACCAACTGGAACCGAGGACACAGTAAGGAGTGGGGACGATGGAAGACGAATTCTCCGGGGCGCGGTGGCGCAAGAGCAGCCACAGCGGCGGCGGGAACGACTGCGTCGAGGTCGCGTTCGTCGACGGTGGTGCCGCGCTGCGCGACTCGAAGGACCCCGAAGGTGGTGCGTTCCGCCTGCCCGCGTCGGGCTGGCGGGGGCTGCTGGCCGCGGTGCGGACCGGCGGCCCGGCGCGCGACTGAGTCACTCGGGAACAAGGCGCTTGCGAAGACCCCTTACCCCCGCCGAGCTGGGCTCGGCCGGGAGTAAGGGGTCTTTTCGCGAGCAGGGCTGCGTGATCACCCGATGCCCGGGGTGCCCCCTCAGGACGAACCTGAGTGTCACCGGAAAAGGGAACTCGGGAACAGGGGAACACGATGCACAGCGATCTGATGCTCGACGCGGTCCGGGCCGAAGCGGCCTACCGGGCCGAGGAACTGCGGAAGGCCGGGCGCAGCGCCTGGGCCGGCCGCGCGCGCCGCGCCGTCCGCCACCTGCGGGCCGCGCGCACCGACGTCACCGTCCCGGCGCAGGAGCGCCGCGAGGTCTCGCGGGAGACCGCGGGCGTCGAAACCGCCCGATGAGGGCCGGGTAATGGTGTCAAAGGCGATAAGCGGTCGGAAACTGTCGGTGGGGTAGGCAACAATGCTCCTCGTGCCCCGACTCGGCTCCGGAATCCCGCTCGTCGCCCGTACCCACGAGATGCGGCGGCTCCGCGCCGCCTTCGCCCGTGCTGAACGCGGCGAGGCCGGCGCGGTGCTGCTCTCGGGGGACGCCGGGGTCGGCAAGACCCGGCTGCTGACCGCGCTCGCCGAGCACGTCGAAGCGTGCGGTGGGCTGGTGCTCACCGGCCGCTGCATCGACGTCCGCGAGGGTGGTCTCCCTTATCTTCCGTTCGCCGAAGCGCTCGCCCCGCTGGGCAGCGCGGCGGACCCGGCGGTGGCCGCCGCGGTGCGGCTCCGGCCCGCGCTCGGGCGGCTCCTGCCGCAGGGCCATGGCGTGGAAGAACCGCGCCCGGCCGAACACCCGCCGATGACCTCGAACGACCGGGAGACGATGGTGCGTCCCCGGCCCGAGCAGGATCTCGGTCAGCTGCAGTTGTTCGACGCGGTACTGGGGGTGCTGACCGAGATCGCGGAGTCGCGCCCGGTGGTGATCCTGCTCGAGGATCTCCACTGGGCCGACGCCTCGACCCGCAACCTGCTGTCCTTCCTGCTCAGCAGGCTGCGGGCACAGCGGCTGCTGATCGTGGGCAGCTACCGCGAGGAGGACGTGCACCGGCGCCACCCGCTGCGCGGCCTGCTGTCCGAGCTGTTCCGGCTCGCCACCGTCGAACGCGTCGACCTGCACCCGTTCGGTGCGGCCGACGCCCGCAAGTTCGTCGAGGCGCTGGCCGACGAGCCGCTGTCCGCCGACATCGTGGCCGATATCGTCAGCCGCTCCGAAGGCAACCCGTTCTTCGCCGAGGAGCTGCTCGCCACGAAGACCGAGTGCAACGACCTGCCCGCCGGGCTCGCCGAAGTGCTCCTGTCCCGGCTCGAGCGGCTCTCGCCGGACACGCGGCGGGTCGCCCGGGTGATCTCGGTGGCCAACGAGCCGGTGATGCACGCGGCGCTCGCCGAGGTCTCCGCGCTGGGGGACCTGGAGCTCGACGAGGCGCTGCGCGAAGCCGTCCAGCACCACGTCCTGGTGGTGCTTTCCGACGGTTCCTACACGTTCCGGCACGCGTTGCTCCAGGAAGCGGTGTACGGCGATCTGCTGCCGGGGGAGCGGTCGCGCACGCACGCCGCGTACGCCGCCCGGATCAAGGCGCGGCCGCAGGGCCGCGGGCACGACGCGAAGCTGGCCTACCACTCGATGCAGAGCAGCGACCTGGTCACCGCGCTGCCGGCGCTGCTGCGCGCGATGGACGAGGCGGAGAAGCTCGGCGCGCCCGGGTCGGCGCTGCAGCACGTCGAGCAGGCACTGTCCATCTGGGACGCCGTGCCGGCCGCCGACCGGCCCGAGGGCTTCGACGAGCTGCGGCTGCTGCACGAGGCGTCCTACTTCGCGGGCACGTCCGGCGAGCCCGAGCGGGCCGCCGCGTTCGCGCGCTCGGCCACCCAGGCGCTGACCCCGGACACCTCGGCCGACCGCGCGGCGAAGACGTGGCGCCGGCTGGCGGAGGCGCTGCTGGCGCTGGAAGGCACCCTGGACGAGGCGGTCGTGGCGATCGACCGGGCGTGGGACCTGGTGAAGGACACCGAGCCGAGCGGGACCCGCGCGTGGGTGCTGGCCAGCCGGGCCGGGTTCCTCCGGATCCTCGAACAGCCGGAGGCGGCGCTGGGCAGCGCGCGCGCCGCGGTCGCCGACGCGCAGGCGGTCGGGGCGGCGGGCGCGGAGGCGTCGGCGCTGATCACGCTGGGCACGCTGGCCGACTCACGCGGCGACGCCGCCGAGGCCCGCGAATGGCTGCGCAAGGCCGAGAAGAAGGCCCGCGACGCGGGCGCGCCGAACACGGAGATCCGCGCGATCTACTTCCTCGCGCTGAGCTACCTCGACCAGGCCGAGTTCGCCGAGGCGCTGGAACACTCCGCGCGCGGCGTCGCGCGGGCGGAAGAAGCCGGGCTGAGCTGGAGCACCTTCGGGCTCGAACTGCGGGCGGGGCAGCTGGTCCTGCGGTACGTCATGGGCGACTGGCCGGACGAGAGCGCCGGCCGGGCCGGGCGCGGGGTGTCCAGCGCGGTCGCCGCGCGGATCCAGGCCATCTGGGCGCAGTTCGTCGTCGCGCGCGGCCGGTTCGACGACGCCGCGAAGCTGATCGCCGGGCTGCGGCAACACTGGACCGCCGACATGCAGATCCCGCTGTCGGCCGGCGGCGCCGGGATCGAGCTGGCGTACTGGCGCGGGGAGTACGCCGAGGCGACGCGCCGGGCGGAAGAAGCCATCGGCTGGCTGGAGCGGATCGAACCCGGCCTGCTCGCCGGCATCCGGATGGCCGCCCTCGGCGTGTCCGCCGCGGCCGCGGAGGCCGCCGGCGCCCGGGTCCGCGGCGACCAGGCCGCGGCCGGCGCCGCGGTGGCGGCGGGCGAGCGCCTGCTGGCGCACGGCCGGATGTGCTCGGTCGTCGGGCAGCCGCGCTCGGGGACGCTCGGGCCGGAAGGCCGGGCCTGGCTGGCCCGGCTGGAGGCGGCGGCGTCCTGCCTGTCCGGCCGCGGCGACCCGGCGAAGTGGACGGCCGCGGCGGAGGCGTTCGGCTACGGCGCCGTCTACGAGCAGGCGGTCTGCCGCCGGCACGAGGCGGAAGCGCTGCTGGCGGCGGACGGCGACGCGCGTCCGGCGCTCGAAGCGGCCCACGCGGTGGCGGTCCGCCTCGGCGCGATCCCGCTGCGCGACGCGGTCCGCGACCTGGCCCACCGCGCCCGCGTCGACCTGGCCGGCGCCGAACCCGCGGCGCCGGTGCGCACGGTGGCGGATCCGCTGACCGACCGCGAGCGCGACGTCCTCGAGCGCGTGGCCCTCGGCCGCACGAACCGCCAGGTCGGCGAGGAGCTGTACATCAGCGAGAAGACGGTCAGCGTGCACCTGTCCCGCGTGATGGCGAAACTCGGCGCGAGCCGCCGTGCGGAGGCAGTGGCGATCGCGTACGACCGCGGGCTCCTCACGGCGCCCACGGCCGAACACGCGTGAGTCAGCGGGGGAGGCGGCGCAGGGCCTTGAGGCCGAACGTCATACCGCGCGACCACAGCGAACCCGGGACCCCCTTCGGCGGCCGCAGCGCCAGGCCGCGCTGCAGCGCGATCGACTGGGACTCGGTGTACTTCAGCAGGCCTTCGGTACCGTTGCGGCGGCCGACACCCGAGTCCTTCATACCGCCCATCGGCACGCCCACGCTGCCGAACGTCGCCGCGTAGCCCTCGTTGACGTTGACCGTCCCGGCCTTCAGGCGCGCCGCCACCTCCCAGCCCGCGCGGCCGTTGCGCGACCAGACGCTGGCGTTGAGCCCGAACGGCGTGTCGTTGGCGCGGTCGATGGCGTCGGTGACATCGGTGTAGCCGTAGATCGAGACGACCGGCCCGAACGTCTCCTCCGCGAACGGCGCCATGTCCGGTGTGACGCCGGAAAGCACCGTCGGCTCGTAGAACAGCGGGCCGAGGTCCGGCCGGGCGCGGCCGCCGGTGAGGACCGACGCGCCCTTCGCGCGGGCGTCCTCGACGTGCGCCGACACGGCCGCGAGCTGCTCCTCCGACGTCAGCGACCCCATCTGGGCGTGGTAGTCCAGCGCGCCGCCGAGCTTCAGCGCCGCGGTCCGCGCGACGAACGCGCGGGTGAACTCGTCGCGGATGTCCTCGTGGACGTAGATCCGTTCGACCGACACGCACAGCTGGCCCGCCGAGGAGAAGCACGCGGTCACCGCGCCCGTCGCGGCCTTCGCGACGTCGGCGTCGGGCAGCACGATCATCGGGTTCTTGCCGCCGAGCTCCAGCGAGTACGACGTCAGCCGCTTCGCCACCTGCCCGGCCAGCTCCTTGCCGGTCGGCGTCGAACCGGTGAAGCACAAGTAGTCCGACTCCTCGACCAGCGCCGTGCCGATCTTCGAGCCGCGGCCGAGCACGATCTGCCACGTCCCGGCCGGCAGCCCGGCCTCCTCGGCCAGCTCGTGCAGCCACAACGCCGAGAGCGCGGTCTGGTTGTCCGGCTTCTGCACCACGGCGTTGCCCGCGGCCAGCGCCGGCAGGACGTCCATCGCGGTGAGCGCGAGGGGGTAGTTCCACGGCGAGATGACGCCGACGACGCCCTTGGGGTGGCGGATCTCGCCGGCGCGGGTCAGGCCCGGGATGACGCCGGCGACCCGGCGCGGGGCGAGGATCTTCGCCGCGTGCTTGCCGTAGTAGGCCGCGACCAGCGCCGTCGCGCTGACCTCGTCGAACGCGTCGAGCCGGGCCTTGCCCGCCTCGACCTGGACCAGGTCGAGGACCTCGTCCTGCCGGGCGAGCACGAGGTCGTGCAGCCGGGTGAGGACGCGGGCGCGCTCGGCGGGGGAGCGGTCCGCCCAGGCTTGCTGGGCCGTGCGGGCGTGGGCGAACACCGCGCGGACGTCGGCGTCGGTGGCCTGGGGCAGCGTCGCGATCGGCTGCCCGGTGAAGGGCGCGCGCATGCGGATCGGCGCCGAGTCGGCGCCCCCGGCCACGCGGGCGACGAGCTGGGCCGCCCGCGCCGAACCGGGCGCCCCGGCGACGCCGCCGACGGTCGGCGGCATGGGGGTGTCTTCGAGCGCGTTCGCGGGGGTCGTGCTGGTCATGACGTCTCCGTTCCGCGGCGTCCGGAGGTCCGGGCGCGACGCCGCGCAGGGGTTACCGACGAGTACACCATACCGTCGGTACGTCAGATGTCCAGTCTGATATGAATATCTTTCACGTATTGGGCGGGTTGAGCGGCGGGAGCTGGTAGTTCGGCTCGGTCGGCTCCTGCTTGGGCGGCGGGTGGGCCTGCGTCGCCCCGCCATAGGGGTCTTCGAGCCGCGCCGACAGGCCGCCGGGCTGCTCGGGTTCCCCCGATGGCGCCGGCGCGAGCTGCGGCGGCGGGCCGCTCTGGGCGGGGAAGGGCTGCGAGGGCGGGCTCTGCGCCGGGAACGGCTGGGACGGCGGCGTGCGGGGGTAGGGCTGCTGCGGCCCGCCCGGGTACGGGGCCTGCGCGCCCGGATAAGGCTGCGCGAACTGCTGCGGCGGCACCGGGTACGGCCGCGACTGCTGCTGGTAGGGGCCGCCGTACGGCCCTGGCGGCGGCCCGGCCGGTGCGGTGGCGGACGCCTGCCGTCCCGCCAGCGCCGCGAGGACCAGCGTCACCGCGGCCAGCGCGCCGCCGCCGAGCAGGATCCAGAACCCGAGGCCGGTCGAGTAGAGCGATCTGACCGACTCGTCGTCGGACTCGTAGCTCAACGTCGCCGAGACGTCCATGCCGAGCATCCACACCGCCGCGGCCACGCCCGCGCCGCCCGCCACCAGCGCCGTCCGGGCGCTCGAACGCACCCCGTTGCCCGCGGAACGCCGCGCGCCCGCGAACGCCAGGCCTGCCCCGGCCAGCAGCACCAGCGCGCCCGCCGAGAGCGGGATCCCGTAGCGCGCGACGTGGGTGTTCTCGTAGAACTTCTTGGCTTCGTCGCCGGGTTCGACGGCGAACGAGCGCGTCCAGGCGCTGATCGTCTGGCTGCTCTCGGTCTTGCCGCTCACGACCTGCTCGAACTTGGTCTGCGGCAGGAACGACCCGGCCAGCACGACCACCGCGGCGATCGCGCCGACGATCGCGGCGACGAGCCGCAGGCGGGCGCCGGGGTCGGCGGGCGGCCGTGGCGGCTGCCCGTGGGGAGGACCGTAGGGGTTCTGGTACGGCGTGGCGGTCATGGAAGCTCCCCTCTATCGGGGGGATTGGACCACGAATCCGCCGGGCGGATAAGGGGCATTCCAGCCCTTGCGGTGCCCGGTTGGTCAGCTTGGCGCAGTGGCTGCGTCCTGGTAGAGCAGGACCGCGATCCGCTTCCACTCTTCCAGCAGCTGGCGGCGCCGGTTCGGGTCGCCGCCGAGCTCGGCGTCCAGCGCCAGTCCGCGGGTCAGGTTCACGGTGAGCCAGAACAGCATCTCCGCGCGTTCGGGCGGCAGCTCGCCGGCGACCTGGGTGACGTGCTCGAGCGTGGCGCGGCCGAGCGCGCGGTCGACCGGGCGGATGGCCGCGCGCAGCTCGGGGTCGGTGCGGGCGGCGACCCACAGCTCGGTAACGGCGGTCGAGAGCGTGCCCGAGTAGCCGGTCCAGAGCAGGTCGATCGCGGCGGTCACGCCGGTGCCGCCGCCGGGCAGCTCGTCCAAAGAGGTCGCGAGCTGGCGCCGCAGCTTCGTCGTCAGGTGCTCGACGGCGGCCGCCATCAGCTCGGCCTTCGCGGTGAAGTGGTGCTGCACCGCGCCCTTCGACACGCCTGCCCTCGCGCAGATCTCCTGCACCGACGTGCGCGCGTAGCCGACGTCGACCAGGCAGTCGATGGTCGCGTCGAGCAGCGCCGTGCGGGTCTGTTCGCGCCGCTGCGCCTGGGTCCGGTGTGCCGTCTCGGTCACCGCGGCCTCCCTGCTTTACCTACCGGACGGAATGGATGTACATTCCGATCAGAACTTACATGCTGATCGTCATGTTTTCCAGCAGGAGGGTCCCGTGCCGCTGCAACTCCCGAAGAGCTCCTGGAGCACCACCGAGCTCGAAGACCTCCGCGAGCTGTCGCGGTCGTTCCTGCAGAAGGAGGCCGTGCCGCACCAGGAACGGTGGGCGGCCGAGAAGAAGGTCGACCGCGAGTTCTGGACCAAGGCGGGCGAGGTCGGGCTGCTCTGCCTGTCCATCCCCGAGGAGTACGGCGGGGGCGGCGGCACGTTCGCCCACGAAGCCGTGCTGTACGAGGAGCAGGCCCGCGCCGGCGACAGCGCGTGGGGCGTGACCGTCCACAATGGAATCGTCGCGCACTACCTGCTCGCCTACGCCTCGGAAGAGAAGAAGCGCGAGTGGCTGCCGAAGATGGCCACCGGCGAGATGGTCGGCGCGATCGCGATGACCGAACCCGGCACCGGTTCCGACCTGCAGGGCATCAAGACGCGCGCGGTTCGCGACGGCGACCACTACGTCATCAACGGCGCCAAGACGTTCATCACCAACGGCTTCCACGCCGACCTCGTCGTCGTCGCGGTGAAGACCGACCCGGACGCGGGCGCGCAGGGCGTCTCGCTGATCGTGGTCGAGACCGACACCCCGGGCTTCCGCCGCGGCCGCGTCCTCGACAAGGTCGGCCTCAAGGGCCAGGACACCGCCGAGCTGTTCTTCGACGACGTCCGCGTGCCCGCGGCCAACCTGCTCGGCGACGCCGAGGGCCAGGGTTTCTTCCAGCTGATGCTGCAGCTGCCGCAGGAACGGCTGATCATCGCCGTCACCGCGGTGGCCGGGCTGGAGGCGGCCGTCGACCTCACGCTCGAGTACACCAAGGAGCGCACGGCGTTCGGCCGTCCGCTCTTCTCCTTCCAGAACACCAAGTTCACCCTCGCCGAGGCGGCCACCGAGGCCGCGGTGGCGCGCGCGTTCCTCGACCAGTGCATCGAACGCCACCTGCGCGGTGAACTGGACGTCCAGGGCGCGGCGATGGCGAAGCTGTGGACGACCGAGCGCGTCAACAAGGTCATCGACGACTGCGTGCAGCTCTTCGGCGGCTACGGCTACATGACCGAGTACCCGATCGCGCGCGCGTGGGCCGACGTCCGGATCTCCCGGATCTTCGGCGGCACCAGCGAGATCATGAAGGAAATCATCTCCCGCTCGCTCTGAAAGGACCTCGGTCATGAAAGCAGGTCCGCTCAGCGGCCTGAAGGTGGTGGAGCTCGCCGGTCTCGCACCGGGGCCGTTCGCCACGATGATCCTCTCCGACCTCGGCGCCGACGTCGTCCGCGTCGACCGCGCGCAGCCGGGGGAGGACGTGCTCGGCATCCAGACCGACCCGCTCGCCCGCGGCCGCCGGTCGGTCGGCATCAACACCAAGACGCCCGAGGGCGTCGAGCTGGTGCTGAAGCTCTGCGACACCGCCGACGTCCTCATCGAGGGCTTCCGGCCGGGCGTCGCCGAACGGATCGGCCTCGGCCCGGACGTCGTGCACGCCCGCAACCCGCGGCTGGTCTACGGCCGGATGACCGGCTGGGGCCAGGACGGCCCGCTGGCGAAGGCGGCCGGGCACGACATCAACTACATCGGCATCGCCGGCGCGCTCGAGCCGATCGGGCGCGCGGGCGAGCGGCCGGTGCCGCCGCTCAACCTCGTCGGCGACTTCGGCGGCGGCGGGCTGCTGCTGGCGATGGGCATCCTGGCGGCGCTGTACGAGCGGACCACGTCCGGGCGCGGTCAGGTCGTCGACGCGTCGATGGTCGACGGTGCCGCGCTGCTCACCACGAGCCTGCACGGCATCAAGGCGGCCGGGCTCTGGTCGGACGAGCGCGGCGAGAACATGCTCGACGGCGGCGCGCCCTTCTACGACACCTACGAAACCGCGGACGGCAAGTACGTCGCCGTCGGCGCGATCGAGATGCGGTTCTGGGGCGACCTGGTCAAGGTCCTCGAGCTGGACCCCGATTCGCTGCCCCTGCACATCGACAAGTCGCAGTGGCCGCGGCTGCGCGAGATCGTGGCGGGGGCGATCGCCAAGCACACGCGCGACGACCTCGTCGCGCGCGCCGAAGGCACCGACGCGTGCCTGACGCCGGTGCTGTCGCCCGAGGAAGCGGCGTCCCACCCGCACAACGCGGCGCGCGGCACGTTCGTCGAGATCGGCGGGATGGTCCAGCCGGCCCCGGCGCCGCGGTTCGACCGCACGCCGCCGTCGACGCCGGAAGCCCCGCGGGCCAAGGCATCCGACACCGAAGCGGTGCTCGCGGAACTGGGCGTCACGGACTTCGAGGCCCTGCGGTCGGCGGGCGCGATCGCCTAGTTCTTCGCCAGGTCGGAGCGCACGACCGAGTAGATGACGTGGTCGCGCCACTCGCCGTCCCGGAAGTCGTAGCCGCGAAGGACGCCTTCGCGCGTGAAGCCGGCTTTCTCGAGCGAGCGCTGTTCGGCGCGGTTGCCGACCTCGGTCGTCGCTTCGACCCGGTTGAGCTGGGTGTGGGCGAAGAGGTATTCGACGAGCAGGCGCTGGGCCTGGGTGCCGTAGCCGTGGCCGCGGGCTTCCGGCGCCAGGACGAGGCCGGCGTTCCAGCAGTAGGACGCCGGCCCGCTCCGGCTGCGGTGCCAGGAGACGAGCCCGAGGACGCGGCCGCCGAGCGTGGGCACGAGCATCCCGGTCTCGGCGGTGAGCATGCCGGTCTCCAGCCACCGGCGGCGCAGGTAGCCGGGATCGTGCCAGCCGAACCACTGGTGCTCCCCGGCGCCGACGGGATCGTTGGTCAGACGTTCCAGGAGGTCGAGATCGCCTTCGGCCACGGGCCGGAGCACGACTCTGTCGACATCGTCGTCCATCGGGCGACCTTATCGGCCGCTTGACCGGAAACCTCGGGGGCCAGGCGCGATCCAGCCGGTCCGGTGAACGGGGGTTGCGGACGGTGGCCGGCCGAGGGCCTCGGGCACCGGGCGCGCCGAAGGGTGCCCGCGCCCTGCGTCAGCCGAAGCTGCCGTGCCGCCCTTCTCCGCCCGCGAAGCGCGCCGCGCCGTCGACCGCCTCGGCCGCCAGCACTCCCGCGCCCATCGCCGCGGCGAACTCCGCCGTCACCGCGTCCTCTTCGGACTTCCCCCACTGCTCCAGCGTCGACAGCCGGTCACCCCGCAGGCACGCCTGCGGGAACGCCGCCAACTGCCGTGCCAGCTCCTGCGCCGCCGGAACCGCCTCGCCCGCCGGCACCAGCCGGTTCGCCAAGCCGATCGCGTACGCCTCCTCCGCCTCGACCGCGCGGCCCGTCAGGATCAGGTCCATCGCCCGCGACTGGCCGATCAGCCGCGGCAGCCGGACCGTCCCGCCGTCGATCAGCGGCACGCCCCAGCGGCGGCAGAACACCCCGAACACCGCCGTCGCGTCCGCGACCCGCAGGTCGCACCACAGCGCCAGTTCCAGTCCGCCCGCCACCGCGTGCCCGTGCACCGCCGCGATCACCGGCTTGCCGAGCCGCAGCCGGGTCGGGCCCATCGGGCCGTCCCCGTCCGGGTGAGTGCGGTTCATCCGGTCGGTGCCGATCGCCTTGAGGTCCGCGCCCGCGCAGAACGCGCCACCCGATCCGGTGAGCACCGCGACCGCCGCTTCCGGGTCCGCGTCGAACTCGCGGAACGCCTCGGCCAGCTCGGCCGCGGTCGGCCCGTCGACGGCGTTGCGGGCGGCCGGGCGGTCGATGGTGACCGTCGTCACTTCGCCGTCGCGCTCGACCAGGACGTTCCGCGTCATCGCCGCTCCTCGGGGGTTGATCAGGGTGTCTTCCGGGCACGCCTTCCCTAGAGTATTGGCGTGGCCACTCCCAGGACGGGCGCGGCGAGCCGGGGAGGAAGCCCATGTCGAGCGGCATGAAGAAAGTTCTCATCGTGGGCGTCGTCGCGCTCGTGCTCTTCTTCCTGATCACCCAGCCCAACCAGTCCGCCGACTTCGTGCACCGCGTGCTCGGCTGGCTGAAGGACGGCGCCGAAGCCATCGTCACCTTCTTCCGGCAGCTCTTCTCCTGACCCGTGCGCACCGCTCACCGGCACCGCGAACCGCGGCGCCGGTCGTCACCCTGTGTGTTAGCGGACGGTAAATCACTGAGCGTCACGAATCTCGGATTTCGGACTCCACCACTCGACCATCCGGGTGGATTGCGGCCGAAAACGCGCAGGTCGGCGAATTCGTCGCTGCCGGGGTCTGGCGAAGGAGACCACCCCGGCCCTACGGTGCTCACATTGCGTGATCGAGTGGTTCGCGATCCCCCCGAGAACCCCGGTACGCAGGCAGTTTCCACTCAGCAAGGTGCAGGTTGGTGCGTGCGGCACCACCGCGTGGGACAGGTGTCAGGGCCTGTCCGTCGGGGACCTACAAGGAGGCAGGGATGACCGGAGATCCCGGAGTGGACGCGCTGATCCGGCAGTGGGCGGCCGAGCGCGAGCAGACCCCCGAAGAGCAGGAGGTCGACCGCATCGCGTCCGCGTGGCTGGCCGACGCGCCGGCGCAGGCCCCGGGCATCCCCGGCCAGCGAGCCCGGACCGGGCAGTCGCGGTTCGTCCCCGTGGAGTCCGCCGACCCCGGCTACCTCGCCGCGATGCGCAGCAGGCTGCCGGACGTGCCCGAAGAGCTCCTCACCGCCGCCGCGGGCTGGTGGCAGATGGTCGGCGGCGTCGCCGAGGCCGAGGAGTGGTGGGACGCCGGCATCAGCCCGCTCGACCAGCGGGCCCTCGACTACCGGGCGGCCGGGCTCGCGCCGTCCGACCTGAGCCGCCGGCTCGGGCCGATGACCGTCCTGCAGCACCTGCGCCGCGGCAGCGCCCCGGCCTGGTGCGTCGCGCGGCTCGCGCGGCAGCAGAAGTCCGCCTGACGAGACGTTTTCCACACGGCCGGGTGAACCGGCGCGGTGAGACGATGGCGACGACCCGCGTAACGCTAACCTGCGCGGGCTCGTTGACACTTCGTCGACACCACGCTGGAGGACCGGAGTTTCGTGCGCACGAGTAGCGGAAAGACCGAGGACGACCCGATCGACGATTCCGTCGAGGAAGCCGCCCCCGCCGCGCCGGCGCCGCGCTCGTCCGGTGTGGCCGTGCTCACCCGGCTGGTCGTGGTCCTCGCCGTGCTGGCCGTGGCCGGCGGCGGGGTCTGGCTCGTGACCCGAGCGTCGACGCCGGAGGCGAGTCCCCTCACCACCGAAATCCCCGCCCTGCAGGTCAAGGCGGCCGACGTCCGGCCGGGGTCGGTCGCGCCGGCCGGTGGCGCGGTCGCGGGCGGGGCCGAGCAGCAGACGTCACCCCAGCAGGCCCGCAGCACCGGTCCGGCGACGCTCTCGCAGTGGGCGAGCCAGGTCGCGGCGGCGTCCGGCGTGCCGGCGCGGGCACTGCAGGCGTACGGCAACGCGGAGCTGGCGATGCGCGCCGACCAGCCGAAGTGCCGGATCTCCTGGGCGACGCTGGCCGGCATCGGCCGGATCGAGTCGAACCACGGCCAGTACGCGGGCGCGGTCCTCGGCGCGGACGGCCGCCCGTCCAAGCCGATCATCGGCGTCCCGCTCGACGGGTCGGCGGGCGTCCAGGCGATCGGCGACACCGACGGCGGCCGCTATGACGGCGATGCGGGCGTGGACCGCGCGGTCGGCCCGATGCAGTTCATCCCCGGCACGTGGCGCAAGTGGGCCTCGGACGGCAACGGCGACGGCCTCGGCGACCCCCAGCAGATCGACGACGCGGCCCTGGCGGCGGCTCGTTACCTCTGCGCGGGCGGGCGGGACATGGCGAGCCCGAGCGGGTGGTGGGCCGGGATCCTGTCGTACAACAACTCGACTGAGTACGCGCAGAAGGTGTTCGGGCTGGCGGACGGGTACGCGAAGGCGGCCCAGTCGGTGCGCAAGCAGGGCTGAGAGCGGGGCCACCCCGGTCGCGGTCGGCCACCACCCCTCAGCCGCTCAGTGCTAGCGTCGGAGCGTGCCAGCTTCTCCGCCACCGGTCGCGTCCCCCTGGGGGCGGCGGATCGCGATCGTCGCGACCTGCCTGGTGAGCCTGCTCGTCTGCTGCGGGCTCGCCTGGTGGCAGTGGGACCGCTTCACCTCCGCGAACGGCACCTTCCAGAACCTCGGCTACGTCCTGCAGTGGCCGCTGTTCGGGCTGTTCCCCGCCTTCATGTTCTGGCGGATCCGCAAGCTGCGGCTGAAGGCCGAGGCCGACGGCACCGCCGACGAGAAGCCGAAGCCCGCCCCCGTCGCCGAGGTGCCCGCTCCCCGTCCCCGCCCGGACACCCCGGTCACGGACGAGGACGAAGAGCTGGCCGCGTACAACCGGTACCTGCGCGAGCTGAACGCCCGCGACCAGCAGGCCGCAGAGTGAAGGACGACCCGATGACCACCAGCACCGAAGGTGCCGCGCAGACCGCGGTGCCGCTCACCGGCCCCCTGGTCCGGTTCCGCACCGCCGCCTACGTCACCGGCGTCGGCCTGCTCGGCCTGTGCTTCGTGATGGTGCTGCGGTACGGCTTCGACAACCCGACGCCGTCCGCGGTGTACTCGCCGATCCACGGCGTCCTCTACATGATCTACCTGGTGCTGACCATCGACCTGGCGATCAAGGCCCGCTGGTCGATCAAGGGCACCGTGCTGGTGCTGCTGGCCGGCTGCGTCCCGTTCGTCTCGTTCCTCGTCGAGCGCCGGGTGACGCACAAGGTCAAGGCCGGGCAGAAGCTGTAGCCCGCCGGAACGTCAGCGCCACCAGGACCGTGCCCGCGGCGAACACCGCCGCCGTGGCGAACGCCGACGTCATCCCGTCGACGACGAGCTGGTTGCCCGTCGCGGCCGACGACCGGGTCACCGAGCCGAACACGGTGATCAGCACGCCGAGGCCCAGGGTGCTGCCGACCTGCTGCATCGTCTGCAGCACGCCACCCGCGGCGCCCGCGTCCTCCGTCGGCACCGTGGCCATCACGATCACGTTGAGCGGCGCGAACGCCAACCCGCCGCCGAAGCCCATCAGCAGCAGCGGCCCGAGCAGCGCCGGGAAGTACGAGCTGTCCGTGGTGAGCATCGCCAGCCAGCCGACCCCGGCCAGCATCAGCAGGGACCCCGTGACGGAGAGGGGCTTCGGCCCGTAGCGGGGGAGCAGCCGCGGCACGAGCCGGCTCATCGTGAAGATCAGCGCCGCCATCGGCAGGAACGCGAACCCGGTGGCCAGCGCGGCGAAGTGCCGGATGTCCTGCATGAACTGGGTGAGGAAGAAGAACATCGACATCATCGCCATCGGCCCGAGGAAGAAGTTGACGTAGGCCGCGCTGCGGTTGCGGTCGGCGAACAGCCGCAGCGGGACCAGCGGCATCGCCGTGCGGGCCTCGATGGCGACGAAGCCGGCCAGCAGCGCGAGGCCGGCCGCGAGCGAGCCGAGCGTCACCGGGTTGCCCCAGCCGTCGGACGCGGCGTGGGTGAAGGCGAACACGAGCGAGCCGACGCCGAGGGTTCCGGTGACCGCGCCGGGCAGGTCGAGGTGCGCCCGCCGGCGTTCGGGCTCCGGCACGAACCGCGGGGCCAGCAGCACGATCGCCAGGCCGAACGGGACGTTGATGAACAGCGCCGCGCGCCACGAGATCCACTCGGTGAGCAGGCCGCCGACGATCAGGCCGATGGCGAAGCCGCCGCTGGACATCGCGGAGAACAGGGACAGGGCGCGGACGCGGGCCTTGGCTTCGGTGAACGTCGTCGTGACCAGCGCCAGGGTGCTCGGGCCCGCCATGGCGGCGCCGACGCCCTGCAGGACGCGGGCGGCGATGAGCAGCGCGGCCGAGCCGGCGAGGCCGCCGGCCAGCGACGCGACGGTGAACAGGGCGGTGCCCGCCACGAACATCCGGCGCCTGCCGAACAGGTCGCCCGCCCGGCCGCCGAGCAGCAGCAGGCCGCCGAAGACGAGGCTGTAGGCCGTCATCACCCAGGACAGGCCGGTGGGGGTGAACCCCAGGTCGGCCTGGATGCGCGGCAACGCGACGTTCATGACGGTCGCGTCGAGGATGAGCATGAGCTGGCAGGTCAGGATGATGGCCAGGACCAGCCCGCTGCGGCGCGCCGGGGCAGGCGCGACCGCACGGTGGATCGTCTGCTGGGACAAGAGATACTCCCCCGAGGAGTAAGAGAGCGAAGCGGAGAATTTCTCCGCTTGCGTGCGATCCGATAATATGGAGAGCGTCTCCGGATGCGCAAGTGAATTCGGAGAATCTCTCCGGTTGAGTGGCGAGGAGGCCGGGATGCCGGGTGCGGGCTCGGAGCGTCCGATGCGCGCGGACGCGCGGCGCAACTACGAACGCATCGTCGCGACGGCGAAGGACCTCTTCACCGCGCAGGGGGCCGACGTGCCGCTGGACGACGTGGCGAAGAAGGCCGGCGTCGGCGCGGGCACGCTGTACCGGCACTTCCCGACGCGGGAGAAGCTGTTCGAAGCGGTCTACCGCGACGAGATCGAGACGCTCGCCGACCGCGCGTACGTCCTGCACGACGAGCTGCCGCCGTGGGAGGCCCTCGAGGCCTGGCTGGGGGAGCAGGTCACCTGGGTCGTGGAGCGGCACAAGCTCGCCACGATCCTCAAGGAGTCGATCGACTCGGGCTCGGAGACCTTCCAGTACTGCCAGGTCCGGCTGCGCGAGGCGGTCGGGGTGCTGGTCGACGCGGCCGCCGGGCTGATCCGGCCCGACGTCGCGGGGCCCGACGTGCTCCGGCTCGGGCACGGCGCCGGGATGGCCGTGCGCAACTGCAGCCCGGAGGACGGCAAGCGCGTGCTGGACGTGATCCTGGACGGCCTGCGCGCGTGACGCAGGCCGTCCGCGGGGATCAGCTGCCGATCCCGGTGAGGGACCGGACCTCCATCTCCGCGTGCTTGTCCGCGTCCGCCTTCGACCGGCCGACGAAGGTGCCGACGAACCCGCAGAGGAACGAGAACGGGATCGACACCAGGCCCGGGTTCTTCAGCGGGAACCAGGCGAAGTCGATGCTCTTGAAGATCGAGTCCGGCGCACCGGAGACGACCGGGGAGAACAGCACCAGCACCAGGCACGCGATCAGGCCGCCGTAGATGCCCCACAGCGTGCCGGTGGTGTTGAACCGCTTCCAGAACAGGGAGTACAGCAGCGTCGAGAGGTTCGCCGACGCCGCCACCGCGAACGCCAGCGCCACCAGGAACGCGATGTTCTGCCCGTTGGCCAGCACGCCGCCGACGATGGCCAGCGCCCCGACCACGATCGCGGTCAGCCGCGCCACCCGGACCTCGTCCGCCGGTTCCGCCTTGCCGTGCTTGAAGATGTTCGCGTAGACGTCGTGGGCGAAGGACGCCGACGCGGTGATCGTCAGCCCGGCCACGACCGCGAGGATCGTCGCGAAGGCCACCGCGGCGATGATGCCGAGCAGCAGCGTCCCGCCGACGTGCAGCGCCAGCAGCGGGGCCGCCGAGTTCTCCCCGCCGGGCGCGGCCTTGATCTCGTCCGCGCCGACGAGCGCCGCCGCGCCGAAGCCGATCACCAGCGTGCACAGGTAGAAGAGGAACATGCACGCCGTCGCCCAGACGACGCTTCGCCGCGCTTCGCGGGAGTTCGGCACGGTGTAGAAGCGCATCAGCACGTGCGGCAGCGCTGCCGCGCCGAGCACCAGCGCCAGCGCGAGCGACACGAAGTCGAGCTTGGTGGTGCCGTTCTTGCCGTACGAGCCGCCCGGCTCGAGGAGCTTGTCGCCCAGCGGGCTGTTCTCCGCCGCCGAGGAGAGCAGGTTCGAGAACGAGAAGCCGAACTTGCCGAACAGGAACACCGTCAGCAGCGCGCCGCACAGCAGCAGGATCGTCGCCTTGATGATCTGCACCCACGTGGTGCCCTTCATCCCGCCGACCAGCACGTACAGCACCATGACCAGCCCGACGACGCCGATCACCAGCGCTTGGCCGAGCTTGGAGTGCACGTTGAGCAGCAGTGCGACCAGGCCGCCGGCGCCCGCCATCTGCGCCAGCATGTAGAAGAAGGAGATGACCAGCGTCGACGTCGCCGCGGCCGCGCGGACCGGGCGCTGCTTCATCCGGAAGCTCAGGACGTCGCCCATCGTGAACCGGCCGGTGTTGCGCAGCAGCTCGGCGATCAGCAGCAGGTCGACCAGCCAGGCGACGAGGAACCCGATCGAGTAGAGGAAGCCGTCGTAGCCGTGCATCGCGATCGCGCCGGCGATCCCGAGGAACGACGCGGCCGACAGGAAGTCGCCCGAGAGCGCGATGCCGTTCTGGCGGCCGGTGAAGGCGCTTCCCGCGGCGTAGTAGTCGGCCGTCGAGGAGTTCCGGGAGCTGGCCCGGTAGACGACGTAGAGCGTGATCGCCACGAACAGGGCGAACACGGCCGTGTTGACGAGGGGGTTGCTGGCCGGCGTGCCCTCGGCGGCGAGCGCGGTCATCGGCGGGTCCCTTCCGGCAGGCCCGCGCGGGCCCGCAGCTCGGCGACGCGCGGGTCGACCTGGCGGCGCGCGTAGCGGAGGTAGAGCCAGGTGACCAGCGCGGTGCTGGCGAACTGGCCGATGCCGAGCACGATGCCGACGTTGACCTGACCGAACACCTTGCGGCTCATGAAGTCGTGGGCGTACGCCGCCAGCAGCACGTACGTCATGTACCAGGCGAAGAAGGCGAAGCTCATCGGGAAGACGAAGGCGCGGAACCGCCGTCGCAGCGAGACGAACTCGGGGCTGGCCTGGATCCCGGCGTAGTCGGGACCCGTCGGGGGAGCGGGGCGTCGGTGCTGGGCGCCGGACGGGCGGTCTCCGGTGAACAGGGCCGGCAGCTGGCCGGTCTCCTCCATCGGGTTGCCCGCCGCGGGACGCGCGACGTCGTACATGGGTGCCTCCGGCAGAGTGCCTCCGTGGTGGCGGGCCCCGGAACACCTGCTGGCAGGGGTGCCGGGCCGCCCTTGCGGACTGCGAGGCGAACATCGTAACTAGGCCGTCCGGCGGACACCGGAGGCGGCCGGTCGATCTCCCCGTGCGGAAGAGGTGGTATTCGTTTTCCCGTCGAAAGCGTCGAATCCCGCTTCGCTACGTGATCACGGGCAGATCACCCGTCAAGATGAAAAGAATTGTGACTCGACGTTGTCGCGTCCGGCCTAGGCTGCGGCAAACGGGTTAATCATCTTGGACGATCGTCCAAAGCGATCACCCAGCGTGGCGGAAGTACGGGCTGTCGCGCCGGAGAGTGTCGCTCTCGAGTGGGCGTGGCGGGGGAGATCCACTGGTCAGGCTGCGGTCTCGAAAGAAATCACCAGGTCGGGGCGTGTCGATGCGGAACGCCACAACATCGGGCACATCTTGAGACTTGACCCACCCGATGGGGGTACAGAGTGTAGATCGTCCGAGGTACTATGCTGCCCTGCATGGGCTAATCGGGTGACGGCCGGATGCCCGGGTGAGACGCGTCCGGTAACCGGAATTCCCTCTTCGGGGGCAGCGAGGTCGAATGTCGAGGGCAGTTCCCGGCCCGGAAAGCACTTTTCGCAGGTCAGCGCCCGGGCGGGGAACAAAATTGACCGGCCGGGCTCCGGGGGTACGATTCTTTGGCCCAGCTGACCACAGCGATCGATTGGCACCGATAAAGTTGATCTCGACGACCGTGCAGAACGCATCTTGCGCCGTGCACGTGCACAGTCCCTTGCACGGGACCTCGGGACGGTGCCCGCGCGCGGTCGGCCGGGCGGCCGGGGCCGAGCGAGGGGACCGGGGACGCGGCAGGGCGCGGGCGGCACGGCCGTCCGCCCGCCCGCCGCGAGCCGGGACACCGCGCCGCCGACGCGGATCCATGACGCCGGACAGGGAGTCACTCACGTGACCGTTGCAGGAGAAGGTCAGGTGCCCGTGGGGGAGCTGCTCGGCCGAGCACCCCGGCGGTCCAAGGGGAAGGACGCGTGGCGCGCCCTCGTGCGCTGGCGCGACTGGAGCCTGCCCGTCAAGCTTTCGGCCGTCACCGTCGTCCCCATCGTCCTCGCGCTGGTCCTCGGCGTCACGACGATCGCGGCGCAGGTCGGCCGCTCGGACGAGTACCAGCGGCTCGACCGGCTCGTCGCGCTGGGCGGCCAGACGCGCGCGCTCGTCGGCGCGCTGCAGCAGGAGCGCACGGTCACCGCGGCGATGCTGACCGAGGGCACCGTCGGCGGCACGCCCGAGCTGGCCGCGGCCCGCAAGGCCACGGACGCCGCGGCCGGGCCGTTCACCGCGGCGCAGGCCCGCGCGGCCGACGCCGAGCCCGGCGTGGCCGGCGCCGCCGGCGCGGCCACCGCGCAGGTCAACAACCTCGGCTTCCTCCGCCGCCAGGTCGACGGCGGGCAGCTCGACCCGGCCCAGGCCGTCACCGCCTACTCCGGGGTCACCGGGTCGCTGATCAGCCTCGACACCGCGGCGACCGCGGGCGAGGGCGACGGCACCCTCGGCGGCACGCCCGCCGGGCTGCACGAGCTGCTGGTCGCGGGCGAGCAGGTGTCGCTCAGCCAGGCGATGGTCTCCTACGGCATCGCGCGCGCCGCGCTGACGCCGAGCGAGCTGGCCACGCTGCGCGCCGCCGAGCTGCGGCTGGCCGACCGGCTCGTCGACTTCCGGTCCGCGGCCGGCGACACGCTGCAGCGCGACTTCGCGGCGATCGCCGAGGGCAAGCAGGCGCAGAGCCGGGCCCGGATGGTCGAGACCGTGCTGAACGCGCAGCCCAACGCGGTCGACGACGCCTTCCGCGCCCTGTCGGCGGCCGACTGGAACGCCGCGTCCACGGGGATGCGCACCGAGATCAGCCAGGTCGCCGACCGGCTCGGCGCGTCGGCTTCGGCGACGTCGGCGCGGCTGGTCGACGAAGCCAGCAGCGGCGCGGGCCTGCTCGCGGTGCTGCTGTTCGCCGCGATGGTGCTCGCCGTCGCGGTCGTCTTCCTCATCACCCGCCAGCTGCTGCGTTCGCTGAAGGCGTTGCGGCGCAGCGCCCTCGACGTCGCCGAGACCGCGCTGCCCGAAGCGGTCCGCAACATCCAGGAGGGCCGCGCGCAGGGCACGGACATCGTGCCGGTGCCGGTGCGGACCGACGACGAAGTCGGCGAGGTGGCGCGGGCCTTCGACAAGGTGCACCACCAGGCGCTGCGGCTGGCGACCGAGCAGGCCGCGATGCGCACCGGCTTCGGCAGCGTCTTCGTCAACCTGTCGCGGCGCAGCCAGAGCCTGGTGCAGCGGCAGCTGCAGCTGATCGAGCAGCTGGAGCGCGACGAGGAGGACGCCGACCAGCTCGCGACGCTGTTCCAGCTCGACCACCTCGCCACCCGGATGCGGCGCAACAACGAGAACCTGATGGTGCTGTCCGGCGCCGAGCCGGGCCGCCGGTCCGGCAAGCCGGTCGGCACCACCGACATGCTCCGCGCCGCGGTCTCGGAGATCGAGCAGTACCAGCGGGTCCAGGTCCAGCCGCCGCCCCCGGCCCGGATCGTCGGGTACGCCGCGAGCGACCTGATGCGCCTGGTCGCCGAGCTGCTGGACAACGCGACGGCGTTCTCCGCGCCGGAGACGTCGGTGACGGTCGCTTCGCGGCTGGGCGAGGACGGCTCGCTCAACGTCGACATCCTCGACAAGGGCATCGGCATGAACGAGGCCGAGGTCGCCGAGGCGAACACGCGGCTGACCGAGGCCGGGTCGGTCGACCTGGCCACCTCGCGCCGGATGGGCCTGTTCGTCGTCGGCCGGCTGGCCAGCAGGCACCGGATCGGGGTGTCGCTGCACGGCGGCAAGGACATCGTCGGCGTCCGCGCGACGGTCGTCGTGCCGCCGGAGCTGGTGATGCCGGTGACCGACGGCCCGCTGACCGGCCCGATCGGCGCCCTGCAGCAGCACCCGACGAGCCCCGCGGCGGGCAACCAGCTGCCGCGCCGCCAGGTCAACGGCCACTCCCGGCCGCGGCCGGTGGTCCCGCAGCAGCCGGCGATGGGGGAGGAGCGCTGGCCGTCGGCGAGCGACCTCGCCGGGCTGACGAACGGCCACGGCCCCGCCGAGCGCCCGCCGTCGGACCTGGAGATTTCGGGGACGGCGCTGTTCGCCCCGCTGCCGAAGGACGACGACGCCCCGCCGCCGCGGCCGACGCTGCCCGCCGTGCTCCCGGTGCCGGACCCGCCGCGGGCGGGCGACCTGCCGTCGGGCAAGGACCTGTTCTCCGCCAACGAGACGACGTTGAGCGACTGGTGGCGCCAGGCGACCGCGAAGCCGGAGCCCGCCCCGGCGCCCAAGCGGGCCCCGGACCCCTCGGAGACGACGCCGATCTTCGACGAGATGCTGTCGGCGTGGTTCCGCGAGGACAAGCCGGCGACGCCGGAAGAGCCGGCGGCCGCGGAGGAGCCCGCCGCCGCGGAAGAGGTGCGCAGCTGGGACTTCGCCAGCGACGAGAACTTCCGCACGGTCCAGGCGGTCACGAAGGCGGAGCCGACGGCGTTCACCGAGAAGGGGCTGCCCCGCCGCCGGCGCGGCGAGCAGCTGCTGCCGGGCAGCGCGACCCCGTCCCCGGCAGCCCCGGCACCGGCCCCGGCGAGGTCCGACCTCCCGGTCCGCGACCCGGCGGACGTCCGTGGGCGGTTGAGCAGCTTCCAGCAGGGCGTGACCCGGGGACGCCAGCAGGCTCGCCAGGCGGCGGCCAACCAGCAGGCCTCCGGGCAGCCCGCGGCCCGGCCGGAGGCTTCGGCACAGTCGGCACCGGCCGCGCCGGCGGAGGAGTCGTTCGCGCAGGGCTCCCAGTCGGGTGCGCTGCCGCAACTGGACCGGCCCGCGGCCGCGCCGAACGCGCTGCCCCGGCGAGGACAGCAGGGAGCCGCACCGCAGCAGCCTGCCGGCTCGGCGAACGGGCTGCCGCAGCCGAACGCGCTCCACCAGCCCGCACAGCCGGCCGACCAGCCCCCCGCTTCGCCGGAGTCCGGCGAAGCCGCCGCGCGGCCGGAGCCAGGGCCGTTGCCGAGCAGGCAGCCGCGGCCGACGCGTCAGGCGCCGGCCCCCGAGGGGACGGACCAGCCGGCCGTCCTCCAGGAGTCCGGTCAGCTGCCCGACCTGGGCCGGCCCGCCGCGGCGCCGTCGACCCTGCCCTCCCGACGTGGCTCCGCTCCTGCCCCCGAAACCCCGGCTCCGCGCAGCGAAGAGACCGTCGTCGAGGCCACCGCCGAGTGGAACTTCGGGACCGATGAGGGCTGGCGGGCGGTGCAAGCGGTGTCCCAGTCGGCACCCGCCACCTTCACTTCGGCAGGATTGCCCCGGCGCCGTCGTGGGGAGCAGCTGCTTCCGGGCAGCGCCGGACCGCCCACCGGGGCCACGGCCCCCCGACCACAACGGGACGCACACGACGTGCGCGGCCGCCTGCGCAGCTTCCAGCAGGGCATCGAGCGCGGGCGCCACCGCACCGCTCGGGCGACCGAGACCAACCACGAGACACTGGAGGGTGAATGACCTCGCCGAGTAGCGCGCAGCCGACGCAGAATCAGTTCGGCTGGCTGGTGAACGACTTCGCGGAGCGGGTGCCCGGCGTGGCGCACGCCGTGGTCGTCTCGGCGGACGGCCTGCTGCTGACCGCGTCGAACCGGCTCCCGCTCGACCGGGCCGACCAGCTCGCCGCGGTCGCCTCCGGCCTGGTCAGCCTCACCCAGGGCGCGGCCCGGTGCTTCGAGGCCGGCGCGGTCAACGAGACCGTCGTCGAGATGGAGCTGGGGATCATGGTGCTGATGTCGATCAGCGACGGGTCCTGCCTCGCCGTGCTCGCCGCCCCCAACTGCGACATCGGCCAGGTCGCCTACGAGATGACCATGCTCGTCGATCGCGTCGGTCAGATCCTCACCCCGGAACTGCGCGCCCAGCTTCAGGGCTCCGGGGGGTCGCTGATCGGCGAACCGGTGGGATGATGGCGCGATGAGCACGGGGTCCGGATTCGACGGCGAACCTCCCGAGGGGCACTACCCCGCCGGGCGCGGGGACGACGGCACGTTCGCCGACGTCCTGAACGGGTTCACGCTGGATTCCGGCCGTGCCCGCCGGAAGCGCAAGAAGAGCAAGGAGTCCCCGCCACCCCCGGCCGCCGGTGCGCACGCGGCCGCGGAACCGCCGGCGCCCGCGCCGTCGGCCGACCAAGGAGATCGTGTGACCTCTTTAGTCTCGCCCCCCGGCAGTACCGACGGGGACAGTCCCAGGCCGGGCGGGCTGTTCGACCCCGGCCCGCCCAGCGGCGAGTTCGTCATGCCCGCGGTGTTCGAGCAGCCGCCCGCGCCCGAGGACCTGACGGCGATCGTCCGGCCCTACGCTTTGACCGGCGGCCGCACCCGGGCGAACTACGCCCTGGAGCTGGAGACACTGATCTCCGCGAAGGACTACGCTGCCACCGGTGGCTTCCCCGAGGTGGCCGCGGAGCAGATCGAGTGCATCTCGATCATGGAAGAGTGCCGGACCCCCCGTTCGGTCGCCGAGATCGTGTCGGCCCTGCGGGTGCCGCTGGGGGTGGCCCGGGTGCTGATCAGCGACGCGGCCGACGCGGGGCTGGTCACGGTGCACAAGACGATAACGGGCAATGACGGCGCCGAGGCACATCTGGTGTTGATGGAAAGGGTTTTGAGTGGACTCCGTCGGCTTTAAGGCACCGCGGGACACCGCGCCCCCGACCATGACATCCGCCAAGATCGTGGTGGCTGGTGGCTTCGGAGCGGGGAAGACGACCTTCGTCGGGTCGGTGTCGGAGATCGTGCCGCTCACCACCGAGGCGATGATGACCGACGCGAGCGTCGGCGTCGACAACCTCGACCACACGCCGGGCAAGGCGACGACCACGGTCGCGATGGACTTCGGCCGCGTGTCGCTGGACGCGGACCTGATCCTGTACCTGTTCGGCACGCCGGGGCAGCAGCGGTTCTGGTTCATGTGGGACGACCTGGTCCGCGGCGCGATCGGCGCGGTCGTGCTGGCCGACACGCGCCGGCTGGCCGACTCGTTCGCCCCGATCGACTTCTTCGAGGACCGGGGCCTGCCGTACATCGTCGGCATCAACACGTTCGACGGCGTGCTGGAGCACGACATCAACGACGTGCGCGAGGCCCTGTCGATCGACCCGAACATCCCGATCGTCCGCTGCGACGCCCGGGACCGCGAGTCGACGAAGCAGACGCTGATCACGCTGGTCGAGTACGCGATGCGCCAGTGGATCGCGCTGCGGGCGGCCAAGTCCCGCTGACGCCGTCAGGGCCCGGGGGAAGCCCCGGGCCCGGCCCGGCTCAGGCGCGCCGGAAGCGCAGCAGCACCACGCGGCCGTCGAACGTGCGCGACTCCACCAGCTCCAACCCGAGCCGCGCGGTGCCGTCGGCGAACGGGCGCTTGCCGCCGCCCAGGACGACCGGGTGGACGAACACCAGGTACTCGTCGATCAGGCCGTCGGCCGTCAGCGCGGCCGCCAGCTCCGCGCCGCCCATGAGCAGCACGTCCTTGCCCGGCTCGGCCTTCAGAGACGCGACCACCTCGGGCAGCGCGCCCCCGACGACCCGCGTGTTCCAGTCGGCCTTCTCCAGCGTCCGCGAGAACACGATCTTCGGCGTCTCCCGCCACACGGGGGCGAACGCGATGTCGTGCGGGTGGTCGGAGACCGTCTCGGCGGTCGGCCAGAACCCCGCCATCATGTCCCAGACCTTCCGCCCGTAGGCGAACTCGCCGCAGCGTTCGGTCATCTCCTGCGAATGCCCGGACAGCTCCGGTCCCATGACCGGCCAGTCGAACTCGCCGTTCGGGCCCTCGACGCAGCCGTCGAGCGACGTGTGGACCATGTAGACGATGTCGCGCATTTCCGCTCCTCCTGATGGGTGTCACCGGGAGGTCGGAGCCGCGGGCGAAGACCGGACACTCCCGCCCGGAAATCTTCAGTATTCGTCGTGGCGGCGCCACCAGGAACTCGGCGCGTCGTCGCCGTGACCGTTCTCTTCCCACGCTTCCTGGCGCCCCAGCGGCGTGATGTCGAGGTAGCGGTGCGAGGCCAGGAACATCTCGCCGCCCCGGCCGGAGGTGAAGTACGTCCGGTAGACGTCGTCGCCGTCGCGGAGGAACACGCTGACGCCGAAGCCCGTGCCGACGCCGCAGTCTTCGGTGAAGCCGGTGCCGTGCGCCGACACCCACGGCACGTCCCAGCCCATCCGCGTCCGGTACCGCTCGATCTCCGGCAGCGTCGCCGGCGCGACGATCTTCAGCGTGACGTCGCGGGCGTGCAGGTGCGCCAGGTGCGGCAGGTTGTCGACGATCAGGGAGCAGCCGGGGCAGCCCGCCTCGTCGCCGGGGTGCAGCATGAAGTGGTAGACGATCAGCTGGCGGCGGCCGTCGAAGAGGCCAAGCAGGCTGACCGGTCCGTCGGCGCCGGCGAACTCGTACTTCGCGTCGAAGCGGACCATCGGCAGCCGGCGGCGCTCGGCGGCGAGCCGGTCGCCGGCTTTCATGTGGGCCTTCTCCCGGACGAGCAGCGCGTCGCGCGCGGCCTGCCATTCCTCCGGCGAGACGATCTCGGGCAGGGTGGCGGTCATCGGGCGTCCTTTCCTCGGATGAAGCCGGTCAGGTCCTCGAAGCTGGAGGTCCAGCCCTCCTCGTGACCGTCGCGTTCGGCGGCGGTCGGGAAGCCGGTCTGGGTGAAGGTCATCTCGGTCTTGCCCCCGAGGTCGGCGAAGCCGATCGTCACGAGCGTCTCGTGGCCCTGGGCTTCCCAGGCGAAGGTGAACACGAGCCGGCCGGGGGCGTCGGCTTCCCGGTAGACGCCGTGCATCCAGTGGTCCTCGCCGTCGGGGGAGTGGATGCAGGCGCGCCAGCGGCCGCCGGGGCGCGGGTCGGCGGTGACGGCGGAGCAGGTGAAGCCCCGCGGACCGAACCAGCTCGCCAGGTGGTCCGGGTCGGTCCAGGCGGCGTAGACGAGTTCGCGCGGGGCGTCGAAGAAGCGCGTGATGGTCAGGTCAGGCATCGCCGGTCAGCTTCCTCAAGTGGTCTTCGAGGCGGTCGAACCCGCCGTCCCAGAAGCGGCGGTAGGTCGCGACCCAGTCGGCGACGTCTTCCAGGGGTTTCGCCTCCAGCCGGCAGGGCCGCCACTGGCGCGTGCGGCCGCGGGTGATCAGCCCGGCCTGTTCGAGCACCTTCAGGTGCCGCGAAACCGCGGGCAGGCTCATCGTGAACGGTTCGGCGAGCTCGTTGACGGTCGCCTCGCCCGCCGAAAGCCGGGCGAGGATGGCGCGCCGGGTCGGGTCGGCGAGGGCGGCGAACGTGCGGCTCAGCTGGTCAGTCGTCATTTCAGCACCTTGTTAATTAACGGACTGGTTAAACATAGCGCCGATCAGGGGGCTGTCAAGTTCTCCTGGAGTGCCCCTGAGATCCGTGTCACGGGTCCTCGGGTTTCCAATAGTAGGAAGCCAAAGTATTTTGGAGGGATGAGCAGCGAGCTGTACCGCCCCGTGCACCCCGTCCGCTTCGTCACCGCGTCGAGCCTCTTCGACGGGCACGACGCGTCGATCAACATCATGCGGCGGATCCTGCAGTCCCAGGGCGCGGAGGTGGTCCACCTCGGCCACAACCGGTCGGTCGACGAGGTCGCCACCGCGGCCATCGCCGAGGACGTCCAGGGGGTCGCCATCTCGGCTTACCAGGGCGGGCACGTCGAGTACTTCTCCTACCTGGTCGAGCTGCTGCGCGAGCGCGGCGCCGGCCACATCAAGGTCTTCGGCGGCGGGGGCGGGGTGATCGTGCGCGAGGAGATCGAGCTGCTGCACTCGCGCGGCGTCGCCCGCATCTTCTCGCCCGAGGACGGCTACGAGATGGGCCTGCCGGGCATGATCAACATGATGATCAAGGCCTGCGACACCGATCTCGCGGCCGAGTCCCCCGCGCTGGACAAGGTGCTCTCCGGCGACGTCGCCTCGCTATCGCGCGTCATCACCCAGCTGCAGGCCGAGAAGCTGCCCGCCGACCTGCTGAGCGGCATCACCGAGGCCGCGGGCAAGCGGGCGGTGCCGGTGCTCGGCATCACCGGCACCGGCGGCTCGGGCAAGTCGTCGCTCACCGACGAGCTGATCCGTCGCTTCCGCCTCGACCAGGAGGACAAGCTGCGGATCGCGGTGCTCGCCGTCGACCCGTCGCGGCGCAAGGGCGGCGGCGCGCTGCTCGGCGACCGCATCCGGATGAACTGCCTGGACGGCTCGCCGGTCTACTTCCGCTCGCTGGCCACGCGCACGACGTCGGGGGAGATCCCGGCCGGGCTCAGCGAATCGATCCTGGCCTGCAAGGCGGCCGGGTTCGACCTGGTGATCGTCGAGACGCCGGGCATCGGCCAGGGCGACGCCGGCATCGTCGACTTCGTCGACAACTCGCTGTACGTGATGACGCCGGAGTTCGGCGCCGCGTCGCAGCTGGAGAAGATCGACATGCTCGACTTCGCCGACGTCGTCGCGATCAACAAGTTCGAGCGCCGCGGCGCCGAAGACGCCCGCCGGGACGTCGCGCGTCAGCTGGTGCGCAACCGCGAGGCCTTCTCCTCGGCGCCCGAAGATATGCCGGTCTACGGCACGAGCGCCGCCAAGTTCAACGACGACGGCGTCACCGCGCTGTACCAGCACCTGCGGGGCATGCTCGCCGAGCGCGGCCTGACCGTCTCGGCCGGCACGCTGCCGAAGGTCGAGGGCAAGGTGTCGACCGACGCGTCGACGATCATCCCGGGCAACCGGTCCCGCTACCTGGCGGAGATCTCCGAGACCGTACGCGGGTACCACGCGAAGACCGAACAGCAGGTCGCCGCGGTCCGCAAGCGCGAGGCGCTGGCGCTGGCGAAGGCCGAACTGTCCAAGGTGGACGCCTCGACCGACGCGCTCGACGGCCTGCTCGCCGCGGCCGAGTCCGATGTGGACGGCGAGTCGACAAAGCTCCTCGAGCGGTTCAAGGCGCTGGCCGAGGAGTACCGCCAGGACGAGCTGGTCGTCAAGATCCGCGACAAGGAGCTGCGCACGCAGCTGTGGCGCGACACGCTGTCCGGCAACCGGATCCCGCGCGTCGCCCTGCCGCGGTACGCCGAATCCGGCGAGCTGCTGTCGTTCCTGCGCCGCGAGAACCTGCCGGGCTACTTCCCGTACACGGCCGGGGTTTTCCCGTTCAAGCGCGAGGGCGAGGACCCGGCGCGGATGTTCGCCGGCGAGGGCGACGCCTTCCGCACCAACCGCCGCTTCAAGCTGCTCTCGGCCGACTCCGAGGCGAAGCGGCTCTCGACGGCGTTCGACTCCGTGACCCTCTACGGCCACGACCCCGACACGCGCCCGGACATCTACGGCAAGGTCGGCACGTCCGGCGTCTCGATCGCGTCGCTGGAGGACATGAAGGTCCTCTACGACGGCTTCGACCTGACCGCGCCGAACACCTCGGTGTCGATGACGATCAACGGCCCGGCGCCGACGATCCTGGCGTTCTTCCTCAACACCGCGATCGACCAGAAGCTCGACGAGTTCAAGGCGGAGCACGGGCGTGAGCCGTCCGACGCCGAGGCCGCCGAGTTGCGCGAATGGGCGCTTCGCAATGTCCGGGGGACGGTCCAGGCCGACATCCTCAAGGAGGACCAGGGCCAGAACACCTGCATCTTCTCCACCGAGTTCAGCCTCCGGATGATGGCCGACATCCAGGAGTGGTTCATCGAGCACGGCGTCCGCAACTTCTACTCGGTGTCCATCTCCGGCTACCACATCGCCGAGGCCGGGGCGAACCCGATCTCGCAGCTGGCGTTCACGCTGTCCAACGGCTTCACCTACGTCGAGTCGTACCTGGCGCGGGGCATGGACATCGACGACTTCGCGCCGAACCTGTCGTTCTTCTTCTCCAACGGCATGGACGCGGAGTACTCGGTGCTCGGCCGGGTGGCGCGCCGGATCTGGGCCGTGGCCATGCGCGAGCGCTACGGCGCGAACGAGCGGTCTCAGAAGCTCAAGTACCACGTCCAGACGTCCGGGCGGTCGCTGCACGCGCAGGAGATGAGCTTCAACGACATCCGCACGACGCTGCAGGCGCTCTGCGCGCTGTACGACAACGCGAACTCCCTGCACACCAACGCCTTCGACGAGGCGATCACCACGCCGTCGGAGTCGTCGGTGCGCCGCGCGATGGCCATCCAGATGATCATCAACAAGGAGTGGGGCCTGTCGAAGAACGAGAACCCGCTGCAGGGCTCGTTCGTCATCGACGAGCTGACCGACCTGGTCGAGGAGGCCGTGCTGGCCGAGTTCGACCGGATCAGCGAGCGCGGCGGCGTCCTCGGCGCGATGGAGACCGGCTACCAGCGCGGCAAGATCCAGGACGAGTCGATCCTCTACGAGCGCAAGAAGCACGACGGCTCGCTGCCGATCATCGGCGTCAACACCTTCCGCAACCCGCGCGAGGGCGAGGACGACGTGGAGGTCGAGCTCGCGCGGGCCACGGAGGACGAGAAGAAGTCCCAGCTGGCGCGGCTGGCGGACTTCCAGCGCCGCCACCACGAGGTGGCCCAGCAGGCGCTGAAGGACCTGCGCGAGGCGGCCACCCGCGGCGGCAACCTGTTCGGGGTGCTGATGGACGCCGCGCGGGTGTGCTCGCTCGGTCAGATCACGGAGGCGTTCTTCGAGGTCGGCGGCCAGTACCGGCGCAACGTCTAGCGCCGGACCGCCTTCAGCTGCCAGACCGGGACCAGGACCCGGCCGTCCTTGTCGGTGTCCAGGCGATCCAGCTCGGCCGGGTCCTGGTCCAGGATCATCCGCACGCTCTGCCGCAGCTCCTCCGGCGTCATCGACGTCGTGTAGACGGTCGGCTCGAGGCGTTCGATCGTCCAGTCCTTGCCGACGGTCTCCCGCAGGTTGGCTTCGGTGATCAGGTACGGCGCCGGGAACGCGTCGGGCACCTCGGGGGAGAAGGCGAACAGGTGCAGCGTCGCGCCCGGCCGGGTCGCGCGGGTCAGAGCCGCGAGGTACTGACGTCGCTGGTCCTCGGACAGGCAGTGGTACAGCGCGCTGTCGAGGACCGTGTCGAAGCGGCCTTCGTAGCCTTCGAGCTTGGTCGCATCGGCCACCGCGAAGGTGACGCCCGGCGCCCGCGTCCGCGCCTGCTCGATGGCCGACGGCGCGCCGTCCAGCCCGGTGACCCGCAGGCCGCGCGAGGCGAGGAACGCCGAGTTGTCGCCGAGGCCGCACCCGATGTCGAGCACGTCGCCGGTGAACTCGCCGGCGTCGGCCAGCGCGACGACCGCGGGCTGCGGCGCGCCGAGGTCCCACGGCATCTTGCGGCCCATCGGGGTGGTGCCCCGGTACAGCTGTTCGAAGTCGACGTCCTGTACGTCCATGACTGCCCCCTTATTCAACAGATGATGAGATGACTTCATCCTGCACCCCGTGTCAACCCGGTGGTAGTCGTTGAGTATGGAATTCGGGATCTCGACGTTCGTGACCGACGAAGGCATCCGGCCGGACGTGCTGGGCGTGGCGCTGGAGGAACGCGGCTTCGGCTCGCTCTTCCTGGCCGAGCACTCGCACATCCCCGTCAGCCGGGAAACCCCTTACCCCGGCGGGGGCGACCTGCCGCGGGTGTACTACCGCACGCTCGACCCGTTCGTGGCGCTCAGCGCGGCGGCCGTGGCGACGTCGGAACTGCTGCTCGGCACCGGGATCGCGCTGCTGCCCCAGCGCGACCTGATCCACACGGCCAAGGAGGTCGCGTCCCTGGACCTCGTCTCCGACGGGCGGGTCCTGTTCGGCGTCGGCGTCGGCTGGAACCGCGAGGAGATGCGCAACCACGGCACCGACCCGAAGACCCGCGGCGCGCTGATGGACGAGCAGCTGGCGGCGCTGAAGGAGATCTGGACGAAGGACGAGGCCGAGTTCCACGGCCGGCACATCGACCTCGACCCGATCTTCAGCTGGCCGAAGCCGGTCCAGAAGCCGCACGTGCCGATCTACATCGGCGGCGAGAGCGAAGCGGCGCTGAACCGCCTCGCCAAGTACGGCGACGGCTGGCTGCTTCGCGGCTTCACGAAGTACGAGGAGGCGAAGCGCGTCCGGGGCTGGCTGGCCGACCAGGGGCGTGACAACGTCCAGTTCGCGGTGTTCGGCGGCCCGACGACGCCGAAGGTGATCGACGGCTTCCGCGAGGCCGGCGTCGAGCGCTACACGTTCCTGCTGGACACGCTGCCCGAGTCGGAGACGCTGAAGGCGCTCGACGAGCTGGCCAAGGTGGCCGCCGCGCACCGCTGACCGGCCAGGGGCCCCTCCGGCCCGCCATCGCTTCGACGATGCCGTCGCGGCCGTGCGGCTTCGGGGCGAGCGCGCGGCCGGCGTCGGTGACGTGGGCCGGCACACGACCGCGCGTCCAGCCGGGCGGCGGCGGGGCGGCGCACTCCGGTGGCCGCCGGCGGCTACTTGTCCAGGAGGAGGTGCACCGACAGCTCGAGGCGGTTGGCGACGTCGGCGGCCGACGCGCGGCGCGTCACCCAGGCCACCAGGTTCGCCATCCAGACGTCCGCGACGACGTGGAAGATGTCGCGGTCGGCCTCGGTCGGCTCGGAGATGCCCATGGCCTGGGCGAACATGTTCTCCATCAGCCGTCCGACCTGCTCGACCTCGGCCGCGGCGGAGGTGTCGGCGAACATGAACGCCCGCACCATCGCCTCGGTCAGGTGCGGGTCGCGCTGCATCAGCCGGGTGTTGCGGCCGAGCACGAACATCAGCCGCTCGGCCGGCGTCTCGCCGGGGATCGCCTGCCGCTCGAGCTTCTCCTGCGCGCGCTCGAACTCGCGGGCGAGGCCGGAGACGAGCAGGTGGATCTTCGACGGGAAGTACCGGTAGAGCGTGCCGAGCGCGACGTCGGCCTTCTCGGCGACGGCGCGCATCTGGACGGCGTCGTAACCGCCCTTCGAGGCCAGGGCGAGGGTGGCGTCGATGATCCGGCGACGGCGGTCGCGCTGGGCGGCGGAACCGAGTTCGTCGGCTCCGATCGCGCTCATGCCGTTGCCGCGCGCCTTGGTCTTGCCGGGCATCGGTGTTCCCCCGTCCTCCGGAACCTGTTCCAGTTCACGACGTAGCGTACCTCGCCTGGCGAAACGTTCAACAATCGACCCACTGGCCGAAAAACTGTAACACGTTCTACACTCGCGAGTAGTATCCCGTCCCGCGAGGAGGCCCCATGCCGGTCGCGCTCACCGAGGAACAGGCCGCGCTGGCCGAGGCGATCCACGCCTGGGCGAGCGCGCACCACCCGCGAGAGGCGGTGCGCGCGGCGGAAACCGGGGCCGGTCTGCCGCCCGGTTTCGCCGAGCTCGGCCTCTTCGGTGTCGCCCTGCCGGCCGCGGCCGGGGGCGCCGAGGGGAGTGTCGCCGATCTGGCCGCCGGACTGGCCGCGGCGGCGGAGGAACTCGTTCCCGGCCCGGTGCTCGGGACCGCGTTGGGCGGCCTCCTGCTGGCGGAGATCCCGTCGGCGAAGGAACTCCTCGAAGCGGTCGCCGAAGGGGAAGCGCCGATCGCCGTGCTGCTGGAGCCGCTCGAGGACGGCGTCAGCGGGCCCGTGCCCGGCGCCACCCCGGAGTCCTGGCTGCTGGTGCCGGTCGACGGCGGGCACGTGCTGCTCGCGCCCGGGACGCCCGGGGTGACGGTCGAGCCGCTTGCACCGTTCGACTTCTCGCGTCCGCTGGCACGCGTCCGGTACTCCGGCGTCGGTGCCGAGGTCCTGACCCTGCCACCGGTGCTTCCGCTCGCGGCCGTGCTGGCTTCCGCCGAGGCGGCCGGCGTGGCGCGGCGGTGCCTGACCGTCGCCGTCGAGTACGCCAAGGTCCGCGAGCAGTTCGGCCGGCCGATCGGGGCGTTCCAGGCGGTCAAGCACCTGTGCGCCGAAATGCTCTGTCGCGCCGAAGCGGCCGAAGCGCTGGCCTGGGACGCCGCTTCCGGGCAACACCCGCTTTCGGTGGCCAGCGCGGCGGCCGTCGCGCTCGACGCGGCCGTCGCCAACGCCAAGGACTGCGTCCAGGTGCTCGGCGGGATCGGGTTCACCTGGGAGCACGACGCCCACCTCTACCTGCGCCGGGCCGTCGCGCTGCGGCAGTGGCTCGGGGGCTCGGGCCCGTGGCGCCGTGAGGCGGCTTCGCTGGCTCTCGCCGGGACCGAACGCACTTTGGGCGTCGACGTCGGCGAAGACCCTTCGCTGACGGAGGAAGTGGCCCGGATCGCGGCGCTGCCCGGGCCGTCGCAACGGGCCGCCTTGGCGGACGCGGGGCTGCTCACGCCGCACTGGCCGCCGCCCCACGGCCGGGGTGCCGACGCCGCGGAGCAGCTGCGGATCGACGGCGCGCTCGCCGCCGCCGGGGTCCGCCGCCCGGACCTGGTGATCGGGGCGTGGGCCGTGCCGACGATCCTCGAGCACGGCAGTGACGAGCAGCGCGCGCGGTTCGCCCGGCCGACCCTGCGGGGCGAGCTCACCTGGTGCCAGCTGTTCAGCGAGCCCGGCGCCGGGTCGGACCTGGCGTCGCTGCGGACGGCGGCGCGGCGCGTCGACGGCGGCTGGCGGCTGACCGGGCAGAAGGTGTGGACGTCGCTCGCCCGCGAAGCCGACTGGGGCATCTGCCTGGCGCGCACCGACCCGGACGCGCCCAAGCACCAGGGGATCACGTACTTCCTGGTGGACATGCGCGCTCCGGGCATCACGACGCGGCCGCTGCGCGAGATCACCGGGGAGGCCGTGTTCAACGAGGTGTTCCTCGACGACGTGTTCGTCCCGGACGCCGACGTCGTCGGCGTCCCGGGCGGTGGGTGGCGGCTGGCGCGCACGACGCTGGCGAACGAGCGGGTCGCCATCGGGAGCGGGTCGGCGGTGGGGGAGAGCGTCCAGTCGTTGGTGTCCACTGTGGACGCCGCGGCGCTGGACGACGTCGCACTGGACCGGCTCGGCTCGCTGGTGGCCGACGGGGTCGCCGGATCGGTGCTCGACCTGCGGGCGGCCCGGCGCCGGCTGGCGGGGCAGGACCCGGGCGCGGAGTCGAGCGTGCGGAAGCTGCTCGGGGTCGCGCACCGGCAGGACGTCGCGGAGTTCGCGCTGGAACTGGCGGGCGCGGGTGCGCTGGTGGCCGGCGGTCCGGCGCAGCACGAGTTCCTGCTGACGCGGTGCCTGTCCATCGCGGGCGGGACGACGCAGGTGCTGCGGTCGCTGACGGCGGAACGGCTGCTGCGCCTGCCGCGGTGATCTTCCGGAGGGCGCGAACGGACCGTTCGCGCCGTCGGTCCCGAAACTGTCGGGGGCGTGTTCTAGCGTTGCCGTCGTGGAGTTCAGCGCAGACACCCGGGCCACCTACCTTCCCGCGGATCCCCCGCGGGACGGCGTGCTGGCCCTGTGGGGCGACGACGTGGCCGGCGGGACCACGATCGAGCTCGTGCTGCCCCGGGGCGCCAAGTTCGCGCGGACGAAGGTCGAGGCGGAGCTGGTCCCGCTGGAACGCGCCCTGCCCCGGCTCCTGTCGGCGGGGGAGGAGGCGAGCCCGGCGGTCGCGGCGTGGGCGGCGGCCGTCAACGCGGGGGTGAACCTCGTCGCGCGCGGCCGGCTGCGGCCCGCCGTCTCCCCGGCCGGGGCGGCGGCGTGGCGGATCGGGCCGTTGGACGCGGCCGACGAAGAGCTGTTGCGCGGGCTCGCCGGTGCGTTGCCGCCGGAGGCGTACGCGCTGCCGCTGACCGGGCTGAAACGCATCCGCCTCCACTCACCGGACTCCCTGGTCCGCGCGCTCTGGGACGCGACGGCCGACCTGCTGGCGCGCAGCCCGGCGGCCCCGGTCGGCGCGGGCGACCCGGCGTTCGCGGCGCGCGAACCGGCGCTGCTCGGCCCGGACGGCGCGGCTTGGCTGGCCGAGCTGGAGGCCCGGGAACCGCGGGGCGTCCAGGTGCTGCTGCGGGTCGAGGGCCTGGACGACGACTCGTTCGCCGGGGTGCTGGCGGTGCGGAGCATGGCGGAGCCGAGCCTGGTGGTGGAGGCGGCGACGCTGTGGGACGCACCGGACGCGGTGCTGAACCGCCTCGGCGACCAGGTGGAGACGCAGCTGCTGCTGGGCCTGCGCCGCGGCGCCCGCGCGTGGGCACCCCTGGGGCGGGTGCTGGCCCAGCCGGCACCGGCGTCCTTGGAACTGTCCGACGACGAGGTCGTCGACCTGCTCACGGACGGCGCGCGCGAGCTGGGCGGCGCGGGCATCGAGGTGCTGTGGTCGAAGGGACTGTTCGCGGGCGAAGTGAAGGCGAAGGCGAGCGCGACCCAGGCCCCGGCGAGCGTGACGGAGGCGGAGTTCGCGCTGCGGAGCCTGCTGGAGTTCCGCTGGCAGCTCAGCCTGGGCGGGGAGCAGCTGACGCCGTCGGAGGTCGCGGCGCTGGCCGAGGCGAAGCGGCCGTTGGTCCGGCTGCGGGGGCAGTGGGTGCGGGTGGACCCGCAGCTGCTGGCCAAGGTGCGCGGCCGCGCGCGCAAGCTGGCGGCGGGCGAGGCCCTGGCGGCGGCGTTGACGGGCGAGCTGGAACTGGACGGCGAGCGCGTGGAGTTCACGGCACCGCCGGTACTGGACGATCTGGTCGCGCGGATCCGCGACCGGGCGTCGGGTGACGTGGCGGCACCGGCGGGGCTGCGGGCGACGTTGCGGCCGTACCAGCAGGCGGGGCTGGCGTGGCTGGCCACGATGACGGGGCTGGGGCTGGGTGCGTGTCTGGCCGACGACATGGGGCTGGGCAAGACGATCCAGCTGATCGCGTTGCACCTGCACCGCCGTGCGACGGCGCCGGGGCCCACCCTCGTCCTCTGCCCGACCTCGCTCCTCGGCAACTGGGAACGCGAGTTCGCCCGCTTCGCCCCCGAAATCCCCGTCCGGCGGTTCCACGGCGGCAGCCGCCACCTCGACGACCTCGCCCCCGACGAGGTCGTCCTCGCCACCTACGGCGTCCTCCGGCGCGACCGGGAGACACTGTCCGAAGTGGACTGGGGGCTCGTCGCCGCGGACGAGGCGCAGCACGTCAAGAATCCCCTCTCGGCCACCGCCAAGGAGCTTCGCAAGGTCCCCGCCCGCGCCAAGGTCGCCCTCACCGGCACCCCGGTCGAGAACCGGCTCACCGAACTGTGGTCCATTGTGGACTGGACCACCCCCGGCCTGCTGGGTCCGCTCGACCGCTTCCGCCGGACGGTGGCGCGCCCGATCGAACGCGACCGGGACAAGGCCGTCACCGAGCGGCTCGCCACCACCGTCCGGCCGTTCCTGCTGCGCCGGCGCAAGTCCGACCCGGACATCGCTCCGGAACTGCCGCCCAAGACCGAGACCGACCGGTTCGTCCCGCTCACCGCCGAGCAGACCACGCTTTACGAAGCCGTCGTGCGCGAAAACCTCGCCGAAATCCGCGAGACGCAGGGCATCAAGCGCCGTGGGCAGGTCCTGCAGCTGCTCACCGAGCTCAAGCAGATCTGCAACCACCCCGCCCAGTTCCTCAAGGAACCGCACGGCGCGCTCACCGGGCGGTCCGGCAAGCTCGCCGCGTTCGAAGAGCTGGTGGACGTCATCCTCGACGAGGGCGAGAGCGTGCTCGTCTTCAGCCAGTACGTCCAGCTCTGCCGGCTCCTCGAACGACGTCTCACCGAACGCGGCCTGCCCACCGAGGTGCTCTCCGGCGAAAGCTCGCCCGCGAAACGCCAGGACATGGTCGACCGGTTCCAGGCCGGCGAAATCCCCGTCTTCCTGCTCTCGCTCAAGGCCGGCGGCGTCGGGCTCAACCTGACCCGCGCCACCCACGTCATCCACTACGACCGCTGGTGGAACCCGGCGGTCGAGGACCAGGCCACCGACCGCGCCTACCGCATCGGCCAGGACCGGCCGGTCCAGGTCCACCGCCTGATCGCCGAGGGCACCCTGGAGGAGCGGATCGCGCAGGTGCTGGAAAAGAAGCGCGGGCTGGCGGAGTCGATCGTCGGCGCGGGGGAGGACTGGATCACCGAACTCTCCGACGACGAGCTCGCCGACCTGGTCCGCCTCGGGAGTGGATGATGCCCCCGAGGCGCAACTTCGGCACGACGTGGTGGGGCCGCGCCTGGGTCGACGCCCTGGAACAGCGCGCCAAGCTCGACCCGAACCGGCTGCCGCGCGGGCGGACGTACGCGCGCAAGGGCACGGTCACCGAGCTGCACTTCGGCGCCGGGGAGATGACGGCGCGGGTGCGGGGCAGCCGGCCGCAGCCGTACAAGGTGACCATCGCGATGCGCACCTTCACCGACGGCGAGTGGGACACCCTGCTCGGCGTGGTCGGCACGCAGCTCGGCCACGCGGCCGCGCTGCTCGACGGCGAGCTGCCGGGCGCACTGGCCGAGCAGGCCCGCGAGGCGGGCGCCGACCTGCTGCCCGGCCCGGGCGACCTGCGGCCGCGGTGTTCGTGCCCGGACTCGGCGAACCCGTGCAAGCACGTGGCCGCGGTGTACTACCTGGTCGCCGACGAGGTGGACCGCGACCCGTTCACGTTGTTCCTGCTGCGCGGCCGCCCGCGGGCGGACGTCCTGGCCGAGCTGCGGGCCCGCCGCTCGCCGGCGCGCGGCGAGAAACCGCAGCTGCCGAAGCGCGTCGACGAGGGCCTGACGCCCCGCGCGGCCTACGCACGCCGCCCGGGCGCGATCCCGGCGCTGCCCCCGCCACCGCGCGTGGCCGGGCCACCGGCGGTCCTGGACCTGGACCCGCCGCCGAGCACCGGCTGGACGGCGGCGGCGCTCGCCGGCCTGGCGGCCGACGCGGCCTCCCTGGCCCGCGACCTCCTGGTCACCGGCGCGACGGCGGCCGAGCTGACGTTCGAGGAGGACCTGGCCCGCCGCGCATCGACCCGCCCGGCCTCGGAGACAGCCGCGCTGGCCACGGCAGCGGGAGTGCCGGCCCGCGACTTGACGAGGTGGGCGGAGGCCTGGCGCGAAGCAGGCCGCGGCGGCTTGGCGGCGCTGAGGGAGACGTGGCAGCCGGGCCCTGGCCCCCTGGCGGAGGCGCAGGCCGTCCTGACCGAGGCCGGACTGCCGGGAACACCGAAGGTCTGGCGCAACCGCCTGACCCAAGGGGACCTGCAGCTGCGCTACGGCCGCGACGCGCGCTGGTACCGGTTCATCCGCGAGGGAACGGAGTGGCGCTTGGACGGTCCGCCGTCGGCAAGCCCGGTCGACCTGGCCTACTGATCAGTCGCGGGCTCGGCTCGCCGGTGCGGCCGCTCGACCTGTCGGTCCAGCGCCGAGGCACGGTGCTGGGTGCGTATAATTCGAACAACGCCGTCGATCAGCTTTCCCGCCTCAGTGTGCTGGGTACGGGATCAACTGTTGTATGTCTCGTGGAAGTACCGCTTCAGTAAGGGGCGACCGGACGCGCTTCGGGCTATGCGACCTTCGTCGTCCAGTTCCCGAAGCCGCTGTTCGGTGTACCGCCATGACCGGCCGGCTGGCGGGAAGCTCTCGTCGAATGAGAACTCCAACCCGGGTCGATGTGCTGGGACCGTGAGATCGACCAGGCGATATGCCCCTGTCTTGTCGATCCTGTCGTAGCCCAGCTCCTGAGGTGTCGGCGGTGTATAGATCCTTGGCTGATGATCAGAATGCAGTGCTGATTCAAACCAGTTGCCGAGTATGTGGCATGCGCGCACCAGTCTGAAGGCCTCGGCGCGTGACTCGTCGAACTCATGGACAGCTTTGTTGCCTCCCAGGCGGACGCTATGGAACAATGCGCAGGTTTCGCTGTCGATTACCCCTCTGCTCTCCAGGATGGTGATGCGCTGATTGAGGGGTCTGGCACCGGTGCCCGTGATGCTTCGGTCCCAGAGGATCTGAGTCATCCGTTCGACGAATTGCCGGGATTTGACCATGGAGGCATTCGGCTCGTTGACGACAAGGTTGTCGGCGGAGGCGCCAAGGCGGGCAAGCTTCCTGTCGATGGTTCTCAGATGGCCGAAGTTCTCTCCGCCTCGCATGATGGGCACCTCTGGTCCGCGCTACCGGTTCTCGGCTTTCCAAGCGTTGTAAGTGAAGTCCAGGAAGCGCGCCACCCCGCGGACCACGTGCGCCGAACGCACCGAAGTGAACACGTCGAACGCGTGCTGCGCCCCCGCCAGCTCCGCATAAGCCACCGGCTGCCGCGACTTCTCCCGCAACCGCCGCACGAACTCGCGGGCCTCCCGCACCGGCACCAGCGAATCGTCCCGTCCGTGGATCACGAAAAACGGCGGTGCGTCCGAGGAAATCCGGTCCAACGGCGATGCCGCGATGTAGTCGTCGAGGTGCCGCACCGGGTCCCGGTCCGCCGCGAACACCCGGCGCGCGATCAGGCTCTCCAATCGGTACTGGCTCGCGCGCGAGCCCGACGTCGCCGCGAAGTCGTACACCCCGTAGTGCGGGACGCACGCCTGGATGCTCGTGTCCACGTCTTCGAACGACGGCTGCAACGCCGGGTCGTTCTGGGACAACGCCAGCAGCGCCGACAGGTGCCCGCCCGCCGAACCGCCCGTCACCGCCACGAAGTCCGGGTCGCCGCCGTAAGCGGAAATCGAAGAACGGATCCACGCCAGGGCCTGCTTCGCCGCCACGATGTGCGCCGGCCAGCGGTGGGTCGGGGACAGCGGGTAGTTGATCGCGACGCACACCCAGCCGCGGCGCGCCAGGTAGCGCATCAGCGGCCGGCCCTGCTCCTCCTTGTTGCCGATCACCCACGCGCCGCCGTGGACCTGCAGCAGCACCGGCGCGCCCGTCACCGGCTCGGCAGGCCGGTACACGTCCAGGAGGAACCGCTTCCCGCCCGGGGCGTACGCGATGTCGCGGTCCACGCGCACGTCCGGCGCGCCCATCCGGAACGGCAGCGCCAGCTCGCCCCACGGCAGCCCGAGGTCGGAGCGGCCCAGCTCCGCCGCGTAGTCCTCGCCCAGCGCCTCCGTCAGCGCGTTCTCGATCTCCTCACGGGCGCCGTGGCCCGTCCGGACCAGCGCGGCGAGCCCGGCCGCGGACGCGGCGGCCATCGCGAGCCCCGCCCGCGTCGACCGGTCGCGGACGCCGTGGCGCGCCACGTGGGCCAGCGAGTCCGCCACCGTGAGCGCCAGGAACTGGGGCGCCAGCTCGCTGGTGAGCCAGCCCGCGAAGAACGCCGGGATCGTCGTGGACCGGGCCCGCAGCGGGCGGAGCGCGTTCGCCGTGAGACCGAGCTGGACCGCGCGACGGATCAGGAAATTCGGCTGCACCAGCGTGATGATACCGGCGAGTAGGGTGACGCGCCGCGCGCCGGAAGTGGCTTACCCTGACCGTCATGCAGAGACTGAGCGGCCTCGACGCGAGCTTCCTGTACCTCGAGACGTCGTCCCAGGTCCTGCACGTCTGCGGGCTGCTCGTGCTCGACGGCTCGACCGTCCCCGGCGGCTACAGCTTCGCCAAGCTCAAGGACGAACTCGACCGCCGGGTCCGGGTGATCCCGGCGTTCCGCCGCAAACTGCACAATCCGGTCTGGAACATCGGGCATCCCGTGTGGATCGAGGACGAGGACTTCGACCTCGATCACCACGTGCACCGCATCGGCGTCCCGGCCCCCGGCGACCGCGCCGAACTGGCCGAGCTGTGCGCGCACATCGCCGGCCAGCAGCTCGACCGCGCGCACCCGCTCTGGCAGCTGTACGTCATCGAAGGACTGGCCGACGGTCAGCTCGCCGTGCTGCTGAAGATGCACCACGCCAGCGTCGACGGCGTGAGCGGCGCCAGCCTGATCACCTACCTGGCCGGGCTCGAGCCCGACGCGCCGATGCCGGAGGTCGAGGCGGCCCGCAACCCCGCGCTGCCGTCGCCGGTGCAGTTGCTGCGCACCGGCGTCGAGAGCTTCGCCCGACGGCCCGCCGAGGTCGCCCGGCTGCTGCCGGACCTGCTGGGACTCGTCCCACGGTGGCTCGGCAAAGCGTTGCGTGGCAAGGGGATGCCGGTTCCGTTCACCGCGCCGCGGACGTCGCTGAACGGCACGATCACCGGCCACCGCAGCGTCGCCTTCGCCCAGCTCGACCTCGACGAGATCAAGGCGGTCAAGAACGCCTTCGGCGTCACGGTGAACGACGTCGTGCTCGCCCTCGTCGCCGGCGCGCTGCGGGACTTCCTCGCGGCCCGCGGCGAACTGCCCGACGACCCGCTGGTCGCGACCGTCCCCGTTTCGGTGCACGACCGGACCGAACGCGAGCACGGCAGCAACAAGGTGTCGGCGTTCTTCGCTTCCCTGCCGACCCACCTCGACGACCCGGCCGCGCGCGTGTTCTTCCTCGCCGAGGCCAACCGGCTGTCGAAGGACCACCACTACGACATCGACGCCGACATGCTGCAGGATTGGGCGCAGTTCTCCGCGGCCACGATGTTCGGCCTCGCCGTGCGCGCGTACTCGGCGCTGCGCCTGGCCGAAAAGCACCCGGTGGTGCACAACCTGGTCGTCTCCAACGTGCCCGGCCCGCCGATGCCGCTCTACCTGCTCGGCGCGCGGATCACCGGCTTCTACCCGCTCGGCCCGGTCTTCCACGGCGCCGGGCTGAACGTCACGGTGCTGTCCAACGCCGGCAAGGTGCACGTCGGCCTGCTCGGCGCGCGGGAGCTCGTCAAGGACCTGTGGCCGCTCGCCGACGCGCTCCCGGACGCCCTCGCCGGGCTGCTCAAGGCCGCGGGCTGAGGATGACGACCGGGATCTCCCGGTCGGTCCACGCCTGGTACTTCGCGAAGTCGGCGTAGAGCTCGACCAGCCGCGGCCACAGCTGCGCGCGTTCGGCCGGATCGGCCACCCGGGCCGTGACGGGCACGTCCCGCCGTCCTTTGAGGTGGACGCGGGTTTCGGGGTGCGCCAGCAGGTTCCGGTACCACTGCGGGTGCTTCGGCAGCCCGCCCTGGGAGCCGACGATGACGACGTCCTCGCCGGAGCGCAGGTACAGCAGCGGCGTCGTGAACAACCGGCCGGACTTGCGCCCGCGGTGCTCCAGCAGCAGCGTCGGCACCGGCTTGCGGAAGCCGGCCCCGATCCGCCACGTGCTGCCGACGCGCCCGCCGGTCAGCCGGAAGACCGCCACCTGGGCTTTCGCCCCGTACTTCATGACCTTGGCCGTCACGGGCGAGTCGAGACCGGCGGGTTTCTCGTCGGGCAGGCTGAAGCGTCCCATCTGGATTCCTTCCTCACAGGGAGTGGACGGCGGCGAGCAGCGCGGGCACCCAGCGGCCGGCGGCCAGGACGCAGGCGGCGTGCCCGGCCGCGACCTCGTACGTCGCCGCGCCCGGGATCCGGCGGGCCAGCGACCGCTGGTGGTCGGGGGAGATGAACCGGTCCTTCGTGGTCACGACGACCGCGGTGGGCAGCCTGAGCGTGGGCAGCCACGGTGTCGAGTCGAACCGGCCGATCTCGTCGACGGCGACGGCGATCTCCCAGGGCGTGGTCGACCGGAACTCCCGCAGCCCCCACCGGTAGTCCTCGACGCGCTCGCGCGGGACGGCGACCGGCACCGGTGGCAGCTTCACGTGCTCGCGCAGCTGCCGCAGCGTCCGGCCGAACACGTCGAGCGCGACCCGCTGGCGGAGCCCGCGGCGGAAGTTGCTCGCGGTCGAGCAGAGCACCAGTCCGGTAACACGTTCTGGTTCCGTGCGGGCGACGAGCTGGGCCACCATCCCGCCCATCGAGTACCCGGCGAGCGCGAACCGGTCGATGCCGAGCGCGTCCGCGACGGCGGTGACGTCGCCGGCGCAGTCGGCGAGCCGGAACTCCGGCGACCGGATGCCGCGCCCGTGCCACCGTTGGTCGAACACGACGACGCGGTGGTCGCGCGCCAGCCGGTCGAGGGCGGGATACCAGGTCAGCAGGCCCGTGCAGGCCACCGAATGCAGCAGGACGAGCGCGGGCGCGTCGCGCGGCCCGACGTCGGTGACGACGGTCCGGCCGCGCCCGGGCAGGTCGAGGGGATCCGGGTCGGGCACGCCGGCGGTCGGCGGCACGGTGATCAGCCGGCGGCGCGCGCCGCCGCGTTCGGTCACCGCCATCCAGGTCCTCCGCCGGGGGTTGCCGTACCGACCCTTTCCGGTTAAGACTAGAACAGGTTTCAGTATTGCGCCGAACCCGGAGGGACGGGCGTGGACTTCACCCTTGACGATACGCAGACGGAGATCGCCGCCCTCGCCGCCAAAGTGCTCGGCGCGGGGGACGACTCCTGGCGCGCACTCGCCTCCTCGGGCCTGCTGGCGCTCGCGTTGCCGCCGGACCTGGAAGGGGATGGCCTGGGCGTCGCCGAGGTCGCGCAGGTCCTCACCGAGGTCGGCCGCGCCGCCGCGCCGGTGCCCGCCTACGCCACGCTCGCGCTGGGCGTCCTGCCGGTCGAGACGCTCGGCACGCCTCAGCAGCGTGCGGAGTTCCTCCCGCCGGTCGCCGCTGGGGAAGCCCTGCTCACCGCGGCGTGCCACGAGCCGTCCGCCCCGCTCGCCGGCGAGCCCGCCGCGACCGCGCGGGCGGCCGGCGGGAAGTGGCTGCTCAACGGCGTCAAGACCGCCGTCCCGTACGCCGCCGAGGCCACCCGGATCCTCACGCCCGTGTCGACGCCGCACGGCACCGCCGTCTACCTCGTCGATCCACGCGCCGACGGCGTCACGCTCGTCCCGACCCCCACTTCGGCGGGGACGCCGGAGTGCACCGTGCGCCTGGCCGACGTCGCCGTCGAGGAGACCGACCTGCTGTTCGACCGCGGTGCCGTCGCCGCGCTGCACCGGTTCGCGCTCGCCGGCGCGCTCGCGCTCGGGGACGGGCTGCTGGCCGGCGCGCTGGCCCTGACCGTGAAGCACGTGGGCGAGCGCACCCAGTTCGGCCGCCCGCTCGCCACCTTCCAGGCCGTGGCGGGCCAGATCGCCGACGTCTACGTGGCCGCGCGGACCGTCCACCTGGCCGTGACGTCCGCGGTGTGGCGGCTGGCGGCCGGTCTCGACGCGGACGCCGAACTGGACGTCGCCGCCTACTGGTTCGCGACCCAGGCGCCGGTGGCACTGGCGACCTGCCACCACCTGCACGGCGGGGTCGGCGTCGACGAAACCTATCCCCTGCACCGGTATTCGTCGCAGGTGAAGGACCTCGGCCGGGCGCTCGGCGGCGCCGCGCACCGGCTCGGCAGGCTCGGCGAACGAGTGGCGGGGTGAGCGGATGCACGTCGAACTGACCGCGGCGCAGAAAGAGCTGCGCGCCGAACTGCGCGCGTACTTCGCCGGGCTGATCAGCCCCGAGGAACGACGCGCGATGCGGCGCGAGCGGCACGGGCCCGTGTTCCGCGCGATCGTCCGCCGGATGGGCCGCGACGGCAGGCTCGGCGTCGGCTGGCCGGTCGAACACGGCGGGCAGGGCTTCGGCGAGATCGAACAGCACCTGTTCGTCGACGAGGCCGTGCGCGCCGACGTCCAGTTGCCGTCGGTGACGCTGCAGACCGTCGGGCCGACGCTGCAGCAGTTCGGCACCGACGAGCAGAAGGCGTTCTTCCTGCCTCGCATTTTGGCGGGGGAGATCCACTTCGCGATCGGCTACACCGAGCCGGAAGCGGGCACCGACCTCGCGGCCCTGCGGACGACCGCGGTGCGCGACGGCGACGAATACGTCGTCAACGGCCAGAAGATCTTCACCACCGGCGGCCACGACGCCGACTACATCTGGCTCGCCGTCCGGACCGCGCCCGACGCGCCGCGGCACAAGGGCATCTCGATCCTCATCGTGGACACGAGCGACCCCGGCTACTCGTGGACGCCGATCATCACCTGCGACGGCGCCCACCACGTCAACGCGACGTACTATTCGGACGTCCGCGTGCCGGTGAACCGGTTGGTGGGCAAGGAGAACGAGGGCTGGCGGCTGATCACGACGCAGCTCAACCACGAGCGCGTCATGCTCGGCCCGGCCGGGCGGATCGGCGGGCTGTACGACCGCGTGCGCGCCTGGGCCGCCGCCCACGGCCTGCTCGACCTCGCCGACGTCCGGGCCGTGCTGGCCGACGCCATGGCGGTGACGCGGGTGAACGAGCTGCTCAACTGGCAGGTCGCGGTGTCCTCGGCGAGCGCGCCGGTGGCCGTCGCGGACGCGTCGGCGACCAAGGTCTTCAGCTCCGAGGTCATCCAGCGGATCGGCCGGAACCTCGAAGAACTCGTCGCGCGCCACGGCGACCTAGCCGATCCGGACACCGCCGAGCTGGCGGAGTGGCTCGACGTCTCCGCCAAGCGCAACATCGTGCTGACGTTCGGTGGCGGGGTCAGCGAAATCCAACGGGAGCTGATCGCTTCGATCGGCCTGGGCCTGCCGAGGGTGCCGCGATGACCGACATCTTGACGACCGCCGAGGAGATCGCCGCCCGTGGGGAGTGCGCGCCACGCCTCGCCCGCGATCCCGTGAACCAGGCCATGGTGAACAACTGGGTCGAGGCGATCGGGGACACCAACCCCGTCTACACCGACCTGGAGTTCGCCGCGCGTAGCGTCCACAAGGGACTGGTCGCGCCGCCGGCGATGGCGCAGGTGTGGACGATGGGCGGGCTCAACGTCCCGCGCGGGAGCGACGACCCGCTCGGCCTGATGATGGAACTGCTCGACGAGGCCGGGTTCACCTCCGTCGTCGCGACGAACTCCGAACAGACCTACCACCGCTACCTGCGTCCGGGCGAGCAGGTCGAAGCGCGGACCCGGCTGGAGAGCGTCGTCGGTCCGAAGCGGACCGCGCTAGGCGAGGGCTGGTTCGTCACCACCCGGATGACCTGGTACGTCGGCGCGGAAGCCGTCGCGGAGATGATGTTCCGGGTGCTGAAGTTCCGCCCGCCCGCGCCGAAGCCGCCGCCCGCGCCGGTGCTGCGGCCGGTGATCAGCCGGGACACGGAGTTCTTCTGGGAGGGCCTCCGCCAGGGCGAACTGCGCATCCAGCGGTGGGGCGAGACGCTGCGGCACCCGCCGGGGCCGATGCCGCCGGACGGCGCGCTCGACGCGAAGCCGGACTACGTCGTCGCGAGTGGCCGCGGGACCGTGTTCTCCTACGTCGTGCACCACCACCCGCCCGTGCCGGGCAAGGAGCTGCCGTTCGTCGTCGCACTGGTGGAGCTGGAGGAAGGGGTCCGGGTGCTGGCCGAGCTGCTGGACGCCACACCCGCGGAGGTCCACATCGGACTGCCGGTGGTGGCGGCGTTCGTGCGCGTCGACGACGACCTGACCCTGCCCGCGTGGAAGGTGGCCCGATGACCGTCACCGAAGGGACCGAGCTGCCGCCGCTGACGATCGAGGCGACGCCGACGTTCGTCGTCAGCACGGCGCTGGCGACCCGCGACTTCCAGGACGTGCACCACGACCGCGATGCCGCGGTGGCGCGCGGTTCGAAGGACATCTTCCTCAACATCCTCACCGACACCGGCCTGGTGCAGCGGTTCGTGTCGGACTGGGCCGGGCCGGAGGCGCTGATCCGGTCGATCAAGATCCGGCTCGGCGTGCCGTGCTACGCCTACGACACGCTGACGTTCACCGGCCGGGTGGTCTCGGCTTCGGGTCGTGACGTCGTCGTCTCGGTGTCCGGAGTGGACAGTCTCGGCGAGCACGTCGCCGGGACCGTGGAGGTGACGCTGCCGTGACGCTCTCGGGCCGGGCGGCCATCGCGGGGATCGGCGCGACGGAGTTCTCCAAGGACTCCGGTCGCAGCGAACTGCGGCTGGCGGCCGAATGCATCTCGCACGCGCTGGCGGACGCCGGCCTTTCGCCGTCCGATGTGGACGGCCTGGTGTCGTTCACCATGGACGGCAACGCCGAAATCGCGGTGGCCCGCGAACTCGGCATCCCGGAGCTGAAGTTCTTCAGCCGCATCCACTACGGCGGCGGCGCGGCGGCGGCGACCGTGCAGCAGGCCGCGATGGCGGTGGCGACCGGGGTCGCGGACGTCGTCGTCGCGTACCGGGCGTTCAACGAGCGCTCGGGGATGCGGTTCGGACAGGTGTCCTCGGCCGCGGCGGGGCAGGTCAACTCGTCCGGTGTGGACAACGCGTTCCACTACCCGATGGGGATCGCGACCCCGGCGGCCACCGTGGCCATGGTGGCGCGGCGGTACCTGCACGACTACGGCGCGACGAGCGAGGACTTCGGCCGGATCGCGGTGCTCGACCGCAAGCACGCGGCGACCAACCCGAACGCGTGGTTCCACGAACGGCCGATCACGCTGGCGGAGCACCAGGCGTCGCGCTGGGTGGCGGAGCCGCTGCACCTGCTCGACTGCTGCCAGGAGAGCGACGGCGGGGTCGCGCTGGTCGTGACGAGCCTTTCCCGGGCGCGGGATCTCGCCCGGCCGCCGGCGGTGATCGCCGCCGCGGCGCAGGGGAGCGGACCCGACCAGTACGTGATGACCAGCTACTACCGCGACGACCTGGCCGCGCTGCCGGAGATGGGTGTCGTGGGGCGGCAGCTGTGGGCGCAGTCGGGGCTCGGACCGTCCGATGTGGACGTCGCGGTGCTGTACGACCACTTCACGCCGTACGTGCTGATACAGCTGGAGGAACTGGGTTTCTGCGGCCGCGGCGAGGCGAAGGACTTCATCGACGGCGGCACGCTGGAGCTCGACGGCGAGCTGCCGCTCAACCCGCACGGCGGGCAGCTCGGCGAGGCGTACATCCACGGCATGAACGGCATCGCCGAAGGGGTGCGCCAGATCCGCGGCACGGCGGCCAACCAGGTCGGCGGCGCGGCGCGGGTGCTGGTCACGGCGGGTACCGGGGTGCCCACCAGTGGACTCATCCTGACGGGTGACTGAGCCTCACCTCATTGACGGCTGGTGCGCGGCCGTCGTGGGTGTCACGGTGGATACACCACCCACGACGGAGAGTGAGGCCGACTGGCGATGGTGGTCGACTGGGCGCTCACGGCGGTGTTCGCGGCGCTGGTGCTGCCGTGCGTGGTGCGGCTGGTCCGCCTCGACTACGCGCGGCTGGGCCACGGAGTCCGCCACGGCGACCTGGCCGAGCTGCTGCTGGTGGTGGCGATGGTGGCGATGTTCTCCCCGGTCGGCGGCCCGATCCCGGCGGCGGGCTGGCAGGCGGTGCTGGCGCTGACGACGGGCTGGTTCGCGGTGGCCTGGTGGCGCCGACGGGGGTGCGCCCACCACGCCCTGTCGGCGGCGGCGATGCTGTACATGGTGACGGCGATGCCCCACGGGGGGACGGCGCACGGACCTTGGCTGACGATGTCCACAATGGACGCCCGGCTGGCGTTGCCGCTGCTCGCGGTGGCAGCGGCGGGGTATTTCGTGATCGACGCGGCCCGAGCCGGGGCACTGGCATTGCGTGGCTCGGCAGCGGGCTGGAGCCGGGCAGTCCCGATGGTGGGGTCCGGACCTGCGAACCCGGGGCAGGCCTCGCGAGCGGTCTGCCGAGCGGTGATGGGCGCCGGAATGGGCTACATGATGCTGGCGGCGGCCCTCTGACCTCGTGAGTTTCAGGGCGGTCAGAACCCGCCCCAAACCCTCACGACAAGCCGCGGCAGACCCGGGTCAGCCTTCGACTCGGCGGACCTCTCCCAGCGGGCTTTCGCCGGCCGATGGCAGCGAAGCCGCCGGGTGCTCGGCCGTCCACTGGCCCGCCGCAGCGATGTCGTTCTTCAGTGCCGTGATCAAGTCCTCCGCCGACGCGTACTTCTGCTGCTCCCGCAGGTGCGACCCCAGCCACACCACGAGCGTCTCGCCGTACAGATCGCCGGTGAAGTCCAGAACGTGGGCCTCCAGGAGCCGGTAGCCGTCCGCTCCGTAGTACGTCGGGCGGCGGCCGACCGAGATCGCCGCCGGGAGGTGCGTTCCGTCCGCCCTGCGGACCCAGCCCGCCCACACTCCGTCGCCGATCGAGCCCGCCTGGTCGCGCAGGGCGATGTTCGCCGTCGGAAAGCCCAGCTCGCGGCCGCGCTCGTCGCCGTGTTCGACCGTTCCCCGCACCACGAAGTATTCCGAAGTCACCCCTCCACGGTAGCGGGCGACGGCCGGGACGGTCTCACGAAGTGGGCACCAGAACCGTGTCCGCCAGCACCGGCGCGTCGTCACGCTCCACCGCCGACGTCGTCACGAGCAACCGATCGGACGAACGCCACACCCGCGTCCGGAGCGTCTCGCCCGGGAACACCACCCCGGCGAACTTCGCCGAGAACGACGCCACCCGCGCCGGGTCGCCGTCCAGGAACTCGTTCACCAGCACCCGCGCCACGATCCCGTACGTGCACAGCCCGTGCAGGATCGGCCGGTCGAACCCGGCCGCCCGCGCGAACGCCGGGTCCGCGTGCAGCGGGTTCCGGTCGCCGCACAGCCGGTACAGCAACGCCTGCTGCGGCAGCGTCGGCGTCTCGAGCACGACGTCCGGCTCCCGATCAGGCCGGGAAAGCCGGTCGGACGGACCCCGCGAGCCGCCGAAACCGCCTTCGCCGCGGGCGAAGATGCTCGACCGGGCCGTCCACAGTGGATCCCCCGAGGACGACGTGACCGCCACCTCCTGGACCACCACCGCCGCCTTGCCCTTGTCGTACACGTCCGCGATCCGCGAGCGGGCCACCGCCTTGCCCGACGTCGGGATCGGCCGGTGCAGGGTGATCTCCTGCTTGCCGTGCAGCACCTTCGCCAGGTCGATCTCGACGCCGGGGAACGACACCGACGGCGGGTCGAACACGCGCAGGTTCGCCGCGACCGTCGCGAACGTCGGCAGCACCACCAGGTCCTGCTCGTAGGTGTAGCGCAGCTCGTCCGGGCCGGCCCCCAGCGCCAGGTGGTAGAGCAGCACGTCCGACGACGTCCAGGCGAAGTTCACCTCGCCGATCTCGGCGCCGATCGCGACCGCGGGGTCGATGGGCACGCGGGGCTCCTATTCGTAGCTGATCGAGACGTCGTCGGTGACCGGCAGCGACTGGCAGGCCAGCACGATGCCGTCCGCGATGTCCTCGGCGTCCAGGACCTCGTTGTGCAGCATCTTCACCTCACCTGACACGATCCGGCACGCGCACGCGCTGCATTGTCCCTCGCGGCACGAGTAGGGTGCGTCGAGGCCCGCGTCCAGCAGGTGGTCCAGGAGCTTCCGCTGCCGCGGCCACGCCATCGAGCGGGTCTCGCCGTCCAGTGACACCGTCAGCGACGCGGGTGCTTCGTCGGAAGGCTGCTCTTCCTCGACGACGTCCTCGAACGGATTCCCGGTCAGGGACGTGAACTTCTCGACGTGCACCCGGTCACGCGGCACGCCGAGCTGCCCGAGCGCCTCGCGCGCGGCGGCCATGAACGGCGCCGGGCCGCACAGGAAAGCCTCGTACGACGTGTACGCGGAAGCCAGCCCCCGCAGCTGCGGGACGTCCGGGAGCCCCTGGACGCTTTCCAGCCAGTGCACGACGACCAGCCGGTCGCCGTGCCGCTTGGCCAGCGACGCCAGCTCGCCCGCGAAGATCACCGAGTTCTCGTCGCGGTTCGCGTAGACCAGCACGACCCGGCCGGATCCCGTTTCCAGCGCCGTCTTGAGGATCGCCATCACCGGCGTGATGCCGCTGCCGCCGGCGAAGAGCAGGAAGTCCTCGTCCACCGACGTCGGGCAGAACACGCCCGCCGGCGCGAGCACGTCCACGGTCATGCCCGGGCGAAGCGACGAGCACACCCAGCTCGACCCGTACCCGCCGTCGGTGCGCTTGACCGTCACCTGCACGCGGTTTTCGTGCGGCGCGCTCGACAGCGAGTAGCACCGCGCCACCGAGCCGGTCCGCTCGCTGGGGATCCGCAAGGTCAAGAACTGCCCGGCCCGGTAGGAAAACGCCGAGGCGTGCTCGGGCGGGATCTCGAAGACCACCGATCGCGCGTCCGGCGTCTCGACGACGACGTCGGCGACCGTCAGCGTGTAGCACCGCTCACCCATCGGCCACCGCCAGCGAGCCTTCGCGCGCCGCGTCGCCGATGCTGTCCGCCAGCTTCGGGCACGTGTCGAGCAGCGCCGACGGGACGTCCGCGTCCGCGAACACCGGGCAGGTGTCGGCGGGCCGGGACGTCCACTGGATGCTCGTGTGCTGGATGCTGTTCTTCTTCACCAGCACGCACGTCCCGCAGCTGCGGCACTCGTGCGGCCGCAGCCCGCCCGAGAGGAACTCGGTCTGCTCGGCGGTGGTCACACTTCCGCCTCGGTCTTCCGGCGGGCCAGGTTCTCCGCCACCTCGGCCGCCCACGCCTCGTTCGCCTTCGAAGTGTCCACTTCGAACTCGAAGCGCCGGGTCATGTCCTCGGTGACGTCGGCCGCGTCGACGTAGAACTGCTGGTACCACCGGCGAAGCTGGTAGACCGGACCGTCCTCTTCGCACAGCAGCGGGTTGTCGATCTGCGTCTTGTGCTTCCAGATCTCGACGTCCTGCAGGAACCCGGCCCCGATCCCGCGGGCCAGCTTCGCGGCGATCTTGTCCGCGTGCTCGTCGGTGAGCCCGTGCTGCTTCTTGACCTTCATGCCGTACTGGAGCACGAACGACGTCGGCGTCACGGGGTAGTGGCAGTTGATGAGCACGCTCTCGATCTCGTAGCCCTGGAACGAGTTCACCAGCTTGTTGATCATGTAGGACGGCCCGAAGTAGGAGGCCTCCGACCGCAGCAGGTTGTCCTCGCCGCCGTAGTTCGACGCCATGCCCATGTCCGGGCGCCCCTTGGTGTTGAGGTACTGCGTCGCGATGTGGCCCTCGAACACGTTCTTGAAGTACGTCGGGTAGGCGTAGTGGATGTAGAAGAAGTGGGCCATGTCGACGACGTTGTCGATGATCTCCCGGCAGTTGGAGCCGTCGATGAAGATCTCGTCCCAGGTCCAGTTGCTCCACTCGTCGCTGTAGGCGGCCTCGATCCGCGGGATGGCCAGCTCCGGCGGCGGCGGGTTGCCCTCGGGGTCGTGCCAGACCATGAGCTGGCCGTTCTGCTCCGAGACCGTCCACGACCGCGTCCGCGCGCGCAGCGGAACCCGCTTGGCGTAGGGGATCGAGACGCACTTGCCCTTGCCGTTCCAGCGCCAGTCGTGGAACGGGCACGCGACCTCGTCGCCCTTGACGCTGCCCTGGGTGAGGTCGCCGCCCATGTGCCGGCAGTAGCCGTCCAGGACGTTCAGCTCTCCGTGAGAGTCGGCGAACACGACGAGCTTCGTGCCGAACGCCGTGACGGCGTGGGGTTTCCCGTCGCGGAACCGCTCGGCCAGGCCGAGGCAGTGCCAGCCGCGCGCGAACCGGGTCGGCGGCTCACCGGCGTAGATCGTGCGTACTGACTCCTGCGTCATCGCTCGCCTCCCGTGGTCCCTTGATCTTCGTGCGCCAGCCGCGTCGCCGCAAGGTAGCCGAACACCATGGCCGGGCCGATGGTCGCGCCCGGCCCGGCGTACGTCCGGCCCATCACGGCCGCGCTGACGTTGCCCGCGGCGAAGAGGCCCGGCACGACCGAGCCGTCCTCCCGCAGGACCCGTGCTTGCTCGTCGGTGCGCAGCCCGCCCTTGGTGCCGAGGTCGCCCGGCACGATCTTCACCGCGTAGTACGGCGCCTTGTCGAGCGGGCCGAGGCTGGGGTTGGGTTTGTTGCGGGGGTCGCCGTAGTAGTGGTCGTACTTGCTGACCCCGCGCCGGAAGTCTTCGTCGACGCCGTTGCGCGCGAAGCCGTTGAAGCGCTCGACGGTCGCTTCCAGGCCGTCGGCCGGGACGTCCATCTTCGCGGCCAGCCCGGCCAGGGTGGCCGACTTCACCGCGATCCCGGCCTTGAACCAGCGGCCGGGCAGCGGCTGGCGCGGGCCGACGCCGGTGAACATGTACCGGTCCTTGTAGCGCTGGTCGAACACCAGCCAGGTGGGGATGTGCTCGCCCGGGCCGTCTCCGGCGCCGTACATCGCGTGCACGGCCTCGACGTAGGGCGCCGACTCGTTGACGAACCGCTGCCCCCGCGCGTCGACCATGATGCAGCGCGGCCGCGACCGCTCGGCGAGGGCGAACCACGGGCCGCCGGTGAGTGGCAGCGTCGGCCCCCACCAGGCGTCGTCCATCAGGTCGAGCGCCGCGCCGAGCTTGAGGCCGGCGGTGATGCCGTCGCCGGTGTTGGCGGCCGCGCCGACGGTCCAGTCGATGCCGATCGGCGCGCGCTGGTACTTTTCGCGCATCTCGAGGTTCCGCTCGAAGCCACCGCTGGCCAGGATGACCCCGCGCCGGGCGCCGACGACCCCGTCCGCGGTGACGACGCCGGTAACGCGGTCCCCTTCCACCCGCAGGTCGACCAGCGGCGTGTTCAGCCGGACGTCGACGCCCGCCCTGGTCAGGCCCACCCGCAGGCCGGCCGCAAGCGCTTGCCCCATGCTCAGCAGCCGCTGCCCGCGGATCCGCCCGACCAGCCACTGGACACCCAGCGACAGCATCCGGACGGCCCCGCGCGGGTGCCGCGCGAGGAGGCTCAGCCAGCGGTAGTCGGCCTGGGTGATCGGCACGCCGAGCGGGGGCGCGCTGTAGGGCGGTTCGAGGTGGGCCAGCTCGGCGCCGAGCAGCTTGCCGTCGAAGGCCATCGGCTCGACCGACCGGCCGCCGGGCCGTCCGCCGGGTGCCTCGGGGTGGTAGTCGCTGTAGTCGCGGACCCAGCGGAACCGCAGCGGCGTGTGGTCGCAGACGAACTTCAGGACCTCGGGGCCGTGGTCGAGGAACGTGTCGCGCCGGACGGCCGGCACGACGTCGCCGACGATCGAGGCCAGGTACTCCCGCGCCCGCTCGGGCGGCTCGTCGATCCCGGCGGCGCGCAGCGCGTGGTTGCCGGGCAGCCAGACCCCGCCGCCGGAGCGGGCGGTCGAGCCGCCGAAGCAGGGCGCCTTCTCCAGGACGACGACGCTCAGGCCGTGGTGGGCCGCGGCCAGCGCGGCGGTCATCCCGGCGGCGCCACTGCCGACGACGACGACGTCGAACTGCTCCGTCATTGCACCTCACCTGTAACGTGTTCCACAAGAAGAGTATCCAGTTGGGAGCCGCTTTCGCTCACCATAGACGAGAACGTGTTTCAGTTCTAGGGTATCGACCATGGACGAGCTCTTCGCGGACGTGGTCATCGTGGGGTTCGGGGCGGCCGGCGCCTGTGCCGCCCTCGAAGCGGCCGACGCGGGCGCCGACGTCGTCATCGTCGAACGGTTCGACGGCGGTGGCGCGAGCGCGGTCAGCGGCGGTGTGGTCTACGCGGGCGGCGGGACCGCCCAGCAGCTCGACGCGGGCGTCGACGACTCCGTCGACGCGATGTACGCCTACCTGCGGCTCGAAGCCGGCGACGTCGTCTCCGACCGGACGCTCCGCCGGTTCTGCGAGGGCAGCCGCGAGATGATCACCTGGCTGGAGGGCAACGGCGTGCCGTTCGAAGGCAGCCTCTGCCCGTACAAGACGTCCTACCCCAGCGACGCCCACTACCTGTACTACTCCGGCAGCGAGGCCGCGGGCGGGTTCCGCGACGCGGCGAAGCCCGCTCCCCGCGGCCACCGGGTCAAGGGGCCCGGGACCTCGGGGAAGACGCTGATGGCCCGCCTCGCGGACGCCGTGCGCGAGCGCGGGATCCGGGTGCTGACCCAGACGCACGTCCGGAGCCTGGTGCGGGAAGACGGCCGCGTCACCGGCCTCGTCGCCGACTCGCTGCGGCACGCGCCCGCCGGAGTCAAGGCCCGGCACCGGCGGCTCGCGCGGTACGCCGCCAAGCCCGGGATCTACGTGCCTTCACTGCGCAAGTCGCTGCACCGGCGCGTCGAACGCCTCGAGCGCGCCCACGGCCGCGAGCTGCGGATCACCGCCCGGCGCGGGGTCGTGCTCGCCGCCGGCGGGTTCATCGCGAACCGCGAAATGGTGCGCGAACACGCGCCGAAGTACCGCGGCGGGCTCGCGCTCGGCACGTCCGCCGACAACGGGTCGGGCATCCGGCTCGGCGTCGAGGCCGGGGCCGCGACCGGCGAGCTGGGCCGGGTCTCCGCGTGGCGGTTCGTCACGCCGCCCAGCGCGTTCCTCGGCGGGATCATCGTCGACGCGGGAGGCAGGCGGGTCATCGACGAGTCCCGGTACGGCGCCGCCGTCGGCGAGAAGCTCATCGAAGAGCACGAGAGCAAGGGCTGGCTGCTCGTCGACGCGCCGATCGTCGCCGAGGCTCGGCGCGACGGCCGGAAGCAAAGCCAGTGGTTCCAATGGCTCCAGCTGCGCTACCTGCTGCGCCGGGGCCGGGTCCTCGGGGCGACGGTCGAGGAGGTCGCCCGCAAGGCGGGGGTCGATCCGGAGGGGCTGCGCGCGAGCGTCGAGGCTTATCACGGCGCTTCGGACCCGGTCGGCAAGCCCGACGAGTTCCGGCGGCGGCTCGAGCGGCCGCCGTTCTCGCTCATCGACATCTCGGTCCGGCCCAACCTGGGGTACCCGACGCCGATGCTGACCCTCGGCGGCCTGGTCGTCGACGAAGACACCGGCGCGGTGCGGAGCACGGCGGGGGAGCCGATCCCGGGGCTGTACGCCGCCGGCCGCACCGCGGTGGGAATCTGTTCCAGATCGTACGTGAGCGGGTTGTCCCTGGCCGACTGCGTGTTTTCCGGCCGCAGGGCAGGGATCAACAGTGCCCTGGCGCAGGGCGTTCTCGACAAAAACGAGAACGTGTTCTAGTCTTGCGGCAGTGACGCGAGAGAGGAACTGCGCATGAGCGAGCAGGTGATCGCCGGGGTCCGGGACCTCCTGCCGGTCCTGCGGGAACGGGCCCAGGACACCGAGGACGCGCGGAACGTGCCCGAGGAGTCCGTCAAGGCCCTGCAGGAGACCGGGTTCTTCAAGATGCTGCAGCCGAAGCCGTTCGGCGGGCTCGAAACCGACCCGGTGAGCTTCTACACCGCGGTCAAGCTGATCGCGAGCGCGTGCGGGTCCACCGGCTGGGTCGCCTCCATCCTCGGCGTCCACCCGTGGCACGTGGCGCTGTTCGACGCGCAGGCGCAGCAGGAGGTTTGGGGCGAGGACGAGGACGTCAGGATCTCTTCGTCGTACGCGCCGATGGGCAAGGCGGAGGTCGTCGACGGCGGCTACCGGCTGTCCGGCCGCTGGAGCTTCTCCTCCGGCTCCGGCCACTGCACGTGGGTGCTGCTCGGGGGACCCGCGTTCAAGGACGGGAAACCGGTCGACTTCTGCACGTACCTGCTGCCCATCGCGGACTACACCATCGTCGACGTCTGGGACACCGTGGGCCTGCGCGGCACCGGGTCGAACGACATCGTCGTCGAGGACGTCTTCGTGCCGCAGCACCGCGCGTTGAGCTTCATCGCGACGTCGAAGTGCAAGGTGCCGGGCCAGGCGGTCAACCCCGGTCCGCTGTACCGGCTGCCGTACGGCTCGGTGCACCCCTCCACGATCACCGCGCCGATCATCGGCATGGCCCAAGGCGCCTACGACGCGCACGTCGAGCACCAGCGCAAGCGCGTGCGGGCCGCGTACGCCGGCGAACAGTCCAAAGAGGACCCGTTCGCCAAGGTGCGGATCGCCGAGGCGGCCAGCGAGATCGACGCCGCGTGGCTGCAGCTGACCCGCAACATCGAGGAGCTGTACGAGCTCGCCAAGCGCGAGGAGCGGCTGCCCGCGGATCTGCGGCTGCGCGTCCGGCGCGACCAGGTGCGCGGCACCGAGCGCGCGATCGCCGCGATCGACCGGCTCTTCGAGAACTCCGGCGGCCGCGCGATCCAGCGCGGCACGCCGATCCAGCGCTTCTGGCGCGACGCGCACGCCGGCCGGGTCCACGCGGCCAACGACGCCGAGCGCGCGTACGTCATGTTCGGCACTGGTGCCTTCGGGCTCCCCGTCGAGAACGCGATGTACTGATGGCCGCTCCCGAAGGCAAGTACGTCGAGGCGGGCGGCCTTCGCCTCCACTACCACGAGGCGGGTGCCGAGCACGCCGAAACGGTGATCCTGCTGCACGGCGGCGGGCCCGGCGCGTCGGCGTGGAGCAACTTCGGCCGCAACCTGCCGGAGTTCGCCAAGCACTACCGCACGATCGCCGTCGACCAGCCGGGCTTCGGGCGGTCGGACAAGCCGACCGAGCACCCGCAGTACTTCCGGCACAGCGCCGACGCCGTCGCCGGCCTGATGGACGCCCTCGGCATCGAACGCGCCCACTTCGTCGGCAACTCCCTGGGCGGCGGGGCCGCGGTCAGGTTCGCTCTGAACCACGGCAAACGCGCCGGGCGCCTGGTGCTGATGGGGCCGGGCGGGCTGAGCGTCAACCTCTTCGCGCCCGACCCGACCGAGGGCGTCAAGAACCTCGGCAAGTTCGGCGCGAAGCCGAGCCGGGAGCGGATGGAAGCGTTCCTGCGCATCATGGTCCACGACCAGGCGCTGATCACCGACGAGCTGATCGACGAACGGTTCGCCGCGGCGAACACCCCCGAGTCGCTGGCCGCGATGCGCGCGATGGGGAAGTCGTTCGCCCACCCCGAAACCTACGAAGAAGGCATGCTCTGGCGCGAGGCCCACCGGCTGCGCCAGCGCGTGCTGCTGATCTGGGGCCGCGAAGACCGCGTCAACCCGCTGGACGGCGCGTTGGTGGCCTTGAAGACGATTCCGCGCGCACAGCTGCACGTGTTCGGCGGCTGCGGGCACTGGGCCCAGCTGGAGAAGTTCGACGAGTTCAACCGGCTGGCCCTCGACTTCCTCGGGAGTTCCTGATGGGCATCCGGTCACTGGGCTACCTCCGCATCGAAGCCACCGACCTGGCCGCGTGGCGCGAGTACGGGCTCAAGGTGCTCGGGATGGTCGAAGGCAGCGGCACCGACCCGGACGCGCTCTACCTGCGCATGGACGACTTCCCGGCGCGGCTGGTGATCTCCCCGGGCGACGCGGACCGGCTGGCGGTGACCGGCTGGGAGGCCGCCAACGCCGGCGAGCTCGCCGAGATCCGGTCGCGATTGGACAGTGCGTCGGTGCCGTACAAGGAAGGCACCCCGGAGGAGCTGGCCGACCGCCGCGTCGACGAGCTGATCAGCTTCGACGACCCGTCCGGCAACACCCAGGAGGTGTTCCACGGCCTCGCGCTGCAGCACCGGCGGGTGGTGAGCCCGTACGGCCACAAGTTCGTCACCGGCGAGCAGGGGCTCGGGCACGTCGTCTTGTCCACAAAGGACGACGAGGCGTCGCTGCGGTTCTACCGGGACGTCCTCGGCTTCCGGCTGCGCGACTCGATGCGCCTGCCGCCGCAGCTGGTGGGCAGGCCCGCCGACGGGCCGCCCGCGTGGCTGCGGTTCTTCGGCTGCAACCCGCGCCACCACAGCCTGGCGTTCCTGCCGATGCCGACGCCGTCCGGGATCGTGCACCTGATGGTCGAGGTCGAGAACACCGACGACGTCGGCCTGTGCCTCGACCGCGCGATCCGGCGCAAGGTGCCGATGTCGGCCACGCTCGGGCGGCACGTCAACGACCTGATGCTGTCGTTCTACATGAAGACCCCCGGCGGGTTCGACGTCGAGTTCGGCTGCGAAGGCCGGCAGGTCGACGACGACAACTGGATCGCCCGCGAAAGCACCGCGGTTTCGCTGTGGGGCCACGACTTCTCGGTCGGCGCGCGGCCCCCGGGCGCATGACCGCCGTGGCGGTCGACCAGGCCGGCTTCCGCAGCGTCCTCGGGCACTTCTGCACGGGCGTCACGGTGGTCACCGGCCGGCACGGCGACACGCTCGCCGGGTTCGCCTGCCAGTCGTTCGCCGCGCTGTCGCTGGACCCGCCGCTGGTGCTGTTCTGCCCGGCGCGCACGTCGCGGACGTGGCCGGTGCTGGCGGCGGCGGGCCGGTTCGCGGTCAACGTGCTGGCCGAGGACCAGCAAGAGGTCAGCGCGGTGTTCGGCGCGCGCGGCGAGGACAAGTTCGCCCGCGTCGGCTGGACGCCCGCGCCGTCCGGGGCGCCGCTGCTCGACGGCGCGCTGACCTGGATCGACTGCGCGCTGGAAGCCGTGCACGAGGCCGGCGACCACTACGTCGTGATCGGCCGCGTGACCGCGCTGGGCGCGCCGTCGGACGCCCGGCCGTTGCTCTTCCACCGGGGCCGGTACGCGGTGACCGAACCCGCGAAGGACGCGCTGTCGGCGCTGATGCCGTGGCCGCGTCCCGACGACTGGCTCTGAGTGACGGGCGCCGGCCGGATCGGTCACGCACTGTCATCGGTGCTCGCCGGGAGTTGAGGCGACCGGGTGGTTGTGCAGGGTTTCACAGGTGGGCCGCATCCCATTTACGAGAGAAAGTCGAGCCTTCGCGCGCACACTGTTACCTAGTTGCAGTGTTTCCGGGAGGAGTGTGTCGCGCATGCGTGGGCCCAGCGGACGGATCGCCCGGTTCCGGCGCCGGTTGCACCCCGGCCGCAACCCGCTGACCAGGTTCGGTGACCGCGTCGAAGCCGCGCTGCTGGTGCTGGTCTTCGCCGCGGCCCTGCTGGCGCTGCCGTTCGCGGCGGCGTTCGGCTCCGAGACCTACGCCGCGCAGACCGCCCGCGCCGAGCAGGAACGCGTCACCCGTCACCCGGCCACCGCGGTGTCCCTGGCCGCGGCGCCCAACCAGGCGTACAGCACCGACGGCGCGGGGGCGCCGGCCGACCAGACGACGGTCCAGGCGGCCTGGTTCGACGCGCGCGGGAACCGGCACACCGGCGACGTCCTGGCCGACGCGGGCAGCCCGGCGGGCACCCGCGTTTCGGTGTGGCTGGACCAGCGCGGCGAGCTGACGAACGAGCCGCTCTCGCCGTCGACGTCGGTGGCCGACGGCATCTTCGCGGCGATCCTGCTGTGGGTGGCGATCACCGGCTCGCTGGCCGGTTTGTACGGGATCGGCCGGTTCGCGGTGAGCCGCGTCCACGCGTCGGCGTGGGACCGCGCCTGGGCCGAAGCCCGCCACGACAGCCGGTTCTGACCGTCACTTCCAGCGGAAGTGCACGAACACCCTGCCGAAGTTGTCCTTGTCCTTTTCGACGCGGTGGTAGAGCGCCTTGACGTCCTTGCGCTCGAGGAACCGCAGCACGTGCTTCTTCAGCTGACCCGAGCCCTTGCCGGGGATGATCTCGACCAGCGGCGCCTTCTTGGCGACGGCCTCGTCGATGATCGCCTTGAGCGCCCGGTCGATCTCGCCGCCGCGGTTGTAGATGTCGTGGAGGTCGAGCTTCAGCTTCACAGTGCCTGCCACCAGCCGTCGACCGCCGGGGGAGCGCCTGCGTCGATGCGCTCGCCCGGCCGGGGGATGGCCAGCGGCAGGTCCGCCGCCTTCGCCTCGCGCCACACCCGGTCCGCCGGCTCGCCCCACGGGTGCATCGCCAGCTGGAACGTCGCCCAGTGCACCGGGACCAGCAGCTTCGCCCGGACGTCGATCCCCGCCGCGACGCCTTCCTCCGGCGTCATGTGGATGTCCGGCCAGTGCGGGGCGTACGCGCCGATCTGGATCAAGGCCGCGTCGAACGGGCCGTGCGCTTCCCCGGTCGCGGCGAACCCGTCGAAGTAGCCCGTGTCGCCGCTGTAGAACACGCGGTGCTCCGGGCCCAGCAGCGCCCACGACGTCCACAGCGTGTCGTCGTTGGTGATGCCGCGGCCGGAGAAGTGCTGGGCCGGGGTCGCCACGAACCGGACGCCCGCGACCGTCGCCTCCTCGTGCCAGTCCAGCTCGATGATCCGGTCGGCCGGGACGCGCCAGCGTTCCAGGTGCGCGCCCACCCCGAGCGGGACCAGGAACGGCGCTGCCGAAGCGGCCACCAGGGCCCGGACCGTCGCCAGGTCCAGGTGGTCGTAGTGGTCGTGCGAGATCACCACCGCGTCGATCCGGCCGAGGCCGGACAGCGGGACCGGCGGCTCGTGCAGCCGCCGGGGGCCGGCGAACGCCGCGGGGGACACGCGGTCGCTCCACACCGGGTCGAGCAGCACGCGGGCGCCGTCCAGCTCGACCAGCGCCGACGCGTGGCCGTACCAGGTCAGGTGCAGGCCTTCGGTCGCTTCGACCGGCGCCGCCGCGACCAGCGGCACCGCCCCGTTGGGTTTGCGCAGCTCGCGGTGCTCGCCGAAGAACATCTCGCGGAAGATCGTCCGCATCGCCGCCGCGGTCATCGGGTGCCGCGGTGCGACGTTGCGGAAGACCTTGCCGTCGAACTGCGGCGACGAGCGGACCCGCTCGGCCCGGGCGCCGGTGGCCTTCGCGCCGAACGCCGCCGGCAGGTCCTTCAGCGCCGCGATCGTCTTCCTCATGCCCCGAGTCTACGAACGGTTCCTGAGAGGGGCCCCAGCTTCATGCAGGTGGGTGAGCGCCTGCCGGTAGGACTCGACCAGGCTCGTCTGCAGGTAGGGGATGCCCAGCTCGGCGCAGTAGGCCTGGACGATCGGCTGCGCCCGCCGCAGGTGCGGCGACGGCATGCTCGGGAACAGGTGGTGCTCGATCTGGTAGTTGAGGCCGCCGAGGGCGACGTCGGTGACGGCGCCGCCGCGGACGTTGCGGGACGTGAGGACCTGCTTGCGGAGGAAGTCGAGCTCGGGCCGCCCGGTGAGCGTCGGCATGCCCTTGTGGTTGGGCGCGAAGATCGATCCCATGTAGACACCCCAGAGTCCTTGGTGGACGGCGAGGAACAGCAGCGCCATGCCGGGGGAGAGGACCGTGAACAACGCCGTGAGGTAGACGGTGAAGTGCGTGGCGAGCAACGCGGCTTCGAGGCCGCGGCGCCGCAGGCCGGGCTTGCGCACCGCGCGGATGCCGGACCAGTGCAGGTTCAGGCCTTCGAGCGTCAGCAGCGGGAAGAACAGGAAAGCCTGGTACCTGCCGACGAACCGGGCGACGCCGCTCGCGGTGCGGGCCTGGTCCTTCGACCAGACGAGGATGTCGGGATCGACGTCCGGGTCGAGCTCCTCGTGGTTGGGGTTGGCGTGGTGTCGGGTGTGCTTGTCCATCCACCAGCCGTAGCTCATCCCGATGCCGAGGTTGCCGGCGAGCATCCCGGCGAGCTCGGTGGGCCGCCGTCGCCGGAAGACCTGCTTGTGCGCGAGATCGTGCGAGAGCAGGGCGATCTGCGCGAACATGACGGCCTGGAACGCGGCGACGGCCAGCTGCCACCACGAGTTCCCGAGCAGCGCGAAGGCAACCCAGCCGGCGGCGAACAACCCGCCGACGACGGCGAACCGGGCGGTGTAGTAGCCGGGCCGCCGCACCATCAGGCCGGCGGCGGAGATGCGGTGGCTCAGCCGGGCGAAGTCGCTGCCGGTGCTGATCTCTGTGGTGGTCACCCACCCGAGTCTTCGCGGTAGGGGGCCGCGCCGGAACCCGGACCGCACCAGGCAATTTGCGGGGGCCCACCCTACCCCGGCTTCTGGTATAGGCGGGCGCGGCCCTTGCCGGAAACCGTTCCGCGAGGTGTCACGGGCGACCAGCCGAGGCGTGGCCGAACGGCTCGCGCGTCCGACGGAAGGGAGATCCGTGGTCAGCCGAAGCATTGGGGCTGGTGCCCGACAACGAGCTACTGGTGGGGCGAGGCGAAGCCAGTGCCCACACGAGCGAGATCGTCTGGCGCCGGCAGATGCTTCTGCAGAGCCGCCGGCAAACTCTGCTCCTGATGGAGGCCGGTCGTGAGTGTTCAGGGCGGTTCCAACCGCCCTGAACACTCACGAGGCGTCAGCCGACGTACTCCGCGAGGTGCTCGCCGGTCAGCGTCTTCTTCCGGGCCTTGACCAGCTGCGCCGGGGTCCCCTCGAACACCACCCGGCCGCCGTCGTGGCCCGCTCCCGGGCCCAGGTCGATGATCCAGTCCGCGTGCGCCATCACCGCCTGGTGGTGCTCGATCACGATCACCGACTTGCCCGACTCCACCAGCCGGTCCAGCAGGCCCAGCAGCTGCTCCACGTCGGCCAGGTGCAGGCCCGCCGTCGGCTCGTCGAGGACGTACACCCCGCCCTTCTCCGCCATGTGCGTCGCCAGCTTGATCCGCTGCCGCTCGCCGCCCGACAGCGTCGTCAGGGGCTGGCCGAGCGTCAGGTACCCCAGGCCGACGTCGGACAGGTGCGTCAGGATCTTGTGCGCCGCGGGCAATGCGGCGTCGCCGGAGGAGAAGAACTCCAGCGCCGAGGCCACCGACATCCCCAGCACCTCGCTGATGTCCCGGCCGCCGAAGGTGTACTCCAGCACCTCCGCGTTGAACCGCTTGCCCTCGCACACCTCGCACGGCGTCGCGGTGCCCGCCATGATGCCCAGATCGGTGTAGACGACGCCGGCGCCGTTGCAGTTCGGGCACGCGCCCTCGGAGTTCGCGCTGAACAGGGCCGGCTTGACGCCGTTGGCCTTGGCGAACGCCTTGCGGATCGGCTCCAGCAACCCCGTGTACGTCGCCGGGTTGCTCCGCCGCGAGCCGCGGATCCCGGTCTGGTCGACCGTCACCACGCCTTCGCCGCCGGACACCGAACCGTGGATCAGCGAGCTCTTGCCCGAGCCCGCCACGCCGGTCACGACCACCAGCACGCCGAGCGGGATGTCGACGTCGACGTCCTGCAGGTTGTGCGTCGAAGCCCCGCGCACCTCCAGGAAGCCCGACGGCGAGCGCACCGACGACTTCAGCGACGCGCGGTCGTCCAGGTGCCGCCCGGTCAGCGTCTTGCTCTTGCGCAGGCCGGCGACCGTGCCCTCGAAGACGATCTCGCCGCCCTCGGTCCCGGCGCGCGGGCCGAGGTCGACGACGTGGTCGGCGATCGCGATCGCCTCCGGCTTGTGCTCGACGACCAGCACCGTGTTGCCCTTGTCCCGCAGCTGCAGCAGCAGGTCGTTCATGCGCCGGATGTCGTGCGGGTGCAGGCCGATCGTCGGCTCGTCGAAGACGTAGGTGACGTCGGTGAGCGACGAGCCCAGGTGCCGGATCATCTTGGTGCGCTGGGCTTCCCCGCCCGAAAGCGTCCCGGATGGACGGTCGAGCGAAAGGTAGCCGAGCCCGATCTCGACGAACGAGTCGAGCGTGCGCCGCAAAGCCTCCAGCAGCGGCGCGACCGACGGCTCGGAAAGCTTCCCCACCCACGCGGCGAGGTCGCTGATCTGCATCGCGCACGCGTCGGCGATGCTGATCCCGTCGATCTTCGACGACCGGGCCTCCGCCGACAGCCGCGTGCCGTCGCAGTCCGGGCAGGTGGTGAACGTGACGGCCCGCTCGACGAACGCGCGGATGTGCGGCTGCATCGCGTCGACGTCCTTGGACAGGAAGGACTTCTGGATCGCCGGCACCAGCCCCGAGTAGGTCAGGTTGATGCCCTCGACCTTGATCTTGGTCGGTTCCTTGTACACCAGGTCGTTGAACTGCTTCTTGGTGTACTTCTTGATCGGCTTGTCCGGGTCGAAGAAGCCGGAGCCGCGGAAGATGCGGCCGTACCAGCCCTCCATGCTGTAGCCCGGGATCGTGATCGCGCCTTCGTTGAGCGACTTGTTCTCGTCGAACAGCGCGGTCAGGTCGATGTCGTTGACCTTGCCGCGGCCTTCGCAGCGCGGGCACATGCCGCCGGTGATGCTGAAGCTGCGCCGCTCCTTGATCTGCCGCCCGGCCTTCTCGATCGTGACCGCGCCGGCGCCGCTGATCGAAGCGACGTTGAACGAAAACGCCTGCGGCGAACCGATGTGCGGCTGCCCGAGCCTGCTGAAGAGGATGCGCAGCATCGCGTTGGCGTCGGTCGCGGTGCCGACGGTCGAGTGCGGGTTGGCGCCCATCCGCTCCTGGTCGACGATGATCGCGGTGGTGATCCCGTCGAGCACGTCGACGTCGGGCCGGGCCAGCGTCGGCATGAACCCCTGCACGAAGGTGCTGTAGGTCTCGTTGATCAGCCGCTGCGACTCCGCGGCGATCGTACTGAACACCAGGGAACTCTTGCCGGAGCCGGAGACCCCGGTGAACACCGTCAGCCGTCTTTTCGGCAGCTCGACGTGGACGTCCTTGAGGTTGTTCACGCGCGCACCGTGGACGCGGATCAGGTCGTGGCTGTCGGCGACGTGCTTGCTCATCGGGGCTCCAGGACTCGGTCGAAGGTGAGCGTGCGGGCCGCCCGGGCGGCCCGCTGGTAGGCGTGCGGGGTCTGCCCGAAGGCGTCCCGGAAGCGGCGGAGGAACTGCTCGGCCGTCATGCCCGCGCTGTGGGCGAGCACCTCGACGTCGAGGGACTGCTCGCGGCCGATGCGGTCGCGGACGCGGCGCAGCAGCACCAATTCGCGGAAGTGCTCGCGCGCGGCGGCGGTCAGGCCGAGACACATGTCGGTTCCCCTCTCGACGTGCGGCCGAGCACCGCCCGGGCCGCAATTGGCAGCAGCAGCAACGTCAGCACGCCGGAGAGCACCAGCCCGCCGGTGGTGCCGGTCAGTTCGATCAGCGGGCCGCCGAGGGCCAGGCCCAGCGGCGCGGCCACGGTGGCGCCGGTCGTCCACAACGTGACGACCTGTTGTTGCTCGCCGGGGGCGAGCCCCGACTGCAGGAAGCTGTAGGCAACCGGCGTGAACGGCGCGTACACCAGGCCGCCCAGGCCGAAGACGACCAGCGCGAGCGTGAGGTCGCCGGTGACCGCGAGCCCGATCGGGCACAGCGCCCACAGCCCGATGATCGCGACCAGCAGCGGCCGCTGCGGCAGGTTCCGCAGCTGGTTGACCAGCGCGGCGCCGAGGAACGCGCCGACCCCGAGCGCACCCCACAGCAGCCCCAGCCCGGACGCGCCGGCGTGCAGCGTCCCGCTGACGTACAGCGGGAGCGCCACTTCGATGGGCATGTAGAGGAAGTTGAAGAAGAACTCGACCACGAGCAGCCGCGCGGCCACCGGGCGCCGCCGCAGGATCCGCCAGCCGGACGTCTTCGGCTCGCGCAAGGCGTCCCGGTCCTCGGCCGCGCGGGGGACGAAAAGGAGGGTGGCCGCGAGCAGGACCAGCGCGCCGGCCGCGTCGAAGAAGAGCGCGTACCCCGCGCCCGCCGTCGCCACGACCAGCCCGCCCAGCACCGGGCCGGCGATGTAGAGCGCGAACGTGGTGTTCAGGCCGAGCAGGCCGTTGACCGAGAACCGCCCGGCCTCGCCCGCCGCCGACGTCGCCAGGAGACGGCGGCTGCTCGACCCGGCGAGCTTGCCCGTCGCGCCGAACAGCAGCCCGATGATCAGCACCGGCAGGGTGAGCGTGCCGGTGACCGCCAGGACGCCGAGCGCGGCGAAGGTGAGCGACCGCAGCACGCAGTCGGCGACGAGGAGGGTGCGCGGCGGGACGCGCACCCGGCCCAGCCCGATGGCCAGCGCGAGGACGGTCGACAGCACGAACGGCGCGGCCTCCACCAGCCCGATCGCGATCGCCTTCGGGACGTTGCCGTGCAGGGACAGCGTCTGCACGGGCATCGCGACGATGATCATGCCGGTGCCGACGTTGGCCAGCAGGTCGCCGAGCAGCAGCCCGGCCACCCGCCGGTCGCGCAGGACCTGGCGGTAGGAGCGGGCCGCGACCTCGGTCAGCGGAGTTCCTGGATGCGCAGGAGGTTGCCCGCGGGGTCGCGGAAGGAGCAGTCGCGGACGCCGTAGGGCTGCTCGACCGGCTCCTGCACGACCTCGGCGTTGCCCGCTTCGAGCTTCGCGAAGAGGGCGTCGAGGTCCTTGGTGGCGAGGTTGATGCCGGCGTAGGTGCCCTTGGCCATCATCTCGTTGATGGTGCGGCGCTCGTCGTCGGTGAGGCCGGGGGTCGCGGTCGCCGGCGCCAGCACGATCGCGGTGTCGGGCTGGTTCGGCGGACCCACGGTGATCCAGGCCATGTCCCCGTACTTGACGTTCATCCGGACCTCGAAGCCGAGCAGGTCGCGGTAGAAGGCGAGGGAGGCTTCCGGGTCGGTGTGCGGGAGGAAGCTCGAGTGAATGGTGACGTCCATGGTCGTCACCCTAGGTGGCCGCCGAGGGCCGCGCTTCTCGATTCCTGATCGGTCTGGTGACCTGTTTGGCCACGCACGGCGGCATGCCGACGGTGGCCTGGGCCTGCTCTTCGCGGTAGACGCTCGGCGGCACGCCGACCAGCTCGGCGAACCGGGTGCTGAAGGTGCCCAGCGACGAGAACCCGACGGTGAAGCAGACTTCGGTGACGCTCAGCTCGCCCTTGCGCAGCAGCGCCATCGCGCGTTCGATCCGCCGCGTCATGAGGTACGAATACGGTGACTCTCCGTAGGCCTTGCGGAACTGGCGGCTGAGGTGGCCGGCGGACATGCCGGCGCCCTTCGCGAGCGCCTCCACGTCGAGCGGCTGGGCGTACTCCCGGTCGATCCGGTCCTTGACGCGACGCAGCAGCGCGAGGTCGCGCAGGTACTGCTCGGAGGCGGACGTGCTGCTCACGGCACGATCGTGCCACACCGGACGGCCGCCGCGGGACGCTTCGGCGGCGCCCGAAAGGTTAACGGCACTCAGCGGAGCGCGGCGCGGATCGTGTCGCGCAGCCAGCGCTGGGCCGGGTCCGCGTCGAGGCGGGCGTGCCAGAACAGGCTCACCTCGACCTCCGGCAGCTCCGCCGGGATCGGGAACCAGCGCAGGCCCAGTGCCGGCCCGTGCTGCTCGGCCAGCCGCTCCGGCACCAGCCCGACGTGCGCGCTCGACGCCACCAGCAGCAGCGCCACCGCGGACGTCGGTACCACCGCCGCCACGTGGCGCTGCAGGCCGGCCGCCGCCAGGGCGTCGTCCAGCGGGCCGCGCGCCCGGCCGCGGCGGGAGGCCGACACGTGCGGGTGGCGGCACAGCTGCGCAAGCGTGGGGCGGCGGCCCAGCGGGCTGTCCGCGCGGACGATGCCGACCAGCCGCTCGCGGTACAGCACCGCCGTCCGGATGTCCGGCGCCGGCACCTCGCCCGCGCCGATGTCGAGGTCGACCGAGCCGTCGCGCAGCGCCTCCGTGCTTTCGGTGCCCTCCGCGACGAACCGCAGCGTGACGCCCGGGGCGGCCGCCGCCGTGGCCTCGACCGCCGCCGTCGCCAGGGTCGCCGCCACGCCGTCGTTGATGCGGATCGTGAACGTGCGCTCGAGGCCGGCGACCGAGAAGTCCACGTTGACCAGGGACGCCGCCTCCTCCAGCAGCGATCGCACCCGCGGCGCCGTGCGGAGCGCGAACGGCGTCGGCGCCATCCCGCGGCCCGCCCGCACCAGGATCGGGTCGCCCATCGCCCGCCGCAGCCGGCCCAGCGCGCGGCTCGCCGCCGGGATGGACAGGTGGAGGCGCTCGGCCGCCGCCGTCACGCTCCCCTCCCGCAGCAGCGCGTCGAACACCCGCAACAGGTTCAGGTCCAGCTGGTCCGCCATGGTTGCACTGTACGCAAACCACTGTTGCCGAAGTTGCGTGGCACGACACCCGCGCCGGTTCCTACCGTCGGTCCCATGCACCTCAAGCAACGAACCGGCGGCCTGCTGACGCTCATGTGCGCCTGCGTCGCGCTCGTCGTCGGCATGGTCGCGGCGGTCAACCTCGCCGTCCCGATGCTCGCCGCGAGCGGGCTGCACCCGACGGCGGCCACGCTGGTCTGGATCGTCGACACCTACGTCATCGTGTTCGCCTGCCTGGTGATCCCCGGCGGCGCCGCGGGCGACCGGTACGGCCGCAAGGGCGTCCTGCTGGCCGGGCTCGGGCTGTTCGCCGCCGGCGCGCTGCTGTCGGCGCTGGCCCCGGACGTCGTCCTCCTGCTCGCCGGCCGCGCGCTCACCGGCGTCGGGGCCGCCGCGGTCCTGCCCAACTCGCTGGCCGTCCTGCTCCACGCCGTCCCGCCGGAGAAGAAGGCCTCGACCATCGCCGTCTGGGCGTCGATGACCGGCATCGGCGGTGTCCTCGGCAACGTCGGCGGCGGGCTGGTCCTGACGACCGGGTCGTGGCGCTGGCTGTTCGCCGCCGCCGTGCCGATCGCGCTCGCCGAAGCCGCGCTCGTGGCGCGTACGGCCCCGGTGTCCTCGCGCCACGACCGCCGGCTCGACCCCGTGGCCGCGCTGTTGCTCGTCGGCGCATCGGTCGCCCTGCTCGTCGGGATCGTCCAGGGTCCGGAGGCGGGCTGGGGGAGCGCGGTCGTCGTGACCGGGTTCGCCGGTGCGGCCGTGTTGTTCACGGCCTGGACGCTGCGGGAACTGAAAGCCGAACACCCGCTGCTGGACCCGCGGCTGTTCCGGATCCCGGGCCTGCGCAGCGCCTGCCTCGGCCTGACGACCGTCTTCTTCGGCATGTTCGCGCTGTTCTACGTCAACGCGTCGTTCCTGCAGTACGCCAAGGGGTTCGGGGTGCTGGGCACCGGGCTGGGCATCGTCCCGCTGACCGTCCCGATCATCCTCGGCGGCCGCCACGTCGGCCTGCTGACCCGGCGCATCGGCCTGGACGCCACGGTCGCGCTCGCCTTCGCGGCCGTCGGCGGCGGCCTGCTCGGACTGTCCACAAGCGACACGCAAACGCCGTACGCGGCCTACGCGGCCTGGCTCGTGGTGACCGGGATCGGCGTGACCCTCGCGCTGCCCACGCTGTCGGGCGTCATCACCGGCTCGCTGCCACCGGAACAAGCGGGCGTCGGCACCGGGCTGCAGGCCACCACCCGCGAGTTCGGCAGCGCGCTCGGCGTCGCCGTCATCGGCACGGTCATGTCCGCGACCAGCCGCGGATCCGGCGCCGTCACGGCGTTCGTCGCCGGCGCGGACGCCGGGCTGCGCGTGGTCGGCGTGGTGGTGCTGGTGCTCGGCGCGCTGGTCGTGGCGGAGTCCTGGCGGCGGACGAGGTGAAGGCCGCCTCGAGGGCTCCCGTTTCCCTCGAGACAGCCTTCGCCGGTGCAACCCCGAACCCGACTTGCGCCCGTACCGGCCTTCCCGGCGGCATACCCTTCCCCCGGGAAAGGCCGGTACGGACGTGCACGCCGTGGCGGTGCGAGACCGCCGCGGCGCTCGACCCCGGGCCCCCGCCCGGTGCGCCGGAAGAAGGCCACCCCGGGGGCGTCGGGTTCCCTCGGGATGGCCCTCTCCTGGCCCGCCGGGCGCTCGTGGCAATCACGCGAGGCGGGCAGGGGGACGTTGGGGCCGGTCACCACACCGCCCAGCCGCGGAGGGGGTGTGGTGACCGGCGAGGGGACGATGGCCGCCGCGCGCAGCCACGTCCCGGCTTCACTACCTCCCCATCGGGATGGCCATGGTCGGCGGTGCCGCGGCCCCGGGCTGCGCCGCGAACGCCGTGGTCGGCGGGGCGGCCAGCGCGGGGAACGCCGTCGTGGGGATGTCGTTGGCGAACTCGCTCTCGAACTCGCGCTCGAAGGCCTGGTGGTCGAAGCCGCTGTCGAACTCCGTCGGCACGTCGGCCGCCAGCGCGGCCACCGCCGGTTCGACCGTGGGGACCTCCGCGACCTCCGGGGCGGGAGCGGGCTCCGGCTCCGGCACGTAGTCGGGCGCGGGCAGCCGGCGGTCGAGCTCGGCCATCCAGTCCAGCATCGCGCGCGGCTTGTCCCACGCGGAGATGCCGACCAGCCGCCCGTCGCGGATGAAACCGGTGATGCCGTCGGCCAGCGACACGGTGTCCTCGGCCAGCGACGGCATCCCGCACATCTGCAGCCGGGTGTCGTACAGCGTCGACCACGCGCGGGGGAGCGGGGTGAACGGCTTCGCGCTCGAGTGCCCCATCAGCAGGTTCTCGGCCGCGTGCCGCGCCGACTCGACGGCGTTGATCCAGTGCTCGACCCGCCGCGGGGTCTCGTCGAACCGCAGGTTCGGCCAGCGCGCGATGTCGCCGGCGATGACGACGTCGGAGGCGCCCTCGGCGAACAGCTTCGAGTCGCAGAGCACGCCGTCGCTGATGTCGAGGCCGGAGCCGCGCATCCAGTCGACCGACGGGACGCTGCCGATGGCGAGCACGACGACGCTGGCGACCAGCAGCTGGTTGTTCGTCAGGTGCAGCCCGACGGTGTCCTTCGTGCTGATCCAGTGCCGCACTTCGCTCTTCATCGCCAGCTTCGCGCGGTGCTCGTGGTGCGCCTCGACGATGCCGCTGGAGACGCGGTCGCCGAAGCGGTGCAGCGGCGCCTTCGCGTGCCCGACGAGGGTGACGTCCCGGCCGATGTGCCGCATGCTCGCGGCGAACTCGTTGCCGATCAGGCCGGCGCCGATCACGACGGCCGGTTTCTTGCTCGCGTTGAGGCAGCGCCGCACGGCCATCGAGTCCTCGACCGTGCGCAGGATCCGCACCCGCGGGTCGTGCCGCGGCGCGCCGGGCAGGTGCCGTGGGTAGACGCCGGTCGCGGCGATCAGGCCGTCGTACCAGAGGGATTCGCCGCCGGGCAGGTGCACGACGCGCTCGGTGGTGTCGAGGTGCGTGACCCGCGCGCCGAGGCGCCAGTGCACGTCGAGATCCGGCAGGTAGTGCGAAAGGCCCACGTCGCTGGGCCGTTCGGTCCCCATCACCAGCGCCTTGGAAACCATCGGGCGGTGGTACGGGCGCCGCGCCTCGTCGCCGATGAGCACGATCTCGCCGTCGAAGTTCAGTTCCCGCAGGCGTTCCGCGGCACGCAGCCCGGCGACGCCCGCGCCGACGATGACGATCCGGTCGCCGTCAGCCATCGAGGTCCCCTCTCATCACGACCGCCTGCATCGGGCAGCAGCGGGCGGCCATCTTCGCCTGTTCCATGGTGGTTTCGTCCAGCAGCCGCGTGTGGAAGCGCAGGCGGCCGTCCTGGCCGAGGTCGAACACGTCCGGCGCCTCCATGGCGCAGATGCCGTAGAGCTCGCACCGGTCGTTGTCGACGCTGATCCGGGGCCCGCTGCCGGGCAGACGGAAAGGCATCTCAGGCCACCTGCTCTTCCACGAGTCCGATGCGTTCCAGGGTCCGCGCGGGCATGAACCGCAGCAGCGACACCGTGACCGCCGGGACGAGCAGCGTGATGCCGCCCAGCCAGACGACCGCGAGGTGGCCGTTGGCGATCGAGCCGAACCACGCGTGCAGCGCGGTGAGCGCGACCGCCGGGTACGCGCAGCGGTGCAGCCACAGCCAGCGGCGGTAGGAGGTGAACCGCTGCAGGCCGGCGGTCAGCGCGATGGCGAGCATGACCTCGAAGCCGACGATGCCGATGCTGTGCCGGGTCTCCTGGCCCGACAGGAAGGGGAGGAAGAGGTACTGCAGGCTGTACGGCTGGACCGTCAGGTAGAAGAAGCCCAGCGCGTGGATGCCGCCGAAGATCAGCGTGCCGGTGGCCAGCACCATGTGGGTGCTGCGCAGTGCCTTGCGGCCGGTGACCGAGCGCACCCAGCCGGTGGCGGTGAGCACGCCCCAGGTGAGCGTCAGCATCATCGCCGCGTAGGACGCCCGGGCGGCGAAGGCCGCGAGGCCGCGGGCCGCCGGGTCGGTCTTCGGCTGGAACTGCTGGGTGAGGAAGATCGTCGCGTCGTGCCAGGTCTCAACCATGGCTACCCCCGGTTCTGACGGTGGCCGGCCGGCGCGTCGCCCTGGCCCGGCCACGGTTGCCCTTGATCTGGCGCAGCACGTAGAACAGGCCGCCGCCGACCAGGAGGAACAGCGCCGCCACCACGGCGATCTGGGACGTGTCGAGGCCGAGCGGCTGCCCGACGGGCGCGGCCGTGGTGGAGACGGCCGGCGCGGGGAGTGCGGTGTAGTCGACCATGCCGGTGCTCTCGAGCATCGTCATGTGCCGCATCACGGCCTGGTTGCCGACGGTCGCGAACGCCCGCACGTCGTCGTTGCGGGTGCCGGCGCGCAGCTGCGCCAGGATCGCGAAGACCTGGCCGTGCGCCGCGCGCAGCCGGTTGGCGAAGACGCTGTCGAACGACGCCCCGGGAGGCGCCGCCATCTCTTCGGCCAGCCAGCCCATCTGTTCGGCCGACGGCTGGTCGGGGACCGGCGAGTTCAGCTTCTGCGACAGCGCGCGCGTGGCGACGTCGAGCCGGCCGTGGTCCATCATGATCGCGAAGCCGACCGCCTGGACCTTCGGGCTGCCCTTCTGCATCGCCATCATGCCCGAGGGCATCTCCCACAGGCCCGCCTGGCGGACCTTGGTCAGCAGCACCGCGTCTTCGGGGGAGACGGCGGTGGTCTGGGCGATGGAGGCGGGCGACACCGACGCGAGCAGCGTCAGCACCGCGACCAGCACGAACAGGATCCGGACCAGCGGGCGGGAGCGCCCGACGGGGGACTCCAGCCCCACGAGCTCAGAGGCCGAAAGCATTTTCCCTCCACTGGTCCTGGGTCATCGTGATCTTCTTGCCGTCCGGTGCGATCGGGTACCAGGCCTCGTCGGCGCCCTGGCCGGACGTGTCGGCCGGTTCGCTGTCACCGGCGAAGTGGTACAGCGGCCAGCCGGCGAGGGTGGCCTGCTGGGTGCCGTCGTCGCGGGTGATCTGGCCGATCAGCGACCGGTCCACGTCGATCGGCGCGGGGCCGCCCGCCTTGACCGGGATCCACTTCGTCGCGCACGCGTCGTTGCAGTTCGAGCGGGACGGGTCGGTGGAGTCGCGGTCGTAGCGGTAGATCGTGTAACCGGTTCCGTCGACGAGCATCAGGCCGAGGTCGAAGGTCTTCGCGGCCCTGAGCTGGCTCTTCGCCGGGTCGTTCGGGTTGGCCGTGATCGGTTGCGGCATCGCGATCGTCATCGGGACCTGCTGCTGCATACCGGGCATCTGCATCCCGGCGGCGCCACCGGCGGCGTAGCCGCCCGAGGTGGTGGCCGCGCCGGCGGTACAGGCGGTGAGCAGGGCGAGTGCGGTGAGGCACACGGCGGCGGGGACCACCGTACGGGGAATGCGTATCACTGCTCCTCCGAGGGCATGACTACGCGCATCTGGCCTGGGGTGAGGCGAAAATGCGCGCGAAGGATCCACAGTGGACATTCGGTCCGGAGTGGATACGGAGCGTTGCGGGGGACAACGCCTTGTCGGGGTCTTCGGTAGGGGATACGGACACGGTCCGGAAACGGTTCAAAAAAGTTTCGGGTCTGTTTGGTACTGGACGTAGGCCCTTCGGCGCACCAGGATGTCCCGCGTGGGACGGCACACCCGAGCGCTGAGACCCGTTCAAGATCAGGAAGTCGTTGTCGAGCGCAGCGACGCCTCCGATGACTTGGCGAAGGCGCTCTACCAGGAGTTCGGCGGGTCACTCATGGCGTTCGCGCTGCGGCTGACCGGCCACGACCGGCAGTGGGCCGAAGACGTCGTGCAGGAGACCCTGATCAAGGCGTGGCGGAACGCGGACAAGCTCGACCGGCAGCCGGAGATGCTGCGCGCGTGGTTGTTCACCGTCGCCCGGCGCACCGTCATCGACGGGTGGCGCAGCCGCAGTGTCCGGCCCCAGGAGCTCGAGGAGATCGAGTCCGACGCGATCGCGGTGTCCGACGAATCGGACCGGACGCTCGCCGCGATGATCGTCTACGAGGCGCTGCAGGGCCTTTCGCCCGAGCAGCGGGAAGCCATCCAGCAGACCTACCTGCGCGATCGCACCGTGAACGAGGTCGCGGCGACCCTCGGCGTGCCCCCGGGCACCATCAAGTCCCGCATCCACCACGCCGTCCGCGCCCTGCGCCGGGCCCTGCGGGAGCGGGGGTGAACTGAGGGTGGCCGGGTCCGCACACACCGACGTCGCCGCGTACGTGCTCGGCGTCCTCAGCGAGGCCGAGAGCACCCAGTTCGAAGCCCACCTGATGAACTGCCCGCACTGCCAGCTCGACCTGATCGAGCTCTACCAGCTGCCGGACGTCCTCGACCTGGTCAAGCGCAGCTGGCCGGAGCCGCCGATGCCGGCGCCCGGCCCGCGCACCCTGGCCCCCGGGCCCCGCGTCCTGCGCGGCCTGATGGAAGAGGCCGCCGTCAAGCGGCGCCGCCGCAAGCGGATCGGCATCCTCGCCGGCGCCGCGGCCGCTGCGGCGGTGATCGCCGGCCCCCTGGTGACCCTCGCGGTCCGGCCGGCCGACGCCGTCCCGCCCGCGGCCCTCGCCGCGCCGACGAGCAAGCAGCCTCCGCCCGCGACGAGCGTCCTGGCGACGTCGGTGCCGCCACCGGCCGCCGGAGCGCCGAGCCAGCCCGGCGGCGGCCAGACCTACGGCCGCGGCAGCGGCGGGTCGGCCGTGAGCGCCGTCGTCACGGTGTCCCCGGTGGAGTGGGGCAGCCGCGTCGACCTCGAGCTGCGCGGCATCGTCGGCCCGCTCAAGTGCCAGCTGGTCGCCATCTCGACGACCGGCGACGACCGCGTCGTGTCCGGCTGGTCGGTGCCGCCCAAGGGGTTCGGCATCCCGGGCTCGCCGGACCCGTTGCGGCTGCAGGGTTCCACCTCGCTCGCGGTGGAGCAGATCAGCCGCTTCGAGGTCCGCGGCGACGACGGCACGGTGCTCGTCGTCGTGCAGCGCTGACCCGTTGTCTCCTTCTGGTCTGAACCACGTCGGCGGTTCACGGCTTCCTTTTTTCGTCCGCGAAGCCGTGACCTGGGTTAATGGCGTCCGGTTGCGTTCCGCTCGATAACGAACAGATAACGGGCTGGTCGCTTTTGAACCTCACCGCGCCGGCGTCCGTATCCCCCAATGCATCCCCCGATGCATCCCGACAGCCGGAACCGCAAGCATCCCCCGGGTTCCGTGCGATATCGACCTCAACTAACGGTAGTTCTTGCCCGGGCCACCGCGGTGTTCGGCGTGCCCGGAATAACGAACGAGGTGAACTAGTCTATGGCCCGGAACCATTCTCGGTCCCCCGTGACGGGCAAGCATCGCGTCGCCCGCCGAACCAAGATCGCGATGGGTGCGATCGGCCTGGCGATCGCCGTCGGCGCACTCGCCGTCGCGGTCACGACGGGCCGCACGGGCGAGGCCAGCGCGGACCCGGCGGACCCGTCGTTCTTCATCGACATCAACAAGGTTCCCGCCGGCAACAACGTCAACGCGGCCCTGAAGAAAAAGGGCGTACAGGGTTCCTTCACCGTCGACTGTGGAACGAACGCGGACGGCGCGCACCACAACCCGGACAACTTCATCGCGCAGCCGGGGATCAAGAACGGTGCGCAGCACCTGCACGACTACGTCGGCAACGTGACCACCGACGCCGACTCGAGCCTCAAGAGCCTCCTCGCCGGCGGCACCACCTGCAAGAACGGTGACAAGTCGGCCTACTTCTGGCCCGTGATCCGCATCGACCGCGAAGACAAGGCGGCCAACGAGAGCGAGAACCAGCAGGCCCAGCAGAAGCAGCAGGGCAAGACCGGCGACGTCCAGCAGGACCAGAGCGCCCAGGACGCCCAGGACGCGCAGGACGCCGGGCAGGGCCAGCAGGACGCCCAGAACCAGGACGCCCAGAACCAGGACCAGCAGGACGAGAACGCGCAGGACCAGAACGGGCAACAGCAGCAGCAGAAGCGGCGCAACACCGGGGGCGGCGCGGGCCGCGGCGGTGACCAGAACGCCCAGCAGCAGGACGGCCAGGACCAGAACGCCCAGCAGCAGAACCAGGACCGCCGTCGCGGCGGGAAGAACGGCGGCCAGAACAACCAGAACGGCGGCCAGAACCAGAGCAGCTCGGCGGCCGCGCCGCCGGCCGAAGAGCTGGGCGGACCGCAGGGTGCGAACGAAGAAGTCGGCGACAACGACGGTGAGATCGTCGAGCCGGAGTCCGCGACGCTGAAGTTCATCGGCGGTGGCGCGCAGAACGTCGTCGCGATGCCGCTCGGCCTGAAGATCCTCTACGGTGACGCCAAGCAGAGCACCAACGGCCCGGCCAACGCCCGGCCCAGCTGGACGTGCACCGGGTTCGAGGACCGGCTGACCGACCTCTACCCGATCTGCCCGGCCGGCAGCAAGGTCGAGCGCATCCACGCCTTCCCGAACTGCTGGGACGGCAAGAACACCGACAGCGCCAACCACCGCACGCACATCGTGTTCGCGAACCAGCAGGGCAAGTGCCCGCAGGGCTTCAAGAACGTGCCGCAGCTGCAGGTGACGCTGGTCTACGACATCCCGCAGGACGTCCAGCAGAAGGGCCAGTACAAAGTGGACGCCTTCGCCCAGGAGAAGCACAACCCGCGGTCCGACCACGACGACTTCGCGAACGTGATGAACCGCAAGATCATGGGCCGGCTGGTCAACTGCATCAACTCCGGGAAGGCCTGCGCGGAATAGCCCTCCCCGTCCGGTCACTCCACACCAGGGAGAACGTCCGATGAACCGTGCTCGTCCGAGTGCCGCCATCGCCGGTTTCGCGCCGGTCGCACGACAGCAGCTCGCGGCGAGCACGGTTCAGGTCCCGTCCACAGTGGAGGATCTCGGCACGGTCCTCGCCGACGCCGCCAAGGCCGGCGCGACCCGCCACGGCGCCACAGCCGGCGGGCACTGACCCGCCCCACGAACCCCGGCCCGGCGGACACTTCCCTCCACCTCACCCCCCAGTCCGCCGGGCCGGTCGCACCACCCGAAGAACCGCGGGACCCCCGTCCCGCGCCCCGAGCCCCGGCCCGGGTGGACACTTCCCTCCACCTCACCCCCCAAGTCCCCCCGGGCCGGGATTCCGCACCCCCACCGATCCGGTTCGCCGGATCAGCGAAGGAGGAACAAGGCGGGAGCAGTTCCCGCCCGCGAGTTCCGGCCGGTGGACGTTCTTCCCTCCACCTCACCCCCCGAGTTCACCGCGCCGGAACTCCTCCCCGCCCCCCGAGTTCGGCTTCGGTTCACCCGAGCCGCAGATTCCGATCAGGCCAGATCCGTTCCAGCCGGGCATGCGAGCCACGGTTCCGATCGGAGAAGATTTGCCTCCAGGCTTCCCGGTCCGGCGCCCGCCCTTCGGGCGGCGGGCGGGACGGCCGCTCGGAGCCGGCACAGCGAGGCCGGCACTGCAGCAAGGTTCGCAGGTGGTGGTTCCGGAACCTCGGTCCGGAGCCGGAGCCGGAGCCGGAGCCGGAGCCGGAGCTCCGACAAAGTCCGCAGGCATTGCTTCCGGAACCCCGGTCCCGAGCCGGCGGCGCAAAGCCGGCCCCGAAACCCGGCGCCCGAAGTCGGCGCCCCAACCTCAGCCCCGGAACCTCAGCCCCGGAACCTCAGCCCCGGAACCTCAGCCCCGGAACCTCAGCCCCGGAACCTCAGCCCCGGAACCTCAGCCCGGAACCTCAGCCGCCAAGCAGGCCCCGAAGTCCGCTCCTCCCCAAAGACCCCGGTCCGGTGGATGCTTCCCTCCACCTCACCCCCCTCATCCCCCGGACCGGCCCACGCTGCGGTCCCCGTGCTCCGGCACGGGGACCGCGGCCCAGAAGTCCAGCGGCACCCGGCCCACCCCGCGCCCCGCCGCGTCGAGCAGGCGGCCCATCAGCTTGATGCTCCGCAGCGTCACCGCCCGGGCGACCACCTCCAGCCACGGCAGCTTCGCCGCGAGCACCGCCTCCAGCCCCAGCGTCTCCTGCTGAGAAGGCAACCACACCACCAGCATCAGGTTCGCCGTCCCGGTCAGCGCCGCGCACATCCGCACCTCCGGCAGCATCGCCAGCGACCGCGCCGTCGTCTCCAGCTTGTCCGGCGGCACGCTCAGCCACAGCGTCACCGTGACCGGCGCCGGCGACGCCGACCGCGCGATCTCGCACCGGACGCGGACCGCGCCCCGGGCCAGCAACGCGTCCAGCCGGCGCCGGACCGTCGTCGCGCCGACGCCGAGTTCGGCCGCCAACGAAGCCGCCGACGCCCGGGCGTCCACCCCGAGGGCCAGGATCAGCGCGCGGTCCGCGTCGTCGAACCGCAGGGGCGCGCGGTTCTTCGCCGGCTTCGCCGACAGCGCCTCCCGTTGCCCCGGCGAGATCGCCCGCACCCGCCACCGGCTGCCTTCGGTGAACATCCGAGGCGACAGCACCGTCCGCACCCGTGCCACCCCGGGCACCGCCGCCACCCGGTCCAGCACGTGCGCGCCCAGCTCGCGCAGCGTCGGCGCGACGACGTGGGCGAGCAGGTCGCACGGCCCGGCCACGTACTCGACCGTCGCCACGTGCGGGTCCGCGGCCAGCTCGGCCGCCACGGACAACGCCGTCCCGGGCAGGCACTCGATCTCGACGAACGCCAGGGTCAGCCGCGCACTCAGCTCGCCGCCGACGTACGCGGTGAGCCACGCGTCGCCGCGCTCGACCAGCGTGTCCCAGTGCCGGGCGGCCGTCACCGCGCCGAGGCCCAGCGCGCGGCCGAGCGTCGACCACGACGCCCGCGGCGCCGCCTGCAGCGCGTCGACCAGTTTGAGATCTTGCTCGGTCAACATGGCGGATTCTTCGGTCATCGGCTCTCGCAGCGGTGGTTTGCGGGAATTTCCCCGGCCATTGTGCTCGACACTTGCATGATCTGCGGATGACCCTGCGCTCGGACGCCGCTGACCTGCTCGACGACCTGGTCGCCCTGCGCCGCGACCTGCACCGCATCCCCGAAATCGGCCTGCACCTCCCGCGCACCCAGGAGCGGGTGCTCACCGCCCTCGACGGCCTTCCCCTCGAACTGAGCCTCGGCAAGAACCTCTCGTCGATCACGGGAGTCCTCCGCGGCGGCAAACCCGGCGGCACTGCGTCTGATGCGGCCTCACCGGGAAGGAGTACTTCGGCCGTGCTGCTGCGCGGCGACATGGACGCGCTCCCGGTGACCGAAGCCAGCGGCGAGGAGTTCAGCTCCACCCTCGACGGTGCCATGCACGCCTGCGGCCACGACCTGCACACCGCGGGGCTGGTCGGCGCGGCCCGCCTGCTCGCCGCCCGCCGCGAAGACCTCGCCGGCGACGTCGTCTTCATGTTCCAGCCCGGCGAAGAAGGCTGGGACGGCGCCGGCCACATGATCGAGGAGGGCGTGCTGACGGCGTCCGGCAAGCACGTCGACGCCGCGTACGGCCTGCACGTTTCGGCCGCCAGCTACGCGAAGGGCCACTTCGTCGCCCGGCCCGGCACGCTGATGGCGGCGTCGGGCGCCCTCGAAGTCCGCGTCGTCGGCGACGGCGGCCACGGCTCGTCGCCGCACGACGCGCGCGACCCGATCCCCGCGGCCTGCGAGATGGTGACCGCCCTGCAGACGATGGTGACGCGCACCTTCGACGTCTTCGACCCGGTCGTGGTCACGGTCGGCTCGTTCCACGCCGGCACGCGGCGCAACATCATCCCGGACGACGCGAAGTTCGAGGCGACGCTGCGGTCGTTCTCGCCGGAGGTCGCCGCGCGGGTGGGGGAGCGGGCGGTCCAGGTGTGCAAGGGCATCGCCCAGGCGCACGGCCTCGACGTCGAAGTCACCTACGAGCCCGAGTACCCGGCGACGGTCAACGACGCCGCGGCGTACGACTTCGTCGCCGACACGATCCGCGACGTCTTCGGGGAAGAGCGGTTCACCGAGATGGCCGATCCGATCACCGGCTCGGAGGACTTTTCCCGCGTGCTCGAACGGGTTCCCGGCGCGTACCTGTTCCTCGGCGCCTGCCCGACCGACCCGGAAACCGCGCCGGACAACCATTCGCCGCGGGCCCGCTTCGACGACAGCGTCCTCGGCGACGGCGCCGCGCTGCTGGCCGAGCTCGCCGTCCGCCGCCTCGGGCTCCTGGCGGGGTGACGCGCGTGCGCAGCTACCACTGGCCGCCGGTGCTCCCGGTCGTCGCGCTGGTTCTGATGCCGTTCCTGCCGTTCGTCAACACCACCGGCCTGTGGCTCGGGCTGCCGCGGATGATCGTGTGGGGCGCGTTCTGGTGTCTCATGTTCACCCCGGCGCTGCTGCTGTCCGAGCGCCTGCTGCGCGGGCGGGAGGAGGACCGGTGATCCTCGCCTTCACCCTCGCCGGCATCGTGCTGATCGGCGTCCTCGGCTTCGTCGGCAGGCGCAAGCCCGTCGCCGACCTGGCCGAGTGGACCGTCGGCGGCCGCCGCTTCGGCGCGCTCACCATGTGGTTCCTGCAGGCGGGCGAGGTGTTCACCACCTTCACCTTCCTCGGCATGGCCGGCCTCGCGTTCTCCGGCGGCGTCGCGGCGATGTACGCGCTGCCGTACGTCCCGATCGCCTACGTCGTGCTGTTCTTCCTCGCGAAGCGGCTCTGGACGATGGGCAAGGAGCGCGGCTACCTCACCCAGGGCGACTTCCTCGAGGACCGCTACTCCAGCCGGGCGCTCGGGACGCTGTCGGCGGTACTGGGCGTGATCTTCGTGCTGCCGTACCTGCAGCTGCAGATCACCGGGCTCGGCCTGATCGTCCGCCTGGTCACCGGCGACAGCGCGTCCGGCACGCTGAGCATGGTCACCGGCAGCGTGCTGGTGGTCGCGTTCGTGCTGTGGGCGGGGCTGCGCGGCGTCGCGGCGACGTCCTATTTCAAGGACGGCATCATGCTGGTCGCGCTGGTGGTGCTGATCATCGCCGTGCCGACGCACTTCGCCGGCGGGATCGGCGGGGTGTTCCACAAGATCGAGCAGCTGCACCCCGAGAAGCTGATCGTCCACAGTGGAGCGAACGATCACGTGTGGTTCGTGACGAGCATGCTGGTCAGCGCGATCGGCGTCGGGCTGATGACGCTGCCGCACTCGTGGCCGGCGCTGATGTCGGCGCGCGACCCGAAGGTGCTGCGCCGCAACTACACCTGGATGCCGATCTACGAGCTGTGCCTGCTGCTGCCGATGATCGTGGGGTTCGCCGCGATCATCGTGGTGCCCAAGGGGAGTGATCCGAACGGCGTACTGCTGACGCTGTCGAAGGACGCATTGCCGACCTGGGTGACCGGCATCATCGTGGTCGCCGCGACGGCCACCGCGATGGTCCCGGCGGCCGGGATCCTGATCGGCATCTCGTCGCTGGTGGCGCGCAACATAGTCCGGGTCCGCAGTGGCCGCGGGCAGTTCTGGATCAACCACGGCACGGTTGTGCTCGCGAGTACTCTTGCCCTCGTGCTCGGCATCTTCCGGCCGGACCTGCTGGCCAACCTGCTCCTGCTCACCTATTCGGGGTCGGTCCAGCTGGCCCCGGCCAACCTGCTGGGCTTCCTGAAGCGGGTGCCGGTCGGCAAGGGCCCGGTGTTCGCCGGGCTGATCGCGGGCGAGCTGGTGGTCGTCTGGCTGACCTTTGTGGACACTCACCTCGTCGGCACGGTCAACGTGGGCCTGGTCGGGCTCGGCGTCAACGTCGTCGTCCTCGCCGCGGCCGCGGTGGTGGCGCCGCGACGGACTTCTCTCGTGGAGGCGGCGTGACGCGCACGGTTTTCACCGGCGGCTCGGTGTTCGACGGCACGGGCGCGGACCCGGCGCCGGCCGACGTCGTGGTCGAGCACGGCCGGATCGTCGACGTCGGCACGGACCTCGACGGCGACGAGGGCGTCGACTGCTCGGGCGCGGTGCTGCTGCCGGGGCTGTTCGACTGCCACGTGCACGTCACGGTGTCGGACATCGGGTTGCTGGCGCGCGTCCAGAAGCCGTTCTCCTACCAGTTTTACGAGGCCGCGCGGAACCTGTGGGCGACGCTCGGGCTGGGCATCACGACGGTCCGCGACGCGTCGGGTGCCGACCTCGGCATCAAGCAGGCCGTGGACGACGGCCTGATCCCGGGGCCGCGGCTGCAGATTTCGATCGGGCTGATCAGCCAGACCGGCGGCCACGGCGACAGCTGGAACCCGTCGGGTCTGTGCGTCCCGCTGCTGGTACCGCACCCGGGCCGCCCGGACGCGACGGCCGACGGCCCCGACGAAATGCGCCGGGTCGCGCGCACGCTGCTCCGAGCGGGCGCGGACGTGCTGAAGGTGTGCACGACGGGCGGCGTGCTGTCCCCCCGCGACGACCCGAGGCACTCGCAGTACACCCCGGAGGAGCTGGAGGTCCTGGTGGCGGAGGCGGCGGCGCAGGGCCGCCCGGTGATGGCGCACGCCCAGGGCGCGGCGGGCATCAAGAACGCGGTCCGCGCGGGGGTGCGCTCGATCGAGCACGGGATCTACCTGGACGACGAGGCGATCGAGCTGATGCTGGGCCACGGGACGTGGCTGGTCCCGACGCTGATCGCGCCGGTGAACGTCGTTCGTGCGGCGGACGCGGGGGTGGATCTGCCCGCCGCGGTGGTTTCCAAGGCCCGGGAAGTCGTCGAGGTGCACCGGGATTCGGTCCGTAGCGCGTACGCGGCGGGGGTCCGGATCGCGATGGGGACGGACAGCGGGGTGGGGCCGCACGGGACGAACCTGGAGGAGCTGGCTTTGATGGCGGCGTGCGGGATGACGCCGGGGGACGTTCTGGAGGCGACCACGTCCTCGGCGGCGCGGTTGATGGGTCTGGACGGCGAGCTGGGGCGGGTCGCGCCGGGGTTGCGGGCGGATCTGGTCGTGGTGAGCGGGGATCCGTACGACTTCCCGGGGTTGGCTGCCAACATCCGGGAGGTTTGGAAGGACGGGGTCCGGGTGGTCTGACGCTAGCGCGGGTCCAGCCGCAGGGTGGTCGCCGCCGCCTCGGCCGTCACCATGGCGTCGGTGCCGCCGCCGGGGTACTTGGTGCGGTAGGCGGCGTCGATATCCGCGGTGACCTGAGCGCCGAGGTCCTCGATGGCGACCTCGGTTTCCAGGCCCGGCACGCGGATCCGGCCCCGGCCGGACCGCACCGCGTCCCCGAACCAGCCGGTGTCCCGTCGGTACCAGGTCCGCACGTAGACCTGCCCGCCGGTGCACACGACCCAGATCGGCGTCCACCGCCGCGAGCTGCCGTCGGCGCGCTCGACGGCGATCTCCAGCTCCTGGGCCGTGTCCAGGAGAACCAGCTCGTCCGGTGACCACACGGCGCGCTCCTTTCCCTCACAGCTCCGGGCTCAGCAGGTCCTTCAACGCCGCCGCGAACTTCCCCGGGTTCCGCTGCGGAGCCAGATGCGCCCCCGGCATCTCCGTGAACGGCAACCCCAGCTCCAATGCCAAGATCTTCGCCGGCTGGTAGTGGTAGCGCCCCCGGCTGCCTTCCCCGGCCACCGGCACGATCTCCGTGCTCGCCTTGCGCAACGCGCGCAAGTCCGGCAGGTAGTCGAAGAACTCCGTCAACTCCCGGTCGAACAACCGGATCCAGTCGGCCTCGTGCGGCAGCCGCAGGTTCGGCAGGTCCGGCAGTGCCGCGCCGGCGATCGCGTCGGCGAAGCGGGTGACCGCCGTCATCAGCTCGCCCGAACGGGCCAGGCGAACCTGCTCCGCCGCCGCTTCCAGCCACGCGCCCGCGTCCGGCATCAGGTGGACCGCCGGCGGCTCGTGCGCCACCAGCGTCGTCACGTGATCGGGAAACCGGGCCACGAGGTCCAGCCCGATCAGCGCGCCCGCGCTCGTGCCGAACACCATCGCCGGGCCGAGGCCGATGTGGTCCAGCACCGCCCGCGCGTCGTCCGCCTGCAACGACACCGGGACCGGGCCCGTCGTCGAATCCGTGCTGCCGAAGTGGCCGCGCCGGTCGTAGGTGATCACCGTGTAGCCCGCGTACAGCAGCTTCGCCAGCGCGCGGTAGGAGTCACCCGACCCGGTGCCGCCGGAGATCAGCAGGAGCGCCGGACCCTCGCCGCCGCGGCGGACGAGGAGCTCACCGTTCTCCACCGGGCAACGGCTTTCCGAGATCATGCACCGAAGTCAAGCACAAGCGCATCGCCCGACGGCGTGGTGGTCGGCAGCGCCCGCGGATACGTCCGGCACGGCCGCTTCGAATCCGCTGGCCGCGGCGATGGGGCAGCGTCCGGTGGATCCCGCGTGAAGGTCGAAGTCGAGGTGGATGTCCGCCTGATGGGCTTCGTCTCGCGCCGATCACGGCCTGGTTGCGGTCGGTGGTCCTCCGTAGCGATCTCCGCTTTCACTACGACCTGGTGTTCGACGGGAAGCGAGGCACGCATGTCGATCTACCTGCGCACCAGCATCCGGCTGGGACCGGTCCGGGTGGGCGTTTCGAAGTCGGGAATCGGAATCTCGGCGGGTATTCCGGGGTTGCGCGTGGGTGGCGGCCCGCGCGGGAGTTACGTGCGGGTCGGTGTCGGCGGCGTGTCGTACCGCGCGACCGTCGGTGGGCGCCGGGCCCGGCATCCCGCCGGTCGCGGACCGGCGCCGGTTTCTGCGCCGGTTCTGCCGGACCCCGGCGACGTCGTGCTTTCCGACGTGACCGGGAAGCGCGCTGAGGAGCTCCTGCCCGCGTCCCCCAGCGCGCTCGTCTCGCAGCTCAACGCCGCTGCGGGAGCGCACCGGATCTGGCCCTGGGTGCTCGTGGTGAGCGTCCTGCTCGCCGCCGTGACTCCGTGGGTTCTCCTGGCCGGTCTTCCGCTCACCCTCTGGACCGGCTGGCGAGACGGGATTCGCCGGACTGTGGTGGCCTTCTACGAGGTGGACGCCCCGGCTCAGTCGCAGTTCGAGCGCCTGCTCAGGTCCTTCGACGACGTCTGCCGGTCGCACAGCGCGTGGAGCACTGTCGCGCGCGGCGACCTGCAGACCGCTTACCAGCGCAAGGTGAATGCGGGCGCGGGTTCTCTGGTGCGGCGTGAGCCGCTACGCCGAGGTTTGGGCGGCTCGGTCCACCTCAAGTCGAACATCGCCATTCCCTCCCTGCAGTCGGCTACTCGGTCGGTCTACTTCCTCCCTGACCGCATCCTGGTGCGCGATCGGAACACTTATGCGGATGTGACGTACCAAGCGGTTTCCGTCGTTCCGGGATCGACCCGGTTCATCGAGGACGGGTCGGTGCCGCCTGACGCCGTCCAGGTGGACACGACCTGGCAGTACGTGAACAAGCGGGGTGGTCCGGACCGGCGGTTCAAGAACAACCGCCGGCTACCGGTCATGCGCTACGGCGAAGTGAGCCTCTCGACCGGGCACGGGTTCGCAGTGCACTGGTCGTTTTCCGCCGAACCGGCGGCCCAGGCGCTGGCTGTCGGTTTCGCCGAGATGACCCGCTACCCCGGCGCGCTGGCCAGCTAGAGCCGTTCGACGACCGTCGCCGTCGCCAGTGCTCCGCCGGCGCACATCGTCACCAACGCCGTCGACGCGTCGCGGCGCTCCAGCTCGTGCAACGCCGTCGTCAGCAGCCGGGCTCCCGTGCTGCCCACCGGGTGGCCCAGGGCGATCGCGCCGCCGTTGACGTTCACCCGCGCCGGATCCGGGTCCACGACCTGCTGCCACGACAGCGCCACCGACGCGAACGCCTCGTTCACCTCGAACAGGTCCACGTCACCGACCGTCATCCCGGTCCGGGACAACACCCGTTCGGTCGCGCGGATGGGGCCGTCCAGGTGGTAGTACGGCTCCGCGCCGATCAGCGCCTGCGCCACGATCCGGGCCCTCGGCCGCAGTCCCAGCTCCGAAGCCCGCGAAGAGTCCATCAGCAGCAGGGCCGCCGCGCCGTCGGAAATCTGCGACGACGTCCCCGCCGTGTGGATCCCGTCCTCGACCACCGGCTTCAACCGCGCCAGGCCTTCGACGGTCGTCTCGCGCAGGCCCTGGTCGCGGCCGACCAGCCGCGTTTCGCCCGTCGGCTCACCGGAGGAGGACAGCACCGGTGCCTTCACCGGCACCACTTCGCGGTCGAAGCGCCCCGCTTCCCACGCCGCCGCGGCTTTCTGCTGGGACGCGGCGCCGAACGCGTCGACGTCGGCGCGGGTCAGGCCGCGGCGGACCGCGATCCGCTCCGCCGCGCCGTACTGGTTGGGCAGGTCGATCGACCACGACGACGGCCGGGGTGACGCGCCGGCCCGGTTGGTCCCCAGCGGCACCCGGCTCATCGCCTCGACGCCGCACGCGACGCCGACCTCGATCGCGTCCGCCGCGATCAGGCCCGCGACCAGGTGGGTCGCCTGCTGCGCCGAGCCGCACTGGGCGTCGATCGTCGTCGCGCCCGCCGTTTCCGGCAGGCCTGCGTGCAGCCACGCCGTGCGCGTCACGTTGTTGGACTGCTCGCCGGCCTGCGTGACGCAGCCGCCGATCAGCTGCTCGACCAGCGCGGGGTCGATCCCGGCGCGGTCGAGGAGGGCCTGCTGCGCGGCGCCCAGCAGCTCGGCCGCGTGCAGGCCGGCCAGCAGCCCGCCCCGCTTGCCGATCGGGGTCCGCACGGCTTCGACGATGACCGGCACGCCCATGTCGTCCCTTTCGTCGGGAAACACTGTCCTGTAACCAGAAAACTAGAACAAGTTATCGTTTGAGGCAAGCGGCCCCAGGATCTGCGGGATCTTGATCTTCGAAGAGTGAGCGCTCGCTCACCTGGCCTCATCGGTCAAGTTAACGGGTTTCACTGAACGGTCTTCCGCAAGTTAACACCGTATGCTCTAATCGCCGTTAGAACGTGTTTCAAAGGCGAACCGTGGGAGGCACCGTGGCCGCTCCGCTCATCCCCGCCGGTTTCGACTTCACGGACCCGGACCTCTACGCCCAACGGCTGCCCGTGGCCGAGTTCGCCGAGCTCCGGCGAACCGCGCCCGTGTGGTGGAACCCCCAGAAGCACAACACCGCGGGCTTCCGCGACGACGGCTACTGGGTCGTCTCGCGCCACGCGGACGTCAAGGAGGTGTCCCGCGACAGCACGCTGTACTCGTCGAGCGAGAAGACGGCGATCATCCGCTTCGACGAGAGCATGACCGAGGACAACCTCAACGCGAACCGCCTGGTGCTGCTCAACATGGACGCCCCGCAGCACACCAAGCTGCGGCGGATCGTGTCGAAGGGCTTCACCCCGCGGTCCATCGCGAAGCTCGAGGACACCCTGCGCGAGCGCGCCGAGCGGATCGCCGCGGAAGCGCGCAAGAAGGGGTCGGGCGACTTCGTCACCGACGTCGCCTGCGAGCTGCCGCTGCAGGCGATCGCCGAGCTGATCGGCATCCCGCAGGAGGACCGGCTCAAGATCTTCGACTGGTCGAACCAGATGGTCGCCTACGACGACCCCGAGTACGAGGTCGAACCCCTGGAAGCGTCCGCGCAGCTCATCGGCTACGCCTGGAACATGGCCGAGGACCGGCGCAAGTGCCCGATGGACGACATCGTCACGAAGCTGATCCACGCCGACGTCGACGGCGAAGCGCTCGGCTCCGACGAGTTCGGCTTCTTCGTCATCCTGCTCGCCGTCGCCGGCAACGAGACGACGCGCAACGCGATCAGCCACGGCATGAAGGCGTTCCTGGACCACCGGGACCAGTGGGAGCTGTTCAAGGAGCAGCGGCCGAAGACCGCGCCGGACGAGATCGTCCGCTGGGCCACCCCGGTGGTGGCGTTCCAGCGCACGGCCACCCGCGACACCGAGCTGGGTGGCGCGCACATCCGCAAGGGCGACCGCGTCGGGATGTTCTACAGCTCGGCCAACTTCGACCACGAGGTGTTCGAGGACCCGGAGAAGTTCGACATCCTCCGCGAGGACAATCCGCACGTGGGCTTCGGCGGCACGGGTTCGCACTACTGCATCGGCGCGAACCTGGCCCGGCTGGAGATCGACCTGATCTTCAACGCGATCGCGGACGTGATGCCGGGCATCACCGAGGCGGCACCCCCGGTGCGGCTGCGGTCCAGCTGGCTGAACGGCATCAAGCACTACCCGGTGAACTACGCCTGAGGAACCGCTCGACGCGGTGGCGGGTCGTCCGGGGAGCACCTCCTGGACGACCCCGCCCCGTCAGGCCACCCGGCGATTCCGCCGGGAGGTGACATCATGGGGTGATGGCCCCGCGAGCGACCGTCGACGTCGAGTTCTCCTTCCGCGTCACCGAACCCGGTCCCGCGGCGATCTCCGTCGCCGCGGCGCACGCCGACACCGAAGAGCTCACCGTTTCCTGGCACGGGGACAGCGAACTCGTCGAGTTCGAGCACGGCACCCGCGCCGAGGTCTTCACGCTGCCCCCGGGCGAACACCGCGTCACCTACCACGCCGAACGCGCGCTGGCCGAGCCCGAACCCGAGCCGGTCACGCTCGCCGACGCCGCCGTGTTCACCCGGCCGAGCCGGTACTGCCCCTCCGACCGCGTCGCCGGGCTCGTCCCGCCCGCCGCGCTCAAGGCCAAGGGCACCAAGGCGAGGGTCGACGCCATCGTCCGGAACGTCCACGAGCGACTGTCCTATGTGGTCGGTTCCAGCCGGCCGACCGACGACGCCGTCGACACGCTGCTCGCCGGCGAGGGCGTCTGCCGCGACTTCGCGCACGTCTGCGTCACGCTCTGCCGGTTCCTCGACATCCCCGCCCGCTACGTCGGCGTCTACGCGCCCGGGCTGTCACCGATGGACTTCCACGCCGTCTTCGAGGCCGGGATCGACGGCCACTGGTACGTCTTCGACGCCACCCGCCTGGCGCCGCGGCAGACCATGCTGCGGATCTCCACCGGGCGCGACGCCGCGGACACGTCCTTCCTCGCCACCCTCGGCTGCGAGCTCGACTTCCTCGGCAGCACGGTCTTCGCCACGACGGACGCCGCGCTCCCGGTGGACGACGGCGCCGGGCTCGTCGTCCTGAGCTGATGGTCCGACCGCGTGTTGCCTGAGCGAAGTGCGCTCCGGCTGGGTAGACAGTGACCGTGAACAGTTCCCCCAAGACCCCGAGCCCCTGGGCCCGGGCCCGCGCCCGGTACCGGTGGCTGGACCACATCGCCCGCGCGACCAACCGCTACATCGACCGCGGCGGCTACCACTACGTCGCCTCGATCACCTACTTCAGCCTGCTGTCGCTGGTGCCGCTGCTGATGGTCGCCTCGTCGGTCGCCGGGTTCGTGCTGGCCAGCCAGCCGCACCTGCTCGACACGATGGTCCACGCGATCGTCTCCACGCTGCCCGGCGGCCTGGGCGACAAGGCCACCGAGCTGCTCACCGGCTTCGTCGAGCAGCGCACGAGCGTCGGGGTATTCGGGCTGGTCATCGGCCTCTACTCCGGCTGGAACTGGATGAACGCGCTGCGGGACTCGCTGACGGCGCTGTGGGGGCAGAACCGGTCCGACCAGCCGTTGCTGCGGCTCATCGCCGTCGACCTGCTCGCGCTGCTCGGCCTCAGCGCCGCGCTGCTCGTGTCGTTCACGCTCACCATCTCCGGCACCGCGCTCGGCAGCTACCTGCTGCGGCTGGCCGGGCTCGACGACACGAGCTGGGGGCACCAGCTCGTCTCGGCGTCCTCGGTGCCGCTGTCGCTGGCCGCCGACTGGCTGGTGTTCCTGTGGGTGCTCACGCGGCTGCCGCGGCAGAAGGTGGGCGTGCGCAGCGCGGTGCGCGGCGCGGTCGCCCTGGCCGTCGGGTTCGAGGTGCTCAAGCTGGCCGGGGGCTTCTACCTGCGGCTGATCGGCGACTCGCCGACCGGCATCGCGTTCGGCTCGGTCATCGGCCTGATCTTCTTCATCTCGCTCGTCGCGCGGCTGCTCGTCTACGTCACGGCGTGGACGGCGACCGGCTCCGACGCGCCGCCGAAGCCGGTCCAGCCGCCGGCGCCGGTGGTGCTGAACCCGGTGGTCGTGGTGGACCCGCCGGTCGCGGTGCCGGCCACCGTCGGCGTCGTCACGGGCGTCCTCGGGACGCTGCTGGCGCTCAAGTGGCGACGTTCGCGAGGCTGAAGAGCCGGTCCAGCTGGTGGTCGATGAGCGCGATCGCCGCCTCCGGCGTCCGCTGGCCCAGGATGATGCTGGTCTGCAGGCCGTCGACGCTCGACAGCAGCAGCTCGGCCTCCGGCAGCAGCTCCAGCTCGGGGGCGACCTCCCCGCGGTCGCGGCCCCATGCCAGCAGGTCCGCGGTCAGCCGTTCCAGCTCGGGCGGCGCGGCGCTGAACGCCGACGCGAGCCCGGTGTCCGACAGGGACCGGACGAAGTAGGCGAGGTGCACGAGGTAGCGCGTGCGGCGCTCGTCGCCGACCGGCAGCATCCCGACGAGCATGGCCCGCAGCACCTCGCGCGGCGTCGCGTCCTCCTCGGGGCCGAGGCCCGCGCGGATGCTCTCCCCGGCGTCGGCGTTGAGGATCTCCAGCGCGCCGAGCAGTAGGTCGTCCCGCGTCCCGAAGTAGTACTGGACCAGCCGCAGCGAGACGCCGGCCTCGGCCGCGACCTTGCGCAGCGACACGTCTTCGAGCCCGCGCGTGCTGGCGATCCGCCAGACCGCTTCGGCGATCTGGCGGCGGCGTTGCTCGTGGTCGGCGAGTCTGGGCATGGTGGGTCGAGCGTATCAATTCGGCTTGTCGGCGCCGACCACCCACATCGAGAAGTACTGCGACCCGCCGCCGTAGGCGTGCCCGAGCCCGATCCGCGCGCCGTCGACCTGGTAGTCCCCGGCCCGGCCCATCACCTGCTTCGCGGCTTCGGAGAAGCGCAGCATGCCGGACGCCCCGATCGGGTTGGACGAGAGCACCCCGCCGGACGGGTTGCACGGCAGCCGTCCGCCGATCGCCGTCTCGCCGGCTTCGGTGACCTTCCAGCCTTCGCCTTCGGGCGCGAACCCGAGGTTCTCCAGCCACATCGGCTCGAACCACGAGAACGGCACGTAGATCTCGGCGACGTCCACTTCGGACATCGGGTCCGTGATCCCGGCCTCGGCCCACAACGCGGCCGCGGCGTCGCGCCCGGCCTGGGGGTTGACCTGGTCGCGGCCGGCGAACGTGGTGGGCTCGGTGCGCATCGCCGTCGCGTGGATCCAGGCCGCGCCGCCCTCGACGGCGTCCCCGGCGGCCTCGTCGCCGAGCACCATCGCGCACGCGCCGTCGGACGACGGGCACGTCTCGTCGTAGCGGATCGGGTCCCACAGCATCTGCGACTTCCGCACCGACTCGACGGTGATGTCGGCCTGCTGCAGGTGCGCGTACGGGTTGAGGGCGCCGTTGCGGCGGTCCTTGGCCGCGACGATCGCGCCGACGTGCTCGGGCGCGCCCGAGCGGCGGATGTAGGAGCGCACGTGCGGCGCGAAGTAGCCGCCCGCGCCGGCGCCGACCGGCATCTGGAACGGCGGCAGGATCGACAGGCCCCACATCGCGTTCGACTCGGACTGCTTCTCGTACGCGACGGTCAGCACCCGGCGGTGCACGCCGGCCTGGATCAGCGACGCGGCGACCAGCGCCGTCGACCCGCCGACCGAGCCGGCGGTGTGCACGCGCAGCAGCGGTTTCCCGGTGGCGCCGAGGGAATCGGCGAGGAACAGCTCGGGCATCATGACGCCTTCGAACAGGTCCGGGGCCTTGCCGAGCACGACGGCGTCGATGTCGGCCCACTCGACCTGGGCGTCGGCCATCGCGCGGTCGATCGCCTCGCGCAGCAGGCCCGGCATCGAGACGTCCTGGCGCTTGGCGCGGTGGTGCGTCTGGCCGGTGCCGAGCACGGCGGTGAGCTGCTTGGTCATCGGGCCTCCAGCACGGTCACCAGGTTCTGTTGCAGGACCGGGCCGCTCGTCGCGTGCGCCACGGCCTTGCGGGATTCGCCGCTGTGGATGCGGGCCGCGGCCTCGCCGATGCGGGCGAGGCCGGCGGAGAACATCGGGTTGGCGGCCAGCGCCCCGCCCGACGGGTTGATCTTCGTGGAATCGTCGAGCTTCAGCGCCGTCCGCAGGATCAGTTCCTGGTGGGTGAAGGGCGCGTGCAGCTCGGCCAGGTCGGCGCCGTCGAGGTCCAGGGCCGCCGCGGCGGCTTCGGTGGACGGGCTGCGCGTGAGGTCGCGGGCGCCCAGGACGGGGGAGTCGACCCGGTGCTCGATGCCGGTGATCACGGCGGGCCGGTCGACGATGTCCCGTGCTCGTTCCACAGTGGACAGGACGATCACGGCCGCACCGTCGGTGATCGGCGCGATGTCGTGCCGGCGCAGCGGGTCCGCGTAGTACGGCGTGTCGAGGAGTTCGGCGACGTCCTTGCCGGTGCCGCGCGCGGCGACCTCGGCGAGGTCCTTTTCGGACCACAGCCCGGCTTCGAGGCCCAGGCGCGCCTGGATCCCGGCGATCGACACGGAGTCCGGCCACAGCGGCGTGACGACGTACGGGTCGAGCTGCAGGGCGAGCACCCGGCGCAGCTGCCCGGCGCTGGACTTGCCGAAGCCGTAGACGAGCGCGGTCTCGACCTCGCCCATCTTGATCTTCAGCCACGCTTCGTAGAGCGCCCAGGCGGCGTCCATCTCGACGTGCGACTCGTGGATCGGCGGGAACGCGCCGATCGCGTCGACGGCGGCGATGAACGAGAAGGCGCGTCCGGCCAGGTAGTCCGACGAGCCGGAGCACCAGAAGCCGATGTCCTGTTTGGACAAACCGGTCCGCTCGAAGACCTCGGCGAAGATCGGGACGAGCATCTCCACGCCGTTGGTGGTGCCCGGGGTCTCGCGGACGTTGGGGGCCTTCGCGAAGCCCGCGATCGCGACGTCTGGCATCAGGACCTCACAGGTGGTGGGCGAAGGTTTCGTAGGCCGCGTCCGGCTCGCCGGTCGGCTCGAAGTGGCTGATGTTCTCCAGCGACGTCCACCACTCGTCACGTGGTTTCCACGCGGCGCGCACGCGCATGCCCATCTTGACGTCCTGGGCGTCGCAGCCGAGGACGAGGTGCAGGAAGGCGATGTCGGCGCCGTCGAGCAGGATGTACGCGGCGACGTACGGCGGCTTGATGCGCTGGCCGAGGAACGGGACGTTGACGATGCAGAACGTGGTGACGATCCCGGTGTCGGGCAGTTCGACCTCGTCGGTGGTGGGGACGCCGTCGGTCGGGCAGGCGCCCCGCGGCGGGATGTAGACCTTCCCGCACTTCGGGCAGCGCTGGCCGATCAGCTTCCCTTCGGCGAGGCCGCGCAGGTACCGGCTCTCCTCGGGGGAGGCGGAGTGCAGGTACTTCAGGTGCACGGGCGTGATGATCACGCTGACCGGGGCGCCCTCTTCGCGCTCGGCGACCGGGGGAGCGGGCTCGGTGGGCTTCGTGTCCTCGGCGTCCACGGGCAGGAAGTAGGCGATGTCCCGGATGTGCCCGACGGTCTCGTCGGCCCACTTGACGCGGACCCGCTGTCCACTGTGGATGTTCGCCGGGCTGCCGGCGTCCACGGCGTGCAGCAGTGCGGTGTCGGCGCCGTCGAGCTTGACGAGCGCCCAGGCGAAGGGCCGGTTCAGCGGCTGCCCGTCGAGGGGTTCGGGACACCACGACCACGAGACGACGGTGCCCTCGTCGGCCACGGGAACGAACTCCCCGAGCGGTTCGGCGGTCCCGGGGTCGTACTCGACGGGCGGGACGTGCACGCGGCCGTCACTGCCCCGGACGCCTTCGATCCGGCGTTCGCGCAGGGAGGTGACGAACCGGCCCAGGACGGGCCCGGTCGAGCGCGTGTAGTCGAAACCGACGTTGAGGGGTGCCGCCAGCGGTGTCTCGGTCACGTCCATGAGTGAAACATGTTCTTGTTCTGTCGACAAGGTTCCTCCGCGAGGCGGTCGGATTTCAGTGGAACGCGTTCTAGGTCAGCGGCCCTTGAACTCCGGCTTCCGCTTCTCCGAGAACGCCCGCGGCCCCTCCTTGGCGTCCTCCGAAGCGAACACCTCGATGCCGTACTGCGAGTCCAGCTTGAAGGCCTCCTCCTCGTGGAGCCCCTCGGTGTCCCGGATCGTCCGCAGGATCGCCCGCACCGCGACCGGCCCGTTCGCGTTCACCAGGGAGGCCAGTTCCAACGCGCGCGAGAGGGCCTGTCCGTCCGGGACCACGTGCCCGATCAGGCCGATCGCCAACGCCTCGGAAGCGGACAGATGACGTCCGGTCAGCAGGATGTCCGCGGCCACCGTGTACGGGATCTGACGCGGCAGCCGCACCGCCGACCCGCCCATCGGGAACAGTCCCCACCGGGCCTCCGACACCCCGAACCGGGCGGAAGAACCCGCGACCCGGATGTCCGTCCCCTGGAGGATCTCCGTCCCGCCCGCGATCGCCGGTCCCTCGACCGCCGCGATCAGCGGCTTCGTCAGGCGGCGGCCCTTCAGGAGGCCGGGGATCCGGGACGGGTCGAACTTGCCCGAGGCGAACGAGTCGGACGGGGAGTTGCGAGACATCGACTTCAGGTCCGCGCCGGCGCAGAACGCGCCGCCCGCGCCGGTCAGGACGCAGCTGCGGATCTCCTCGTCCGAATCGACCCGGTCCCAGGCGTCGACCATGATCGACATCATCTCGCCGGTGATCGCGTTGCGCGCCTCGGGGCGGTTCATGGTGACGACCAGTGTCGCCCCTTCCTGCGAAACCAGCGCGTGCGGTTCACCCACGGGAGACCTCCTGAAGGAGCAGTGCCATTGCCCAGAACGATAACATGTTCTACTTTGAGGGCGTGGCACTCAACATCGCGGATCTTCTGGAGCACGCCGTCGACGCCGTGCCGGAGCGCGTCGCGGTCGTGTGCGGCGACCGGCGGGTCACCTTCGCCGAACTGGAGGCGCGGGCCAACCGGCTCGCCCACCACCTCGCCGCGCACGGCGTGGGACGCGGGTCCCACATCGGGGTCTATTCCCGCAACTCGATCGAGGCCTTGGAGGCAATGGTCGCGGCGTACAAGCTGCGCGCGATCGCCGTCAACGTCAACTACCGCTACGTTCACGGCGAACTCGCCTACCTCTTCAACGACGCCGAAATCGTCGCGCTCGTGCACGAGAGAAGCTACGCGGACAAGGTCGCCGCGGTGCTGCCGGAGACACCGAAACTGAAACACGTTGTCGTGATCGACGACGGCAGTGACGGCGACTACGAGAGCTACGGCGGCGTCGACTACGAGGCCGCGCTCGAGGCGCAAAGCCCGGAACGCGACTTCGAGGAACGCAGCAACGACGACCTCTACATCCTCTACACCGGCGGCACCACGGGCTACCCGAAGGGCGTGCTCTGGCGCCAGGAGGACGTCTGGCGCGCGCTCGGCGGCGGGATCAACTTCGTCACCGGCGAGTACATCCCGGACGAGTGGACGCTCGCCGAGCAGGGCAAGGCCGGGAGCCTCACCCGGCTGCCCGCCGCGCCGCTCATCCACGGCGCCGCGCAGTGGGCCGCGTTCGGCGCGCTGTTCACCGGCAGCCCGGTGGTCTTCGTGCCGCGCTTCGACGCCCACGAGATCTGGAAAGCCGTGCAGGAGCACAAGGTCCAGGTCCTCACGATCGTCGGCGACGCGATGGCGCGGCCGCTGATCGAGGCGTTCCGCGAGGGCGATTACGACGCTTCGTCGCTCGTCGCCGTGTCTAGCCACGCCGCGCTGTTCTCCCAGTCGGTCAAGCAGGAGTTCGTCGAGCTCGTGCCGAACGCCGTGATCACCGACGCGATCGGGTCGTCGGAAAGCGGCTTCACCGGGATCGGCATGGTCGGCAAGGACTCCGACCACAGCGCCGGTCCGCGGGTGACCTTCGGCCAGGACGCCATCCTGCTCGACGACGACGGCAACGTCGTCGAGAAGAAGCCCGGCGCGGTCGGGCTGATCGGCCGCCGCGGCCACGTCCCGCTCGGCTACTACGGCGATCCCGAGAAGAGCAAGAAGATCTTCGTCGAGGTCGACGGCGTCCGGTACGTCGTGCCGGGCGACTACGCCCGCTACGAGGAGGACGGCACCGTCACGCTGCTCGGCCGCGGCTCCCAGTGCGTCAACACCGGTGGCGAGAAGGTCTACCCGGAAGAGGTCGAAGGGGCGCTCAAGTCGCACCCCGACGTCTTCGACGCGCTCGTCATCGGCGTCCCGGACGAGCGGCTCGGCCAGCGCGTCGCCGCCGTCGTCCAGCTGCGCGAGGGTGCTTCGCCGGACCTCGCCTCGCTCGAAGAGCACGTCCGCGGCGAGATCGCCGGGTACAAGGTGCCGCGCACGATCTGGCTGGCCGGCGAGATCGGCCGGTCGCCCAGCGGCAAGCCGGACTACCCGTGGGCCCAGCGCTACGCGGCCGAGCACGAACCGGCCACGGCCCAGCCCGTCTGAGAGGAAAGCGCAAGTGCGGACACCCCTGTGCGACCGGCTCGGCATCGACCTGCCGATCATCGGGTTCACGCCCTCGGAGCACGTCGCCGCGGCACTCAGCCGCGCCGGCGGGCTCGGCGTGCTCGGCTGCGTCCGGTTCAACGACGCCGCCGAGCTCGACCGGGTGCTGACCTGGATGGACGAGAACACCGGCGGCAAGCCCTACGGCGTCGACATCGTGATGCCGGCGAAGATCCCGGCCGAAGGCACGCAGGTCGACCTGGCGAAGCACATCCCGGACGGCCACCGCGCCTTCGTCGACCGGGTGCTGAAAGAGCTTTCCGTGCCGCCGCTGCCGGACGACACCGACGAGCGCGCGGGGGTGCTCGGCTGGCTGCACTCGGTCGCCCGCTCGCACGTCGAGGTCGCGCTCAACCACCCGATCAAGCTGATCGCCAACGCGCTCGGCTCGCCGCCGGTGGACGTCATCGCCCAGTGCCACGACAAGGGCGTGCCGGTCGCGGCGCTCGCCGGGAAGGCCGAGCACGCGGTCCGGCACGTCGAGAACGGCGTCGACTTCGTGGTCGCGCAGGGCTACGAAGCCGGCGGCCACACCGGCGAAATCGCGTCCATGGTGCTGGTGCCGGAGATCGTCGACGCGGTCGACGTGCCGGTGCTCGCCGCGGGCGGGATCGGGTCCGGGCGGCAGGTGGCCGCGGCGCTCGCGCTCGGCGCGTCCGGCGTCTGGATGGGCTCGATGTGGCTGGCCACCGAGGAGTACCTGCAGACGATGGGCGAGTCGGTGGCGATGCAGCAGGCGCTCGTCGGGGCGACTTCGTCGGACACCGTGCGGACGCGGATCTACACCGGCAAGCCGGCCCGGCTGCTCAAGACCCGCTGGACCGAGGCGTGGGCCGCGCCGGACGCGCCCGAGCCGTTGCCGATGCCGCTGCAGAACCTGCTGGTTTCCCACGCCCACAACCGGATCCACGCGGCGAACGACCCGAGCGTGGTGTCGATGCCGGTGGGCCAGATCGTCGGCCGGATGAACGCGGTCCGCCCGGTCGCCGACGTCGTCGCGGACCTGGTGAACGGCTACGAAAAAGCACTGTCCCGGTTGGACAAGACGCGCTGAAGGGGGCCCGCCGCGGCGGGCCCCCTCTTCGCGGAAGCGGTTACAGCGTGGCGGCGGCCGCGGCGATCTTCGACGCGAACGTGCTCACCTCGGTGTAGACGCCGGGGGCGTGCGGACGGGCGCAGCCGTCACCCCAGGAGACGATGCCGACCTGGATCCACGCGCCGGCGTTGTCGCGGCGGAACATGGGGCCGCCGGAGTCGCCCTGGCACGTGTCGACGCCGCCGGAGGCGAGGTTGCCCGCGCAGATCTCGGCGCTCGGGATGAGGTCGGGGTAGCTGCCGCCCTGGGCCTGGCAGGTGGCGTCGTCGACGAACGGGACGGTCGCCTTCAGCAGGTACCGCTGCTGCGCGCCGCCTTCGCGGGCCGCGCCCCAGCCGGCCACGGTGAACGTGCCGTTGTTGTACGCCGACGTCGTCGCGATCGGCAGCGTGGAGAGCCCGCTCACCGGGCTGGCGAGCTTGATCAGCGCCCAGTCACCGCCGGTCGAGGTGCCGTAGGTGGGGGACTGGTAGACGTAGGTCGAGCGGATCTTCTGCGCGCTCGAGCTCTGCAGGTCCACGACGCCGACCGTCGCGGTGATCGAGGTGTTCGACCCCGTCCGGCTGACGCAGTGCGCCGCGGTCAGGACGATCTGCTTGGTGTAGAGCGCGCCGCCGCAGCCCATGGACAGCCGCACCATGAACGGGAACTCGCCCTGCGCGGCCCGGGTTCCGCCGACGACGTCGGTCGACGGCGGCTGGGCGGCGATCGCCGGGGTGGCGAACGACGCGGCCGCGGCGAGCGCGGCCAGTGCGGTGGTGGCGTTTCTGAGCAGGGTGAACCAGCGCTTGGGAGCCAAGGGGATCAGTCCTTCCAGTGTCCACAGTGGAAGCCGAGCTCGAAGGTGACCCCACGACTACAGCAGGTGCTCACATACCCGGACAACCGACTTTCTTCGGATCTTTCGGGCGGTTGGGTGATTTCTCACCGCCGGATCCGGCGAACGCCGTAGGCCGAAGCGCCCAGCACCAACGCGACGCAGCCGGCCAGCACCGAAGGCAGCGGCAGGCTGAAGGCCAGCACCACGCACCCGGCCAGGCCCAGGACGGCCCGCACCTTCCCCTTCAGCGTGAGCGCGGCGGCGTTGGCGACCGCGTAGTACGTCAGGACGGCGAAGGACGAGAAGCCGATCGCGTCGCGCAGATCGAGGAACGCGGCGAGCACGGCGACGACGAGCCCGACGGTGAGTTCCGCGCGGTGCGGCACGTCGTAGCGGGGGTGCACGGCGGCGAGGAACCGGGGGAGGTGGCCGTCGCGGCTCATCGCCAGCGTCGTGCGCGAGACGCCGAGGATGAGCGCGAGCAGCGAGCCGAGCGCCGCCAGTGCCGCGCCGGCCCGGACGGCCGGGGCGAGCCACCCCGGGACGGCGGCCGCGATCGGGTCGGGGCTCGCGGCGAGCGCGGCCGGGCCGAGGCGGACGAGCAGCAGCACCGCCAGCGCCGCGTAGACGACGAGGGTGAGGCCCAGCGCCAGCGGGATGGCGCGCGGGATGGTCCGGGCGGGGTCGCGGACCTCCTCGCCGAGCGTCGCGAGCCGGGCGTACCCCGCGAAGGCGAAGAAGAGCAGCCCGGCCGCCTCGAGGACGCCGCCGGTGCCGGGCCAGGCGACGAGCGGGCCGCCGGCGGACGCCCCGGCGGCCATCGTGACCGCGGCGGCGGTGAGCACGAGCAGGGTGCACGACACGATCACCCGCGTCGCCAGCGCGGAGCGGTGCACGCCGAAGTAGTTGACGGTGGTGAGCGCGCCGACGACGGCGACGGCGAGGAGGCCGCGCCACGGCTGCCCGAGCCCGGGCGCGGCGTAGGCGACGACGGTCAGCGTCATCGCGGCGCAGCTGGCCGTCTTCCCGGTGACGAATCCCCAGCCGGCCAGGTAACCCCAGAATTCACCGAGCCTTTCCCGGCCGTAAACGTAGGTGCCGCCGGATTGGGGGTAAATGGCCGCGAGCCGGGCGGAAGACATCGCATTGCAGTAGGCGACCACGGCCGCGAGGACCAGCGCGATGAGCAATCCGGCCCCCGCGGCCCGCGCCGCCGGGGCGAACGCGGCGAAGACGCCGGCGCCGATCATCGAGCCCAGGCCGAGGAAAACGGCGTCGGCGAGGCCGAGCCGGCGGGCGAGTGGTGTCGAGCGCATCCGGGTGATCCTCCGTGTGACAGCCGTGTTACGCGCCACAGCGAACCACGGCGCGGCGGGAAACGAATAGGGTCGATTCCGTGCCCGCCCCTTTACGCCATTCCCGCCTGTCCGCCGACGGTCCCGTCCTCGACGGGATTCCCGAGCACGGCCGTGTCCCGCGCTACTACGCGGTCAAGGTCGAGCTGCTGGCGGTGATCGCGGAACTGGGCGAAGGCTCGGTGCTGCCCACGGAACGGGAACTGTGCGAGCGGTTCGAGGTGTCGAGGGCGACGGTACGGCAGGCGGTCGGCGAGCTGGTGCTCGAGGGCAGGCTGAGCCGGCGCCAGGGGAGCGGGACGTTCGTCGCCGGCCCGAAGCTGGTGCAGCCGCTGGCCCTGGTGAGCTACACGGAAGGGTTGCGCCGCCAGGGGATCCGGCCGGGCCGCACGGTGATCACGCTCGAGCGGCGCGTGGCGGGCAGCGCGCTGGCGGCGGACCTGCAGGTCACCTCGGACGCCGAGGTGATCCACATCGAGCGGGTCCTGCTGGCCGACGAGGAGCGCGTCGGGCTGGAGTCGACATATCTCCTGGCGGAGCGGTTCCCGACGCTGTTGGAGGTGTTCGACCCCGAGCAGTCGCTGTACGCGTGCTTGAGCGAGCAGCTCGGGGTGGTGTTCGACGGCGCCGAGGAGCGCGTCGAGACGGTGCTGGCGACGCCGCGCGAGGCGCTGCTGATCGGGACCAACCCGGCGCTGCCGATGCTGCTGACGCACCGGATCGCCTGGGGCCCGGACGGGGCACCGTTCGAGCGGGTGCGGTCGCTGTACCGGGGTGACCGGCTGAGCTTCCTGACCCGGCTGGGCCGCGCCTGACTGTCACGTTCCCGCCGGCCGGTTCGTTCCTCCCGCACAACCGAACGGGAGGACGTCATGAACATCGCACTGTGGGCCGGACAGATCCTGCTGGCGGCGATCTTCGCCTTGTCGGGCGTGCTGAAGTCGACGATGTCGCGGCAGCGGCTGCTCGAAACCGGCCAGACGGGCGCGGCGGCGTACCCGCTGCCGGTCGTCCGCTTCACCGCGATCTGCGAGCTGTTCGCGGTGGCCGGCCTGGTCCTGCCGGTGCTCGTCGGCGTTGCGCCGGAGCTGACCGGCTGGGCGGCGGTCGGGCTGGCCGTGGTGATGGTGGGCGCGATGGCGATGCACACCCGGCTGGCGGTCGTGCGGCACAAGGCGGCCGAGTGGCGGAACGTCGGGGTGAACGCGCTGATCCTGGCGGTGTGCGTGTTCGTGGCGGCCGGCCGGCTCTGATTCCGCCACTGCGCGGGACGCCCTCGCACCGGCAGGTGCAACCGTTTCGGCGTCCACTCCGTCTGGCAGGTATGCGCACACTGCTGGGAACGGGTCTGTTGCTCCTCACGCTGACGGCGTGCGGGGCGGCGGGGACCGCGGGCGCGCCGGGCAGCACCGGACCGGAAACGCCCACGACGTCGGCATCGCCGGTGGTGCCGGGTTCGCCGACGGTCGCCCCGCCGCCGTCGCAGACCGTCGGCCGTCCGACCCAGGGCATCGCCCCGGGCGACAACGTGATCGCCGAGTCCCAGGTCGACGCGCGCGGGCTGCCCGAGGGCTATCCCCGGAGCCTCACCCGCAGCCTCGACGGCCGGACGGTGATCCTCCAGGCGGAGGAGGGTGGCTGCCGCCGCGTCGCCGCGCACGTCGGTGACCAGACGCCGCAGCAGGTGGTCGTGCTGGTCTCCGTCATCGCGGCGAAGAAGGGCCAGATGTGCCCGGACTACCTCAAGGAGGTCAGCATCCCGCTGACGCTGGCCGAGCCGCTCGGCACGCGCACGGTGGTGCTCCGCCAGGGCTGAGGAGTTCCCCCGACGCTGGGAGGGCGGCCCCGGGATGCCCGGGACCGCCCTCCCGGACCACGTCCGGGACCGGTTCGTGAAAAAGGCACGAACCAGCCGATCTTCCGTGCAACCCGCGGCGCCGCCCGTTCCGTCTTCGGGACATGAGGTACTTAGCGAAGGTGGTCGGGACAGGCGCGTTCCTGCTGATGGCGACGGCCTGTGCCGGCCGGGACATGCCCACCGGCCAGCCCGCGGCCGGGGGTGACACCGCCGCGCCCACCGGCAGCGTTTCGACGTCGCCGACCGAGTCGGTGCTGCCGACGTCGCCGTCGGCCAACCCGCCGGGCAAACCGCGGCTCACCGTGCCCGAGGGGAGCACGCCGGTGCCGCCCGGCCAGGTCGACGCCTCGGCGCTGCCCGGCGGCTACCCGCGCGAGGTGTGGACGGCCAACGGCGGCACCATCCTCAACGTCCGCGCCCAGGAAGGCGGCTGCGGGCACGCGCTCGGCGAGGCGACCGAGCAGGCGGGCGACCACGTCGTCGTCAACCTGAGCGAGACGAAGGCCCAGACCGGGCAGATGTGCACCATGGACATCCGGTACCCGGTGATCTCGGTCGCGTTGGCCGCGCCGCTGGACCAGCGCAAGGTCGTGCTGAAGACCACGCCGCCGAAGTGATCACCCTGGCCTAGGCTCGGGTGATGGGAAGCCGCCAGGTCTCACGCACCGCGATCGTAGCCGCGCCGCCCGAGAAGATCTTCGGGCTGCTCGCCGATCCGGCCCAGCACCCGCTCATCGACGGATCCGGCACGGTCCGGGCCGCCCAGCCGGGCGGCCCGGACCGGCTTGCGCTCGGCGCGAAGTTCGGCATGGACATGAAGCTGGGCGCGTCGTACAAGATCCTCAACACCGTCGTCGAGTTCGAAGAGGGCAGGCTCATCGCCTGGCGGCACTTCAACGGCCACCGCTGGCGCTGGCGCCTCGAGCCGCTGGGCGACGGCCGCACCGAGGTCACCGAGACGTTCGACTGGTCGACGGCGAAGTTCCCGCTCGCCATCAGCCTCAGCCCGTTCCCGCGCAAGAACGCCGAGAGCATCGAGAAGACGCTGGCGCGGCTCGGGGAGCTGTTCCCGGCCTGACGAGCGGCCCGCCCAATTAGTTGTACAGTGCTTAATATTGTCCGTGCAACTAGTTGGGGAGTGCGGTGCCGCAGCCGGTGCGCCGGCGGGTGGTCCTGGCCACCTGCTGCCTGAGCCTGTTCATCGTCGGGCTCGACAACACGATCGTGAACCTCGCGCTGCCGTCGATCCGCCGCGAGCTGGGCGCGTCGGTCTCCGGTCTGCAGTGGACGATCGACGCGTACACGCTCGTGCTGGCGAGCCTGCTCATGCTGTCCGGCTCGACCGCGGACCGGATCGGGCGGCGCCGGACGTTCCAGACCGGGCTGGCGCTGTTCAGTCTCGGCTCGCTGCTGTGCGGGATCGCACCGAGCATCGGGCTGCTGGTCGCGTTCCGGGCGCTGCAGGCGGTCGGCGGGTCGATGCTCAACCCGGTCGCGCTGTCGATCGTCGCGAACGTCTTCACCGATCCCCGTGACCGCGCCCGCGCGATCGGCGTGTGGGCGGGGGTGAACGGGCTGAGCCTGGCGGTCGGCCCGGTGCTCGGCGGCGTGCTGGTCGACTGGGCGGGCTGGCGTTCGATCTTCTGGATCAACGTCCCGGTCGGCATCGCCGCGATCGTGCTGACGGCGCTGTTCGTCCCCGAGTCGCGCGCCCCGCGCCCGCGCCGCCTCGACCCGGTCGGGCAGCTGCTGGTGATCGTCCTGCTGGCGGCGCTGACGTACGGGATCATCGAAGGCCGCGGTTCGGGGACCGCGGTGATGGTGGGCTGCTCCGTGGTCGCCGCCGCGGCGCTGGCGGCGCTGCTGCCGTACGAGCGACGGCGCCGGGATCCGTTGCTGGAGCTGAGGTTCTTCCGCAGCGTGCCGTTCTCGGGCGCGACGCTCACGGCGATCGCCGGGTTCGCGGCGCTGTCGGGGTTCCTGTTCCTCACCACGTTGTACCTGCAGGAGACGCGCGGGTTTTCGGTGCTGCACGCGGGGTTGCTGACGCTGCCGATGGCGGTGCTGACGGCGGTGGGAGCGCCGCTGTCGGGCCGCCTGACCGGCGCGCGCGGCCCGCGGCTCCCGCTGCTGGTGGCGGGTGCGGGGATCGCGGCCTCCGGCGTGGTGCTGGCGGGGATCGGCCCGGCTTCGCCGATCGCCGCGGTCGTGACGGGGTACGTGTGCTTCGGCATCGGCTACGGCTTGCTCAACGCGCCGATCACGAACGCGGCGGTGTCCGGGATGCCGCGCGAACAGGCGGGTCTGGCGGCGGCGGTGGCGTCGACGAGCCGCCAGGTGGGGACGTCGCTGGGGGTGGCGGTGATCGGCGCGGTGGTGGCGGCGCAGGCCGGGACGCCACCGGGAACGGGGCACGCGGTGTGGGCGATCGTGGCGGGCTGCGGCGTGGTGGTGTTCGTACTGGGGCTGGTGACGACGGGCCGCTGGGCATCGGCGACCGCGGCTCGGGTGAATGGTTCGGACCACGAGTCCGCCCCGGTGGTGTGAACACCGCGTCCCCGCGCTGGTCATCGCCCGGTTCGTCGTCAGTGGTCCGGACCACTATTTCTGTTCACGCATCGAAGTTGTCGAAAAAATTCCCGCGATTCCGGTGAACCGCCCGTGTTACCGGGCCGTATCCAAGGGTGAGGTGGTGATCAGAGAGGAGGGGCACATGCCCCGGTTGAGCAGTGGTCGGCACCGCAAGCAGGCGACCGTCGGTCTGGCCGCGTTGCTGGGCGTTTCCGGCATCACCGCGGCCGCCATCGCGCTGAGCAGTCCCGCGGGCAACGCCGCCGAAGCGCCCAAGGAAAACTGCGGGGGACTCGACACGGCCCTGCAGAACAACCTGAACTTCATCGCGGGCCAGCAGGCGAACCCGGACGCGCAGTCGGCCGCGCGGATCGCCAACCGGCAGGCGGTCGTCGACCTGATCCAGCAACGGCGGCAGGTCGCGGGCTGCACCGCGAACGTCGTCGCGAACAACGGCCAAGCCGCGCAGGCTCCGGCCGCACAGGCGCCGGCGCAGCAGGCGCCGGCGCAGCAAAACCAGCAGCAGAACCAGAACCAGCAGCAGAACCAGTCCGGAGTGGACACCGGCGCCGTCGGCGAAGTCGTCTGCCCGGGCTCGACCGTGACGCTCTCGGGCGAAGGCGGCGCGCCCGCCGCGTCCAGCAACCAGTTCCCGGCGGGGACGAAACTGAAGGTGACCAACCTGGACAACTCGAAGTCCACGACGGTGGAGGTCACGTCGGTGTCGGGCAGCTGCACGCTGCTCAACAACGCGGCCTTCGAACAGGTTCGGGAACCCGGAAAGTTCCTCATCCGGCGCGCGCGGATCGAGCGCGTCGGCTGAGGGAGCAGGGAAGAAAGGGGGCACCGGCGGCGGGCCGGTGTCCCCTTCCCCTGCGTCCTAACGGAAGCTGATCTGCAGCACCGGGTCGCCGGTGCTGGCGAAGAAGTCGTTGCCCTTGTCGTCGATGACGATGAACGCCGGGAAGTCCTCGACCTCGATCTTCCAGACGGCTTCCATGCCGAGCTCGGCGTACTCGAGGACGTCGACCTTCTTGATGCAGTCCTGCGCGAGCCGCGCGGCCGGGCCGCCGATCGAACCGAGGTAGAACCCGCCGTGCGCCTGGCACGCGTTCGTCACCTGCTTCGAGCGGTTTCCCTTGGCCAGCATGACGAGCGAGCCGCCGGCGGCCTGGAACTGCTCGACGTAGGAGTCCATCCGCCCCGCCGTCGTCGGGCCGAACGAACCCGACGCGTAGCCTTCCGGCGTCTTCGCCGGGCCGGCGTAGTACACCGGGTGGTTCTTCAGGTAGTCCGGCATCTCCTCGCCGGCGTCGAGGCGCTCGGCGATCTTCGCGTGCGCGATGTCGCGGGCGACGACCAGCGGCCCGGTGAGCGAAAGCCGCGTCTTGACCGGCAGCTGCGAAAGCTGCGCGCGGATCTCGGCCATCGGCCGGTTGAGGTCGACGCTCACGACGTCGTCGGAGAGGTCTTCCTCGGTGACGTCGGGCAGGAACCGCGCCGGGTCGCGCTCGAGCTGCTCGATGAACACGCCGTCGGCGGTGATCTTCGCCTTCGCCTGCCGGTCGGCGGAGCAGCTCACGGCGATGCCGACGGGGCACGAAGCGCCGTGGCGGGGGAGCCGGATGACGCGGACGTCGTGGCAGAAGTACTTGCCGCCGAACTGCGCGCCGATGCCGAACCGGCGGGTCATCTCCAGCACCTGCTGCTCGAGGTCCTGGTCGCGGAAGGCGTGGCCGAGCTCGGAGCCCTCGGCCGGGAGGTTGTCGAGGTAGCGCGCGGAGGCGAGCTTCGCGACCTTCAGGTTGAACTCGGCCGACATCCCGCCGACGACGATCGCCAGGTGGTACGGCGGGCAGGCCGCGGTGCCGAGGCCGCGCAGCTTCTCGTCGAGGAACCGCGCGAGCCGCTTCGGGTTCAGGACGGCCTTGGTCTCCTGGTAGAGGAACGTCTTGTTGGCGCTGCCGCCGCCCTTGGCCATGAAGAGGAATTCGTAGGCCGGGTCGTCCTGGCCGTCCTTGTGGTAGAGCTCGACCTGGGCGGGGAGATTCGTGCCGGTGTTGCGCTCGTCCCAGAAGTTGACCGGCGCCATCTGCGAGTAGCGCAGGTTCAGCTGCTGGTAGGCGTCGAAGATGCCTCGGGAGAGGGCGCGCTCGTCGTCACCGCCGGTGAGGACGCCCTCGCCGCGCTTGCCGATGACGATGGCGGTCCCGGTGTCCTGGCACATGGGGAGGACCCCGCCCGCGGAGATGGCGGCGTTGCGCAGGAGGTCCATGGCGACGAAGCGGTCGTTGCCACTCGCTTCCGGGTCGTCGACGATCGCGCGCAGCTGCTGCAGGTGTGATGTGCGCAACAGGTGCTGGATGTCGGTGATCGCGGTGCGGGCCAGGGTGGTGAGTGCTTCCGGGGCGATCTTCAGGAACTTCCGGCCGGCGGCTTCGACGGTTTCGACGCCCTCGTCGGTGACCAGCCGGTACTCGGTCGTGGTGTCCTTGCCCAGCGGGAGGACTTCGGTGTGCTGAAACGTGGTGGTGGACGGCACTGCCAGGCTCCTTTGCCAGCTCCGGGATCGGCCCACCTTATGCGGCGGCGGTCGTTGCGCCGAAGAGGCATGCGATCACTGTGGGCCACCCCACGCTCGTTCCGCGTTCGGCTGCAGGCTGGGGATCCCCACAACCCCGAAGCCCGATTGTGACTACGGCCGGCAGTACCGCGTCAAGGCGGGAAAGCGTGCCTTGACCCGGCACTGCCGGCCGTGTTCTGGCTTCGGATCGGGGTTGCGGGGCGGACTGGTTCGTGGGGGTGCGGGTTTGTGCTGCCGGCGTGCGTTCGCGGGGCGCCCCCGTCTTTTGGTCTTTTTGGTCGGGAGGCCGGGTCCACCCCGACGGACCCGACCTCCCGGGGAACGCTTCCGGATGCGTGCACATCCGGTTGCGAAGCCTGTGCCTGCACCTTTGGCCACCTCAGACGAGGCTGTCGTGACGAACGTCATAAGTCAACGCTGCCGAACGGGTGCTGGCCACGGGTTGCTACCCACGTCCGGAGGCGGTGAAACCCCGTTTTCGTGAAGAATTTTCGACGGCGGCCGCGTGAAACGTGGAACCGCTGGTCGAACACGTGCGAAAGGGGCGGGTGCACTCTGCACCCGCCCCTTCACTAGAAGCGATCAGCTGGCGTACGCGCGGAGCCGGTCGGCTCGCTCGCCCTGGCGGAGCTTCGACATGACCTCGCGCTCGATCTGGCGGACGCGCTCGCGGGAGAGCCCGAAGTGCTTGCCGATCTGGTCGAGCGTGCGCGGCTGGCCGTCGTCGAGGCCGTAGCGCAGGCGGATCACGTGCTGCTCGCGGTCGTCCAGCGTCGCCAGTACGCGGCGCAGGTCGTCCTGCAGCAGGCCCGAGATCACGGCGCTCTCCGCGTCGGTCGCCTCGGAGTCCTCGATGAAGTCGCCCAGCGGGGCGTCCTCCTCGGTGCCGACCGGCATGTCCAGGCTTACCGGGTCGCGCGAGTGGTCGAGCAGGTCGGAGATCTTGTGCGCCGGGATGCCCGACTCGGCGGCGAGCTCCTCGTTCGTCGCGTCCCGCCCGAGCTGCTGGTGCAGGTCGCGCTTGATGCGGGCCAGCTTGTTGACCTGTTCCACCAGGTGGACCGGGAGCCGGATGGTGCGGCCCTGGTCGGCCATGCCCCGGGTGATGGCCTGGCGGATCCACCAGGTCGCGTAGGTCGAGAACTTGAACCCCTTGGAGTAGTCGAACTTCTCCACCGCGCGGATCAGGCCCAGGTTCCCCTCCTGGATCAGGTCGAGCAGCGGCATCCCCCGGCCGGTGTAGCGCTTGGCCAGCGAGACCACCAGGCGGAGGTTGGCCTCCAGCAGGTGGTTCTTGGCCACGTGCCCGTCACGGACCAGGGCGGAAAGCTCCTTGCGGCGCTTCGGGGTGAGGTTCTCCCCGGTGTCCAGCATGTGCTGGGCGAAGACGCCGGCTTCGATGCGCTTGGCGAGCTCGACCTCGTCGGCCGCGGACAGCAGGGCCGTCTTGCCGATGCCGTTGAGGTAGACGCGGACGAGGTCGGCGGCGGGGCTCTGGGCGTCGAGGTCGGCGTCGGTGAGCGCCCCCACGCTCGCCGGCTCCTCGGACACCTGAGCCGGGATGCGCTCGCGAATCCCGCGCGACTCGCGTTCGAGAGTCTGGACTGACATTCTGCCTCCCCGGTCACGGGCTGAACGTGCTGCTGCGGTCGTCCCACCGGGTGCGTACCCGCGGACCGGGGCCTGTGGAACCCGGTACGCCGGTCCGGCCGGCTTGGCTGGACATCTGGCACAACGCTCCGGGTTTCCAAAACGTTCCCGGCTCGCCTAAAAGGGAGACGGCTGCCGGCGCGCTCCGGTTGCTCGACCATTGCTGAGCTTTTGCTGAGAACGCCGGGGAGGCGGGAAACCTGAGAATCCCATGTGAATCATGTCAAGACGTGAACCGTGGCGGGGTGGTCTAGACCTCCACGAGAACGGTGAACGGACCGTCGTTGACGCTCGAGACCGCCATCATCGCCCCGAAACGGCCCGTCGCCACGGTGGCGCCGCGGCCGCGCAGCTCGGCCACGACGGCGTCCACCAACGGCTCCGCGACCTCCGGCCGGGCGGCTCGGGTCCACGACGGCCGCCGCCCTTTCTTCGTGTCGCCGTAGAGCGTGAACTGGCTCACCACGAGCAGCGGCGCATTCGCCGTGGCGCATGATTCCTCGTCGCGCAGCACGCGCAGCTCGTGCAGTTTGCGCGCCATCGTCACGGCCTTCGCCGCGTCGTCGTCGACGTGGATCCCCAGCAGCACAAGCAAACCCGGCTCGTCGATCGCCCCGACGACCTCGCCGTCGACGGTCACGTCCGCCCGCGTGACGCGGGCCGCGACCGCCTTCACCGGTCCGCCGGGACGAGCATCCCGTGCCGGACGAGCTCGCGGACGACGGGCAGCGCGGTGGCCGCCAGCTCCGAAGCGTCGAGGCCCTGCGAGAACGCGAGGAGCTCGATCAGGTCCTCCAGGGGCAGCGCGCCGCGGCAGCCCGCCAGGAGCCGGGCGGCCAGGTCGTCGACCTCGTGCTGCCAGCCCGGCCCGTCGGTGCGGTGCAGCCGCCGGACGGTCGTCGCCCAGCCGTCGTCGCCGGGTTCCTCGATGCTTTCCAGCAAAACCGTGTCCGGCACCACAAAACGGACATCGAGCAATGAATCACCCGATTCGCGCAGCCATTCCACGCGGTCCAGCCAGCCGGCCGCTTCCGGGCCCAGCGGGTCGTCGTAGGCCTGCCGGAGGTCTTCGCAGACGACGGTCGGTGTCCGCCCGGACGCGCGCCGCAAGGTGACGAAGCCGAAGCCGATGCCCCGGACGTCGTTCGCGGTGAACCAGTCGAGCCACGCCGCCGCCTTCGCCCGGCCTTCCGGCGAGCGCGGGTCGAGGCCCGCGTCCCGCAGCCAGGTGCCGACGTAGAGCGCCGGGTCGGCGACGTCGCGCTGGACGAACCAAGCGTCGGTCTCGGCGGGCAGCCAGCGGCTCACCCGGTCGGCCCAGTCCTCTTTCCCGGTGTGCACCCACGACGCGAGCAGCTGGCCGACGCCGCCTTCGTTGAGGAAGCCGGGCAGCTGCCGGACGACCAGCGCGCTCGCGTCGTCGCCGGCCAGGCCGGAGTCGCGGTAGGTGTAGTCGACGCGGGCCGGGCCGACCACGAACGGCGGGTTGCAGACGACCTGGTCGAACTTCCGCCGCGCGACCGGCGCGAACCACTCACCGCGCACCAGCTCGACGTCCAGCTCGTTGAGCCGGAACGTCGCCGCGGCCAGGGAGAGGGCCCGCTCGGAGACGTCGGTGGCGGTGACGCGCTGGGCGTGCCGGGTCGCGTGCAGGGCCTGGACGCCGTTGCCGGTGCCCAGGTCGAGCAGCGTGCCGACCGGGCGGCGGCTGGTCGCGCGGATCAGCGACAGCGACGCGTGCCCGACGCCGAGCACGTGGTCCTCGGGCACGGTGGTGCCGAGCACGTCGGCGTCGAGGTCGGACACGACCCACCACGAGCCCTCGTCGTCGCCGTGCGGCCGGATGTCGAGGGCGGCGCGGTAGCCGTCCGCCACCGGGGCCAGCACCCCGGCGGCGACGGCGTCTTCCGGCGACAGGGGCGCGAAGGCGGCTTTGACCGCGGTCTCCGGCTCGGTGCCGCCCAGCAGGAACAGCCGGATCAGCGTCCCGAGGTCGCCGGCGTCGCGGCTCGCGCGCTCGGCGGGCACCGGCTCGCCGCGGCCCAGCGCCGCGTGGGCGGCCCCGCCGAGGGCGGCCACCACGCCGTCGGCGTCGTAGGAGGCGCGCCGGAAGGCCTCGCGCAGCCGCGCGCAGACGTCGTCGGACAGGTCGGGCAGTACGCTTCGCGTGCTCACGGTGGGTAATGCTGCCACGATGGCCCCCGTGACCCTTGAACGCGTCCTCGCCCCGCTCGACGCGGCGCTGCCCGAGCTCGAAGCGCTGTACATCGACCTCCACCGCCACCCCGAGCTGTCCTTCGCCGAGACCCGGACGGCGGCCGAGCTGGCCCGGCGGCTGGAGCACGACGGCTACGAGGTGCACACCGGCATCGCCGGCACCGGGGTGCTGGGCGTGCTGCGCAACGGCGAAGGCCCGACGGTCCTGCTGCGCGCCGACATCGACGCGCTGCCGGTCGAGGAGAAGACCGGGCTGTCGTACGCGAGCACCGCGCGCGGCACCGACGAGCAGGGCAAGGACGTCCCGGTCATGCACGCGTGCGGGCACGACATGCACGCCACCTGGCTTTCGGGCGCCGCCGCGCTGCTCGCGAAGGGCCGCGACACGTGGTCGGGCACGCTGCAGGTGGTCTTCCAGCCGGGCGAGGAGGGCGCGGGCGGCGCCGTCCGGATGGTCCGCGACGGCCTCTTCGACCGGGCGGGCACCCCCGACGTCGTGTTCGGCCAGCACCTGGTGCCCGGCCCGGCGGGCTGGGTGCTCACCCGCCCCGGCGTGATCATGGCCGCGACCGACACGCTGCGCATCACCCTGCACGGCCGCGGCGGGCACGGCTCGCGCCCGGAGACGACCGTCGACCCGGCCGTGCTGGCCGCGTCCGTCGTGCTCAAGCTGCAGACGATCGTCTCGCGCGAGATCGCGGCCACCGACTCGGCCGTGGTCACCGTCGGCTCCCTGCACGTGGGCACCGCGAGCAACGTGATCGCCGACGACGCCGTGCTGGAGGTCAACGTCCGGTCGTTCGACCAGGCCGTCCGCGAACGGGTGCTGGCCGCGGTCGAACGGATCGTCAACGGCGAGGCGGCGACGGCGGGCGCGCCGAAGCCGCCGGAGATCGTCCGGTCCGGTTCCTACCCGGTCACCGAGAACGACGAAGCCGCCAACGACGCGCTCACCGAGGTCTTCCGCGGCCACTTCGGTGCCGACGTGGTGCTGCCGGCACCGCTGGTGACCGGCAGTGAGGACTTCAGCGAGTTCGGCCGCGCGGCCGGCGTGCCGTCGGTGTTCTGGCTGGTCGGCGGCTTCGACCCGCAGACGGTCATCACGGCGATGACCGAGGGCCGGTTCGAGCGCGACATCCCGTCCAACCACTCGCCGCGCTTCGCCCCGGTGCTGCACCCGACGCTGCGCACGGGCATCGAGACCCTCGTCACGGCCGCGTTGAGCAAGTTGTCCCACCCAGCTGACGGATGACCGGAACAGGTGGGACGATGGGACGTGGAGGTGGTGCAGTGACCACGCCCGCCAAGGACTCGGACCCGGTGCTGATCACCGGGGCGGCCCCGTCGTACGAAGAGCAGTTCGCCGCCCGCAAGCGCAAGTACGTGATCATGATGGCCTGCCGGATCCCGTGCCTGATCCTCGCCGGGCTGACCTACCACACGTGGTGGCTGGCGCTGGGCTTCCTCGCGATCTCGGTGCCGCTGCCGTGGGTCGCGGTGCTGATCGCCAACGACCGCCCGCCCCGCAAGTCCGAGCACGTCTCGAGGTACCAGCGCGAGGCGAAGGCGATCGAAGGCACCAGCCACCGCGTCATCGACGGCTGAGCGTCAGCCGGGCTGCGGGCCCACCTTCCCGACGGCCAGCGCGCCCAGCCGCGTCCCGTGCCGCAGGACGTCCACAATGGACTCCCCGGCCAGCCAGCCGGTGAGCACGCCCGCGTCGAACGCGTCGCCCGCGCCGGTCGAGTCGATGCAGTCGGCCTCGACCGCCGGGACGCTCGTCACGCCGTCGCGGTCCACCCAGCTCGCGCCGTCGAGCCCGGCCGTCACGACCACCGCGCCGACCGTGCCGAGGAGCTCCTTCGCCGACACCGGGTCCGCCGAGCCGGTCAGCGCCACCAGCTCCTCGGTGTTCGGCATCAGCAGGTCGACACCGCGGACGTCGTCGAGGAAGGCCGCCGGGTCGGTGATGTGCGCGGCCGCCTGCGGGTCGACCGACGTCGTCAGCCCCGCTTCGCGAGCGGCGGCCAGCGCGGCGAGCCCGGCCGCGCGTGACGGCGGGTCGAGCAGCACGTACCCGGACAGGTGCAGGTGGTTCGCCCCGGCCAGTGCCTCGGGCGTGACGTCTTCGGGGGCGAAACGCTGGTTCGCACCGCGGTCGGCGAGCATGCTGCGCTGCCCGGAGCCGTCGACCATGACGACGACGCAGCACGTCGGCGCCTCGGGGTCGACGGCGAACGCGCACCGCACGCCCGCCGCCTCCAGCTCGGCCCGGATCAGCCGGCCGCCCGGATCGTCGCCGATCCGGGCGAGCAGCGTCGTCTCCGCGCCGAGGTGCCGCAGCCACAGCGCGGTGTTGGCGCCCGAGCCGCCGCCGGTGAACCGGATCTTCGCGCGGGCGTCGCCGCCGTGCGGCAACGGCTTGTCGTGTCGGGCGATCACGTCCAGAGCGGCGTCGCCGACCACCACGATCCCGCTCATGCCAGCGCCACCGCGACTTCGGTGGCCAGCTTGGCGTTGTTCAGCACCAGCGCCTCGTTCGCGTCGATGCTCACGCCGCCGCTCGCGGTGTGGAAGTGCTCCAGCAGCACCGGCGTGACGTCGGCGCCGTGCACGCCCTGCTCCTCGACGAGCGCGAGGCCCTCGGCGAGCAGCCGGTCGTGCAGCTGCTTGTCCATTTCGGACGCTTCGGGAATCGGGTTCGCCAGCAGGACACCGGAATCCGCGTACGCGCGGTGGGCGTCGATCACGGCGGCGGCCTGCTTCGGCTCGTCGACCCGCCAGCCGACGGCGTGCCCGGACGAGCGGAGGTAGAACGCCGGGAAGTCGTCGGTGCGGTAGCCGAGCACCGGCACCGAGTTCGTCTCCAGCACTTCGAGCGTGGCGGGGATGTCGAGCACCGACTTCACGCCGGAGCAGACGACCACGGTCGGCACCTTCGCCAGCACGCCGAGGTCCGCCGAGACGTCCCAGGACTGCGCGGCGCCGACGTGCACGCCGCCGAGCCCGCCGGTGGCGAACATCCCGATGCCGGCCGCGGCGGCCAGCGCCGACGTGCTCGCGACGGTCGTCGCGCCCGACCGGCCGAGGCCGACGGCCGGGCCGAGGTCGCGCAGCGAGAGCTTGTCGAGGCCGGCGTCCGGCGCGCAGACGCGCTCGAGCTCGGCGGGGGAGAGGCCGACGACGACGCGCCCGTCGAGCACGGCGATGGTGGCCGGGACGGCGCCGCCGTCGCGCACGACGCGCTCGAGGCGGCGGGCGACGTCGAGGTTGCGGCCCGGCGGCAGGCCGTGGGACAGGATGGTGCTCTCCAGCGCGACGACGGGGTGCCCGTCACGCAGCGCCGAGGCGACCTCTTCGTGCAGCGAGAGTGCGGTAGTCACGAGGGACCATCATCGGTGATCGGGTCGCCTGCCGCGCCAGTGGGTCAGCTCGGCGGTCAGGTTCGCTTCGGCCGCGCTCGCCCAGCGTGCTCGCGCGGCTTCGCTGCGGTAGAGCCGGCGCGCGAGCATGCCCTCGAGGACGGCGATGCGGCCTTCGCGCCAGACGTCGTCGGGGTACTTCGCGTACTCCTCGCGCACGCCTCGCGCGTAGGCCGCGTACAGCTCCTTCGGGGCGCCGAGGATGGCGAGGTCGGCGTCGAGGAGGGCGGTGGCCAGTGCGTCCTCCGGCGGGGCGTCGTGCTTGATGGTGGCGAGGATGAGGTTTTCGACGCGGTCCTGGTGGCGGTCGGCGAGGTCCAGCGCGTCGCGAGCCCACCGCGCGCTGGCGCGTTCGTCTTCGCCGGGGTTCGCGTCGTAGACGACGTCGTGCGTCCACGCGGCGACGGCGACGATCGCGCGGTCGGTTTCGCCGAGGCCTTCGGCCAGCCAGGCGGAGTCGCGGACGACGGCGGCCGCGTGGGCGAGCGTGTGGTAGCGGCGGTGGGGTTCGCCGTAGCGGGCCTGGAGTTCGGGCCAGGCGTCGGGAGTGCCGCCCAGGACGGCGACCGCTTCGGCCCACTCCATCAGTCGAAGATCCCGCGCGGCCGGGCGAGGAGGTCGAGCCAGTCGTCGAGCTGCTTCTCCCAGTTCACGTCCGGCTTCATCGTGAACATCCCGAGGAAGTCCTGCCCGCGCCCGCCGAAGCCGCCCGTTTTGGCGACCCGGACCCGCTTGGTCACCTCCAGGACGACGTCCGTGCGGTCCGGCGACGCCAGGAACGTGACCGCGAGCTGGGAAAACACGCTCGCGAAGCGGGGCGAAGGCGTGAAGCGGACCTCCTGGAAGAACGGCAGCTGCTGCTGGGCGCCGGTGATCCGGCCCTGCTCGAGGATCGCCTCGCGGAAGGTGAAGCCGATGCGGCTCAGCGCGTCCAGGACGCGCTTCTGCGCCGGGAGCGGCTCGATCGCGACGGCGTCGGCGTCGAACGGGTCGGACACCGACGTCGCCAGGTCGAGCTCGGCCCGCACGCCGACCGCCATGCCGGTCAGCGGCTTGCCGTAGACGCTGGTCACCGGCGTCTCCCAGGGTAGCGGCACCTCGAACGGGACGCGCACCTGCTGCCCCGCGCGGATGACCTCGCGCCCGACCAGGTGCTGGGTGCCGAAGGGGAGGTCTTCGGTCTTGTCCGCGCCGGGGACCTGGACGCGGGCCAGCAGCGTCACGGCGAGGCCCTTGATCTCCTGGTCGACGTCGCCGCCGGCCAGCAGGACCTCGCCGTGCAGGGGACGGCCCGGGGTGGCGGTCCGGTCGAGCAGGCGGGCGTCGATCTTCGCCCCGCCCGAGCCGAACGTCGCGAGCACCTTCTGGAACATGCCGTGGATCCTGCCAGGCCGAGGACCCGTCGCGCGGGGTCTCGGGCACAATGGACGGGTGAGCACCGAGACGCTGACGAAGCCGGAAACCACGCCCGAGGGCACGGACACCACCGACGACGACTCGCCGAAGATGTTCCACTACGTGAAGAAGAACAAGATCGCCGAGAGCGCGGTCATGGGCAACCACGTGGTGGCGCTGTGCGGCGAGGTCTTCCCGGTGACGAAGTCGCCGAAGCCGGGGTCGCCGGTCTGCCCGGCCTGCAAGGAGATCTTCGACGGGCTGCGCCCCGGGGAGTGACCCCGGCTTGAACCCCGGCGGGTGTTCCCGCCGGGTCTTCGGGCTGTCCGGAAACGGACAAGTCGTCGAACAAACGTGAAAAACCTTCATTCGGCGGGTGTGCCGGGTGCGGGAGTCCTGGTAAATCCAGCTGGCCAGGTTCCCTCACCCACCGGAGTCGCACATGCGCAGAACCGGGATCGTGCTCACCCTCGCCGCCCTGCTCGCCGTGGTTTCGCCCGCGCTGGCCCAGGCCGTCACCGGCTGGACGGAGGTCGGCCGGGACTCCGCGCGCGCCCTCGACGAGAGCCAGGGGCTCGCCACGATCGTGCGGCCGTCCGGCACCACCATCCGCTACACCGGGATCGGCACCATCCCGGCGGACCTCGGCTCGCAGGGCTGGAACCACGTCGGCGACCCGGGCTCGGCCCAGGGCTGGTACGTCGAGCCCTACCAGCGCGACGACCGCGGCGCGAAGCTCTTCCGCGTCCAGGCCCCGGACGGCTCGTGGAAGAACTACAAGCACAACCTCGAGTCGTGGGAAGCCAACAACAACTCCTTCGCCGCGGTGTCGCCCGACGCGCGTTGGCTGGTGGCGGGGGAGTGGGGCACCATGGACCGGCTCCTGGTCCACCCGATGCCCGGCGTGGTGGCGACGGACCCGGCGCAGAACCTCCCCTACGCCTCGGCGATCCGCCTCGACCACCCGGTCCGCGACGTCCAGGGCTGCGACTTCCAGACGGCGACCCGCCTGCTCTGCGCGTCCGACGACCCGGACGGCAGCCTCTTCGGCACGACGAAGCCGCTGCTGCAGGTGGACCTGGCCGGGGCGCTCAACGGCGCCGACGTCACCGGGCACGTAACGTCGCTGGGCCAGCTGCCGCTGCGCAGCGGCTGCGGCGGGAACTTCGAGGTCGAGGGCATCGACTTCGACGAGCGCGACGGCACCCTGCGGGTGATCGTGATGTCGCCGAGCATCTGCGTCCTCTTCGACTCGATGACCTACCGCTTCAAGCAGTGAACGCACGAAGGGCCGTGGCTTTCACGTGAAAGCCACGGCCCTTCGTCAGGCGGTCAGGCGGTCGGGGCGGGGTCCAGGGACTCCGACTCCGGCGCCTTCGCCGGCGTCCGCTTGGCTTCGCGCCGCGCGCGCCGCCGTTCCTTGCGGGTCTCGACCATCGTGTACAGCGTCGGGACCAGCACCAGCGTCAGCAGCGTCGAGCTGACCAGGCCGCCGATCACCACGATGGCGAGGGGCTGGCCGATGAAGCCGCCCTGGCCGGTGATGCCCAGTGCCATCGGGACGAGCGCGAAGATCGTCGCCGCCGCGGTCATCAGGATCGGGCGCAGCCGGCGCCGGCCGCCCTCGGTGACGGCGTCGGTGACGCTCATGCCCTCCGCGCGGTACTGGTTGATCAGGTCGATCAGCACGATCGCGTTCGTCACCACGATCCCGACCAGCATCAGCATGCCGATCAGCGCCGGCAGGCCGAGCGCGGTGCCGGTGGCCAGCAGCAGCCCGATCGCGCCGGTGGCCGCGAACGGGATCGACACCAGCAGGATCAGCGGCTGGACCAGGCTCCGGAACGTCGCCACCATGATCAGGAACACGATCGCGATCGCCGCCAGCAGCGCCAGGAACAGGTTCGAGAACGCCTCCTGCTGGTCCTGGCTCACCCCGCCGAGCGAGTACGACGCGCCGCCGGTGAACGTCAGACCGTCCAGCTTGGACTTGATGTCCGCGGTGGTCTTGGTCAGGTCGTCGCCGGTGTTCTTGGCCGTCACCGTGGTGCTCAGGTCGCCGCCGGTGCGGTGCACCGACGCCGGTCCGTCCACAGTGGACACCTGCGCGACCTCGTCGAGCCGGACGACCCCGGCCGGACCCGGGATCGGCAGGCCCTTCACCTGGTCGACGGTCACCGGAGCCGTGCCGGCGCGCAGCACGATGTCCGTGCGCTGGCCGTCGACGGGCAGCTGCGTCACCGTCCGGCCGGCGATCGCCTGGTTGGCGACCTGGCCGATGGTGCTGGCCGACAGCCCGTGCGCGGCCGCCGCGGCGTCGTCCACCTCGACCTGTACCCGCGGCGAGCCCACGGCCAGGTCGCTGCTCACCTCGGTCAGCCCCGAAACCCCCGACAACGCCTGGACGACCTGGTCGGACGCGGGCTTGAGCGCGGCCTCCGACGGCGCGGTCACCGTCACCGAGACCTGGTCGGAGTTGAACCCGGACGCGTCCGCGCCGATCTTGATCTCGCCCAGCTCCGGCCGCGACGTCAGCTTCGAGCGCAGCCGGTCCGACAGCGCGTCGAGATCGGTGTCCTTCGCGACGGTGACGGAGATGCTCGTGTTGGTCCCACCGCCGAAGCCGAAGGTGCCGCCCCCGCCGATGCTGACCTGGTACGTCTGCACCGCCGGCTCGGCCGCGAGGGCCTGCTCGACCGCCGTCGCCGCCTGCTCCTTCGCCTCGACGCTCGTGCCCGCGGGCAGCTTCTGCGTCATGTTCAGCGTGGTGCCCCCGGACTGGTCCAGGAAGTTCGTGTTCAGCCGCGTCGCGAGCCCGACCGTGCCGGCGAAGATCAGCAGCGCCAGCAGGACGACGGTCAGCCGCCGCCTGGTCGCGAACCGGATCACCGGCAGGTAGGCCCGCTGCAGGAAGCTGCGGCGCTCCTTCTCGACGGCGGCTTCGCGCGCCCGCTCGGCTTCGATGGCGTCCGCGGGCACCGAGGGCCGCTTCAGGAACCAGTACGCCAGCACGGGAACCACGGTCAGCGACACGAGCAGCGAAGCGAGCAGCGCCACCGTGACGGTGACGGCGAACGGCGAGAACAGCTCGCCGACGAAGCCGCCGACGAACGCGATCGGCAGGAACACCGCGACGGTCGTCAGCGTGGACGACGTCACCGCGCCGGCCACCTCGCGGACGCCGTCGAGCACTGCCCGCTGCTTCTCCTCGCCGTAACCCAAGTGCCGCTTGATGTTCTCCAGCACCACGATCGAGTCGTCGACCACCCGGCCGATCGCGATGGTCAGCGCGCCGAGGGTGAGCAGGTTGAGCGACAGGTCGCCGGTCCACAGCGCGATCAGCGCGACCACCACCGACAGCGGGATCGACACCGCGGTCACCAACGTGGAACGCACCGAGAGCAGGAACAGCAGGATGACGACGACCGCGAACGCCAGGCCCAGCAGGCCTTCGGTGGTCAGGCCGCTGATCGCGTCCTTCACCGGCGTGCCCTGGTCGAACACGACGCTCATCTCGGAACCGGTCTTCTTCGCCAGGTCCGGCAGCTTGTCGCGGACGGCGTCGGAGATCGCGACGGCGTTCCCGTTGTCCACCATGGTGATCGAGAGGCCGAGGCTCGGCTTCCCGTTGGTGCGCGTGATCGACGTCGGCGGCGCGAAGCCGCTCTGGACGTCGGCGACGTCGCCGAGCTTCACCGGCCCCCGCGCCGGGGCGCCTTGCCGGGCCGTTGCGCTCGGCGTGAGGTAGAGGTTGCGGAGGGTGTCCACAGTGGTCTGTCCGCCGCCGACCTGGACGCTCAGCGTCTTGCCGCCCTCGGTCAGGGTGCCGGCCGGCACGGCGGCGCCGGCGGTCTGCAGCGTGGTCGCGATGGACGCCGGGTCGACGCCGGCCGCGGCCAGCTTCGCGTAGTCGAGCGTGATCGTGACGCGCGGCTGCCGCACGCCGGTGACGGTCACGGTGCGGACGCCCTCGATCTTGCGCAGCTCCGGCGCGACCTGGTCGGTCAGCGCGGGCGCGAGCCGCTGCGGGTCACCGGCGGTGCCCGCGGCGACCAGCACGACCGGCAGGTCGTCGGTGCTGCCGGCGGACACGGACGGCTCGGAGTTCTGCGGCAGCCGCGGCCGGACCTGGTTCACCGCCTGCTGGATCTGGGAGACCGCGGCGTCGAGGTCGGTACCGAACTCGAACCGCGTGACGACCCGCGAAACGCCGTCCGAGGACGTCGAATCGATCTCCTCCAGGCCTTTCAGCCCCTGCAGCGCGCCTTCGAGCGGCTCGGTGACCTGCCGGTCCACCGCGTCCGGCGACGCGCCGGCGTAGGAGGTGACGATCTGGGCCTGCGGGAACTGCAGCGACGGGAACAGCTGCTGCTTGATCTGCGGCAGCGCGAAAGCGCCGAAGCCGACGACCACCAGCGCGAGCAGGCCGATCAGGCTTCGGTTGCGCAGGCTCAATCTGGCCAGCACGGACATGACTGTGGGAACCCCCTCGGGAAGGACGCGGCGGCCGACGCCGGCGCGCACGATGGGGGAAGCGTGCCATGTCCGAGCTGAGGAGCGACTCAGTCTGGGGGTGGATTCCGGGTCGTCCCCTGGGAGGAGACGCGACCCTGAGGCGCGCTGGGTGCCGGTTCGGGCGCGCTCGGTGACGGCTGGTCCTCTTCGGACGGTGGTGCTCCGGGTGGCGCGTCGCCGTTGGGGGAGACGTCTTCGGCGCGCGGGCGCCGCAGCGGCGTGGTCGTGCGCTCCCACAGCTTGCGGCCCTCTTCGGAGCGCAGCCGCTCGGAAGCGCGTTCCATCTCCAGCCGCCGCCACTTGCGCCGCTGCCGCCGGGTCGCCTTCGCCGGCCACAGCTCCTGGATCGCGCTGTTGAAGTAGGCGCCGCCGACGACGGCGAGCCCGATGAAGAACATCAGCAGCAGGAAGGCGATCGGCGCGGCGAGCGCCCCGTAGGTGTAGCCGGTTTTGGTGATCCAGTTCAGGTAGATGCGCAGGCCGACCGAGGAGAGCAGGAACACGACCATCGCGAGCACCGCGCCCGGCAGCCCGCGGTGCCACGGCAGCTTCCGGGGCAGGGCCAGCTTGTACAGCGTGGTCAGCGCGAGGGTGATCATCACCCCGAGGGTCGGGAAGTACAGCGCGCTCACCCACGACGTCACGGTCGGGCGCCAGTCGGCCGGGAAGAACTCCGGCAGCAGGTCGGGGCCGATCGCCAGCAGCGGCAGCCCGACGACCAGGATCACCAGGCCGCACAGGTAGAGCAGGAGCGCGAAGATCCGCTGCCAGACGTCGTTGCGGACGCCGTACTGGTCGTGCGCGACGGTGATCGCGTCCACGAACGACGACATCGCCGACGAACCCGCCCACAGCGAGATCAGGAAGCCGACCGAGACGATCTCGCCCTTGCCGACGGTGAGGATGCTGTTCACCGTCGGTTCGATGATGTCGTGCACGGCGTTCTGGCTGAACACCGTCCGGCAGAAGCCGATGATGCGGTCGTGCACCGCGGCGACGACGTCCTGGCCGAACCACTCGCCGACGAAGCCGAGGCTGCCGAGCAGCCCGAGCAGCAGCGGGGGCAGCGACAACGTCTGCCAGAAGGCCGCTTCGGCGGCCTCGGAGAAGATGTTGCCGTCCCAGGCCTTGGCGAGCGTGCGCGTGAGGAGGCGCCACGGCCCCTTGCGGGCCACCTTCGTCGCTGCGGACGGCTGCACCTCACCCATGACGTGTCCAGCATGGTCCATCCGTGCTGATTTGGCTCGTCACACCCCCTGCGGCCGGGCGTGTCGGGGGACATCACCCGTGCCGGTGCCCGGAACTGTCGGACCCGGCCGGTAGACTCGCTCCAGTGCCCTCACCGCAGTCGCCGACGCAGCAGTCGGTACCACAGTGAGGGTTTTCGCACGTCAAAGCACTTGAGCGAGGGGGGACCGGCATGACGGAGACGCAGCTCGGGGCGCCTCCCGCGGAGAAGGACTCGACCGCGCGCCCGCTGCGGGCGTGGCAGCGGCGGGCGCTCACCAAGTACCTGACGCAGAAGCCGAAGGACTTCCTCGCGGTGGCGACGCCCGGCGCCGGCAAGACGGTGTTCGGCCTGCGGATCGCCGCGGAGCTGCTGAGCGACCGCACGATCGAGGCGGTCACCATCGTCACCCCGACCGAGCACCTGAAGCACCAGTGGGCGGCCTCGGCCGCGGCGGCCGGGATCGCCATCGACTCGAACTTCCGCAACACCACCGGCGTCACCTCGTCGGACTACAACGGCGTCGCGGTGACGTACGCGCAGGTCGCGGCGCACCCGACGCTGCACCGGGTGCGCACGGAGAACCGCAAGACACTGGTGATCCTCGACGAGATCCACCACGGCGGCGACGCGAAGTCCTGGGGCGACGCGATCCGCGAGGCGTTCACCCCGGCCGTCCGGCGCCTGGCGCTCACCGGGACGCCGTTCCGCTCCGACGACTCGGCCATCCCGTTCGTCACCTACGAGCCGGACGCGGGCGGCTTCCAGCGCAGCAAGGCCGACCACACGTACGGCTACGCGGACGCGCTGGCCGACGGCGTGGTCCGGCCGGTCGTCTTCCTCGCGTACTCGGGCGAGGCGTCCTGGCGCACGAGCGCGGGCGAGGAGTTCACCGCGCGGCTCGGCGAGCCGCTGACCGCGGAGCAGAACGCCCGGGCGTGGCGTACCGCGCTCGACCCGGCCGGCGAGTGGATCCCGGCGGTGCTGCAGGCCGCGGACACCCGGTTGTCGCAGGTCCGCCAGCACGTGCCGGACGCGGGCGGCCTGGTCATCGCGACCGACCAGGAGACGGCGCGGGCGTACGCGAAGATCCTGGAGCGCATCTCGGGCGAGACGCCGACGCTGGTGCTTTCGGACGACCCTAAGGCGTCGGGCCGGATCAAGGAGTTCTCCGAGACGAAGGAACGCTGGATCATCGCGGTCCGGATGGTCTCGGAAGGCGTCGACGTCCCGAGGCTGGCGGTGGGCGTGTACGCGACGAGCGCGTCGACCCCGCTGTTCTTCGCCCAGGCGATCGGCCGCTACGTGCGGGCCCGCAAGAAGGGCGAGACGGCGAGCGTCTTCCTGCCGTCGGTGCCGGTGCTGCTGGAGCTGGCGAGCGAGCTGGAGGCCCAGCGCGACCACGTGCTGGGCAAGCCGCACCGCGAGAAGGAGGGCTGGGAGGATGAGCTCCTGGCCCAGGCCAACCGCACCGAGGACGAGCCGGGCGAGGAGGAGAAGGCGTTCACGTCGCTGGGCGCCTCGGCCGAGCTCGACCAGGTCATCTACGACGGCAACTCCTTCGGCACGGCGGTGTTCTCGGGCTCCGACGAGGAGCAGGAGTACCTCGGGCTGCCGGGCCTGCTGGAGCCGGACCAGGTCCGGGCGCTGCTGCGCAAGCGCCAGGAAGAGCAGATAGCGGACGAGAAGCGCCGCAAGCCGGCCAAGGAGGAAGCGCCCCCGCCCGCGGCGCGCCCCCAGTCGGTGAGCGAGCGGCTCGGTGCGTTGCGCAAGGAGCTGAACGCGCTGGTGGGGATGTACCACCACCGGACGAAGAAGCCGCACGGCGCGATCCACAACGAGCTGCGGCGGGTTTGCGGTGGGCCGGTGACCGCGATGGCGACTGTCGAGCAGCTGGAAGAGCGGATCGTGACGCTGCGGTCCTGGTAGCCGGCCGACCCAGCGCCCCAATGTGGCCTTCGGTGCGTCTGACGCAACCAAGGCCACATTGGGCGCTTGAGACCGGACCTCACCCCGGCGCGAACCGCCTGTCCGCGCGCCCGGCCGGAGAGGCCCGCCAGCCCGCTGGGGGTCGCCCAGGCGGCTGAACTCCGCCGTCACCGTCCGTTCCTGGTACGTACCAGGCAGTACGTGACACTCCGTGTCATCCGTGTCACCGCGAACCTGCCCGCGCGTCCCCCACTCGCTGCCCCTCCGGGCACCTTCCGCTCCGAAGTTCGCAAGTCGGCGACCAATCAGCGGTCCGTCACGTGGGTTCACCACCACTTCGCGGCGGATTGCGCTGAGTACACCCCGGCGGAGTACCTTCAAGCCGTCAAGAAACCTGGATGTAACAGAGGGTGAGTGCTGGCGATCACATCGTCAGCGGATCTACTCTTTCCGGGCGAGGTTCAGCCCGTGTTGCCGAACCGTGTCCAATTGGTGTCATTTAATCGATCCAGCTATCTTCCCCGCAGCCGCTCAGCGGCATATGTTGTCGCCCACAACATATGCGCGTCGGTGCGCCGGGACCCTCCGGATCACCGCCCCGCAGGGCCCGGAGCGACGCCGAGGGCCCGCTCGTCACCAATGCTTGGATCCGGAAGGAACGAGGATGCGCAGCAGAACCCTTACCCTCCTCGCCGCCACGGTGAGCACCGCCCTGGTGCTGACCGCTTGCGGTGCCAACAGTTCGAACAGCGGGGGCACGGGGAGCAGCTCCGCTTCCTCGTCCGCCCCGGCCGCCGGTGGCGGCGCCAACGGCAAGGTCGGCGTCATCCTCCCGGAGACCGCCACCTCGGCGCGCTGGGAAGCCTTCGACAAGCCGATGCTGACCGCCGCGCTGTCGGCGCAGGGCTTCGAGGTCGACGTCCAGAACGCCCAGGGTGACAACCAGAAGTTCTCGACGCTGGCCGACGGCTTCATCAGCTCCGGCGTCAAGGTCCTGGTCATCGCCCCCGGTGACCCGGCCGTCGGTGCGGCGGTGGAGGCCAAGGCCAAGACCGCGGGCATCCCGGTCATCGACTACGACCGCCCGAGCCTCGGTGGCTCCGCCGACTACTACGTCTCGTTCGACAACGAGAAGGTCGGCCAGCTGCAGGGCCAGGCCATGGCCGACGCGCTGAAGAGCAAGCCGGGCGCGGGTGTCGTCCAGATCGAGGGCGCCCCGACCGACAACAACGCGACGCTGTTCACCAAGGGCCAGGACTCCGTCCTCGACCCGCTGTTCGCGGCGGGCACGCTGAAGCGGATCCAGAAGCAGCCGATCAACGACTGGGACAACCAGCTCGGTGGCACGACGTTCGAGCAGATCTTCACCGCCAACGGCGGCAAGGTCGACGGCGTCGTCGCGGCGAACGACGGCCTGGCCGGCGCGGTCATCACCATCCTGAAGAAGAACGGCCTCAACGGGAAGGTCCCGGTCACCGGCCAGGACGCGACCGCCGACGGCCTGATGGCGGTCATGCGCGGCGAGCAGTACATGACGGTCTTCAAGCCGATCAAGGAAGAGGCCGAGGCCACCGCCAAGCTGGCTGCCGCCCTGGCCAAGGGTGACACCGCGGGTGCCGACGCCGTCGCCACGGGCAAGCTCCACGACCCGAAGGGCAACCGCGACATCAAGTCGGTCCTGCTCACGCCGCAGACGATCCTGGAGAAGGACGTCAAGACGGTCGTGACCCAGGGCTACGTGAAGGCGAGCGAGATCTGCGGTGGCGACCTCGCCGCCAAGTGCACCTCGCTCGGCATCTCCTGAGCTGTCCGCTCAACCCATGAACAGCCGGGCCGGGACGCGCACCCCGACGGCGCGTCCCGGCCCGGTCCCCACCCAGGAGAAACCATCCAGCCATGAGTGAGCCCATCCTCGAGATCAAGGGCCTGAACAAGAGCTTCGGCCCCGTCCACGTCCTCCACGACGTGGACTTCGACGTGCGTGCGGGCGAAGTGACCGCCCTGGTCGGCGACAACGGCGCCGGCAAGTCGACCCTCGTCAAGTGCATCGCCGGCATCCACCCGTACGACTCGGGGGCCGTGCGGTTCAACGGGCAGGACGCCCACATCCGGGGTCCGAAGGACGCCGCCGACCTCGGCATCGAGGTCGTCTACCAGGACCTCGCGCTCGCCGACAACCTCGACATCGTGCAGAACATGTTCCTCGGGCGCGAGCGCGGGAGCAGCTGGAAGCTGGACGAAGCCAGCATGGAGAAGGCCGCTCGCGAGACGCTGGCCTCCCTGTCGGTGCGGACCGTCAAATCCGTCCGCACGCCGGTCTCCTCGCTGTCCGGTGGTCAGCGCCAGACCGTCGCCATCGCGAAGTCGGTGTTGTGGAACAGCAAGGTCGTCGTGCTCGACGAGCCGACCGCCGCGCTCGGTGTCGCGCAGACCCGGCAGGTGCTCGACCTGGTCCGCCGGCTGGCCGAGCAGGGCCTCGGGGTCGTGCTGATCAGCCACAACATGGCCGACGTGTTCGAGGTCGCCGACCGCATCGCCGTGCTCTACCTCGGCAGGCTCGTCGCCGAGGTGCACACGAAGGACGTCACCCACGGCCAGGTCGTGGAACTGATCACCGCGGGTCGCTCCGGTGACCTCGGCCTGGCCCGGCCCGAAGCCGTGGTCCTGTGAGCGCGAAGAAAGATCCGGAAATGACTGAGACTCCCGCCAAGCACGAGGTCGGCTCACCCGCCGACGCGCTCGCGCAGACCCAGACCTCCACCGCGGCCATCGCCGACTTCGGCATCGACACGACATCGATGTCAACCGGCGAAGCGATCCGCGACTACTTCGCGCGCCTGCGGGCCGGTGAACTCGGCGCGCTGCCGTCGCTGTTCGGCCTGCTCGTGCTCGTCATCCTGTTCAGCGCGCTGTCGGACAACTTCCTGACCCTGGCGAACATCGCCAACGTCTTCCCGCAGGGCGCCGGCGTGATCATCATCGCGATGGGCATCGTCTTCGTGCTGCTGCTCGGCGAGATCGACCTCGCCGCCGGTGTGGCCTCGGGGACGGCCGCGTCGGTGATGGCCCTGCACTACGTCCACGCGGGCAACCTGCTGGGCTCCATGGGCTCCGGCGTCTTCATCACGTTCATCGCCGTGCTCGCCGCGGCCATGCTGCTGTCGGCCTACCAGCGGATCTGGGCCGGCGCCGCGTTGTCGCTGATCGGTCTCCTGATCGTCGCGATCGGCGTGCCCGCGAACGCCTGGCTGGAGATCCTGCTGGCCATCTGCGTCGGTACCGCGATCGGCTGCATCACCGGGTTCCTCGTGTCGAAGATCGGCATGCCGTCCTTCGTCGTGACGCTGGCGCTGTTCATCGTGTGGCAGGGCGTCCTGCTGCAGTTCATCGGTGAGGGCGGCACGATCGGCATCACGAACTCCGACGTCCTGTACAAGATCGCCAACGGCAACCTGAACACCCTGGGCAGCTGGATCTTCTTCCTCGTCGCGGCCGGCGGCTTCGCCGTGGTCACGCTGCTCAGCCACTTCAAGCGGCTCCAGCGCGGCCTGGTCGTGCAGCCGACGGCCCTGGTGCTGATCAAGGTCGGCGCGCTCGTCGTGCTGTCCGCGGTCGGCACCTGGCTGCTGACGATCAACCGGTCGCCGAACAAGACGGTCGTCACGATCGAGGGCGTCCCGTACGTCATCCCGCTCATGCTGGTGCTGCTGGTCGCCGGGACCTACGTGCTCAACCGGACCAAGTACGGCCGGTTCGTGTACGCGGTCGGCGGCAACAAGGAAGCCGCGCGCCGCGCCGGTATCGACGTGCCGAAGATCCGGGCGAGCGTGTTCGTCATCGGGTCGGCGGTCGCGGCCATCGGCGGCATCGTCGCCGCGTCGAAGGTCGGCTCGGTCAGCCCGCAGTCCGGTGGCCTCAACACGCTGCTGTTCGCGGTCGGCTCCGCCGTCATCGGCGGGACCTCGCTGTTCGGCGGCAAGGGCCGGGTCTCCGACGCGGTGGTCGGCGGCCTGGTGATCGCCGTGGTCATCAACGGCCTCGGCCTGCTCAAGCAGCCGGCCGCGGTGGTCAACATCGTCACCGGCCTGGTCCTGTTGCTCGCCGCCACGGTCGACGCGCTGTCCCGGCGCCGCGCGGCTGCGTCGACTCGCTGAACCAGCATGGGATGATCAAGCCCGTGTCCAGCTCACCCGTCGCGCGTCCGGACGAGGTGCGCCGGCACAACCGCACGACCCTGCTCCGCCTGCTGCACGTCGGCGGGCCGAGCACCCGGGCGACCCTGGCCGCCGAGCTGGGGCTCAACCGGAGCACGATCAAGACCCTTGTCGACGGGCTGGCGGAAGCCGGCGTCGTCGAGGAGAAGGTGCCGAGGCCGGGACGAGGGGCGGGCCGCCCCTCGCTCCTGGTCCTGCCCCAGCCCCACGCGGCGGTCGTGCTCGCGGTCGACCTGCAGGTCGAGCACGTCGCGATCGCCCTGGTCGGGCTGGGCGGGCAGATCCTGGGCCGCAACAGCTGGAACCTGCGCGGCCGGATGGGCCAGCCCGACGAGGTCATCACGCACGTCATCGAGTCGACGGCCATCCTGGCCGGCGACCTCGACGTGACCCCGGTGGCGGCCGGGGTGTCGGTGCCCGGCGTCATCCGGCGGGCCGACGGGTACGTGCACGAGGCCCCGAACCTGCGCTGGACCGACGTCGCCCTGGGCGAGCGGCTCGGCGGGGTGCTGCAGATCCCGATCCTCGTCGGCAACGACGCCGAGTTCGGCGCGGTGGCCGAGCACCTGCGCGGGGCCGCCCGCGGGGCGTCCGACATCGTGTACATCTCGGCGGACGTCGGCGTCGGCGGCGGCGTCATCGCCGAAGGGGCGGCGCTGCGCGGTGGCTCGGGGTACGTCGGCGAGATCGGGCACATGGTGATCCGCCCGGACGGCCGGCCCTGCTACTGCGGCAGCAGCGGCTGCTGGGAGACCGAAGTCGGCGAAGCGGCGCTGTGCCGGGCTCTCGGGCTGCCGGAGGACACGCCGCGCGGCGCGATCCTGTTCGAGCTGCGCGAGCTGGGGCGTGACCCGGAGGCGGCGCTGACGCGGCTGGCGGAGTTCGCCGAGTGGCTGACGCTGGGGCTGATCAACGTCGTCAACCTGCTCGGGCCACAGCTGGTGATCCTCGGCGACCTGCTGACGGTGCTGCCGGAGGCGGTGCTGCGGCACGTCGGCGCGGAGGTGCGGCGGCGCAGCCTGGTGAGCCGGGCGGTCGGCGGCACCCGGATCGTCAGCTCCGCGCTGGGGGCCGACGTGAAGCTGTTGGGTGCCGCGGAAGTGGCGTTCGAAGTCGTACTGGATTCTGTCTGATTTCTTGTCCGGTTTCGTGTCCGGAATCACTGCTTTTCGCGGCCTCGCCGTGATAAACGCCACGCACTTTGCAAGATGCAGAAAGGCGGCCGGTGCCTGTGCGCACCGGCCGCCTTTCGCGTCTGCGTGGTTACCGCTGGATGTCGGCGGACAGTTCCTTGAGCTTGGCCTCGTGCTCGCGGGCGTGGTGCCCGCAGAAGAGCAGTTCGCCACCTCCGGAGAGGATGGCTCGTACCTGAGCTGCAGCTCCGCACCGGTCACAGCGGTCGGCGGCGGTCAGTTCGGGGCGGGTGAGCGTCGGCGATGTCATGGGGGTCTCCCTCCGTCCCGGCACCGGTCGCCCGGTGCCATCGATCCAGCTACGCCCACTTCGGGACTGATGCCGGGCGCTACGCTCGCTCCCGGCTCCGCGGTGTTCGTGCTTCCACTCTTGCAGACGTTTCGCGGCCCGCAAGTGTTCCCGCGCCGGTGGGACCTGAGTCACGCCGATTTACCCCGGATGTCGTAGCCGCGTCCCGCAATGCAGGAGACGAATACCCGGAGAGTTACGTTTTCCGTGGTCAGGCACCATGGGGTGGTGAGTACGGTGACTTCGCCCCGACGGGTTTCCGGGGTACCCGCTCCGCTCTTGTTCGTTCTCAGCGGAATTTCCATGTACGCGGGCGCGGCGATCGCGGTCGACCTTTTCGGCCACGCGACGCCGGCCGGAGTGGCGTGGCTCAGGTGCCTCGGGGCGGCGGTGGTGTTGCTGGCGTGGCGCCGTCCGGGGCGCGCGGCCTGGCGCGGCCGCGGGCTGGTGCTGGCGATCGTGTTCGGCGTGGTGACGGCGGGCATGAACGTGCTGTTCTACGAGGCCATCGCCCGGCTCCCGCTGGGCACGGTGGTGGCGATGGAGTTCGCCGGCCCGGTCCTGGTGGCGGCGTTCGGCACGCGCTCGGTGCGCGACGTGCTGGCGGTGGTCCTGGTGGCGTGCGGCGTGGTGGCGATCGCGGACGTCCAGCTGTCGGGGTCGGTTCCGGGCGTGTTGTTCGCACTGGGCGCGGCGGCGGCTTGGGCGGGGTACATCGTGCTGGGCAAGCGGGTGGCTTCGACCTCGTCGTCGGGCTTGGACAGCCTGGCGATCGGCTTCACGGCGGCGACGGTGGTGCTGTCACCGTTGGCCTTCGGGACGGGTGAGGTGTGGTCTTCGCCACGGATGCTGCTGCTCGGCGTCGGGGTCGGGGTGCTGTCGACTGTGGTGCCCTACGCGCTGGACCAGGTGGTTCTGCGGCGGGTGGGACAGGCCCGGTTCGCGGTGCTGCTGGCTTTGCTCCCGGTGACGGCGGGGGTGATGGGGTTCGTCTTGCTGGGGCAGGTGCCGTCGGTGCCGGAGGCTGTCGGGACGTTGGCCGTGGTGGCCGGGGTGGCGTTGCGGAGCCGGGACGAGTCCGCGGGGCCCGCGTCGGAGCCGCCGGGGTGAGGCAACCCCGCCGGCTCCCGGAACGGACGAAACCACGGTGAAGTAACCGGCTCCTGTTCGCCGCCGGAGTGCTGGCGGCTGGCTGCGCTGCGACAAAACCACGGTGGAGAAGCCCTGCCTCTGCTCGCCGCCGAGGTGCTGCGGGCCGGCTGCGCTACGGACGAGACCACGGTGAAGTAACCCGGCTCCTGTTCGCCGCCGAGGTGCTGCGGGCCGGCTGCGCTACGGACGAGACCACGGTGAAGTACCCCTGCCCCTTTCGCCGCCGCGATGCTGCCGACCGGCTGCGCTTCGGCGATGGCCACCGGCCCCCGACGGAGTTGTCCACAGCCCGCCCGTGATGTGGACTACCCGGCCCGCCACCCCCTTTTCCCGCGCCTTTCGTCGGACCCTCCCGATACGCTGAAGCGGGGCTCGTCCCCCGGGATGGGCGGGGCCTGCTCGGGCCTGAGGAGGCGGGGTGCCATGACCAAGGCGGCGTCGGCGGCGGCGAAGGACTTCGCGGCCGCCGGAGTGGGCGGGGTCCACCTCGCCTGGGCGGACAACAACGGCATCCCGCGCTCGCGGATCGTCCCCGTCGCCGGGCTCGCCGAGGCCGCCACCCGCGGGGTCGGGGCCACCTCGCTCTTCGCCGTCTTCGACAGCCACGACGCCATCACGTACGGCCACGCCGGCCTCGGCACGCCCTCCGGGGACATCCGGCTCGTGCCCGTCGTCGAGCGGCTGCGGCGGCTCGCCGGGCAGCCCGCGCTCGCCTGGGCTCCCGTCCGGCAGGTCACCCAGAACGGCGCCCCCTGGCCGTACTGCCAGCGGGCCGTCCTCGAAGCGCAGGTCGCCGAGGGCGCGCGGCGGGGGCTGGAGTTCCGGGCCGGCTACGAACTCGAGTTCGCCGTCGCGCCCGCGGGCAGCACCGACGTCGTCACCTCGCCCGGGCACCCCGGCCCCGCCTACAGCCCGCACGCCCTCGTCGGCCTCGACGGTTTCGTCGCAGCCCTGCTGCACGACTTCGCCGCCAACGGCCTGCGGATCGGCCAGCTGCACGCCGAATACGGCGTCGCCCAGCTCGAGCTGTCGCTCGCCGCCACGGATCCCGTCTCCGCGGCCGACGACCAGCTCCTCGCCCGCCAGACCATCCACGCCGCGGCACGCACGCACGGCCTCGTCGCCAGCTTCGCGCCGCTGATCGGGCTCGGCGCCGCCGGCAACGGCTGGCACCTGCACACCTCCGTCCGTCGCAAGGGCCGCAACCTCCTCGAGACCGGCGGCGACGGCAAACCGGCCGACGACGGCTACCTCGCCGGCCTCCTGCGGGACCTCCCGGCACTGACCGCGATCACCGCGCCGAGCGTCCCGTCGACCCTGCGGCTGCGCCCCGGCTACTTCGCGGGCGCGTACGCGTTCTGGGGCATCGAAAACCGCGAAGCGCCGCTGCGGTACGTGCCCGGCTCGCCGCTGCTGGGCGCCGACCACGCGAACGTCGAGCTCAAGACGTCCGATGCCTCCGCCAACCCGTACCTCGCCCTGGCGGTCGTGCTCGCCGCCGGGATGGCGGGCATCGAAGACGCGGTGGCGTTGCCCGGCCCGATCGCCGAGGACCCCGGCGGCTGGACCGAAGGCGAACGCGAGACGCGCGGCGTGCGCCGGCTCCCGGCCGACACCGCCGAACAGGACGCCGCGCTGCTCGCGTCCCCGCGGATCGCCGGCGTGCTCGGCGAAGAGCTGCTGGGTGCCTTCCGCGCGGTGCGGGCGTCCGACGCGGCGTGGGCGGCCGAGCGCAGCGTCGAGGAGATCGTCGCCGCACACCTGTGGCGCTACTGAGGACCTGAGGGGACCGATGTCTTCGGGGATCGACGGCGGGCAGCTCGACCTGTCCGGGGTGCGGTGGCTGCCGGGCGGCGCCCGGCTGGCCGCGGTGGCCCAGGCGGAGCTGCCCCAGAAGGACGGCCTGGCCGCGGCGTTCTGCGGCCTCGCCGCGTTGCGCGCGGCCGGGCTCGACGTGCGCGACCAGGACGCCGTCGCGGTGGCCGCGGGCACGGTCCGCGGCCCGGTGCAGCGCCCGCCGGGCGAGGCGGGCCGGCCGGAGTTCCGGCTGCCCGTGCCCGTGGCCGACGACCCGGCCGCCGCGGGAACGCGCGTCTCCGGGCTGGCCACGGCGGTCGGCACGCTCTCGGGCGGCGCTCTGGCGGCGGTGCCGGTGACGGGGGAGTGGACCACCGAGACGCTCTTCGACCTGCTGGCCGGCCTGTGGGACGTCCCGCGCGTCGCGGTGATCGCCCGGATCGACGCCGCCGAGCTCGGCGCCCACGACACGCCGGAACGCGCGCTGCTCGACTACCTCGACACGGGCGTCCCTCCACTGTGGACGTCACGCTGGCGCCCGCCCGGCGGCCACTTCGTGCTCGTCGCGGGCATCCGCATCGGCGCCGAAGGCACCCTGCTGTCCGTTGTGGACACTTACCCGTCGTTCGGGGACAACGGGATCCACGACCAGCCGATCGAGTGGATGACGGCGGCACTGGCCGGATCGGGAGTATTGGTGGTGGTCGACGCGGACCAAGTGGCGGCGACCCGCGAGACGGCCCGCGTCGCCGGGCTCACTCCGTCCTACTGGGACTGACTTCCGCCTCGGCCGCGAAGCGGGAATGCCTGCGGCCGTAGGCGAAGTAGATCACCAGGCCGATCACCAGCCACGCGGCGAATCGGATCCAGGTCAGCACGTTCAGGTTGAGCATCAGGTACAGGCACGCCAGCGCGGCGAGTACCGGCACCACCGGCGAGAACGGCACCTTGAACGGCCGGTCGAGGTCGGGACGGCGGCGGCGCAGCACCGGGACCGCCACCGCCACGATGATCATCGCCGAGAGGGCGCCGATGCTGACCATGTCGGCCAGCTCGGAGATCGGGACGAACGCGGCCAGCACGGCGATCAGGGCGGCGCCGCCGATCGTCATCCGGTGCGGGGTGCCCCACTTGGGGTGCGCGGTGCCGAGTGCCTTGGGCAGCAGGCCGTCGCGGCCCATCGCGAAGCCGATGCGGCCGATCGTCACCAGCTCGACCATCATCACCGACGTCAGGCCGGTCACCGCGCCGAGGGAGATGAGCGCGCCGACCCAGTGCTGGCCGACCCGGTCGAACGCGTCGGCCAGCGGCGCGCCCGTGTCGATGTCGGTGAACGGGATCATGCCGGTCAGCACGATCGACACGCCGATGTAGAGCAGCGCGCAGACGCCGAGCGCGCCGAGGATGCCGACGCGGAGGTCCTTGCGCGGGTTGAGCGTCTCCTCGCCGAGGTTCGCGAGCGCCTCGAACCCGGTGTAGGCGAAGAACACGACCGCGGCGGCGGTGACCATGCCGGCGATGCCGTAGACCGACTGCTCCAGCCCGAGCGCGGCCTGCACGATCGGCTGCTCCAGCACCGTCGACCCGCTCTCGGGCGCCTGGGCGGGCGGGATGAACGGCGTCAGGTTCGCGCCCTTGACGAAGAACAGCCCGACCGCCAGCACCAGCACGCAGACGGCGACCTTCACGCAGACGAGCAGGTTGGTCAGCCAGGCCGACTCCTTGATCCCCAGCACGGCGACCACGGTCAGCACGGCGATGATCAGCACCGCGCCGACGTTGACCTTCGCGTCCTCGCCGAACCAGTCCGGGGACAGGCCGAGCAGGTTGGCCAGGTAGCCGGACCACCCGCGCGACACCACGGCGGCGCCGAGCGCGAACTCCAGCAGCAGGTCCCAGCCGATGATCCAGGCGAAGACCTCGCCGAGGGTGGCGAAGGCGTAGGTGTAGGCGCTCCCGGCGGTCGGCACGCTGGAGGCGAGCTCGGCGTAGCAGAGCGCCGCGAGGCCGGCGACGATCGCGCCGAGCACGAACGACAGCGTCACCGACGGCCCGGCGTGGGTCTTCGCCTCGACGCCCGCGAGGGTGAAGATGCCGGTGCCGATGATGATCCCGACGCCGAACCCGACCAGGTCGCGCCCGCGCAGCCGCCGCTTGAGCTCCCCGGAGTCCTGGCGCTTCAGGACTTCGTCCACGTTCAAGGTTCTCCGCACACCCATGAGGAGAAGTTAGAAGGTCACGGGGGTTCCCGCAGATCGGCGGCGGCGAGGCCGTTCTCCTGGGCGAGGATCGCCGCCTGGACGCGGGAGCGCAGGTCCAGCTTGGTCAGGACGCGGGAGACGTGGGTCTTCACCGTCGTCTCGCCGATGTAGAGCCGGGTGGCGATCTGGGCGTTGGACAGGCCGGCGCCGAGGCAGCCGAGCACCTCGCGTTCGCGGTCGGTGAGGGTATCGAGCCCGCGCGGGACGGGCGCCGGCTCCCGGTTGGCGGCATAGGCGGTGATCAGGCGCCGCGTGACCTCCGGGGCGAGCACGCCTTCCCCGGCCGCCACGCGCTTGACGGCCTCGATCAGCCGGGGCGCCTCGACGGATTTGAGGAGGAAGCCGGCCGCGCCGGCCTGGAGCGCGCCGTCGACGTACTCGTCGAGGTCGAAGGTGGTGAGGACGAGCACTTCGGACAGGCCTTCGGCGAGCAGCTGGCGGGTGGCGGTGATGCCGTCGGTGCCGGGCATCCGGACATCCATGAGGGTGACGTCGGGCCGGAGGGCGCGGGCTTGCCGCACGGCGGCGGCGCCGTCCGCGGCCTGGCCGACGACCCGGACGCCCTCGGCGTTGTCGAGGATCATGGCCAGGCCGTCGCGGATGGCGGTGTGGTCATCGGCGACCAGGACGGTGACGGTCATCGGGTGGGGCCAAAGGGGAGTTGGCCGGTGGTGGGCACGCGGGCTTGCCGCTCGGCAGTCGTGACCATCGGGTGTGTGAGGCCGAGCGCGCGTTGGCTGGACGGGGCGGTGGTCAGCGCGCGGGTTCGCCGTTTGGTGGGGGCGGCCATCAGGTGGCGTCCAGGGCTTGCCGGGTGGCCGAGCGGATGCCGGCCGTCCGGAGCGGCAGCCAGCGCGCGGGCTTGTCGCTCGGCGGCGGGGAGCATGGTCATCGGGCGGTGCCTTCCGGTGGGCCTACCGGAAGCTCCGCGCGGACCAGCCACCCTTCGCCCGATGGGCCGGCCGTCAGCGTTCCGCCCACCGCGTCCGCCCTCTCGCGCATGTTCAGCAGCCCCGTCCCCGAGCCGTGGGCCGCCTCGGGTGGGGGGTGGCTCACCTCGTTGCGGACCTGGACCTCCAGGATCCCGTCGAAATGCCGGATGTCCACGTCGACCTGGCCGCCGTCCGGGGCGTGCTTCGCCGCGTTCGTCAGGGCCTCCTGGGCGATCCGGTACGCCGTCAGGTCCACCGCCGTCGGGAGCGGGACCTTCTTGTCCACTGTGGACTCGACCTTGACCGCCAGGCCGCTCGCCCTCGCCGACTCGACCAATCGGGACAGTTCGGCCAGGCGGGCGGGCGCCGTCGTCTCCGCGCTCGTGCCCTCGGCTTTCAGCAGGCCGATCATCGCCCTCATCTCCGCCAGTGCACTCACGCTGTTCGCCCGCACCGACGCCAGTACCGTCTTCGCCAGCTGCGGGTCCGACAGCGACAACGCCGCCTCCGACTGGATCGCGATGGCCGAAAGGTGCCCGGCGATCACGTCGTGCAGGTCACGCGCCATCCGGCCGCGTTCGGCCGCCACCGCCGCCCGGCGGTCGAGCTCCGCGATCTTCGCCAGCTGGCCCGCGTTCGCCCGCTCGGCGTCGGCGATGTCGCGCTGCTGGCGGATGTTCGCCGCCCACCACACCGGGGTCAGGACGAACGGCAGCGTGCCCACCGCGGCCAGCACCGCCGTGCGCCACTCCTGCCCGAGCAGCAGCACCCCGGCCAGCACGGTCACCACCGACAGCGCCGCGACGCCGATCATCACCCGGCTCGTGCGCCGCGAGCCGTACAGCGTGGCCGCGTACAGGAAGTCCGTGTAGATGACCACCACCGGCAGCGACGGGCCCAGCCCGATGTCCACCGCCAGCACCGCCGTGGCCAGCAGCAGCGCGCCCGGCACCCACCGGCGGAGCAGCTCCAGACCACACAGCGCGGTCAGCTCCAGCAGCCGCACCCACACGGGCGCGTGGTCGTACGCGGTCACCAGCCGGTGGATGCCGCTCGCGTAGACCAGGACGCCGACCACCCACGTGGCCAGGGCGATCACCGCGTCCTGCTGCCACGCCGGGAGGGCGCGGAGGCGGGGAATGGACATGTGACCATCCCAGCACACCGGGTGACCGGGGCGCGTCCTACGAAGTGATGACTCCCGGTCCTGCTTTCCGACGACGCGCTCCGGGCGGCCCGCGGGCGAGCCTGGGAGCGTGAACGAGATCGGGAAGTTCCTCGCGGAGAATCCGGCCGCCGCCGTGGTCGCCGCGGGCGAAATCGGGTTCTGGGTGCTGATCGCGGCCGGGCTCACCGTGCGGTACGTGCTGCGCGCCCGGCGCGCCTCCGTGCTCCTGCTGGCCATGGTGCCGCTGATCGACGTCGTGGTGCTGGTGGCCACCGCGCTCGACCTGGCCGGCGGGGCGAAGGCGAACTTCACCCACGGCCTCGCCGCCGTGTACCTCGGGTTCAGCGTCGTCTTCGGGCCCGGCATGGTCCGGTGGGCCGACGCGCGGTTCGCGCACCGGTTCGCCGTCGGCTTTCGGGGGGTTCCGGGTGGCGAAGCCCCCGGCCCGGGGCGAAGCCCCGGTTGCCACAGCGGGCCGCCGCCGAAGCGGCAAGGGCGGGAGAAGGCGCGGCACGAATGGCGCGAGTTCGGCAAGTGCCTGCTCGCCTGCGGGCTCGCGGCCGTGGCGCTGCTGGCGGCGATCTTCGCGATCGGCACGCCGGAGCAGGTCGCGCCGCTGTGGGACTGGTTCCCGCGGCTGGGCACCGTCGCGGCGATCTGGTTCGTCACCGGCCCGCTCTGGCAGGAGCTGGCCGGCCAGGCGGAGGTGCGGTCGTGATCGAGCTGCTCGGGATCCTGCTGGTCGTCCAGGGCGCGGGCGGGCTGCTCAACCGGCTGCTGGAGGCGGGCTCGCCGAGCTGGTTCCTCCAGCTGCACCTGCTGCCGCCGTCGCTGCACGTCGCGGCGAGCGTCGTGATGGTGCTGGCGGGTGCGGGGGTGCTGGTGGCAGGCCGGCGGCACAGAGGACGGGGGTGACGTCGTCCGTGTCGATCGGGGCTTCGCCCCGGGCCGGGGGCTCCGCCACCCGGACCCCCCAAAGCGGCCGTGCAGATGGCGGGAAAGGCCCGGCACCGGAATGCTGGTCACCGTGCCCGACGAGATCCCCGCCCGCAGCGCCCTGCACCAGCTCGCCGACCGCTACGGCGTCGCCACCCGGTACGAGAACGCCGACCAGGAGTGGGTCGAAGTCGAAGACGACGTCGTCGTCGCCGTGCTGGGCCAGTTCGGGGTCGACGCCACCAGCGACGACGCCGTCGCCGAAGCACTCGCGGCGCGGGCGCCCGACGAACTGCCGCCGACGATCGTGCTGAAGGAAGGCGTCAGCCGGCCGCTGCCCGGCGACGCCGAGATCGTGCTCGAAGACGGCAGCCGGCGCGCCACCACCGGCGAAATCCCCGGCGACCTGCCGCTCGGCTGGCACCGGGTGGTCACCGCCGAGCAGGACGTCGTGCTCGCCGTCGTCCCCGCGAAGCTCCCCGACGTCCCGCCCGCCTGGGGCTGGATGCTCCAGCTCTACGCCCTGCACTCGGCCGGCTCGTGGGGCATCGGCGACTACGCCGACCTCGCCACCTTCGCCGCCCGCTCGGCCTCGGAGCTGGACGCCGGCGTCCTGCTGGTCAACCCGGTGCAGGCCTTCAGCCCGGCCCACCCGGTCGAACGGTCGCCGTACTCGCCCGCGAGCCGGCGCTTCGCCAACCCGATCTACCTGCGCGTCACCGCCACCGAGACGTTCGCCAAGGCCGACGCGGCGACGCGGGAAGCGGTCGAGTCGCTGGTCCCGGACCGCGACGGCGAGCTCATCGACTACGACAAGGTCTGGACGGCCAAGCGCGCCGCCCTCGAGCTGCTGTGGCCGCACCGCGCCGAGGAGCTGCCCGAAGACCGGGACCTGCTGGACTTCGCCCTCTTCTGCGCCCTCGCCGAGCAGCACGGCGCCGACTGGCGGGACTGGCCGGAGCCCCTGCGGGACCCGGCCGGGCCCGAGGTGGAGAAGGCCCGCGAAGAGCTGAAGGAGCGCGTCGGGTTCCACGCGTGGCTGCAGCACCTCTGCCGGATCCAGCTGGACGACGCCCGCAGCCGGGCCCGCGCGGCCGGGATGGCCGTCGGGATCGTGCACGACCTGCCGGTCGGCGTGCACCCAGGCGGGGCCGACACCTGGGCGGTGCGCGACGTCTTCGCCGCCGACGTCCGCGTCGGCGCGCCGCCGGACGCCTTCAACCAGCAGGGCCAGGACTGGAACCTGCCGCCGTGGCGGCCGGACAAGCTCGCCGAGGCCGGGTACGCGCCGTTCCGGGACGTCATCCGCGGGGTGCTGCGGTACGCCGACGGCATCCGCGTCGACCACATCGCCGGGCTCTGGCGGCTGTGGTGGATCCCGCCGGGCGAGCCCGCGCACCGCGGCACGTACGTCCACTACGACGCCGACGCCATGGTCGGCGTGCTCGCGCTCGAGGCGCACCGGGCCGGCGCGGTCGTCGTGGGGGAGGATCTCGGCACGGTCGAGGAGACCGTCACCGAGACCATGCACGAACGCGGCATGCTCAGCTCGGCCGTGCTGTGGTTCGAACGCGACTGGGACGCGCCGGGCAAGCCGTTCACCAGCCCGGGCACCTGGGACCCGGAGGCCATGGCCAGCATCTCGACGCACGACCTGCCGACGGTCTCGGGCTGGCTTCAGGGTGAGCACGTCCGGGTCCGGGCCGAGCTGGGCCTGCTGGACCGCGGGGTCGAAGCGGAGAAAGAGGCGGCCGCCGCCGAGCGGCAGGCCCTGCGGGAACTCCTTGCCCGCGAAGGGATTCCGGACGACGACATGGTCGTCGCGCTGCACACCCTGCTCGCGCGGGCCGCGTCCCGGCTGGTGCTGACGTCGCCGGCGGACGTCTCGGGCCAGGTGCGGCAGCCGAATCTGCCCGGGACGGTCGACCAGTACCCTAACTGGCGGATCCCCCTTCCCGTCAGTGTCGACGGCTTCTTCACCGCGAAGGGGGTGCGCGCCGCGGTGGCGCCGCTCGCAGCGGCGCGTCCCCTGCCCGGGTAACGGGTACCCCCGCGCACACGACTCTCGTCCGTCAGCGCGGACGACCGGCACGACCCGAAAGCTCGAGGAGACCCCAGTGCGGCCCTGGCCCGGAACGCCCTACCCGCTCGGCGCGACCTACGACGGAGTGGGCACGAACTTCGCCCTCTTCTCCGAGGTGGCCGAGCAAGTCGAACTGTGCCTGTTCGACGCCGAGGGCAACGAGACGCGGTACGCGCTCGAAGAGGTGGACGGCTTCGTCCACCACGGCTACCTGCTCAACGTCGGCCCGGGACAGCGGTACGGCTTCCGCGTGCACGGTCCGTACGACCCGGCCCGCGGCCTGCGCTGCAACCCGAACAAGCTGCTCATCGACCCGTACGCGAAGGCCGTCTCGCACGGCGTGAAGTGGGACGAGTCGCTGTTCGGCTACCAGTTCGCCAACCCGGAGGAGCGCAACGACGCCGACTCCGCCGGCCGCGTGCCGTACTCGCTGGTCGCGAACCCGTTCTTCGACTGGGGCAACGACCGCCAGCCGAAGCGGCCGTACAACGAGACGGTCATCTACGAGGCCCACGTCAAGGGCATGACGGTGAATCACCCGTTCGTGCCGGAGGCGCTGCGGGGCACCTACGCCGGGATGGCGCACCCCGCGGTCGTCGAGCACCTGCAGAAGCTCGGCGTGACGGCGGTGGAACTGCTGCCGGTGCACCAGTTCGTCTCCGACCACGGGCTGGAGGAGAAGGGCCTCACGAACTACTGGGGCTACAACACGATCGGCTACTTCGCGCCGCACGACTCCTACGCCGCGATGCCCGGCGAGGGCGGTCAGGTCCAGGAGTTCAAGGGGATGGTGAAGGCCTTCCACGAGGCCGGCATCGAAGTGATCCTCGACGTGGTTTACAACCACACCGCGGAGGGCAACCACCTCGGGCCGACGCTGTCGATGCGGGGCATCGACAACGAGGCCTACTACCGGCTGGTGGAGGGGGAGCCCGAGTACTACATGGACTACACCGGCACCGGGAACTCCCTCAACGTGCGCAACCCGCACACCCTGCAGCTGATCATGGACTCGCTGCGCTACTGGGTGACGGAGATGCACGTCGACGGCTTCCGCTTCGACCTCGCCTCGGCCTTGGCGCGCGAGTTCTACGACGTCGACCGGCTGTCGACGTTCTTCGACCTCGTGCAGCAGGATCCGATCGTGAGCCAGGTGAAGCTGATCGCCGAGCCGTGGGACGTCGGCCCCGGTGGCTACCAGGTCGGCAACTTCCCGCCGCTGTGGACGGAGTGGAACGGGCAGTACCGCGACACCGTCCGCGACTTCTGGCGCGGCGAGCCCTCGACGCTGGGGGAGTTCGCGAGCCGGATCACCGGCTCGTCGGACCTCTACCAGGACGACGGCCGCCGCCCCTTCGCCTCGATCAACTTCGTCACCGCGCACGACGGCTTCACGCTGCGGGACCTGGTGTCCTACAACGAAAAGCACAACGAGGCCAACGGCGAGGACGGCCGCGACGGCGCCGACGACAACCGGTCGTGGAACTGCGGGGTCGAGGGCGAGACCGACGACCCGGAGGTCAACGAGCTGCGCGCCCGCCAGCAGCGCAACATGCTGGCGACGGTGATGCTGTCCCAGGGCGTCCCGATGATCCTGCACGGCGACGAGTTCGGCCGGACCCAGCAGGGCAACAACAACGTCTACTGCCAGGACTCCGAACTGTCCTGGATGGACTGGGAGCTGGCCACCGAGCACGCCGACCTGGTCCGGTTCACCGCCGGGCTGGGCGCGTTCCGGCACCGGCACCCGGTGTTCCGCCGTCGCCGGTTCTTCCAGGGCGGCCCGGTCGGCAAGGGCGACAAGCTCGGCGACATCGCCTGGTTCACCCCGGCCGGCGAGGAGATGACCGAGCAGAACTGGGACGACGGCTTCGGCAAGGCGGTCGTCGTCTTCCTCAACGGCCAGGCGATCCCGGACCTCGACGCCCGGGGCATGCCGGTCGAGGACGACTCGTTCCTGCTCGCGTTCAACGCCCACTACGAGGACATCGACGCCAAGCTGCCGGGCAACGGCTACGGCCAGGCCTGGACCGTCGTCATCGACACCGCCGCCGGCGAGGTCGAGCCCGCCGACGCGAAACCCATCGAAGGGGGTGGCCAGTTCACCCTGCCCGCCCGTTCCCTGATCGTGCTGCAGCGGACGGAGACGGAGTCCGAATGACGGTGCCGGAGTCGACCTACCGGGTGCAGCTGCGTCCGGAGTTCACCTTCAGCGACGCCGCCGGCATCGCCGGTTACCTGCGCGACCTGGGCATCGGCGCGCTCTACGCCTCGCCGGTGCTGGACGCGGCACCCGGCTCGACGCACGGCTACGACGTCGTCGACCCGACGAGGGCACGGCCCGCGCTGGGTGGCGAGGACGCCCGCCGCGAACTGAGCGCACTGCTCAAGGAGCTCGGGCTCGGCCTCGTGGTCGACATCGTGCCGAACCACATGTCGGTCGAGGTGCCGAAGGCGAACAAGTGGTGGTGGGACGTGCTCGAGCACGGCCGCGACTCCGAATACGCGTCCTTCTTCGACATCGACTGGGCGCGCGGCCCGCTGCTGCTGCCGGTGCTCGGCGACGACGACGCCGTCGCCGAGCTGACCGTCGACGGCGACGAGCTGGCCTACTACGACCACCGGTTCCCGATCGCGCCCGGCACCGGAGGCGGGACGCCCCAAGAGGTCCACGAGCGCCAGCACTACCGGCTGATCGGCTGGCGCCGCGGCAACGCGGAGCTGGGCTACCGGCGGTTCTTCGACATCACGAACCTGGCCGCGGTCCGCGTCGAGGATCCGAAGGTGTTCGCCGCGACGCACGGCGAGGTGCTGCGCTGGGTCGCCGACGGCGACGTCACCGGCCTGCGCGTCGACCACCCGGACGGCCTCGCCGACCCGGGCGGCTACTTCCGGCGGCTGCGGGAGAACGCGCCGAACGCGTGGATCGTCGCGGAGAAGATCCTGCACCCCGGCGAGCCGCTGCCGCAGAGCTGGCCGGTCGACGGCACCACCGGCTACGACGCCCTGCGCGAGATCGCCGGCGTCTTCGTCGACCCGGCGGGCGAGCCCGGCTTCACCGAGCTGGCCACCGAACTGGGCGTGAAAACCGGCTACCACCGCGTCGAGGCCGAGGCCCGGCGGCTGGTCACCGACCGCATCCTCGTCGCCGAGGTCCGGCGGATCGCGGCGCTGGTGCGCGGGATCGACCAGGACGCGGCGCGCGAGGCCGTCGCCGAGACCATGGTCGCGTTCCCCGTCTACCGCTCGTACCTGCCCGAAGGCGCGGCGCACTGGGCGGCCGCGATCGCCGGGGCCCGCCAGGCGCGCCCCGACCTGGCCGCCGCGCTGGACACGCTCGACGCGCAGGTCCGCGCCGAGCCGGACGGCGAGCTGGCCACCCGGCTCCAGCAGACGTCCGGCATGGTCGTCGCCAAGGGCACCGAGGACACGACGTTCTACCGCTACACCCGCTTCGCCGCGCTCAACGAGGTCGGCGGCAACCCGGACCGGTTCGGCCTGGCCGTCGAGGAATTCCACCGGCTGGCGGCCGAGCGCGAGGCCGGGCACCCGGCCGCGATGACGACGCTGACCACGCACGACACCAAGCGCTCGGAGGACACCCGCGCGCGGATGGCCGTGCTGGCGGAGCTGCCCGGCGAGTTCGCCGACGCCGTCCGCCGCTGGACGGTGCGCCGCGCGATCGCCGAGCCGGCGCTGAACCTCCTCGCCTGGCAGACGCTCGTGTCGACGTGGCCGATCGAGCCGGCCCGCCTGCGCGACTACCTCGACAAGGCGGCCAAGGAAGCCAAGCTCCGGACCAGCTGGACCGACCACGACGAGACGTTCGAAGCCGACGTCGCCGCGTGGCCGGAAGACGTCATGGCCGACGCCGAGCTGGCGGCGGACATCGAAGCGTTCGTCGCGCGGATCGAAAAGCCCGGCTACGCGAACTCGCTCGGCCAGAAGCTCGTCCAGCTGACCGCGCCCGGCGTCCCCGACGTCTACCAGGGCACCGAGCTGTGGGACTTCTCGCTGGTCGACCCGGACAACCGCCGCCCGGTCGACTACGCGGTCCGCCGCGAGATCCTGGCCCGGATCGCCGACGGCGAGCAGCCGGAGATCGACGCGTCCGGCGCGGCGAAGCTGCTGGTCGTGCACAAGGCGCTGCGGCTGCGCCGGGAGCACCCGGCGCTGTTCCGCGGCTACCGGCCGCTGCGGGCCGAGGGGCCCGCGGCGGAGCACGTGCTGGCCTTCACGAGGTCCGCCGACCTGGCCGTCGCGGTCACCCGGCTGCCGGTCGGCCTGGCAGCCGCCGGCGGCTGGCGCGGCACCGTGCTGCCGCTGCCCGACGGCGTCTGGACCGACGTCCTGACCGGCCGCGAAGCGACTTCCGACGTGGCCACCCTGTTCGATCGGTACCCCGTCGCGTTGCTGGTGCGAGGAGACGCATGAGGTTCAGCGTGTGGGCCCCGTCCGCCGGGCGGGTCCGGGTGAGCGTCGACGCCGGCGTGCACGAGATGACCGCGGGCGAGGGCGGCTGGTGGCACGCCGAGGCCGACGGCATCAACTACGCCTTCCTGCTGGACGACGACGAGAAGCCGCTGCCCGACCCGCGGTCGCGGTGGCAGCCCCACGGCGTCCACCGGGAGTCGCGCGTCTACGACCACGGCGAGTTCCAGTGGACGGACGACGCGTGGCACGGCCGCCAGCTGCCCGGCGGCGTCCTCTACGAGCTGCACGTCGGGACGTTCACCGAGGGCGGCACCTTCGACGCGGCGATCGACCGGCTCGACCACCTCGTCGACCTCGGCATCACCCACGTCGAGCTGCTGCCGGTCAACTCCTTCGACGGCACCGCGGGCTGGGGTTACGACGGCGTGCTCTGGGGCGCGGTCCACGAGCCCTACGGCGGGCCCGACGGCTTCAAGCGGTTCGTCGACGCGGCGCACGCGCGCGGTCTGGCCGTCGTGCTCGACGTCGTCTACAACCACCTGGGCCCCTCGGGGGCCTACCTCGACAAGTTCGGGCCGTACTTCGCCGGCCAGAACGACTGGGGCCCCGGCCTCAACCTCGACGGCGCCGGCTCGGACGAGGTCCGCCGGTACGTGCTCGACAACGCGCTGAGCTGGTTCCGCGACTTCCACGTCGACGCGCTGCGCCTGGACGCGGTGCACGCGCTGCTCGACCGGCGCGCGGTCCACCTGCTCGAACAGCTGGCCACCGAGACCGAGGCGCTGTCGGCGGCGCTGAACCGGCCGCTGACGCTGATCGCCGAGTCCGACCTGAACGACCCGCGGCTGGTGACGCCCCGCGAGCGCGGCGGGTACGGCCTGCACGCGCAGTGGTCGGACGACTTCCACCACGCACTGCACGTCAAGCTCACCGGCGAGACGTCCGGCTACTACACCGACTTCGCCGCGCCGGACGCCGTCGAGCGGGTCCTGCGCGAGGTGTTCTTCCACGCCGCCACCTGGTCGTCATTCCGGGAGCGGACCCACGGCCGCCCGGTCGACACCCGGACCGTGCCGGGCCACCGCTTCCTCGCCTACCTGCAGAACCACGACCAGATCGGCAACCGCGCGACCGGCGACCGGCTGTCCGCGACGGTCTCGCCGGGCCGGCTGGCCTGCGGCGCGGCGATCCTGTTCTGCTCGCCGTTCACGCCGATGGTGTTCATGGGGGAGGAATGGGCGGCGAGCACACCGTGGCAGTTCTTCGCCTCCTTCCCGGACCCGGAGCTGGCCGAGGCGGTCCGCACGGGCCGCCGCCGCGAGTTCGCCCGGCACGGCTGGGGCGAGTCCGAGGTGCCCGACCCGATGGACCCGGCGACCGTCGAGCGCTCCCGGCTCGACTGGGCCGAGGCCGAACGGCCCGGTCACCGAGAGGTGCTGGACCTGTACCGCGCGTTGATCCGGGTGCGCCGCGACCACCCCGAGCTGGCGGATCCGCGGGTCGACGGCCTGCGCGTCGACGCCGCGCCGGACGGTTCCTGGCTCGTGCTGCACCGCGGCGCGCTGCGGCTGGCCGTCAACTTCGGCGAAGGCCCGGTCACGCTCCCCCTCGGGGCCACGACGACGGTGCTGACCTGGGCGGACGCCACTGTGGACGGGGGCGCCGCGCAGCTGCCGCCGGACACCTTCGCCCTCGTCGAAACGGCGGCGGCCCGGTAACCGTCCCGGGATAGGGGCGCGGCGGACCGGCCGGATCTGGGACGATTCAGGAATGGCCACACGACCCTCGACCCAGCACGTCCGCGCCGGACGCCCGTTCCCGCTCGGCGCCCACCCCGAGGCGGGCGGGGTCCGGTTCGCGATCACCTCCGCCGTCGCGGACGCGGTCGACCTGTGCCTGATCGACGCCGACGGGTCGGAACGCCGGATCGCGCTCACCGAGCGCACGTTCGGCGTCTGGCACGGCCTGGTGCCCGGCGTGACGCCGGGGCAGCGCTACGGCTACCGCGTCCACGGCCCGTACGACCCCGCCCGCGGCCTGCGCTGCAACCCGCACAAGCTGCTCGTCGACCCCTACGCCCGGCAGATCACCGGCGGCCTCACCGACCTGACCGCGGCACAGGGCTTCACCGGCGACCCCGAGCGCGGCCCGATGTCCACTGTGGACTCCCTGGGCAGCGTGCCGCTGTCGGTGGTCACCTCGCCGGGCGGCCCCGACACCGGCATCAAGCCGGAGGTGCCGTTCGAAGAGGCGGTGATCTACGAGCTGCACGTCAAGGGGTTCACCCAGCAGCACCCCTTCATCCCGGAGGCGCTGCGGGGCACCTACCTCGGCCTGGCCCACCCGGTGGCCATCGAGTACCTGACCCGGCTCGGCGTCACGTCGGTGGAGCTGCTGCCGGTGCACTCGTTCCTCGACGAGCCGTCGCTGGTGCGGGCCGGGCGGCACAACTACTGGGGGTACTCGCCGCTCGGCTTCTTCGCGCCGCACGCGGCCTACGCCAGCGAGCCCGGCCACGAGGTGGAGGAGTTCCGGCTGATGGTGGCCGCGCTGCACGCGGCGGGCATCGAGGTGATCGTCGACGTCGTGTTCAACCACACCTGCGAAGGCGGGCCGGACGGGCCGACGCTGAGCTTCCGCGGGCTGAACGCGCCCGTGTACTACCTGCACACCGACCGCGGGCACATGGCCGACATCACCGGCTGCGGCAACACCCTCGAGGCGGGCTCGCCGACGGTGGTCCGGCTGGTCACCGACTCGCTGCGGTACTGGACGCAGGAACTGGGCGTCGACGGCTTCCGGTTCGACCTGGCCAGCACGCTCGGCCGGGCCCGCGGCGGCCCGTTCGACCCGGCTTCGACGCTGCTCACCGCGATCACCACCGACCCGGTGCTCTCGCGCTGCAAGCTCATCGCCGAGCCGTGGGACGCCACCGGCGAGGGCTACCGCGTCGGCGGGTTCGGCGCCCAGTGGGCGGAGTGGAACGGCCGCTACCGCGACACCGTGCGCGACTTCTGGCGCGGCGCGACCGGCGTCCGCGACCTCGCTTACCGGCTGTCCGGTTCGTCGGACCTGTACGACCACAACCTGCGGCGGCCGTGGCAGTCGATCAACTTCGTCACCGCCCACGACGGCTTCACGCTGCGGGACCTGGTGTCCTACAACGAAAAGCACAACGAGGCCAACGGCGAGGACAACCGCGACGGCGGCAACGACAACCGCTCCTGGAACCACGGCGCCGAGGGCGACACCGCCGACCCCGGGATCCGCGAGCTGCGCGCGCGGCAGGTGCGGAACATGTTCGCGACGCTGCTGCTGTCCACCGGCACCCCGATGATCACCGCGGGCGACGAGTTCTGGCGGACCCAGGGCGGCAACAACAACGCCTACTGCCTCGACGACGAGACGTCCTGGCTGGACTGGACGCCGGAAGCCCCCGAGGCCGAGGCCATGCTGACCTTCGCCCGCCGGGTCGTGCGGCTGCGGGCGAACAGCCCGGCGTTGCGGCAGCCGGAGTTCTTCGAAGGCCGGACGACCCCCACCGGCCAGCCCGACCTCGTCTGGTTCCGGCCGGACGGCGAGGAGTTCGGCGAGACCGACTGGTTCGAGGACCGGCACACGCTCGGCATGTGGATCGACGGTTCGAACAGCCAGGCCCGCAACCGCGACGGCGAGCTGGTGCCCGACCACTCGTGGCTGCTGTGGCTGCACGCGGGCGACGAGCCGGCCGAGGTGGTGCTGCCGGGCCGCGAGTACGGCGAGACGTTCAAGCCGACGCTGGACACGAGCACCGCCGACGGCAGCCCGGCCAACCCGGGTGTCCTGGAGGCCAAGAGCCGGGTGACGCTGCAGTCGCGCTCGCTGCTGTTGCTGCGGGCCCCGCGCCTGGCGGCGGAGGCGCCGGTCGAAGGCCCCTGACCCGTACCGCCGGTGCGAGGTCGGCGCGACCTCGCGGCCGGGGCGTTCGTCCATTCGGGTACGGGTGTCGGCCGTTCGGGTCCGCGTGTCGGCGGGCCGCGTTCGCGCGCGATCTTAACGTCCCGGACATCCGCCGGAAATTCGTTGCGGGGAAAGCGTTTCGTCCGCCGCCGTGTGGGTACACCGAAGAGAACCCTGCCTCCCAGGCGCTTGATCGAGTCAGGCAGACTGGCGTCGCCTGCGTCCAACCGACACACCGAGGGGCGTTGCCCATGACCGGCCGGCTCGGCATCGACGACGTCTCCCCCAGCGTGAGCTGCGGCCGGTATCCGGCCAAAGCCGTTGTGGGGGAACACATCCCGGTCACCGCGACCGTCTGGCGGGAAGGCCACGACGCCGTCGCCGCCACCGTCGCCTGGCGCGGCCCCGGCGACCGCCTGACGCGCCAGACGCGGATGGTGCCGCGGGGACCCGACCACCCCGACTCCTTCGCCGCGGTGATCGTCCCGGACACCACCGGCCTGTGGACCTACCGGATCGACGCGTGGGGCGATCCCTGGGCGACGTGGGAGCACGCCGTCGAGGTGAAGGTCGCCGCCGGGCAGGGGCCCGAGGACCTCGCGAACGACCTCGAGAACGGCGCCCGGCTGCTGGAGCGCGTCTCCCGCCGCCCGGACCGGCGGGCCGAGAAAGCGCTCTTGACCGGTGCGGTGGCGGCGTTGCGCGACGAAGAGCGCGCCCTCGCCGAGCGCGTCGGGCCCGCGCTCTCGCCCGAGGTCCGGCAGCTCATGCGCGAGTTCCCCGTGCGCGAGCTGATCACCAAGGGCAAGCCGCACAAGGTGTGGGTCGACCGCCGCCGGGCCGCGTTCGGGTCCTGGTACGAGCTGTTCCCCCGCTCCACCGGCGGTCTCGACGCCGAGGGCAAGCCGGTGCACGGCACCTTCACCACCGCCGCGGCCGCGCTCGACCGGGTCGCGAAGATGGGCTTCGACGTCGTCTACCTGCCGCCGATCCACCCGATCGGGCGGGTCAACCGCAAGGGCCCCAACAACACCCTCGACGCGAAGCCGGAGGACGTCGGCTCGCCGTGGGCCATCGGCGCCGACGAAGGCGGGCACGACGCGATCCACCCCGACCTCGGCACCTTCGAGGACTTCGACGCGTTCGTCGCCCGGTCCGAGGAGCTCGGCATGGAGGTCGCGCTCGACTTCGCGCTGCAGGCCGCGCCCGACCACCCGTGGGTCCTGAAGCACCCGGAGTTCTTCACCACCCGCCCGGACGGCTCGATCGCCTACGCGGAGAACCCGCCGAAGAAGTACCAGGACATCTACCCGATCAACTTCGACAACGACCCCAAGGCCGTCTACGAGGAGATGCTCCGCGTCATCACGGTCTGGATCGACCACGGGGTCAAGATCTTCCGGGTCGACAACCCGCACACCAAGCCGCCGGACTTCTGGGCCTGGCTGATCCAGTCGGTCAAGGACGCCCACCCGGACGTGCTGTTCCTGGCCGAGGCGTTCACCCGCCCGGCGCGGCTGTGGGGCCTGGCCCGGCTCGGCTTCACCCAGAGCTACACGTACTTCACGTGGCGGACCGGCAAGCAGGAGCTGATCGACTTCGCCATCGACCTGCGGGACCACTGGAACGAGGGCAGGCCGAACCTGTTCGTCAACACCCCGGACATCCTCCACGAGTCGCTGCAGCGCGGCGGCCCCGGCATGTTCGCGCTGCGGGCGGCCCTGGCGGCGACGATCTCCCCGACGTGGGGCGTCTACTCCGGCTACGAGCTGTTCGAGCACGTGCCGGTCCGCGAAGGCAGCGAGGAGTACCTCGACTCCGAGAAGTACCAGCTGCGCCCGCGCGACTTCGAGCGCGCGCTCGCCGAAGGCCGCTCGCTGGAGCCGTGGATCGCGAAGCTCAACGCCGTCCGCCGCGCGCACCCGGCGCTGCAGCAGATGCGCACCCTGCACTTCCACCACGTCGACAACGACGCGCTGCTGGCCTACTCCAAACAGGACCCGGCCACCGGCGACACCGTGGTCACCGTCGTGACGCTCGACCCGTACGGGCCCCAGGAGGGCACGCTCTGGCTGGACACCGGGGCGCTCGGGTTCGAGGCGCACGAGCGGCTGATCGCCCACGACGAGGTCACCGGCGACACCTGGGACTGGGGTCAGGCGAACTTCGTCCGGCTCGAACCCTGGCGGGCCGTGGCGCACGTCGTGTCGGTGCGACGCCGGCTGGCCGGCTGAGGCGGAAGGACTGGGACTCGAGGGACGAGGTGGAGCTCATGGCGGAAGATGCCCGGCCCGACGCCGCGTTGGGGCTGGAAGGCGTGCCGCACACCGGTGAGGCGATGACCGCCGACGGCATGCTCGTGGAACCCCAGGCGGGGGACTTCCGGTCGGCGCAGCAGGCGCCGAGCAACCCGGAGTGGTTCAAGGGCGCGGTGTTCTACGAGGTGCTGGTGCGCGCCTTCGCCGACTCCAACGGCGACGGCACCGGCGACCTGAGAGGGCTGGCCGGCCGGCTCGACTACCTGGCCTGGCTGGGCATCGACTGCCTGTGGCTGCCGCCGTTCTACGCGTCGCCGCTGCGCGACGGCGGGTACGACATCAGCGACTTCCGCGCGGTGCTGCCGGAGTTCGGCAGCGTCGAGGACTTCGTGTTCCTGCTGAACGAGGCGCACCGGCGCGGCATCCGGGTGATCACCGACCTGGTGCTCAACCACACCTCGGACGCCCACCCGTGGTTCCAGCAGTCCCGCAGCGAGCCCGACGGCCCGTACGGCGACTACTACGTGTGGAGCGACGACGACTCCCGCTACGCCGACGCGCGGATCATCTTCGTCGACACCGAGACGTCGAACTGGACCTACGACCCGGTGCGCGGCCAGTTCTACTGGCACCGGTTCTTCTCCCACCAGCCGGACCTGAACTACGAGAACGTCGACGTCCAGAACGCGATGATCGACGTCCTGCGCTTCTGGCTCGATCTGGGCATCGACGGGTTCCGCCTGGACGCCGTGCCGTACCTGTTCGAGCAGGAGGGCACCAACTGCGAGAACCTGCCGCGCACGCACGAGTTCCTCAAGCGCTGCCGCAAGGTCGTCGACGACGAGTACCCGGGCCGGATCCTGCTCGCCGAGGCCAACCAGTGGCCCTCGGACGTCGTCGAGTACTTCGGCGACCCGGCGGTCGGCGGCGACGAGTGCCACATGGCGTTCCACTTCCCGCTGATGCCGCGGATCTTCATGGCGGTGCGCCGCGAGTCGCGGTTCCCGATCTCGGAGATCCTCACCCAGACGCCGAAAATCCCCAGCGGCACCCAGTGGGGCATCTTCCTGCGCAACCACGACGAGCTGACCCTCGAGATGGTCACCGACGAAGAGCGCGACTACATGTACGCGGAGTACGCCAAGGACCCGCGCATGAAGGCCAACATCGGCATCCGCCGCCGGCTGGCCCCGCTGCTGGACAACGACCGCAACCAGCAGGAGCTGTTCACCGCGATGCTGCTTTCCCTGCCGGGATCGCCCGTTCTGTACTACGGTGACGAGATCGGCATGGGAGACAACATCTGGCTCGGCGACCGCGACGCGGTCCGCACCCCCATGCAGTGGACCCCGGACCGCAACGCCGGGTTCTCCTCCTGCGACCCCGGCCGGATCTACCTGCCGGTGATCATGGACCCGGTGTACGGCTACCAGGGCCTGAACGTCGAGGCGCAGTCGAACAACGACGCCTCGCTGCTCAACTGGACCCGGCGGATGATCGAGGTGCGCAAGCAGCACCACGCGTTCGCCGAAGGCGAGTTCGTCGACCTCGGTGGGTCCAACCCGAGCGTGCTGGCCTACAAGCGCCAGTGGAAGCGCCCGGACGGCGGCGAGGACGTCGTGCTCTGCGTGAACAACCTCTCCCGGTTCCCGCAGCCGGTGGAGCTGGATCTGTCCGCGCACCGCGGGTGCACGCCGGTGGAGCTCACCGGCGGCGTGCGGTTCCCCAGCATCGGGGAGCTGTCGTACCTGCTGACGCTGCCGGGGCACGGCTTCTACTGGTTCCAGCTGACGAGCTCGGGAGACGAAGGCGAAGCGAGGTGAGTCCCTTGTCCGACCCGCGTGAGCTGGTCGACGACCTGACCGAGGACCTGAAGCGCTGGCTGCCGGAGCAGCGCTGGTTCGCCGGCAAGGACCGGCCGGTCACCGGCGTCCGGCCGCTCGGCGTGACCGAGCTGGTCGCCGGCGACCCGCAGCTGCTGCACGTGGTCATCGAGGTCGCCCAGGACGACCGGCGCGAGCCCTACCAGCTGCTGGTGGGCCGGCGGACGCACCCGCCGGAGATCGCCTCGACCAGCTGGATCGGCGCGGTCGGCGACCTCAACGCCTACGAGGCGTCCGGCGACCTCGACGTCACCGGCGTGCTGCTGGACCTGATGGCGCGGGAGGGCAGCGTCGGCTCGCTCGTCTTCGAGCACGAGCCGGGCGTGGAGCTGGAGACCGGCCTGCGCGCGCGGCCGATCTCGTCGGAGCAGAGCAACACCTCCCTGGTCTACGGCGGGCAGTACATCCTCAAGCTGTTCCGGAAGCTGACCCCCGGCAAGAACAAGGACCTGCTGCTGCACCGCGCGCTGCAGGGCGTCGGCAGCAAGCACATCGCGCAGCCGCTCGGCTCGATCACCGGCGACCTCGACGGGGAGCCGACCACGGTCGGCATGCTCCAGCAGTTCGTCCCGGACGCCGTCGACGGCTGGGCCATGGCCACCACCAGCGTCCGCGACCTGATGGCGGTGGCCGACCTGCACGCCGAGGAGGTCGGCGGCGACTTCGCCGGCGAAGCCGAACGGCTCGGGCGGGCCGTCGCCGAGGTGCACGCCGACCTGGCCGAGGCCCTCGGGACCGAGCCCGTCGACGCCGACGAGCTGGAACGCTCGACGAAGGCGATGCTCGACCGGCTCGACACGATCGCCGGCCGGGTCCCGGAGCTGGCCGCGCACGCCCCGGCGCTGCGGGCGGCGTTCGAGAAGCTGCGCGCGCTGCCCACCGGCTCGGTGACCATGCAGTACATCCACGGCGACCTGCACCTCGGGCAGGTGCTGCGGACCGTCACCGGCTGGCTGCTCATCGACTTCGAGGGCGAGCCCGCGGCCCCGGTGGAGGAGCGGCACGCGCTGCGGTCGCCGTTGCGCGACGTGGCGGGCATGCTGAGGTCGTTCGACTACGCGGCCCAGCAGATGCTGGTCGGGCAGCCGGACGACGCGGGGCTGGCCGAGCGCGCCCACGAGTGGTCGGAGCGCAACCGGGCGGCGTTCTGCGAGGGCTACGCGGCGGTGGCGGCCGACCCGCGCGACCAGGGTGAGCTGCTGCGCGCTTTCGAACTGGACAAGGCGGTCTACGAGGTGGGCTACGAGCACGCGAACCGGCCGGACTGGCTGGGCGTGCCGCTCGCCTCGATCGCCCGGATCACCGACGGAGAGGGATGACGCCGTGAACGCGGTTCCGGAAGGCCTCCCGGCCGCGGCCCCGCCGGCCGCGGACATCGACCGGCTGCTGGCCGGTTCGCACCACGACCCGCACTCGGTGCTGGGCGTGCACCCGGCGGGCAAGGGCTTCGTGGCCCGGGCGCTGCTGCCCGGCGCCAAGGCCGTCACGCTGCGGGCGGGTGCGCACCGGTACCCGATGGAGCCGGTGATCGACGCGCTGTTCGCGGTCGGGGTGCCGGAGCACCCGGGCGACTACCGCCTGGAAGTCGAGTACGACGGGCACACCGCCACCGCCGACGACCCCTACCGGTGGCTGCCCACGGTCGGCGAGCTCGACCTGCACCTGATCGGCGAGGGGCGCCACGAGCGGCTCTGGGAGGTGCTCGGCGCGCACGTCCGGTCGTACGAGACCCCCGGTGGGGTCGTCGAAGGGACGTCGTTCGCGGTGTGGGCGCCCAACGCGCGCGGCATCCGCGTGATCGGCGACTTCAACGGCTGGGACGGGCGCGGCCACGCGATGCGCTCCCTCGGCTCGTCGGGGATCTGGGAGCTGTTCGTCCCCGGCGTCGGCGCCGGCACGTGCTACAAGTTCCGCATCCTCGGCGCCGACGGGAACTGGCACGAGAAGGCCGACCCGATGGCGTTCGGCACCGAGCAGCCGCCCGCGACGGCGTCGGTCGTCACCACCTCCGGGCACATGTGGGACGACGACGCCTGGGTCGCGCAGCGCGAGGCGACCGACTGGTCCGCGGCGCCGATGAGCGTCTACGAAGTCCACCTCGGCTCGTGGCGGCCCGGGCTCGACTACCGCGAGCTGGCCGACCAGCTCGGCGACTACCTGGTCGAAACGGGCTTCACGCACGTCGAGCTGCTGCCGGTGTCCGAGCACCCGTTCGGCGGCTCGTGGGGCTACCAGGTGACGTCGTACTACGCGCCGACGTCCCGCTTCGGCTCGCCGGACGACTTCCGCTACTTCGTCGACCGCCTGCACCAGCGGGGGATCGGCGTGCTGGTGGACTGGGTGCCGGCGCACTTCCCGCGCGACAGCTGGGCGCTGGCGAAGTTCGACGGCACCGCGCTGTACGAGCACGCGGACCCGCGCCGCGGCGAACAGCCCGACTGGGGCACGCTCGTGTTCGACTTCGGGCGCAACGAGGTCCGCAACTTCCTCGTCGCCAACGCGCTGTACTGGATCGAGGAGTTCCACCTCGACGGCCTGCGCGTCGACGCGGTGGCGTCGATGCTGTACCTCGACTACTCCCGCAAGGAAGGGGAGTGGCTGCCGAACCAGTACGGCGGCCGCGAAAACCTGGACGCGGTGAAGTTCCTGCAGGAGCTGAACGCGACCGTCTACAAGCGACACCCGGGCATCGTGATGGTGGCCGAGGAGTCGACGGCGTGGCCGGGCGTCACGCGGCCGACGCACCTGGGCGGCCTCGGGTTCGGCTTCAAGTGGAACATGGGCTGGATGCACGACACGCTCCGGTACCTCTCCCACGAGCCGATCCACCGCGCGTATCACCACAACGAGATGACGTTCTCGCTCGTGTACGCGTGGAGCGAGAACTTCGTGCTCCCGCTGTCGCACGACGAAGTGGTGCACGGCAAGGGATCCCTGTGGGGCCGCATGCCGGGCGACGCGTGGAACAAGGCGGCCGGGCTGCGGTCGCTGCTGGCGTTCATGTGGGCGCACCCGGGCAAGCAGCTGCTGTTCATGGGCGGCGAGTTCGGCCAGCCCGCGGAGTGGTCGGAGCAGCGGTCCCTGGACTGGCACCTGCTGGACGAGCCGCTGCACCGGGGCGTGCAGGACCTGCTGCGGTCGCTGAACGCGATCTACCGGTCGACGCCGGCGTTGTTCAGCCAGGACACCTCGCCGGACGGCTTCCGCTGGATCGACGCGAACGACTCCAGCGGCAACGTGCTCAGCTTCCTGCGCATCGGCGCGGACGGCTCGCGGCTGGCGTGCGTGGCGAACTTCGCGGGGGTGCCGCACCACGACTACCGGGTGGGGCTGCCGTCGGCGGGGCGCTGGCTCGAGGTGGTCAACACCGACGCGGAGGCGTACGGCGGTTCGGGCGTCGGGAACCTCGGGGCGGTGGAAGCCACGGAGGACGCGTGGCACGGCCAGCCGGCCTCGGCGGTGCTCCAGCTGCCGCCCGCGGGTGTGCTGTGGCTGGTCGAGGAGACCCCGCCCGACCCCGACCTGACCTGACGTCGCGGGCGGCACCTTCCCGGGAAAGTGCCGCCCCGGCGCACAAAAGATTCCGCTCGCACCCCCGCGCGGGCTTACCATCGGTGCATGACCGGCGCCGGCGGCGTCCTCGTGAACCTGATCCTCTTCGCCGTGGTCTGCATCGCCCCCACGGTGCTGTTCTGGTGCGCGCTCCGCGTCCCGAAGCTCGTCCACCGCATCCGCGAGAAGCACGCGAAGCCGCAACCCGAAGGCCCGCCGATCGAGCGCGTCGCCGCGGACCTGCGGCGGGTGCACCGGCTGCTGGCCGGCTACCCCTCCGGCACCCCGGCCGCCCGGCGGCTGGGCACCCGCCAGGCGTACGACGAGCTGCTCACCCAGGCGTGCCGCCAGGTGGGCGTCCCGCACCGGCTGGGCGAGCTGCCCGAGGGCATGGACCGCGAGATCGAACGCCTGCGCGTCGAGGAGTCGCTGCGGGAGCGCGGCCTGGCCGTGCCCTGACTTGTACGGCTCGTGTACGCGGCCGCGGCACGCTGGCGGCATGCGAATCGTGCTCGGCCTCGTGGCACTGCTGCTGCTCGGCCTGACGACGACGGCCCAGGCCGCCGCGAACTTCCCCCGCCTCACCGGCGTCGACGCCTACCAGCTGACCCCGGGCGGCTCCTTCGCCACCTACGGCAGCCGGATCACCGCGCTGGACCGCAAGCTCCCGCCGCGCGCGCTGTCGTCGGTCCTGGGTGACGCCAACCGCGCGGCCCGCCCGCTCTGCCACGGCACGTACCTCGCGGCCGCGCTGAAGCCCGCCGGGTTCTGCTGGGAGGACGGAGGTGACGACAAGACCAACGACTGGATCCCGCAGGGGCTCACCGGCTCCGGCGACGCCGACCCGGCGACCGGGACGGTGGGCGGCAAGCGCGTCGTGGCGACGTCGTGGCACACGCCCGGCGACACTATGGTCCGGCTGTCCTTTGTGGACGCGGGCGGCCTGGGCTACCGGCACGTGCTGCTGGTGGAACCGACGTCCGACACCGACTTCGCGGCCGTCGCCGGGCACGGGCACGGCATGACGTGGTCGGGCAACCTGCTGTTCGTCGCGACCACGGGCGGCCTGATCCGCGTGTTCGACACGACGCACTTCTGGAAGGTCGACGACAGCGCGGCCACGGTCGGCCTCGGCACCGACGGCAAGTACCACGCGGCGTACTACGACTACGCGATGCCCCAGATCGGCGCGTACTGGTACCCGGGCGGCGGAGCGTGCACGACGGCGACGGGAGCCCGCCCGTGCCTGTCGACGCTTTCCATCGACCACAGCGATTCCACGTTCGTGACGGCCGAGCACGCACCCGAAGCGGGCGGCCGGGTCCTGCGCTGGCCGTTCGACCCGGCTGCCGGCCGCTTGAAGACGTCGGCCGACGGACTGGTGCACGCGGTCGAGGGGTTTTCCTCGCCGGTGTGGGGAGTGCAGGGCGCGGTGTCGCGCAACGGCTACTTCGTGCTGACGGGAGTGTGCCCGGAGTACGCGGGAGTGGCGGGCGACCACCCGTCCTGCCTGCACGGCGGAGTCGGCGGGGTGTCGACGTCGCGGCTGGCCGGCCAGGCCCCGGTGAACAGCCAGAACCTGTCGTACTGGCCGGCGACGGGCGAGCTGTGGCTGCTGAACGAGCAGCTGCGGGAACGCGTGGTGGTCCACGTCCCGTGGGCGACGCTCACCGGACGGCCCTGAACGAACGAAACCCCGCCACCTGCTCGAGGTGGCGGGGTTTCGTTGTCCCGTAAGGAAACTCAGTCCAAGTAGTCGCGCAGCACCTGCGACCGCGACGGGTGGCGCAGCTTCGACATCGTCTTCGACTCGATCTGCCGGATGCGCTCCCGGGTCACCCCGTACACCTGGCCGATCTCGTCGAGCGTGCGCGGCTGGCCGTCCGTGAGGCCGAAGCGCAGCCGGACCACGCCCGCCTCGCGCTCGGACAGCGTCTGCAGCACCGACTGGAGCTGGTCCTGCAGCAGCGTGAACGACACCGCGTCCACCGCGACGACCGCTTCGGAGTCTTCGATGAAGTCGCCGAGCTGGCTGTCGCCCTCGTCGCCGATCGTCTGGTCCAGCGAGATCGGCTCCCGCGCGTACTGCTGGATCTCCAGGACCTTCTCCGGGGAGATGTCCATTTCCTTCGCGAGCTCTTCCGGGGTCGGCTCGCGGCCGAGGTCCTGGAGCAGTTCACGCTGTATGCGGCCGAGCTTGTTGATGACCTCGACCATGTGCACCGGGATGCGGATGGTGCGGGCCTGGTCGGCCATCGCGCGGGTGATCGCCTGGCGGATCCACCACGTGGCGTACGTCGAGAACTTGTAGCCCTTGGTGTAGTCGAACTTCTCCACCGCGCGGATCAGGCCGAGGTTGCCCTCCTGGATCAGGTCCAGGAACGCCATGCCGCGGCCGGTGTAGCGCTTGGCCAGCGAAACCACGAGCCGGAGGTTCGCCTCGAGCAGGTGGTTCTTGGCGCGCTCGCCGTCACGCACGATCCACTTGAGATCGCGGCGCATCTGGGTGACGAGCTTCTCGCCCTCCTCCTCGGCGGTGCGCACGCGCTCGGCGGCGTAGAGCCCGGCCTCGATCCGCTTGGCCAGCTCCACCTCCTCCTCGGCGTTCAGCAGCGCGACCTTGCCGATCTGCTTGAGGTAGGCACGCACCGAGTCGGCGGAGGCGGTGAGCTCGGCGTCCTTGCGCGCCTGGCGCAGCGCCTCGGACTCCTCCTCGTCCCAGACGAAGTCCGGGTTGTCGGAGCTCTTCGCCGCCTTGTCGGCCGCGGCGCCGCGACGACGCTGGGCCGGCGTCTCCTCGTCGGCTTCCTCGTCGTCATCGTCGTCGTCGGCCGAGTCGGTGTCCGGCTCGTCGTTGACCGTCTCGTCGACGACGTCGACCTCGACCTCTTCCAGGTCCGACAGGTCGGGCGAGTCGAGTTCGGCTTCGTCGAGCTCGCCGGGACCGTCCGGCTCGCCGTCTTCGGTCTTCGCGCCCTTGGTCGCGGGCTTCTTCGCCGGAGCCTTCTTGGCCGGCGCCTTCTTGGCGGTGGTGGTCTTGCGCGCCGCTGGCTTCGCCGTCCCGGTGGCTGCCTCTTCGGCCGGCTCGCCGGCTGCGGTCGCGGTCTTCGTCCCGCCTCGGGTTGCGGTTCTTGCGGCTGCCACTTACGCCCTTTCGCAGCGGTCGATCATGACGAGCAACGGCACGGGTGCCACTGCTGCCTCACATTCGGGGATCACGCCTCGGCCTGCGGTTTTGACCTCCGCAGCCGTGGGCCGTGTTCCATTGTAACGACGGTACGCGCATGCGTCGCGAAGCGATCACCCTCCGGCCCGGTTTCGGGCCGGATTCAGTGCTGGATGCCCTCCGCGGCGGCCGCCGCGGCACCCACGATCCCGGCGTTGTTCTGCAGCGTCGCGACCAGCACCGGAGTGCGGATGTCCAGCAGCGGCACCCATTTCCCGGCCTTCTTGCTGACCCCGCCGCCGACGATGAACAGGTCGGGCCAGATCAGGTTTTCGAGCACGGTCAGATAACGGTGCACGCGCTTGGCCCATTCGGGGTAGGAGAGCCCCTCGTTGTCCTTCACGGAGGCGGCCGCGCGCTTCTCCGCGTCGTGGCCGTCGATCTCCAGGTGGCCGAACTCGGTGTTCGGGACGAGCTTGCCGTCCTGGAACACCGCGCTCCCGATGCCGGTGCCGAAGGTGAGCAGCGCGGTGACGCCCTTGCGCGCGACCGGGTCGCCGAAGCGGATCTCGGCCATGCCCGCGGCGTCGGCGTCGTTGAGCATCGCGATCTGGTCGACGCCGCGGCCGAGCCGCTTGGCGAACAGGGCGTCGGCGTCGGTCCCGATCCACTGCTTGTCGATGTTGGCCGCGGTGTGCGCGACGCCCTTCTTGACGACCGCGGGCAGCGTCACGCCGACCGGGCCGTCCCAGCCCGCCTGCGTGACGATGTCGTGCACGACGTCCGCCACCGCCGACGGCGTGGACGGCTTCGGCGTCTCGATCCGGATCCGGTCGCCGATGAGCTGTCCTGCGTCCAGGTCGACCAAGGCGCCCTTGATCCCGCTGCCGCCGATGTCGATGCCGAAACCTCGGCGGGTCGCCTCCACCACGGACGTGGTCCCTTCTCGCACGATTCAGAAGCCTGCCTCGGAGACTTTAACCGGATGTGGTGACATGTCGGACGTGGGAGTTGACGAGTCGTTGCTGAAAAGCGTCGCGGTGCAGGTCGCGATGGACGCCGCCGAGCTGGTCCGGGAGGCCTGGGAGGGCATGGCGGCCGGCCGGTCGGTGGCCGTCGGGACCAAGTCGGGGGACACCGACGTCGTGACCGCGGTGGACCACGAGTCCGAGCGGCTCGTGCGCGACCGGCTGGCCTCGCTGCGGCCGGGGGAGCCGGTGCTGGGCGAGGAGGGCGGCGGCGCGGCCGGAGACGGCGTGACCTGGGTCGTCGACCCGATCGACGGGACGGTCAACTTCCTCTACGGCCTGCCCTGGTTCGCGGTGTCGGTGGCGGCGCAGGTCGCCGGCGAGTCGGTGGCCGGCGCGGTGGTGGAGCCGGCGAGCGGGCGCGTGTGGTCGGCGGCGCGCGGGCAGGGCGCGTTCCTGGACGGCCGCCGCCTGGCGGTGTCGGCACCCGCGCGGCTGGAGCTGACGCTCGTCGGAACCGGTTTCGCGTACTCGCCGGAGCGCCGGACGCGCCAGTCGCGCTTCGCGGCGGAGCTGCTGGGCCGCGTCCGCGACATCCGGCGCAACGGCGCGGCGTCGCTGGACCTGTGCGCGGTGGCGGCGGGCTGGCTGGACGCGTACGTGGAGCACGGGCTGCACCGCTGGGACTGGGCGGCGGGGGCGCTGATCGCGGCGGAGGCGGGCGCGCGGGTGCGGTTGCCGGGATCGGCCCCGGAGCTGGGAGCGGACGCGACGTACGCGGCGGCGCCGTCGATCGCGGACCCGCTCCGGAAGGCGTTGGCCGACTGCGGCGCGGCGGAGGTCTGAGCGGACGGTCCCGAGCGGGCCGTCAGCAGGCGACGTCGCGCGCCGACGCCAGCAGCGTCTGGTCGATGACCGGGGCCTTCGCCCCCGCCGACTGCTCGTTCGACCCGCCGCCCTGGTGGGCCTTCGACCAGTCGGCGAGCTGGGTCAGGATCTGGCGGGCCTCCGCGCGCGGGCGGATGTCGCCGAACAGCGTGCCCGTCACCAGGTCGACGCTCGCGTCCTTGCGGTTGTCCTGGACCAGCTCCGCGCACGGCACCACCAGGCTGAGCGTCCGGGCCGCCGTCGTGCCGTTCTCGCCGAAGCGGATCTGGCCGCGGCACTTCGCCTCGCGGCCCTCGTACGCCGGGTCGTTGGCCGGTTCACCCGCTCCGGTGAACCCCAGCTCCTTGAGCGCCGTCGTGGCGATGCCGCCCTGGCCGCGCGTGCTGGACGCGTTGAGCACCTTCACCGCGACCTTGTCCGGCGGCACCGGCGCGCGGTCGTCGAGGGCGTTGTGGGGCAGCGAGCTGAACGTGACCCCCGGCGGCGGGCTCGCGGGCGGGTCGCACTTCACGGCCTCGTCGACGTCGCCCTTGCCGACCGCCGCGTTGATCCAGACGATGATCGCGCCGAGCGCGAGCACGCCGATGACGATCAGCGCCGGCAGCGGCTTGTGCTTGCGATACGGCCGCGCCCCACGGTCCCCGATGCCGTTCCCCGACGCCACCTGCCCGTCCCTTCCCGAACACCGAACCCGGCCGGTGCGATCCCGGCACCGTCGTGGCCGCTCAGCCTAGGCGCTGCGGCGGGCGCACACCGTTCCGGGTCACCACGGACGGAAACACCCCGTGCCGCGTGCCCCGCGCGCGGCCGATCCCCGTGTGGCGATCGCACCACGGCGGCGCCCGCGGGGGCAAGCGGACACGGGCCGCCGGTGAGGTTCTCCACCTCCGGGCAACCCGAATGGACGACACCGCGTCTTACCTGCGGGTTCCCCCTGTCGGGTGACGATTCCCCGGCAATGTCTGACTCGTTGCAGAACCGTCGCGGGCGTGAGCTACCCTTCCCGGGCTCCGGCCGCAGGAAGAGGCCCATAAAGAAGAGACCTCGGTCACTTCGGCCGTCGGGCACAAACAGGGGCCCTGGAACGTTGACCAGCGGCACGGCGGACTCACGGGCGCACCCGGGGGTCCGGGAAAACGACTACACAAGCTGATCGCAGGGGTGAGGGACAACATGGCTACCGACTACGACGCTCCGCGCCGCAGCGAAGCCGACGAGCTGGCCGAAGACTCGTTGGAGGAGCTCAAGGCCCGGCGGAACGAGAACCAGTCCGGCGTCGTCGACGTCGACGAGGACGCGACCGCCGAGAACTTCGAGCTGCCGGGTGCCGACCTCTCCGGGCTTTCCGGTGAGGACATGACCGTGAAGGTGGTGCCGAAGCAGGCGGACGAGTTCACCTGCTCCGTGTGCTTCCTGGTGCACCACCGCAGCCGGCTGGCCGAGGACAACGGCGGACGCCTGATCTGCCGCGACTGCGCCTGACAAGCGCAGGGGTTCTCGACAGGGGACGAACAGACGCGACGAAGAGCCTCGAGGGCACCAAGGGGGAGGCTCGGAGCAGCGCTGGGGACAAGGGGGCCGGCCGGCAGGCCGGCCCCCTTCCCATGTCTAGGCGCCCTTGACCAGCTCGGCGACGCGCTCGGGGTGGCGGGTGCTGAACAGCCAGTACGGCGTCGGGTCGGCCGGGTCGGTCAGCCGGATCCGGACGACCGGGCCCACCCAGCCGCGGTGCAGCACGTAGGCGGCGGGGTCGCCGTCGCGGCCCAGCGCCTTGCGCTTGGCCTCCTTGTCGAAGATCTCGACCTCGCCCGCGTACCGCAGCGGCAGGTGCGCGTCGCCGACCCACAGCTCCGGCTCGTCCCCGCCGGTGACGCGGACCTTGGACCGGCCGAGCGACAGCATGAGCCCGACGACCACCGGCAGCGCGATCACGTACGGCAGCCACGCCCGGACGCCGGGGTAGCCCATGTCGACCTCGGCCGCGAGCAGGATCGCGCCCAGCACCGGCAGCGGCCAGCCCCACCACGGGACGTACAGCCGCTCGGAGTGCCGGACCGCGGCACTCGCGGCCGTCTTCGCAGATTCACCCACGGGTAGAGAGTAATCTCGCCGCCCGTGTCCAGCGTTCAGGTACTCCTCTCCCGGCTCGACCCGGATGTCCCGCTGCCCGCCTACGCCCGGCCGGGCGACGCGGGCGCCGATCTCGTCACGACCTCGGATATCGTGCTGAAACCCGGGGAACGCGGCGTCGTCGGCACCGGCGTCGCCATCGCCCTCCCGCCCGGGTACGCGGGGTTCGTCCACCCGCGGTCGGGCCTGGCCGCCCGGGTCGGCCTCTCGGTGGTGAACACGCCGGGCACGATCGACGCGGGCTACCGCGGGGAGATCAAGGTCTGCCTGATCAACCACGACCCGGTGCACCCGGTGGAGCTCGCGCGCGGCGACCGCATCGCCCAGCTGGTCGTGCAGCGGGTCGAGCACGCCGTGTTCGTCGAGGTCGGCGAGCTCGACACGACCGAGCGGGGCGACGGAGGCTACGGCTCCACGGGTGGACACGCCACACTGGGAGCACCGGCGCTCGCCGCGAGCGCCGGCACGGGGGAAGGAACGGAGAAGTAGTGGGGATTTTCGGACGCAAGCGGCGGACCGAGGGCGGGTCCGCCGGACGGCACGCCGCGCCCGAGGCCGACGACACGATCGAGGACGAGGCGTACGACGACGAGGAATCGGAGCTTTCGGACGTCTCCGACGGCCCGTTCGACGTCGCGGACTTCGAGGACGACGGCGTCCCGCGGATCGACCTCGGCTCGGTGAAGGTGCCGGTGCCGGACGGTTCCCAGGTGCAGGTCGAGATGGACCCGGAGACGCAGGGCGTGCGCGCCGTGCACGTCGTCACCGAGCAGGGCCAGATCACGGTCAGCGCCTACGCCGCGCCGCGCTCGGGCGGCCTGTGGCGCGAGGTCAGCACCGAGCTGGCCGAGCAGCTGCGGGCCGACGGCGCGAAGGTCAACATCGGCCGCGGCGTGTGGGGCCTGGAGATCTCGGCCATCGTCGGCGACGTCGCGCTGCGCTTCGTCGGCGTCGACCGGCCCCGCTGGATGCTGCGCGGCGTCATCGCCGGGCCGCAGTCGGAGGCCGCGGCGGCGGTCGAGGTGCTGCGGGGCATCGTGCGGCGCACGATCGTCGACCGCGGCGACGCGCCGATGCCGGTCCGCACCCCGCTCACCATCACGCTGCCCGACGCGGTCGCCGAGCACATCGCGGCCCAGCAGCAACAGGGCTGAGCCCACGTCCACGAGGGGCACCTCCACGGCTTTCGTGAAGGTGCCCCTCACGGCGTTCGAAGCGCTTTCAGGAAGGCCAGGACGGTCGCCCGGCCGAGGGACTCGCGGTCCGCGCCCAGCGCCGTGAGCGTCGTCTCGCCGAGGACGGCGCGGGGGAGTGCGCGAGCCCACTCCGACGCGACTTTCGTCGGGTGGATCGGATCGTCGGTGCACGTGCCGATCCCGGCCGGGACGTCGAGGGCGGCGAGGTCGTCGAGAGTGGGGGCGGGACGGCCCGCCGCGACGCGCAGGCTCATCGCCAGCCCGGCGCCGTGGCGGCGCCACGCCCGGTCCAGTTCGGCCCGCAGCCAGTCCGGGCTGCCCGCCGTCTGCGCCAGCGCCGCGCCGACCCCCGAGCCGGCCACCAGATCGGCGGACAGCGTCGCGGCCAGCGACGCGGGTGCCGAGCCCGGGGCGCCGTTCCAGGCCGGGAGCGCGGCCAGCAGGCCCCCGCAACGCCCCGGGTTGGCGACCGCCCACTCCGCGGCGAGGTGGGCGCCGAACGAAATGCCGCCTACGAGCAGTTCGCCGTGTTCGTCCGCCAGCGCGTCGAGGGTGGCCAGGTAGCCGTCGGCAAGGGCCGCACCGGGCGGCGGCGGTGGCGCGATGAGCGGGACACCGAGGGCGCGCAGCGGGCCGCCGAAGACGGCCCGGACGAACACCTCGTCCGAGCCGGTGCCGGGCAGCAGCACCGCGGCGGGAACTCTGATTGCGGACGTCACGTTGCGATCTTTGCGCAAAGGCGTTTCCCTGGCGGGGACCGCAGTACGCTGGAATCGCACGGGCCGCAAGCAGTTTGTCGGGGGCCCCGGAGCACAGGAGCACCTATGTCCGCCAAAGACGGCGGCTACTTCAGCCGGCTGGTACGCAAGCTGACCAGCGACGTCGACGAGCTCGACGCCGACGAGATGTCCATGAGGTCCGGCGCCGAAGGGGCGCAGCGGGCCTGCGACTGCCGTTCCGGCGAAGAGGTCACCGTGATGGGGAGACTCCGCAGCGTGGAGCTCTGCCCGACGAACGAGGCCGCCACGCTGGAGGCGGAGCTGTTCGACGGAACACAGGGCGTGACGCTAATCTGGCTCGGCCGCCGCCGGATCCCGGGCATCGAGCCTGGCCGGACGATCAAGGTGCGCGGCCGGATGGCCGAGCGTGACGGCCAGAAGGTGCTGTACAACCCCTATTACGAGCTCCAGAGCCCAGTGAGTTGATCACCCATCGTGACTGAACCCGCCCCGAGCGAGAAGAAGACCGACGCGGACGAACCGCAGCCGACCCTGCTGGAGCAGATGGGCGGCGTGTCCGGCCTGATCTACTCCTCGGTGCCGGTGATCGTGTTCGTGCTGGCGAACGCGTTCTTCGGGCTGACCGCGGCCATCTGGACGTCGGTGGGCAGCGCGGTGGCGATCACCGTGCTGCGGGTGGTCCGCAAGGAGCCCCTGCAGCCGGCGATCTCCGGCTTCTTCGGCGTCGCGATCGCGGCGTTCATCGCCTACCGGACGGGCTCGGCGAAGGGGTTCTTCCTCTTCGGCATCTACGCGAGCCTGGTGTACTGCGGCATCTTCGTGCTGTCGGTGGTGGTGCGCTGGCCGATCGCGGGCGTGGTCTGGAACGTGCTGAACGGCACGGGCCAGGCGTGGCGCAAGGACAAGCCGTCCCGCTACGGCTACGACATCGCGACGCTGGCGCTGGCGCTGGTGTTCGCCGCCCGGTTCGTGGTGCAGCGGTGGCTGTACCAGGAGGACTACACGGGCTGGCTGGCCTTCGCGAAGATCGCGATGGGCTACCCGCTGTACGCGCTGGGCCTGCTGGTGGTGGTGTGGGCGGTGCGCCGGTCGGACAAGCGCCTGAAGGCGCTGGCGGAGGACGAGCCGAAGCCGGAGACCGACGCGGAGATCGAGGCCCGGCTGCGCGAGAAGTACGCGGCCCCCGAGGCCTGACCCGCGCCTGCACAACCCGCGCGCGTAGGGGAGCCCCCGGTTTCCACGTTACCGGCAGGCACCGACAGTTTTCGGACCACGAGAGAGGCCCCCGGCACACTCGCCGGGGGCCTCTCTCACACGGTCAGTAACCCAGCGCCGTCCGGATCTCCGGCTCGACGTCCGCCGTCGCTACGAACAGCAGCTCGTCGCCCGGCTCCAGCGGGTCCTCCGGCTGCGGCACGATCACGCGGTCACCCCGCAGGATCGTCACCAGGGCGGCGTCCCGGGGCAGCGTCAGCTCGCTCACCGGCTTGCCGGCCAGCGGCGTCTCCGCCGGCAGCGTCAGCTCGACGAGGTTCGCGTTGCTCTGGCGGAACGTCATCAGCCGGACCAGGTCGCCGACGCTGACCGCCTCCTCGACCATCGCCGCGAGCATCCGCGGGGTCGAGACCGCCACGTCCACGCCCCACGAGTCGTTGAACAGCCACTCGTTCGCCGGGTTGTTCACCCGCGCCACCACGCGCCGGACCGCGAACTCCGTCTTCGCCAGCAGCGAGACGACCAGGTTCGCCTTGTCGTCGCCCGTCGCGGCGATCACGACGTCGCACTGCTCGATCCCGGACTCCTCCAGGATCGACACCTCGCACGCGTCCCCGAGCACCCAGTCGGCCTGCTCGACGGTGTGCGGCTCGAACTGGTCGGCCTCCCGCTCGATGAGCATCACCTGGTGGCGCCCGTCGATGAGCTCGTTGGCGATGGAACGTCCGACGGCACCCGCGCCGGCAATCGCGACCCGCATCAGTTCTCGTCCTCCGGTTCGCGCTGCGCCACGCTGGTCACGTCGCTGACGGTGCCGGAGCGCGCGGCGACCCACACGTCGTCGCCGTCCTGGACCATGGTCTTGTTGTCGGGCAGCACCGGGGTGCCGAAGCGCATGATGAACGCCACCCGCGCGCCGGACGCCTCCTGCAGCGACTTCACCGAGTGCCCGACCCAGCCCTCGTGCAGCGGCAGCTGCAGCAGCGCGACGTTGCCCGACGGGTCCCGCCACGCCGACGCCACGCCGTCCGGCAGCAGCGTCCGCAGGAACCGGTCGGTAGTCCACGGGACCGTCGCCACCGTCGGGATGCCCAGCCGCTCGTACACGGCGGCGCGCTTGTGGTCGTAGATCCGCGCGACGACGTGCTCGATGCCGAAGTTCTCGCGCGCGACCCGCGCGGAGATGATGTTCGAGTTGTCGCCGCTCGACACCGCGGCGAACGCGCCGGCCCGCTCGATGCCCGCCTCGATGAGCACCTGGCGGTCGAACCCGACGCCGACGACCTGCTGGCCGTGGAAGTCGCTGCCCAGCCGGCGGAACGCCTGCTGGTTCTTGTCGATGACGGCCACCTCGTGGCCGAGCCGCTCCAGCGCAGCGGCCAGGGACGCGCCGACCCGGCCGCATCCCATGATCACCACGTGCACGCCCTGCCTCCTCATTCGGCGGTTACCCGTCCGTTGCTACCCCGACATGCCAGCGCCGAACCTACCGTGCAGCCCGACGGTTACGCTTTCGTGGTGTCGAAGTTCCCGACCGTGCTGAAACGCCTGGTCCTCGGACGCCCGTTCCGCAGTGACCGGCTGTCCCACACGCTGCTGCCCAAGCGCATCGCGCTGCCGATCTTCGCGTCCGACGCGCTCTCGAGCGTGGCCTACGCACCCGAAGAGATCTTCCTGACACTGAGCGTGGCGGGTCTCTCGGCGTACGCGCTGGCGCCGTGGATCGGCGTCATGGTCGCCCTGGTCATGCTGGTCGTCGTCGCGTCCTACCGGCAGAACGTGCACGCCTACCCGAGCGGCGGCGGCGACTACGAGGTCGCCAACACCAACCTGGGCGGCAAGTTCGGGCTGACGGTGGCCAGCGCGCTGCTCGTCGACTACGTGCTGACCGTCGCGGTGTCCACTTCGTCCGGTGTGGCCAACATCGGGTCGGCCGTGCCGTGGGTGGCGCAGCACAAGGTGCTGGCCTCGATCGTCATCGTCGTCGTGCTGACGTCGCTGAACCTGCGCGGCATCCGGGAGTCGGGGAAGGCCTTCGCGATCCCGACTTACGGGTTCATCCTGGGCATTCTGGTCATGGTCGCGTGGGGTCTGGTCCAGGCGGCCACGGGCACCGAGATGAAGGCCGAGAGCGCCGGCTTCACGCTGAACGCCGAGGGGACCTTCGCGGGTGTCGCGTACGCGTTCCTGGTGCTGCGCGCGTTCTCGTCCGGCGCGGCGGCGCTGACCGGGGTCGAGGCGATCAGCAACGGCGTCCCGGCGTTCCAGAAACCCAAGTCGAAGAACGCGGCGACGACGCTGCTGATGATGGGCCTGCTGGCGGTCACGATGCTGGTCGGCATCATCACGCTCGCCTCGATCACCGACGTCAAGTTCGCCGAGGACCCGGCGCGGCAGCTCGCCGGCGCGCCGGCCGGCTACGAGCAGAAGACGATCGTCGCGCAGATCGCGCACGCGGTGTTCGCCGACTTCCCGCCCGCGTTCTACTACATCTCCTTCTCCACCGGCATCATCCTGCTGCTGGCCGCGAACACCGCGTTCAACGGCTTCCCGGTGCTGGGCTCGATCCTCGCGCAGGACCGCTACCTGCCCCGGCAGCTGCACACCCGCGGCGACCGGCTCGCGTTCTCCAACGGGATCCTGTTCCTCGCGGCGTTCGCGCTGGTCCTGATCATCGCCTTCGACGCCGAGGTCACCCGGCTCATCCAGCTCTACATCGTGGGTGTGTTCGTGTCGTTCACGGTGAGCCAGGCCGGCATGATCCGGCACTGGAACCGGTTGCTGGCCAAGGAAACCGACGCGGGCGTGCGGCGGCGGATGCGGCGCTCGCAGACGGTCAACGCCATCGGCCTGACCATGACCGCGACGGTCCTGGTGATCGTGCTGATCACCAAGTTCCTGCTCGGCGCGTGGATCGCGATCGCCGCGATGGTCGCGATCTACGTGCTGATGACGGCGATCCGGCGGCACTACGACCGCGTCGCCGACGAGCTGAAGGAGCTCGGCGACACCCCGACCGTGCTGCCGTCGCGCAACCACGCGATCGTCCTGGTGTCCAAACTGCACCGGCCGACGCTGCGCGCGCTGGCCTACGCCAAGGCGATGCGCCCGGACGTCCTCGAGGCCGTGACGGTCAATGTGGACGATGCCGACACGCGCCGGCTCACCGCCGAATGGGACGCGCACAACTTCAAGGTGCCGCTGAAGGTCGTCGAGTCGCCGTACCGCGAGATCACCAAGCCGGTCCTCGACTACGTGAAGCGCGTGCGCGGCGACAACCCGCGCAACGTGGTCACCGTGTTCATTCCGGAGTACGTGGTCGGGCACTGGTGGGAGCAGGTGCTGCACAACCAGAGCGCGCTGCGGCTCAAGGGCCGGCTGCTGTTCCAGTCCGGCGTGATCGTGGCGAGCGTGCCGTGGCAGCTGGAGTCGTCGGCCAAGGCGGCCGCGCGCGTCCGGAACGAGCGGCCCGCGGCCGGCGACGTCCGCCGCGGCTTCTCGCCCAACGGCAAGCCGGTCGCGGCGCCGAAGCCCAAGGAGCCTGCCGAATGACGAGCTGGCTGGGCCGGGTCCTCGAGGTCGAGGTCGGCGCCGTGGCGCACGGCGGGCACTGCGTGGCCCGCGCGGAAGGCCGCGTCGTGTTCGTCCGGCACGCGCTGCCCGGCGAGCACGTCCGCGTCGAGGTGACCGAGGACAACGGCGGCTCGTTCTGCCGCGGCGACGCGGTCGAGGTGCTCTCGGCGTCGGAGTTCCGGGTCGAGCCGCCGTGCCCGCTCGCGGTGCCCGGCGGGTGCGGAGGCTGCGACTGGCAGCACGCCGACCCGGACTACCAGCGTTCGCTGAAGGCGGCGGTGGTGGCGGAGCAGCTGCAGCGGCTGGCCGGCATCGAACGCGAAGTCGTCGTCGAGGCCCTCAAGGGCGGCCCGCTGGACTGGCGCAGCCGCGTGCGGCTGGTCGCCGACCGCGAGGGGCGCGCGGGGTTGCGCGCGCACCACAGCCACCGGGTGGTGGCGCTGGACGACTGCCCGATCGCGGTGCCCGGCGCGCTCGACGACGTCCTGGCGCGGCGCTGGCGGCCGGGCAGCGAGCTGGAGGTCACCAGCGACGGCGACGGCGGCGTGCACGTCCGCGAGCTGTCGACGGTCCGCGGCAAGGTCCGGGCGCGGCAGCTGGCCGGCGGGATCGCGGTGCAGCACGCGGCGGGCCGCGACTGGCACCTGGACGCGCACGGTTTCTGGCAGGTCCACCCGGACGCGGCGGCCACGCTGGCGGCGGTGGTGGGGGAGTGGGCGGAGGCGCCGTCCGGCGGTTCGGCGTGGGACCTCTACGCGGGGGTCGGGCTGTTCGCGTCGGTGCTGGCTTCGCAGGTCGGCCCGGCGGGCCGGGTGCTGGCGGTGGAGTCCGGGCGGCGGGCGGTGGCCGACGGGGAGAAGAACCTGGCGGACCTGCCCCAGGTGTCCTGGCAGGCGGGGCGCGTCGAGCACGTGCTGGCGTCGGCGGCCAAGCCGGTCGACGTCGTGGTGCTGGATCCGCCGCGCAAGGGCGCGGGCCGCGCGGTGGTGGAGTCGATCGTGGCGGGTTCACCCGATCGGATCGTCTACGTGGCGTGCGACCCGGCGGCCCTGGCCCGTGACCTGGCGTTCTTCGCCGGGCACGGGTACTCGCTGACCGACCTGCGGGCGTTCGACGCCTTCCCGATGACGCACCACGTGGAGTGCGTGGCGCTGCTGTCCTGAGTTTTTGTCGGTGGTGGCCGTCACACTGCTCGCATGACCCCACTCGACGAGTTCGACCTGGCGGCTTCGACGGTGACCGGCTTGGTTTCGGGCACCTCGGCTTGGGACGCGCCCACGGCGTGCGCGGACTGGGACGTGCGCGCGGTGGTGAACCACCTGGCGCACGGCAACGCGAAAGTGGCGTTCTGGGCGGGAATGGGCCCACCGGCCCCGGAGGGCGACTACCTGGGTGCGGCGCCGGTTCCGGCGTTCACGGCGTCGGTGGCGGCGGCGCGGTCGGTGCTGGCTACGCCCGGGTTGTTCTACCGGCAGGTGACGACCCCGCTCGGCGAGGTGCCGGGGGTGTTCCTGGTGCACATGCGGGTGAACGAGTACCTCGTGCACGGCTGGGACATCGCCGACGCGACGGGCGCTTCGACGGATTTGCTGCCGGAACTGGCGACACGAGCGTTGGAGCAGTGGCGCGCACGGTTCGGTTCGACGCCGCGGCAGCCGGGAGGACCGTTCGGGCCGGAGGTGGACGCCCCAGAGGGCGCGACGGCGGCGGACCGGCTGGCGGCGTTCCTGGGCCGGAAGGCGGTGAGCGGCTGAGGGGAGGCGGCGCGGCGACTGACTGCGGTCGGCTCGAACCGGTCGGCTTCGGGCCAGGGCGCTGCAAGCGGCGGGGGAGTGGCCGTCCCCAGGGCAGGCTGCGTTGCGGCTCGCCGTGGCGGCAACCCGCCGCGAGCCGCGATCGGTCTGGTTCCGAATCGAGCGGGCCTCGCGGTGCCCGGTGCGGGCGGTGGCCGGTCTGGTTCCGGACCTGCCCGGCCTCGCGGCAGCCCAGTGCGGGCCATGATCGGTCTGGCTCCTGCCCGGCCTCGCGGTAACCCGGCGCCGGCCGTCACCGGTCTGGCACCGAACCGACCGGGCCCCGCGGCCGCCCAGCGCGGCCCGAGTCTGGCTTCCGAAGCTGCCCCACGCCCGCAGGGCCCCGCCTCAGCCTGCCCTGCGGACCGCGAAAGCCGCCGCCAAGCCGGTCGCCGTCATCGCGATCCCCGACACCAGCAGCACCCACGCTCCGGCCCCGGGCACCACCCGCGCCGCCGGTTGGATGCGCGTCACTCCCGGCAGCGTCACCACCAAATGGCGCAGCACCACCCCCGTCACCACCAGCCCCGGGAGGCAGGCCATCGCCAAGGGCTCGTCCTGGTGGCGGGCGAACGTCAAGTACGCCAGCGTGCCCGTGATCAGGACCGCCGCCGCGCAGACCAGGCGCAGGCCGAGGGCCAGCTCGGGGTCCGGGGTGCCCGGGGGCAGCATCCCCGGGTAGTCCGCCGTGCGCAGGGTCAGCCCGGCGATCACCCCGAGGCCGGCGATCCCCGCCGCGACCGCCCGTGGAACCCGCCAAGCTCGCGTCACGCACGCAGCATAATTCGCCGGAAACGGCTTTCCGATCACCTTTTGCGCGCTGGGCCGTCCGGGGGATCCCGATCGGAGGACCGCTCAGCCGGCGAACCAGCGCTGCGGCGCCGGCCGGAGGTTCTGGTAGATGTGCTTGACCTCGGTGTACTCGCCCAGCCCCGTCGGCCCCAGCTCGCGGCCGAACCCGGACTGCTTGTACCCGCCCCACTCGGCCTGCGGCAGGTACGGGTGGTAGTCGTTGATCCAGACCGTCCCGTGGCGCAGCCGCCCGGCCACCCGCTGCGCCCGCGACGCGTCCTGCGTGAACACCGCCCCGGCCAGGCCGTAGTGGGTGTCGTTGGCGATGCGGACGGCGTCGTCCTCGTCGGTGAACGTCTCGACCGTCAGCACCGGCCCGAACGACTCCTCCACCACCGCCGACGACCCCTGTTTCACCTGGTCGAGGATGGTCGGCAGGTAGTAGAAGCCGTCGGCCAGCGCCGGATCCTCGGGCCGGCGCCCGCCCGTGCGCAGCACCGCGCCCTCGGCCAGCGCCGCCGCCACGTACGCCTCGACCTTCTCCCGGTGGGCCGCCGAGATCAGCGGGCCCGTTTCGGCACGCTCGTCGAACGGGCCGCCCAGGCGGATCCGTTCGGCCCGCCGCACCAGCTCGTCGACGAACTCGTCGTGCCACTCCCGCTGCACGATCAGCCGCGCGCCCGCCGAGCACACCTGGCCCGAGTGCAGGAACACCGCCGTCAGCGCGTAGTCCACGGCCGTCTCGAAATCGGCGTCGGCGAACACCACGTTCGGGTTCTTCCCGCCCAGCTCCAGGGCCACTTTCTTGACCGTCCCGGCCGCCGCCGCGGCGATCACCCGGCCGGTCGCCAGGCCGCCGGTGAACGACACCAGGTCGACGTCCGGGTGCGACGCCAGCGGCGCGCCGGCCTCGGTACCCGCGCCGAGCACCAGGTTCGCGACGCCGGGCGGCAGGCCCGCCTCGGTCAGCAGCTTCATGAACAGGATCGCGGTGTGCGGCGTCAGCTCGCTGGGCTTGAGCACGAACGTGTTGCCCGCCGCCAGCGCCGGCGCGATCTTCCACACGGTCTGCAGCAGCGGGTAGTTCCACGGCGTGATCAGCCCGCAGACGCCGACCGGCTCGTGCACGATCCGGCTGATCGCGTCCGGGTTGCCGGTGTCGACGACGCGCCCGGCGTCCTGGGCCGCGAGCTTGCCGAAGTACCGCAGGCACGCGGCGATGTCGGCCATGTCGTAGCGGCTCTCGACCAGCCGCTTGCCGGTGTCGAGCGACTCCGCGCGGGCGAACGCCTCCGCGTCGCGGTCCAGCAGGTCGGCGGTGCGCAGCAGCAGGTCGCCGCGCAGGTGCGCGGGCGTGCCCGGCCACGGCCCCCGGTCGAACGCCCGGCGCGCCGCCGCGATCGCGGCCTCGGTGTCCTTCGCGGTGCCTTCGGCGACCGTCGCGACCGGGGAGCCGTCGGCCGGGCAGCGGATCTCCCGGCGCCCGCCGTCGATCGCGTCCACCCAGTCGCCGCCGATGAAGAAGTCCGCCATGGACCCATTCTCGTGGCCACGCGGCGTGACTGCCACAGCGACGCACGGAGACGAGGTTCACCCCGGGTGATGACGCCTGGTCGCGCTCCGCCTGTGACGCCGGACGCGGCGGGCGGAACCACCCTGGCGGGTCTCCGTAGACTGGGCCGAACGCGGGGCGGTGCCGATCAAGTGAGGTGGAGACGAGTGACGTTGCTGGAGTCCCTGAGCGGACCGGCGGACCTGAAGCGCATGAGTGTCGAGGACCTCGGCGAACTGGCCGCCGAGATCCGGGACTTCCTCGTCGACAAGGTCCGCCGCGCCGGCGGGCACCTCGGCCCGAACCTCGGCGTCGTCGAGCTCACGCTGGCGTTGCACCGCGTGTTCGACTCGCCGCGCGACGCGATCGTCTGGGACGTCGGGCACCAGGCCTACGTGCACAAGATCGTCACCGGCCGCGCGGAGGGCTTCGACCGGCTGCGCCAGACCGGCGGCGTCACCGGTTACCCATCGCGCGCGGAGAGTGAGCACGACTGGGTCGAGAGCAGCCACGCGTCGTCCGGTCTGTCCTATGTGGACGGCCTGGCGAAGGCGTTCGCCCTGGACGGTGCCGGGCGGCACGCGATCGCCGTCGTCGGCGACGGCGCGCTCACCGGCGGCATGTGCTGGGAGGCGCTCAACAACATCGCCGCGCACAAGGAGCGCCCGGTCGTCATCGTCATCAACGACAACGGCCGTTCGTACTCCCCGACCATCGGCGGCCTCGCCGACCACCTCGCGGCGCTGCGCCTGCAGCCGGGCTACGAGCGCCTGCTCGACGGCGGCCGCGAGATCCTCAAGCACACCCCGGTCGTCGGCAAGCCGATCTACGCCGCCCTGCACGCCGCGAAGGCCGGCCTGAAGGACGCGCTGAGCCCGCAGGCGATGTTCTCCGACCTCGGCCTGAAGTACCTCGGCCCGGTCGACGGCCACGACCAGGTGGCGCTGGAGAAGGCGCTGCTCAGCGCGAAGGCGTTCGGCGGCGCGGTGATCGTGCACGTCGTGACCGAGAAGGGGCACGGTTACGCGCCCGCGGTCAACCACGAGCACGACCAGATGCACCAGACCGATCCGATCGATCCCGAGACCGGGCTGCCGCCTGTGAAGGGGCCCAGCTGGACCGGTGTGTTCGGCGACGAGCTGGCGAAGATCGGTGCCGAGCGCGAGGACGTCGTCGCCATCACCGCGGCGATGCTGCGGTCCACCGGGTTGGACAAGTTCGCCGAAGCTTTCCCGGATCGGTGGTATGACGTCGGGATCGCCGAGCAGCACGCCGTGACGTCCGCGGCCGGGTTGGCGATGGGTGGGCTGCATCCGGTTGTCGCTATCTACTCGACGTTCCTCAACCGGGCCTTCGACCAGGTGCTGATGGATGTCGCGTTGCACCGGCAGCCCGTGACTTTGGTGCTTGACCGGGCGGGGATCACCGGGCCGGATGGGCCCAGCCATCACGGCATGTGGGATCTTTCGTTGCTCGGGATGGTTCCTGGGATGCGCGTGGCTGCTCCGCGTGATCCGGGGACGCTGCGGGAAGAGCTGCGGGAGGCTGTTGCCGTTTCCGATGGGCCCACCGCGTTGCGGTTCTCCAAGGGCAAGGTGGGGACGGATGTCGCCGCCGTTGAGCGGCTGGGCACGGTTGACGTGCTGCGCCGTCCGACCGAGGGTGCGGATGTTCTGCTGGTGACCGTGGGGCCGTTCGCGACCCTGGGGCTTGCGGCCGCGGACCGGCTTGCCGATCAGGGGATCGGGGTTACCGTCGTCGATCCGCGGTGGGTTCTTCCCGTTCCGGCTGAGCTTGTGGCTTTGGCTTCGCAGCACAAGCTCGTTGTGACCGTCGAGGACAGTGGGCGGCATGGTGGGTTCGGGTCGGCCTTGGCCGCTCTGTTCCGGGATGCCGAGTGTGATGTTCCCCTGCGGGATTTGGCTGTGCCTCAGGCTTTCCATGACCTCGGGAGCCGGGATGAGGTGCTTGGGCGGATCGGGTTGACCGCTCAGGATGTTGCTCGGCGGGTTACCGAGTGGGCTTCCGGGCGGCTGGGTTCTGAGGAGCAGGCTGCCAAGAAGGATGCCAACCGTAGTTGAGCGGCTGTGGGCGTTGCTTTTGCTGTGGGTGAAAGATTGTCCTCGCCGGACGGGCAGGCTCTGGGATGACCACCAGCTCAGGCCTCCGCGGGGAGGGCTTCGGCTGCCGGTAGTGGCACCGAGGCGAACACCTCTGGTGGTTCCGGGAACAGCTTCACCAACACCGGGTAGGTCACCGCTGCCGTCAGCAGTGTTGCCGGCAAGCTGATGTCCACTCCACCCGCCACGTCTCGTAGCGGGCCCGCGATCATCGGTGTGTTCGCGCACAACAACCCCAGTGTTGTTGCCGGGATCCAGGCCGCCATTGCCCGCCAGTTCACCCCTCTTGCGAACCAGTACCTTCCGCCCTTGCGGCCCTCGTTGAACACCTGCAGGTCTTCTACGTCGTAGAAGCCTCGGCGCTGGACGAAGCCGATCATCATGATCACCATCCACGGGCTCGTGCACAGCACGATCAGCGTTGCGAACGCGTTGATGCTCGACACCATGTCCAGTACGAAATTGCCGATGAAGATGAACGCCACGCTCAGCGTTCCGATCAGCAGCGTTGCCTGGACCCGGGACAACCTCGGGAAGATCGAACTGAAGTCCAGGCCCGTTCCGTACAGCGACGTCGTTCCTGTCGACAACCCGCCGATCAACGCCACCACGATCAGGGGGATCGCGTACCACAGCGGGGAAATCGCCGTCAGGCCCGTGATGTAGTCGGCCGGGTTCGCCACCAGCGTTGCCGTTGCGATGCCGAAGCCGAACGGCAGCAACGTTGCCACCTGGGCCAGGAACGGCGCCGCCAGCAGAGAGCGCTTGCTGTAGCGGGACGGGATGTAACGGGCCCAGTCGCCGAGGAACGCGCCGAAGCTGATCGGGTTCGCCAGTGCCGTCAGCGCCGCCAACGTGAACGTCGGCCAGAACGTTCCCAGTGCGTACGTTCCCGTGCCCGCGTAGCCCGGGTCGAACGAGCCTCCGTACGCCGGCACGCCGAGCAGCATGATCAGCGTGCCCAGGACCACCGCCACCCGGTTGACCAGCAGCATGAACCGGTAGCCGTAGACGCAGACCACCAGTGTCGCGATCGCGATCACGCCATATGCGAGACCACGCAACAGAGGGCCGCCGTCGAAGCCGAACAGGCGCTGGGCCGCGCCGGCCACCGCGTCGCCGCTCACCCACACCGAGATCGCGAAGAACGTGATTGCCGTCAGCAGTGACAGGAACGAGCCCACGCAGCGGCCGACCACGCCGAAGTGCGCTCCCGACGACACCGCGTTGTTCGTGCGCGTGCGCGGGCCGAACAACGCCATCGGTGCCAGGATCAGGCCGCCGACGACCACGCCGAGCGTTGTTGCCAGCGCCGCGTCGCGGAAGCTCAGGCCGTACGCGATCGGCAGCGTGCCCAGGATGATCGTCGCGAACGTGTTCGCGCCGCCGAACGCCATCCGGAACAGGTCGCGTGGCCGCGACGTCTGCTCGTCCGGCGGGATCGGGGCGATTCCGTGCTGCTCGACCTCCGTGATCCTGTCGCTCATGCGAACCTCGTCATCACGTGCTTGACGCGGGTGTATTCGGCGAACGCGTAGGCCGAGAGGTCCTTGCCGTGGCCGGAGTGGCCGAACCCGCCGTGCGGCATCTCCGCCACCAGGGGCCCGTGCGTGTTGACCCACACGCAGCCGAAGTCCAGCTCGGCCGTCACCCGCGCGGCGGTGCCGAGGTCCTTCGTCCACACCGACGACGCCAGTCCGTACGGGACGCCGTTGGCCAGCGAAACCGCCTGTGCCTCGTCCGAAAAGGACTGGACCGTGATGACCGGGCCGAAGATCTCCTCCTGGACGATCTCGTCGTCCTGATGCACGCCGGAGATCACCGTGGGGGAGAAGTAGAACCCCCGCGAGCCGAACCGGGTACCGCCCGTTTCGATCGGCGCGTGCGATGGCAGCCGCGAGATCAGGCCCTCGACGCGGGAGAACTGCGTCGCGCTGTTCAGCGGCCCGAAGTCGACGCCCGGAGTCTGCGCAGCGGCGGTCTTCGCCAGCGCGGCGACGAAGTCGTCGTGGATCGACTCGTGCACCAGCACCCGGCTGCCCGCCGTGCAGTCCTGACCCGCGTTGTAGAACGCCGCGCCCACGATGCCTTCGGCCGTCGCCGCGAGGTCGACGTCCGGGAACACCAGCAGGGGTGCGTTGCCGCCCAGCTCCAGGTGGGTGCGCTTGAGGTCGGCCGCCGCCACCGTGGCGACGTCGATGCCCGCCCGCGTCGACCCGGTGATCGAGACGAGCGCGGTGATCGGGTGCTTGACCAGGGCACGGCCCGTGTCGCGGTCGCCCGTCAGCACGGTGAACGCGCCCTCGGGCAGGAACTCCGCGGCGACGCGAGCCAGCAGGACCGCTGTCGACGGGGTCGTCTCGGCCGGCTTGAGCACCACCGTGTTGCCCGCCGCCAGCGCCGGCGCGATCTTCCAGACCGCCATCATCAGCGGGTAGTTCCACGGCGCGATCTGGGCGCACACGCCGACCGGCTCGCGGCGGATCACCGACGTGTGGCCCGGCGCGTACTCCCCGGCCGCGGTGCCTTCCAGGTGCCGCGCGGCGCCGGCGAAGAACCGCAGCGCGCTCACGCACTCCGGGATCTCTTCTTCGAGCACCACCGACCGGATCTTGCCGGTTTCGCGCACCTCCAGGTCGGCGAACTCGGCAGCCCGCGCCTCCAGCGCGTCGGCGATCCTCAGCAGTGCCAGCTGCCGCTGGGCCGGGGTACTGCGACGCCACACCGCAAACGCTTGCGCGGCGGCTTCGAGTGTCTTGTCCACATCGGACTGCGAGGCGACCGGGCTGGTGCCGACCACCTCGCCGGTCGCCGGGTCGGTCAGGTCGAGCGTGCGAGTCATGCCTGCTCCAGGTGGGTCGGCGCGAACAGCTTCAGCAACGCGGGGAGCACGACGACGGACGGACCCGGCGTGCGCAGCGCCTCGGCGAGGTCCGCGCCCACCGTGTCCAAAGAGGACATGCGCGCGGGTACGCCGAACGAAGAGGCCAAGGCGACGAAGTCGGGCCGGGTCAGCTCGGTCGCCGTCGTCTGGCCGAAGGCGTCGGTCAGGTACTCGCGCAGGACGCCGTAGCCGCCGTCGTCGACGATCAGCCACGTCACGTCGAGGCCGTGCTGCACCGCCGTGGCCAGCTCGGCGACGCCGTACATCGCGCCGCCGTCACCCGACACGGCCAGCGCCGGACCGCCGGCCGCCGCGCCGCCGAGCGCGCCGGGCAGGCCGTAGCCCAGCCCGCCCGCGCCCTGTGCGGTGTGGATCGGCGCGCCCTCGGGGTTCCACGCCGACCAGGCCCAGTACGCCGCGATCGTCATGTCCCAGAACGTCTGCGTGCCCTCCGGCAGCGCCGCGCGGATGTCGTCGATCAGCTTCCGTTCGGCGGCCAGGTCCTGGCCGTCCAATCGCGACTCGACACGCGCGAGCAAGCCTGAGACCGCTTTCTCCGCCCGGCCGTCGGACGCCCGCATCGGCACCTGCTCCAGCAGCGCCTGCAGGGTGAGCCGCACGTCGGCGTGGATGCCCAGGGCCGGGTAGTTCGACTCCAGCTTGCCGAGATCGGCCTCGACCTGGATCACCCGGCCGCGCGGCGCGAACTCGCGGTAGTTGCTGGACAGCTCGCCGAGCCCGGAGCCGAGCACGAGCAGCACGTCGGCGTCCGCCAGGAACTCCGTGGTGTGCCAGTCCTCCAGCCACGACCGCCCGGACAGCTCGTGGTCCCAGCCGAAGACGCCCTTGCCGCCGAAGGTCGAGATCACCGGCGCCCGCAGCGCTTCGGCCAGTGCCTTCAGCTCGGCGGAAGCGCCGGAGCGCAACGCGCCACCGCCGGCCAGGATGACCGGGTTTGCCGCCGCACCCAGCAGGTCCGCCGCGGAGGTCACCAGTTCCGGAAGCGGCTCCAGCGCCGGGGGAGTGGCGGAAACCGACGTGATCGGCGGGACCCCGGCCGGGCCGAGCAGCACGTCCTGGGGGATCTCGACCCACACCGGGCCGTAGGGCGCGGTCGCCGCCGACGTCCACGCCTCCCGCAGCGCGGTCGGGATCTGGCTCGCCCGCCGCACGACGTGCACCGACTTGACGACATCCCGGAAGCTGGCCTGCTGGTCGGGCAGCTCGTGCAGGTAGCCGTGCCGCCCGCCGCCCAGCCCGGCGACCGGGACCTGGCTCGAGATGCCGAGCACCGGCACCGACGCGGCCCGGGATTCCTGCAGCGAAGCCAACGTCAGCAACGCACCCGGGCCGGTCGACACGACCAGCGGCGTCACCGGCACCGGCCCGTCCGGGTCCGCCGCGAGCCGCGCGCGGGCGAACCCGTCCGCGGCGAAGGCGAGGTTGTTCTCGACGCGCCCGCTGATCACGCGCAGGTCGCCGGCCCGCCGCAGCGCTTCGAACAGGCCCAGTGCGTGCTGGCCCGGCAGGCCGAACACCGTGTCGGCGCCCAAGGCGCGCAGGGTTTCGACGACGACGTCGCCGCCGATGCGGGTCATTCGCCCTTCCCCAGCGACAGCAGGCTCACCAGGTCGTAGGCGACGTGGGAGGCCGCGATGGCGGTGATCTCGGCGTGGTCGTAGGCCGGGGCCAGCTCGACGACGTCCGCGCCGACCAGGTTGAGGTCCCGCAGGCCGCGCAGGATCTCCAGCAGCTCGCGGCTGGTCATCCCGCCCGCTTCCGGGGTGCCGGTGCCGGGCGCGTGGGCCGGGTCGAGCACGTCGATGTCGACCGAGACGTACAGCGGCCGGTCGCCGATGCGCTGCCGCAGCGCGTCGACCGTCTCGGCGACGCCGCGGCGCAGCACGTCGCCCGAGGTGACGATGCCGAAGCCGAGGCGGCGATCCTCTTCGAGGTCTCGCTTGCCGTACAACGGACCGCGAGTGCCCACGTGCGACAGCGCGCTCGTGTCCAGGATCCCTTCCTCGGACGCCCGGCGGAACGGCGTGCCGTGGGTGTACGGCTCCCCGAAGTAGGTGTCCCAGGTGTCGAGGTGCGCGTCGAAGTGCAGCAGGGCAACGGGTCCGTGCTTCTTCGCCACGGCCCGCAGCAGCGGCAGCGCGATCGTGTGGTCGCCGCCGACGGTCACCAGCCGCGTGCCGTCCGCCTGCAGCGCTTCGGCTTCCTGCTGCAGCGTTTCGATCGCCTCACCGATGTCGAACGGGTTGACCGCGATGTCCCCGGCGTCGACGACCTGCTTCTCTTCGAACGGCGAGACGTCCAGCTCCGGGTGGTACGGCCGCAGCAGCCGGCTCGCCTCGCGGACGGCCGCCGGGCCGAACCGCGCGCCGGGCCGGTAGGAGACCCCGGAGTCGAAAGGCACCCCGACGACGGCGACGTCGGCGCGCTCGACCTGGTCGATCCGCGGCAGCCGCGCGAAGGTCGCGAAGCCGGCGAACCGGGGGACGCGCGACGAGTCGAGGGGTCCGATGTTAGGCACTGGTGGGCTCCTGTTCCCGGTTCGAGATGGGTGTTTCTTCCGCGCCGCTCAGGCGGCGGGTCCAGACGGAGAGGATCGAGTCGGCCGTGCGGGGCGTGGCCAGGCTGACCGCCAGGTAGACGACCAGGCTCGCGCCGAGGCCCCAGTAGATCGGGGTGTTGGCGTCGACGCCGTCGATGATCATGAACGCGATCACGGACACCGTGCCGGCGACCATCGACGCGTACGCGCCCTGCCGCGTGCCGCGCTTCCAGAACAGCGCGCCGACGATCGCCACCAGCAGGCCGCCGACCAGGATGTCGTAGGCGATGGTGAGCGCGTTGACGACGTCGTCGACGACCATCGCGATGCCGATGGCCAGCAGGCCGAGCACCAGCGTGGCGATCCGGTTGCGGCTGACCTCGCCGCCCTTCTTCAGGCCCAGCTTCGTCAGCAGGTCGGACGTCGTCGTGGTCGAGCAGGCGATCAGCGCGCCGCTGGCCGTCGACATCATCGCCGACAGCGCGGCGGCCAGGACCAGGCCGCGGACGCCGGTGGGCAGCAGCCGCTCGACGATCGTCGCGAACGCGTCCTGCGCGCTGGCGATGTCCGGGTAGAGCGCGTGCGCGGCGGTGCCGATCAGGGCGCCGGCCAGGCCGTAGACCAGGCAGTAGACGCCGGAGGTGATGCCGCCGGACGTCGCGATCGCCGGGGTGCGGGCGGTGAACACGCGCTGCCAGATGTCCTGGCCGATGAGCAGGCCGAAGGTGTAGATGACGAAGTAGGTGATGATCGTGTCGGTGCCGATCGAGGTGAAGCTGAAGAAGCTCGCGTCGAGCTTCTCGCTCATGCCGGAGAAGCCGCCGGCGGAGGTGATCGCCACCGGCAGCAGGATGGCGAGGATGCCGATGGTCTTGATGACGAACTGGGCGATGTCGGTGAGCGTGATCGACCACATGCCGCCGAGCACCGAGTAGAGGACGACGATCGAGCCGCCGACCGCGATCCCCGCCCAGTTCGGCAGGTCGAACAGCACCTTGAAGATGGTCGCGAAGGCCAGCGTCGAGGTCACGGTCAGCATCAGCGTGTAGCCCCACATGACCACGCCGGACACCGCGCTGGTGCGGCCGCCGTAGCGCAGGTCGAGCATCTCGCCGACGGTGTAGACCTTCAGCCGGACCAGCCGCCGCGCGAACAGCGCGTGCAGCACGAGGATGCCGACGCCGATGCTGACGACCAGCCACATGCCGGAGATGCCGAACTTGTAGCCGAGCTTCACGCCGCCGACGGTGGACGCGCCGCCGAGGACGACGGCCGACATCGTGCCGGAGTACATGAACCAGCCCAGCCGCCGTCCGGCCACCAGGTAGTCGGACTTCGTCTTCGCGAGCCGCAGGCCGTACCAGCCGACCCCGAGCATGCCCGCGATGTACAGCGCGATCACCGCGTAGTCGCCGGTCACGGTGTCCTCCTCACGTCGTTTCGGGTCACCGTAGGGTCGCCCGCCACCTCATCGGGATGGGATGATTCGTCTCCATATCGAGATCGGTGGGGATGAAATGACCCATTTCACGGATGCGCTGTCCACGGAGGTGAATGTCCCGTTACGGGACGTGGTCGGCAACCGGGAGCTCGCGCTCGACGTCGTTCCCGAGACCCTGCGGCCGGGCGCGCTGGACGCCCCGGTGCGCTGGGCGCACGTGAGCGAGCTGCAGGACCCCGCGCCCTACCTGCTGGGCGGTGAGCTGATCCTCACCGCCGGGGTCAACCTGCCGGAGCGGATCGACCGGTACGTGCGCGGGCTGCGCGACGCCGGCGTGACGGCGCTGGGGTTCGGGCTCACCCCGACGGTCCACGAGACCCTGCCGGAGCCCCTGCGCCGGGCGTGCGCGCGGCGAGGGCTGCCGCTGCTGGTGGTGCCGTCGCACACGCCGTTCCTGGCGGTCAACCGGGCGGTCTCGGTAGCGCTGACCGAGGCCGGCCAGCGGGAGCAGCGGCGCGTCACGGCGGCACGCGAGACGCTCACCCGTGCCGCGGGTGGCGGGCTCGGCGAGCTGACCTCGGCGCTGGCGGCGGTGCTGCGGTCCTGGGTCGCCCTGGTCGGCGCCGGGGACGTGCTCGCCGCGGCCCACGACGCGCCCGCGCCGCTGCCGCCGCAGGTGCGGGAGCTGATGGCGACCGTGCGGGCGGGCAGCGGGATCCGGAGCGCGACCACCGAGCTCGACGGCGGGTTCGTCGTAGTCCAGCCGGTGTACCCGCAGGCCACGGCGTCGCACCTGGTGGTCGTCGGTAGGCCCGGGCGGCTCGACGGCGCCGAGCGGGCGATCCTCGCCGTCGGCGCGGCCCTGCTGGGCCTGGTCGGCCGCGCGGGCTCGGACGCGGCCGAGCTGGGCGCGGCGGCTACCGGCCTGCTCCTCGACCGGGTGTCCCCGGGCGACGCGGCCCGGTCGCTGCTGGGGGCCGACGTCGTCCGGCTGGTCGCCGGGGCGGCCCATCGGCGCGGTCCGGACGAGGTGGCTCGGCGCCCGGACTGGCTGCGGGCGCGGCTGGACACCCCCCTGGTCGAGGTCGGTCCCGGGCCGCGCTTCACGGCGGTCGCCGGTGCCGCGCCCGCGCCGGAGGTGCTCGAGGACCTGCGCGCGCACGGCTGGCTCGCGGCCACCGGCTCACCGGTCCCGGCAGCCCGCGCGGCCGGCGCGGTCGCGGAACTGGACCTGCTGCTCGCCCGCGCACGAGCGCTCGGCCGTCCGGTGGTGGCGGGCGAGGGACCCGCGGACCTCGGTTCGCTGCTCGACCCGGCCGCGGCGGCCGGGTTCGCGGAGCAGGCGCTGGCGCCGCTGATCGCGCTGGACGAGGCGGGGGACCGCGCCCTCGTCCGCACCTTGCGGACGTGGCTGGCCCACCACGGCGCCTGGGAGCCGACGGCGGCGGAGCTGGGCGTCCACCGCAACAGCGTCCGGCACCGGATCGCGCAGGTGGAGAAGGCGCTGGGGGTTGATCTGGCGGACCCGGAGGTCCGGATGCGGCTGTGGTTCGCGCTGCGCTGGCTCTCACCGGTCACACACAGTCCTTAAAGGGCACTCTCAGGAAAATATGGGATTGTGGGCTCGTGCGAGTTTTGGTAGTCGAGGACGAAGAACCCCTGGCCGACGCGATCGCCCGCGGGCTGCGCCGCGAGGGCATGGCCGTGGACGTCGCGCTCACCGGGGACGACGGGCACGAGAAGGCCGCCGTCACGCGGTACGACGTCGTGCTGCTGGACCGGGACCTGCCCGGGATGTCCGGGGACGAGCTGTGCCGGGAGATCGTCGCGTCCGGGGAGCTGACCCGGGTGCTGATGCTCACCGCGAGCAGCTCGGTGTCCGACCGCGTCGACGGGCTGTCCCTCGGCGCCGACGACTACCTCGCCAAGCCGTTCGCCTTCCCCGAGCTGGTCGCCCGCGTCCGGGCGCTCGGCCGCCGGGCGACGCCGGCCGCGCCGCCGCTGCTCACCGCCGGCGACGTCGAGCTGGACCCGGCCAAGCGGACCGTCCGGCGGGCGAGCGGGCCGGTCGAGCTGACGCGCAAGGAGTTCGGCGTCCTCGAGGTCCTCCTGCAGGCCGCCGGATCGGTGGTCAGCAGCGAGGAACTCCTCGAACGCGTCTGGGACGAGAACGCCGACCCGTTCACCACGACCGTCCGGGTCACCGTCATGACGCTGCGCAAGAAGCTCGGCGAGCCGGGGATCATCGAGACGGTCGTCGGGTCCGGGTACCGGGTGCCGGAACCCGGCGCGCAGCGCGCGTGAACCTGCCGGGCACCCGCAGCCTCCGCGCCCGGATCACCCTGCTGGCGACCGTGCTGGTCGCCGCCGTCAGCCTGCTGCTGCTCTGGCTCGCCTGGACGCTGGTGCGCGACTCGCTCGACACCGTCCCGCAGATGCCGCCGGGCAGCACGGTCGTCGTCGACGGCGTCACGGTCGACGCGTCGACGCTCGCCGAGCACCTGCGCGTGCACGCCCGCGACCGGATGCTGCTGTTCGGGTCGATCGCGTTCCTGCTGGTGGTGGCGGCCGCGGCGATCCTCGCCTGGACGTTCACCTCCCGCGTCCTGCTGCCGCTGCGGGAGATCACCGGCACCGCGCGGCGGCTGTCGGTCGAGTCGCTGGGGGAGCGGATCGGCGAGGTGCGCCCGCGCGACGAGCTGGCCGTGCTGGCGGAGACGTTCGACGACATGCTCGACCGGCTCCAGGCCGCCTTCGACGCGCAGCGCCACTTCGTCGCCAACGCGAGCCACGAGCTGCGGACGCCGTTGTCGGTGATCCGCACGGAACTCGACGTCACCCTCGCCGACGACGACGCCGACGAAGCCGAGCTGCGCCGGATGGGCGGGGTGGTCCGCGACGCCACCGAACGCGCCGGGCAGCTGGTGAACTCGCTGCTGCTGCTGGCCCGCACCGACGGCGCCGGGCTCGGCGTCCGCGAGCCGGTCGACCTGGCGGTGGTCGTCGACCGGGCGTGGCGCGCGGTCCGGCTCGAAGCCGAGAAACGCGGGATCCGGGCGACGTTCGCGGTGGTGCCGGCGCCCGCGTTCGGCGACCCGGCGCTGCTGGAGCGGATCGCGGGCAACCTGCTGGAGAACGGCGTCCGCCACAACGTCGAGGGCGGCTGGCTGGAGGTCATGACCCAGCCGGGGCCGCAGTGGTCGACGCTGCGGGTCCGCTCGTCCGGCGGCCTGGTCGACCCGGCGACGGTGGCGGAGCTGTTCGAGCCGTTCCGCCGGGCGGGCGTGGCCCGGACGGCCCGCTCGGGCGCGGGGCTCGGGCTGTCGATCGTCCGCGCGGCGGTGGCGGCGCACGGCGGAAACGTGACGGCGGAACCGATCGTGGGCGGCGGCCTCGGGGTGACCGTCCACCTCCCCGTCCGGTAAGCAGTCTGCCGCGGCTTGTCACGAGAGCCGCGGGAGGGCGAGGCCGGCGCGGAGAACACCCGCCGCGTGGATCATGGCCGCGCGGGCGTCCGGGTCGATCCCCACCCGGTTCGCGAAGCCGTGGAGCTGTCCTTCGTGGCGGCGGTGGACCAACGGGACTCCGGCGGAAGCGAGCCGCGCCGCGTAGGCCTCGCCTTCGTCACGAAGCAGGTCGAAGCCGCACGTTGCCACGTATGTCGGCGGGAGGCCGTCGAGGGCGTCGTCGTAGAGGACCGAAGCCCGCGGGTCCGTGTACAGCGTCGGGTCTCGCACGTACTGCGCGCGGTACCAAGCCCATTCGTCCCGGTCCAGCCGGAAGCCCGAGCCGAACTGGCGGTGCGACGCCGACTCGCCGAGCGCGTCCGTCGCCGGGGTCAGCAGCAGGGTGAACGCCGGCCGGGGCAGCTCGCCGCGGGCCGCCGCGTGGGCCACCACCGCCGCCAGGTTGCCGCCGCTGCTGTCGCCGCCCACCGCCAGCCGCGCCGGGTCGATGCCGAACTCGGCCGCGTGGCCGTGGACGAACGCGAACGCCGCGACCGCGTCCGAAGCCGCGGCGGGGAACGGGTGTTCCGGGGCCAGCCGGTAGCCGATCGACACGACCCGGACGCCGGCCTCCTCGGCCAGCAGCCGGCACGCGCCCTCGTGCGTGTCCAGGCTGCCGAGGACGAACCCGCCGCCGTGGAAGTACACGATCGCCGGTCCGGGCGCCGGCAGCCCGGCCGGCTCGTACCACCGCAGCGGCAGCGGCCCGCCCGGCCCGGGCCACGAGAGGTCCCGCGTCCGGACGCCCGGGCAGATCCCGGCGCCGGCCAGCGCGCCCGCCAGGTTCAGCTCGGCCCGGGCCCGCGTGAGGCTGCCGTTCCGGTGCGGCGCGTCGAACGGCGCGAAGCGCGCGACGCGGATGAGCACCCGGGCGGTCGGCACCGGCTGCCGCCCGTCGACCACGACCGGTCGCCCGGCGAGCACGCGCAGCACCGGCTCCGGCAGCCGCAGCAGGAGCCGCAGCCCGGTCATGATCGACCGCACGAGCAGCCGGCGCGACAGTCCTTTCAGCACACGTCCACAAAAATCGGGTTCGCGTACAACCACAAGTCCTCGAACGGGTTCGCCTGCCCGACGACGTCCGGAGTGGGCTCGGCGGCGCCGTTCGAGCCGCGCACCCGGGTGGTTGATCAGTACCACGGGCGCGCGGATGCGCTTCGCCTGTTCTTCCGACGTACCGGATCGGGCAGATCGCCCGCGGCGGGCGGGCGCACGGCGCCGACTGGATCGTCTTCACCGACCACGGGCACGCCGAGCACCATCGCGTCGTAGGAGTACTGGCTGTGCGTGTGGTGGTCGCCCACCAGCCACTGGTAGCGGCCGCCCAACCGGCTCACCTCGACGTCGGGATCGGGAGGGGGAGTCCCGTGGCGGCGGCCGCGAGCCCGGCGCCCTTGAGGAACCGGCGGTGGTCACGCGCGGACGTTGAGCCGCCGGGGTGAACGGCCGGTGTCCCGGCGGCCGACGTGTGCTGTGATCTTGGCTGTGGAAGAGACGCCCCTGGTCCGCGCGGTCGCCCCGGCCGTCGCGCTGGCCTTGGCCGCCGGTGTGGGCCTGGCGTTCGGCGTCGCGGCCCTGAAGCGCCCGCCGGACCTGCCGGTGGACACGAACCCGGCGCCCCTGGCCGGCCACACGCTCTGCGCGGCGGTTGTCGTGGTCTTCCCCGCCGACGACGAGCTGCGGGCGGCGCTGCCGGCCGTCCGTGCCGAGCCCAAAGCGCGGCGGGTGTTCGTGGACCCGCCGTCGGTCTCGCTGCTCGCCGTCCCGGGCACCGACCTCAAGGCCTGGGCGCAGGAGCTGCACGCCCGCTTCCGCACGGCCGAGCGCGTGACGGTCATCGACTCCGACGCGGCGGCGGCGCAGCTGAAACTCACCGCGCCGCCGCCGAAGTGCCCTCGGGAGTGCGAGTACTAGCGCGCCGGAACCGAGGCGACGCCCGGGGCGAGGAACGGCTTGCCGTTCACGCGCTCGGACACCCCGGAGCGGTCCAGGTACGGCGTGATGCCGCCGTTCCAGAACGGCCAGCCCGCGCCGAGGATCAGGCACAGGTCGATGTCCTGGGCCTCGGCGACCACGCCCTCGTCGAGCATGATCCGGATCTCCTCGGCGATGGCCGACAGCGCCCGCTCGCGCACCTGCTCCGAAGTGGACGGCTTGTCACCCTGAGTCCAGAGCGAAGCGACCTCCGGGTCCACCGACGCGTTGCCCTGGTCGTCCCAGACCCAGACGCCCTTCTTGCCCGCCTTGACGAACTTGGCGAGGTTCTCGGACACGGTGAACCGGTCCGGGAACGCCTCGTGCAGCGTCTCGCCGACGTGCAGCGCGATGGCCGGGCCGACGAGCTGCATCAGCGTCAGCGGCGTCATCGGCAGGCCCAGCGGCTCCAGCGCCCGGTCGGCGACGTCGAACGGCGTGCCCTCGTCGACGGTGACCAGCACCTCGCCGAGGAAGCGCAGCAGGAGCCGGTTGACGACGAACGCCGACGCGTCCTTCACCAGCACACTGGACTTCTTCAGCTGCTTGCCGACCGAGAACGCCGTCGCCAGGGACGCGTCGTCGGTCCGCTCGCCGCGGACGATCTCCAGCAGCGGCAGCACGGCGACCGGGTTGAAGAAGTGGAAGCCGACGACCCGCTCGGGGTGCCGCAGCTTCGACGCCATCGCGGTGATCGACAGCGACGAGGTGTTCGTCGCGAGGATCGCCTCGGGGGAGACGTGCTGCTCCAGCTCGGCGAACACCTGCTGCTTGACGCCCAGCTCCTCGAAGACGGCTTCGATGACGAAGTCGGCGTCGGCGAAGGCGGCCTTGTCGAGCGAGCCGGTGACGAGCGCCTTGAGCCGGTTCGCGCCGTCCGGCGAGAGGCGCTTCTTGCCCAGCAGCTTGTCGATCTCCGCGTGGACGTAGCCGACGCCCTTGTCGACGCGCTCCTGGTCGACGTCGGTCAGCACGACCGGCACCTTCAGGCGGCGCACGAACAGCAGCGCGAGCTGGCTGGCCATCAGGCCGGCGCCGACGATGCCGACCTTGTTCACCTTGCGGGCCAGGGACTTGTCCGGCGCGCCCGCCGGGCGCTTGGCGCGCTTGTTGACCAGGTTGAACGAGTACAGCCCGGCCCGCAGGACGTCGGACATGAGCAGCTCGGCGAGGGCGTCGGTCTCGGCCGCGTAGCCGCGGTCGAGGTCGTTCTCGCGGGCCAGCTCCAGCAGCTCGACGGCCTTGGTCGCGCCCGGCGACGCGCCGTGCGTGCGACCGTCCACAAGGGACTTCGCGCGGGCGATGGCGGCGTCCCAGCCGGAGCCGCGGTCGATCTCGCGGCGGGCCGGGGTGAGCTCGCCGTTGACGACGCGAGCCAGCCACAGCAGCGACTGCTCGAGGTAGTCGGCCGAGCCGAAGACCTCGTCGACGATGCCGAGCTCGGCCGCCTGCTTGACGTTGAGCATCTTGTTCTGCGCCAGGGCGTTCTCGATGATCACCGTCACGGCGGCGTCCGCGCCGATGAGGTTCGGCAGCAGCTGCGTGCCGCCCCAGCCCGGGAACAGGCCGAGGAAGACCTCGGGGAACGCGATGGCGGCGGTGTTCTCCGACAGCGTCCGGTAGTGGCAGGACAGCGCCAGCTCCAGGCCGCCGCCCATGACCGCGCCGTTGACGAACCCGAACGTCGGGATCTTCGACTCGGTGAGACGGCGGAACACGTCGTGCCCGGTCTGGGCGATCTCGCGCGCCAGCTTCGGGTCGCTCACCGATTCCACACCGGACAGATCCGCGCCGACGGCGAAGATGAACGGCTTGCCGGTGACGGCGATCGCAGCCGGCTCGGCCTCGAACGCCTTGTCCAGCGCGGTGTTCAGCGAGACGAGCCCCTGCGGGCCGAAGGTGTTCGGCCGCGTGTGGTCGTGGCCGTTGTCGAGCGTGATGAGCGCGACGGGCTTGGTGAGCCCGGGCACCTTCACCAGGCGCGTCACGGCGTGCGTGACGACCTCGTCCGGGAAGGCCGCCTTCGCTTCTTCAGCGGTGAAAGTCATTTACTTCGCCCCCTCGAAGGCCGGGTTTTCCCAGATCACGGTGCCGCCCATGCCGATGCCGATGCACATCGTCGTCATGCCGTACCGGACGTCGGGCCGCTCGGCGAACTGGCGGGCCAGCTGCGTCATGAGCCGGACGCCGGACGAGGCCAGCGGGTGGCCGCACGCGATCGCGCCGCCCCACTGGTTGACGCGCGGGTCTTCGTCGTCGATGCCGAAGTGGTCGAGGAAGGCCAGCACCTGCACGGCGAAGGCCTCGTTGATCTCGAACAGGCCGATGTCGTCGATGGACAGGCCGGTGCGCTTGAACAGCTTCTCGGTGGCCGGCACCGGGCCGATGCCCATGACCTCCGGCTCGACGCCGGCGAAGGAGTAGCCGACCAGCCGCATGGCGACCGGCAGGCCCAGCTCGCGGGCGGTGTCCTCGTCGGCGAGGAGCGACGCGGTGGCGCCGTCGTTGAGGCCCGCGGCGTTGCCGGCGGTGATCCGGCCGTGCGGGCGGAACGGCGTCTTGAGGTTCGCGAGGGTTTCCAGCGTGGTGCCCGGGCGGGGCGGCTCGTCCTCGGTGGCCAGCCCCCAGCCCAGTCCATCCATGCCCCCGCCGCCACCCTCAACGGAGGAGCTTCGCTCCGCTGATTGAATTTTGGAGCGGGTGGCGACCGGAACCAGCTCGGGGCCGATCTTGCCGGTCTTGACGGCCTCGGCGTACTTCTCCTGGCTGCGCGCGGCGTAGGCGTCGGTGCGCTGCTTGGTGATCGCGGGGAAGCGGTCGTGCAGGTTCTCGGCGGTCTGGCCCATGACGAGCGCGGTCGGGTCGACGAGCTTGTCGGCGATGATCCGCGGGTTCGGGTCGACGCCTTCGCCCATCGGGTGGCGGCCCATGTGCTCGACGCCGCCGGCGATGGCGATGTCGTAGGCGCCGAAGCCGATGCCGGACGCGGTGGTCGTGACGGCTGTCATCGCGCCGGCGCACATGCGGTCGATCGCGAAGCCCGGGACGGACTTCGGCAGGCCGGCCAGCAGCGCGGCGGTGCGGCCGATGGTCAGGCCCTGGTCGCCGATCTGGGTGGTGGCGGCGATGGCCACCTCGTCGACCCGCTCGGGCGGCAGCTCGGGGTGCCGCCGCAGCAGCTCGCGGATGGTGTTGACGACGAGGTCGTCGGCCCGGGTCCCGGCGTAGATGCCCTTGTCGCCGGCCTTGCCGAAGGGGGTCCGTACCCCCTCGACGAAGGCGACGTTTCGCACGCCCCGCGCGTTCGGCGCGAGCGGCGTTGCTGGTGCGGCCACTGAAGCTCCATGAAGTAGAGGTCTTTGCCCGCACGATAGCCCTTGTTACCCGTCGGTAACCAGTGCTGTGGCCCGGTCGAGTGGGCTACGGCACACTGTTGAGCGTCTGGCCCTTCACGAGCCAGGCCACCCCGAACGCCCACACCGCCGCGCTCTCCAGCCACAGCGCCGGGTGCAGCTCCGGCACCAGCCGCAGCCGGCTCGTCACCGCGATCAGCACCAGTGCGGCCAGGATCACCACGCCGCAGACGCGGTAGACGACGCCGACACCGGGCGGCTGCTCGCCGTCGTGGGGGAACAGGCGCAGGCAGAAGTAGGCGAGGGCGAGGAAGAACACGGCCGCGAAGGTCAGGTGCAGCACGCCGGAGGTGCGGTCCCACGCCGTCACGTCGTGGTCCGGCGTCGCGGGGAACAGCGCGAGCCCGATCGCCCCGAGCCCGGCGACGCTGCTGGCGACGTTGTCGACGAAGTCGTGGCCGTAGTAGGCGAGCAGGAACACCCCGGCGGCGCACATCGCGCCGACGAAGACGTTGCGCAGGTCGGTGTAGTAGTAGGCGCTGAGCGAGCCCTCGAGCTCGCCGCCGTCGAAGATCTGCTTGCCGAAGACGAGGACGAACGGCAGGGCCAGGCCGATCAGGCCGATGGCCCGGCGCAGGAACAGGTAGGAGTGGACGAGCGTGGTCTGCGGGGATCGGGTCGCCGTGGTCATGGCCGCCTCCAGGGGTCGCTACCGGGTTCATCGGCAGCCCCGGTGCGGTCGCTGAAGGCTCGTTACCGCGCCGGGCAGCCGATCGTTACCGCCGGGTCACGGCCGTCCCGCGGTCAGAATGGCCACGACCTCGTCGAGCAGCCGGTTGAGCAGCATGCGAGGCGGAAGATCGTCGAACGCGAGGATGTCCTGCCGTTCGCGGATCATCCGGTGCAGAGCGTCATCCCCTTGGGCGCGGAACTCTTCCAGCCGCTTGATGTACTTCTTGTCCGTCACGCCCCAGGCGTACTGCTCGGCGACCGACTTGAAACTGCCTTTGCCGAAGATCGGCGGCACGTGGTCGAGGATGGCCCGCAGCAAGGTGTGCGTGGCGTAGGTGTTCTCCATGCGGTGGTTCGCGTTCAGCTCGCGCAGGAGCGTGAGCAGCTTGGTGAGATCCCACCGGGTGCCGGTCTGTGCCGCGTCGAGGCGGGCGATGATGCCGTCGTCGGCGTAGCCGGGCGAATGAGCGCGGGGTGCCACGGCTTCTTCGGGAAGCTCGGGCACCGCCTCGTCCAGCCAGTTCACCAAGCGGACGAGGTAGTCCTCGATGGTGGTGACGCCGGTGAATTCGTCCAGGTGCGCGGGATTCAGGGTCATGGACCACTCGTCGCCGTCGCGGGGTCCGGCCGGGTCGTTCAGGAGCGGGGCGAGTTCGGCGTGGAACAGTTCGGGGACGAGCCGCAGGATCGCGTCGTCCAGGGATCCGTCCAGCTTCTTCAGCTCGGCGGCGCTGAGGGTGACCGGGGGCACCTCGAAGGGTGCCTCCGGCAGCCGGGCGATCACGAGGCGGAGGATGCGGAGGAAGAACTCGCTGTAGGGGCGGAACTCGGGCAGGTGCAGTCCGGCCGCCACGGTCAGGCTCACCGTGGTCCGGTCGGTCCGCTGCGGTTCGCTGAAGCGGACGAGGCCGTACTCCCGGAGTGAAGGGCCGCCGAGCCGGATGACCGGCAACAGGCTCAGGTGGGCCTCGGTGGTCCTGCCGGTCGCCCGGAACGTCCGGTCGACGTACCGCCACGTCGGCCACTTCCCGTGCTCGCGCAGCGGTTCGAAGATGACGCGGAGCAGGTGCCGCTCGTCGGCTTCGACCGGGGTGTAGAGATCGCCCTCGATATAGCTCATCCGCTTCAGTTCAGCACGGTGGGCAGGGTGGTGTCATCGGGAGCCGAGGTGGGCCAGCCAGCCGCCCTTCGCCGAAATGTCCTCCGCGCCCTCCGTTGCCGCCGGCTCGCACAGGAAGCCGGACACCCACCTGCCGTCCGCCAGTTCCAGCTTGCCGATCGCCAGCGGAGCCGGGATCCCGGCCACGAACTCGCCGAACCCCCGGGCCGACAGCTCCCAGACCTCGGCCGCCACCGAAACGCCCCCGGAGGCGACCCGGACCAGCCCCGGCTTCGGCGGCACCGTGTCCAGCGCGTACAGCCGGTACGACTCGGCCGTGGAGACCGACGACACGAACCGGCCGCCGCGCGAGGTCAGCTCGTGGTTCAGCGGCTGGCCACGCAGGTGCGCGCCGACCACCACGATCGGGATGCGGGAAGTCCGCAGCCCCGCCAGCGCCGCCAGTTTCAGGTCGTCGTGCGGGGCGCCGACCAGCATCACGCCGAACGGGCGACCGGCCACCGTGCCCGCCGGGACCGACAGTGCCGACAGCCCGAACAGGTTGGTCGAGTTGGTGAACCGGCCCAGCCGCGCGTTGACCGCGACCGGGTCCGCGGCGACCTCCGCGATCGTCGGGTGCTCGGTCGTCGTCGGCAACAGCAGTGCGTCGACGCCCGCCAGTGTCGCCAGCGCTTCGGTCCGCAGCCCGGCCAGCCTGCGCTGGTCCGCGAACAGCCGGTGCGCGCGGATGTCGCGGGCCGGCCCGATGATCGACCGCACTACCGGGTCGACGTCCTCCGGGTGGGCGTCGACGAACTCGCCGACCGCGGTGTACCGCTCGGCGACGAACGCGCCGCCGTACAGCAGCTGCGCCGCCTCCAGGAAAGCCGATACGTCCACAGTGGTCACTTCGACACCGGCGGCGGCGTAGTCCGCGACGGTGGCGTCGAACGCCTCCGCCCACCCCGCCGCCAACGGCCCCGGCTCGGCCGGCACGCCGAGGCGGAACCGTCCCGTGTGGACCTGCGCCGGTTCGGCCAGGCAGGTCAGCGCGAACGACGCCTCCTCGACCGTCCGCGCGAACAGCGACACGCAGTCGATGCTCGCGCACGCCGGGACGACCCCTTCCGTCGGCAGCAGCCCGGGCGTCGGCTTGAGCCCGACGATCCCGTTGAACGCCGCCGGCACCCGGCCGGAACCCGCGGTGTCCGTGCCCAGCGCGAGATCCACGATGCCGAGGGCGACCGCCACCGCGGACCCCGAGCTGGACCCGCCCGACACGTACGCCGGGTCGACGGCGTTCCGGACCGCGCCGTACGGGCTGCGCGTCCCGACCAGGCCGGTCGCGAACTGGTCGAGGTTGGTCGTGCCGAGCACCAGCGCCCCGGCCGCCCGCAGCCGCGCGACGACCGGCGCGTCGGCTTCCGGTTTGTACGCGTACGCCGGGCAGCCCGCGGTCGTCGGCAGCCCGGCGACGTCGATGTTGCCCTTGACCGCGACGAGCTTGCCGTACAGCGGCAGCCCCCGCTCTGCCAGCGAGGCGGCTTCCGCCACCACTTCGGCTTCGGGCCGGAGGTCGATCCAGATCTCCGGCCGGTCCACCTGCTCGATCCGCCGGTACGCGGCCCGCACCCGCTCCACCGCGGTGTTCGACGCCGCCTCCGCGGGGAAGCGTGCGTCGGCGGTCATCCCAGCACCACCAACGGCGTGCCGGGCGCGACCTGGTCGCCGGGGGACACGAGCACTTCGACCACCTCACCGCCGGCCGGCGCGGGGATCCGCGCCTCCGTCTTCATCGCTTCCAGCGTCACCAGCGACTGCGCGTCGTCGACGCGCTCGCCCGCCGTGACGTCCACCCGCCACACCGTCGCCGCGAACGGCGCCTCGACGACGTGGCCGCCCGGCGGCGCCTCGACGCGCTGAGGCGGCCGCGTCACCGGTTCCGGCTTCGGGTCGAACTCGCCCGCCGCGGCCCAGGCCCGCCGCTCCGCCTCGAACGCCGCCGACTGCGTCGCCCGGAACTCCGCGATGCTCGAAGCGTTGTCGGCCAGGAACTTCTGGTACTCGGCCAGCTTGAACGTGCCGTCGGTGGTGTCCAGCGGCAGCTGCCCGGCCGAACTCTTCGCGCGCAGGTCGAGCAGTTCCGCCGCCGACACGGGGTACCAGGAGATCCGGTCGAAGAACCGCAGGTTCCACGGCCGGTCGCCGCCGTGCCAGCTGTTCCACACCTGCACGGTCCGGCCGACGAACTGGTAGCCGCCCGGGCCTTCCATGCCGTAGATGCAGAGGTACGCGCCGCCGATGCCGACGGAGTTCTCCGCCGTCCACGTCCGGGCGGGGTTGTACTTCGTCGTGACGAGCCGGTGCCGCGGGTCCAGCGGTGTCGCGACCGGCGCGCCGAGGTAGACGTCGCCGAGGCCGAGCACCAGGTACTCCGCGTCGAACACCGTGCGGTACACGTCGTCCACAGTGGACAGGCCGTTGACGCGCCGGATGAACTCGATGTTCCACGGGCACCACGGCGCGTCGTCGCGGACGCCGGTCATGTACCGCTCGATCGCTTCGCGCGTCGCCGGGTCGTCCCACGACAGCGGCAGCCGGACACTGCGGCTCGGCACCTCGAGAGCGTGCGTCGGCGGCAGGTCCCGCTCCAGCTCCCGCACCAGTCCCAGCGCCTTGCCGACCGGCAGCGCGTCCGGGTCGACGTGCACCTGCAGCGACCGGATGCCGGGGGTCAGGTCGACGATCCCCGGCACGCCTTCGGCCGCCAGTCGCTCGCCGAGCGCGTGCACCCGCATCCGCAGCGCCAGGTCGAGCTTCATCTCGCCGTACTCGACGAGCAGGTTGTCGTCCCCGCTGCGGCGGTAGGTGACCGACGGCTCGTCGCCTTCGGAGGTCTGCCGGCCCATGACGCCGCCGTCGTGACGGGTGTCCCTAGTGGACGTCACCGCCGTTGCCGGCCGTCGCCGCAGCGCCGCCGCGTGGTCGGTGTCGATCGGCACGAACCGCACGGTGTCGCCCGGGCGCAGCTGCCCGAGCTTCCACCGCTCGCCGGTGGCGACCGTCGCCGGGCAGACGAACCCGCCCAGGCTGGGCCCGTCCGGGCCGAGCAGGATCGGCAGGTCGCCGGTGTAGTCGACGGCGCCGATCGCGTACGGCGTGTCGTGGATGTTCGACGGGTGCAGGCCCGCCTCGCCGCCGTCCGCGCGGGACCACTTGGGCCGCGGCCCGACGAGCCGGACACCGGTGCGGGCGGAGTTGAAGTGCACCTGCCAGTCGGTGGCGTAGAACGTGTCGACGTCTTCGGGCGTGAAGAACTCCGGTGCCGCGTGGGGTCCTTCGAGCGCGCCGATCGTCCAGTGCGTCGCGAAGTCCGGGCGGTCCGCCACCGGCCCGACGACCGGGTCCGCGGGCTCGGGCCCGGGCCGCAGGACGTCGCCCACGGCCAGCGCGCGGCCGCCGTGCCCGCCGAACTTGCCCAGGGTGAACGTCGCCGCGCTGCCGAGGAACCCGGGAACGTCGACGCCGCCGCGGACGAGCACGTAACTGCGCAACCCGGCCGTGCACGCCCGGACGTCGAGCGTGCCCCCGGCGGGCACTTCGACCGGTGTCCACAACGGAACTTCCGCGCCGTCGACCAGCACGGTGGTGGGCGCGCCGGTGACGCACACCTGGGTGGCGTGGGAGAACCGCAGCGTCACGCCGTCCACAGTGCACTCCAGGCCGGGCGCGCCTTCGGGGTTGCCCAGCGCGAGGTTGCCCAGCCGTAGCGAGCGGTCGTCCATCGGGCCGCTCGGCGGCACCCCGACGTGCCAGAACCCGGTGCGGCCCGGCCAGTCCTGCACGGTGGTCATCGTCCCGCCGCGCACGACGTCGATCCGCGGTTCCGCGTCCTCGACCCCGTCCAAAGTGGACGTGTCGTGCCGCGCCGCGCCGAACGCCGGGTCGGCGGCCGCCGCCCGCAGCTGCCCGAGGTTGGTGCGGACGCCGTCGACGCGGGTCGTCGCGAGCGCTTCCCGCAGGCGTGCGAGGGCGTCGTCGCGGTCGGTGCCGGTGCAGATCACCTTGGCCAGCAACGGGTCGTAGTGCGTGGTGACGGTCGTGCCCGGTTCGACCCAGGTGTCGACGCGGGCGTCCGCGGGCAGCGCGACCCGCGTGACGAGGCCCGCGCTCGGCCGGTGCCCCGCACTCGGGTCCTCGGCGTACACCCGGGCCTCGACGGCGTGCCCGCGCGCGACCGGCACCGCGCGGAACATCGCGCGATCGCCTTGGGCGAGGCGCAGCATCCAGGCCACGAGGTCGACCCCGTACACCGCCTCGGTGACCGGGTGCTCGACCTGCAGCCGGGTGTTGACCTCCAGGAAGGCCGCCTCTTCGCGTTCGGGGTCGTACACGTACTCGACCGTGCCCGCCGAGCGGTACCGCACCGACGAGCACAGCGCGACGGCGGAGTCCACGAGCTGCTTGCCGACCGCGGCGGGCAGGTCCGGCGCCGGGCACTCCTCGACGACCTTCTGGTTGCGCCGCTGCAGCGAGCAGTCTCGCGTGCCGAGGGCCAGCACGTCGCCGAAGCCGTCGCCGAACACCTGGACCTCGACGTGCCGGGCGCGGCGCACCAGCCGTTCGAGGAACACCCCGGCGTTCGCGAAGCTCTTGGCCGCGACGCTGCGGACGCTGTCCCACGCCTCGCGCAGCTCGCCGGGGGTCGCGCAGGCGCGCATGCCGATCCCGCCGCCGCCCCCGGTCGCTTTGAGCATCACCGGGTAGCCGACGGTCTCCGCGCGCGTCAGCGCTTCGTCCACATCGGACAGCAGGCCGGTCCCGGCCAGCAGCGGGACACCGGCCGCGATCGCCGCCTCGCGCGCGGTGTGCTTGCTGCCGAACACCTCCAGGTGCTCCGGTGCCGGGCCGGCGAACGCGAGCCCGGCGGCCTCGCAGGCCCGGGCGAACGCCGCGTCCTCGGACAGGAAGCCATAACCGGGGTGGACGGCGTCGCAGCCGGTGTCGAGGGCGGCCTGGACGATCGCGCCGGCCCGCAGGTAGCTCTCGGCGGCCGGCGCCGGGCCGAGCCGTACGGCCCGGTCGGCGAGCCGCACGTGCGGGGCGAGGCGGTCGGCGTCGGAGTACACCGCGACGGTCTCCAGACCCAGTTCCCGGGCGGTGCGCAGGATCCGGACCGCGATCTCGCCGCGGTTGGCGACGAGCAGCCTCACTCGCTGCCCCCGGGAGCCGTCACGACCATGCGGACCGGCGTCGGGTCGAACCCGTTGCAGGGGTTGTTGATCTGCGGGCAGTTCGACACGAGCACGAGGACGTCGGTTTCCGCGCGCAGCCGGACTTCCAGTCCCGGCGCGGAGATCCCGTCGACGATGCCGAGCGTGCCGTCCGCTTCGACCGGCACGTTCATGTACCAGTTGACGTTGCTGACCAGGTCGCGCTTGCCCAGCCCCCACTTCGCGCCCTCGATGAGGAAGTTCTCGACGCAGGCGTGCTGGAACCGGGTGTGCTGGCCGTAGCGGAGGCTGTTGGACTCCTTGCTGCACGCGCCCCCGAGCGTGTCGTGGCGGCCGCACGTGTCGGCGACCACGGTGAGCAGCGGCGCGCCCTCCTGGGTGCGCAGGACGCTGCCGGTGGTCAGGAAGATGCTGCGCTGTGCGGCGATCGTCGCCGCCGCGCTGTAGCGCTTGGCCGTGTCGTTCGCGTCGTAGCAGAGGAAGTCGACGGCCTGGTTGCCGCCCAGGTCGATGATCGCCAGCTCGCTGCCGCGCTTCAGCACGGTCGAGAACGGGGCTCGCGCCGGGACGTCGAAGGTCAGCTCCAGCTGGGACTGGTACGCCGTGCTCATGCGATCCCCCGTGCGGTCAGGTAGTCGGCGGTGTTCTCGAACGCGCGCCGCGCCTCGGGCGAGTGCGTCCACTCCGGACTGTCCGGGGTGGCCGGCCGGTCGCGCCAGGCGAGGACTTCGAGGTTCGTCACGGTGTAGTCGGGCCGCGGGTCGACCGGGTGCGCCACGTTGGCGACGAGCACGATCGCCGGGATTTCGATCCGCAGTTCGACGGACTTCCCGGCGCCCGCGGAGCCGGTGAACTCCAGGGCGCCCTCCGGCTGCACCCGCACGCCCTGGAAGAACGACAGGCTCGGCGGCAGGTCCCGCGGCCCGAGACCGTTCTTGGCCGCCGCCAAGGTGAACAGCGGCAGGCCGGCGGGGGAGGAGCCCTGCGGGGCGCCGTCGCCGTAGCGCTCGGTGTTGCCGTCCACAGTGGACGTCCCGCACAGGGCGTCGTGGTGCCCGCTCGAGTCCGCGACGATCGTGGCGAGCACCCGCCCCTGGTCCGACAGCAGCGCCACCTTCTCGCCGAGGTAGGCGTTCCACTGCACCTTCACCGTGTCCGCGACGTTCAGCCGCTCCCACGGCTGGTCGGCGTTGAACAGCAGCAGGTGCGCGCAGGCGTCGCCCTCGACGTCGGTGAGCCGCAGCCGCGTGCCCCGGGCCAGCACCTTGTGCGTGTAGCCGCCCCCGGCCACGGTCTCCGCCCAGGTCAGCGCCTCGGGCGCCACCCCGGGAGGGGGCGCCGGGAAGGTGCTCGCCGGGATCGACGGCATGGTTTCGACCACGGTGCCTGCCTGGGCCCTGGCGTGGTCGCGGGCGCCGTAGGTGGTGGCGGTGGTGCTCATGGACGTCCTCTCAGATCGCGGGTTCGAGGGCGGGAGCGGGGCGCAGCCGCAGCCAGCAGAGCCAGCCGATCACCAGTGCGCCGCCGACGAACTCTATCGGGAACAGCAGCATCCAGGGGGCGCCCGAACCGGTCACGTCGTAGATCTCCGCGCGCGGCCACGCGATGTCGACGATCATGGCGATCCCGTAGAGGACGGCTGCGCCGTTCAGCGGAACACCCCACCGTCCGAGGGAGAACCGGCCGGGTTCCGCGGGGAACCTCCCGCGCAGCCGCTTGACCAGCAAGGGGCCGGTGACCAGCAGGTACGCCAGGTAGACGACCACCACGGACGTCCCGGTGATCGTGCTGAACAGCGTGGGGTTGCCGAAGTTGAGCAGCAGCAGCCCGATCGCGAGCCCGCCGGAGAGCAGGGCCGGCGCGACCGGCGTCCCGGTGCGCGGATTGACCGACGAAAGCCGGGCGGACGCGGGGAGCGCGCCGTCGCGGGCCATCGCGTAGATCAGCCGGACGGTGCCCGTTTGGATCGTGAGGGTGCAGACGACGACGGCGATCGCGACGTCGGCGAGGAAGACGCGGCCGAGGGTGTCGCCGAAGACGGCGGTGATCACGTACGGCAGGCCGTGGCCGGCGAGCTGCCCGTCGGTCAGGCTCGGCGCGGCCATCAGCGCGGTGACCACCACGGCCAGCCCGCCGATCCCGGACACGAGCACGGCCCGCAGCACCGCGCGCGGCGCCGTCCTGCGCGCGTTCTTCGTCTCCTCCGCGACCGACGCGGCGGTGTCGAAGCCGTAGAGCACGTACGCCGCCATGAGCGCCGAAGCGAGTACGCCGCCGAGCCCGGCGCTCGTGCCCGGGGCGTCGTGCAGCACGACCTGCGGGCCGCGGACGGCGAACAGCCCGAGCCCGGTGACGAGCACGACCACGCCGAGCAGTTCGGCCGCGACGCCGACGTCGTTGATCCGGGCCATCAGCCAGACGCCGCCGGCGTTGACCGCGGTGGTGAAGACGAGCAGGAGCGTGCCGAGCAGCACGGCGTTGGCCGCGCCGGACGGCGACGTCACCGACGGGTCGCCGCCGACGAGCTGGAAGCCGTCCCACACCGACGGCAGCACGACCTGCAGCGCGATCGCGGCGGCCGCGAGGGCGACGACGCAGCCGAGCAGCATCATCCAGCCGGCGAGCCAGCCGAGGAAGCCGCGGGTGAGCTGTTTCGCCCACTGGTACACGGATCCGGCCAGCGGGTAGCGCGCGGCGAGCTCGGCGAAGTTCAGGGCCACGAGCAGCTGGCCGGCGAGGACGACCGGCCACGTCCAGAAGAAGAGCGGGCCGCCGAAGGAGTACCCGAAGCCGAAGAGCTGGAAGACGGTCGTGAGGATCGAGACGAAGGAGAAGCCGGCGGCGAAGGCGGAAAACCCGCCCAGTGACCGGCGGAGCTCCTGGCGGTAACCGAAGGCGGCGAGTTCGTCGGGCATGTGCGCTCCTTTTTTCGATCGCACGACAGAAATTAGGGCCGGGTCAGGACTTTTCGATCTCCGGCGCGTTAGCGGCTCGTTAACGCCCCGCTCGACGGGACGTCAACGGCGACATGCGGGTGTAACCGCACCTCGGTGCGGGTGTCCGGGCGCCCGACCTGGCAAGATCACCGCCGTGGTCAAAGGGGCGGGGGTCGGCAGGCCCAGGGCGAGCGGCGCGGCGGCGAACCGGCCGGACGCGCGGCAGGCGGTGCTCGACGCGGCGGGCGAGCTGTTCACGGACGCCGGCTACGCGGCGACGACGACGCGCGCGATCGCCGAACGCGCGGGCCTGCGCCAGGCGTCGCTCTACTACCACTTCCCGGCGAAGGAGGACATCCTCGCGGCGCTGCTGGCCGAGACGGTCCGGCCGTCGCTGGACGTGGCCGCCCGCCTGGTCGCGGGCCCGGCCCCGGCGGCGGTCCGGTTGTGGGCGCTGGCGTACGCCGACATCGGCCTGCTCGGCGGAGCCCGCCACAACCTGGGGGCGCTGTACCTGCTGCCGGAGGTGTCGTCGCCCAACCTGGCCCGCTTCCGCGCGGAGCGGGCGGAGCTGAAGTCGGCGTACGGAAGCCTGGTGGCGGCGGCCGGCGTGGCACCTTCTTCGGTGGCGATCCGCACGGACCTGGTGTTCGGCCTGGTGGAGAGCATCGCGGTGATCCGCCGCGACGACCCCGCGCTGGACGTCGAGGCCCATGTGCGAGAAGGGGCCGACGGGGTGGTCAGGCTGGTAGGGCTGCCGGAGCCGACGGAGGAGCTGCGCGCCGAGGCCCACGCCCTGCTGGCGACGCTCGCGGGCTAGTGCGTCAGGACGCCGTCGTCTGGAGGGCCTTGCTCAGCGCCGTCACCGTCAGCTCCACCTGCCACGGCCGGGCCCCGCCCGCGCGCAGCACCGCCGCCACCGACTCCTCATCGGTTTCCGCCGGCGGGCGCCAGCACGTGCGCCGCACCAGGTCGGGCAGCAGCAGGTTCTCCACCGGCAGCCTGCGGTCCTCCGCGATCGCCGCCAGCCCGGCCCGGGCCGCCGACAGCCGGGCCGCCGCGTCCGGGTCCTTGTCCGCCCAGCGGTTCACCGGGGGCGGGCCGTCCGTCGGCTGCGACGGCGACGGCAGCTCCGACGCCGGCAGCGCCCGGGCCGCCTGCAGGTGCCGCAGCCAGCTCGCCGTGTACTTGCGCTGGACCCGGCCGCTGAACACCGGGAGCGCCTGGAGCTCCTCGACCGTCTTCGGGTCCGCCGTCACCGCGTTGATGATCGCGCTGTCGGGGAGGATGCGGCTCGGAGCGCGGTCGCGCTTGCGGGCCAGCTCGTCGCGGGCCTGCCACAGCTCGCGGACCGCCGCCAGCCCGCGCGGGTTGCGGATCTTGTGCACGCCCGACGTCCGGCGCCACGGCTCGGCCCGCGGCGCGGGCGGCGGGGCGGTGCGGACGAACTCGAACTCCTGCTGCGCCCACTCCAGCTTGCCCTGGGCGCCCAGCTCCGCCTCCAGCTTTTCGCGCAGCTGGACGAGCAGCTCGACGTCGAGGGCCGCGTAGTTGAGCCAGTCGACCGGCAGCGGCCGCTTCGACCAGTCCGCCGCGCTGTGCCCCTTCTCGAGGGTGTAGCCGAGCAGCAGCTCGACGAGCGTCCCGAGCGCCACGCGTTCGTAGCCCGCCAGCCGGCCGGCCAGCTCGGTGTCGAACAGCGCCGCCGGGCGCAGGTCCAGCTCGGCGAGGCAGGGGAGGTCCTGGGAGGCGGCGTGCAGCACCCACTCCAGGTCGTTGAGGACGTCGCGCAGCGGCTGGAGGTCGTCGGCCAGTGCGATCGGGTCGATCAGCACCGTGCCGGAACCCTCGCGGCGCAGCTGCACGAGGTAGGCCTTGGGCCAGTACCGGTAGCCGGACGCACGTTCGGTGTCGACGGCGACCGCGCCGGTGCCCGCGGCGAGCTTCGCGCAGGCCTCGGCCAGCGCGATCGGATCGGCGACCACCGGGGGCGTGCCCTCGGCGGGTTCGCGTAGCAGCACAGGGCCGCCCGTGGACTCGATCTCCATCCCGGTGTCCTCGGCCTCTGCACTTCCCATGGATGACGACCCTACGGGACGGGCATACCGCGCCTGGTCTGCCCGCCCCGCAGGGCTGTTCGCTTGCGTCAGCGGATCACGCCGGCCCGCATGGCCAGCGCCACCATCTGGGCCCGGTCGCCCGTGCCGAGCTTGCGCCCGATCCGGGACAGGTGGGACTTGACGGTGAGAGCGGAGAGCGAAAGCTCCTCGCCGATCTCCTTGTTGGACTGCCCGTCGGCGACCAGCTGGAGCACCTCCACCTCACGAGCGGACAGCTCGCGCGGGGTGTTGTCGGTGCCCGCGACGCGGGTCCCGGTGGCCAGCACCGGAGCCACGCTCGGGTCGGCGTAGACGCCGCCTTCGAGCACGCGCCGCACGCCGTCGGTCACGACGACCGGCGACGCGGACTTCAGCAGGTACGCCTGGGCCCCGGCCTGGAAGGCCGAGCGGACCGCGTACGGGTCGTCCGAGGATGCGAGTACGACCACGCGCGGCCAGCCGTGGCTACGAAGTTCCGTAACCAGCTCGATGCCGCTGCCGTCCGGCAGTCCGAGATCGAGGATCGCCAGGTCACAAGGCCCGGTGGCCTGTGCTCGCGCCCTCGCCTCGGCCACCGTGGCGGCCTCGTGGACGGTCCCCGCACCCATCTGTGCGAGTCTTGCTGCGATTGCCTCCCTCAACAGCGGGTGGTCATCGACCACCAACACGGAAAAGAGCTCTTCCCGCGGGTGCGGAACCATGCTCGCCGGCAACGCGCCGGCTGGCGTGGATCGGACGGCCTGAGATAAGCCGACGGTAGCCACGTCACTACCTCCCTGGAGTCGGTCGTGCCCCCCGACCGGCACCGGGACCTTCGGCCGTTCAGCCGCGCCAGCTTTAGACCGAAAGTGGTGTCGTCGAAGGCACTGTAGCCGCCCGGAGGCCGTTGCGGGGGGATCGAATGGGTATCTATCTCAAACGAACAGTCACTCAGTGGGTTCGTAGTAACACGATCGGGCTAGTACACGGCCGGTTGTTAACGGATAGCCCAGCGAACACGATGCAAAGAAGTTACCGGCGTCCAAATGGCCGTGCAGATGAGGTGTGCAGCTGCCGGTGCGCCTAGTGACCAGGGGCCGGATGGCGGTCTCGGCGGGTCGGAATGTGGCTCCGGCCGGGGCATGATCAACTCCGTGGCCCCGCTCCCGCGGCCCTTCGGGGACGAGGTTCCGGTGACTGTCCGTGGCGCTCCCGGGCGTCCCGCGGCGCCGGAACCCCAAGTTGATCTTGTTGCGGTGCGTGACCGCGCGGAGTCACGAACGGGGAGACGTGAAACGGCCTCAGAGGCGTTCGGGCGAGCGCCGGGGCTCAAGGGTCGGTCCGGGTGGTTTCGTACGTCCGGGGGTGCCGTGGACGGCCGTTCGGGGGTGAACGGCGTTCTACGGACGTGAGATTTGCTCACATCCGTACAAGCGGTCCCTGACGGACGGGACGGCGGCGCTCCGCCGTTGCCGATTCGTTGCCGACGATCGCCCGGACGCCGGGGATCAGGAGCTCTGGCGCTGCCCGAAGAGCGTCACGCCGACCGGCGGCAGGCCCACGACGCTGGCCATCACCTGGCAGAAGGCCTGCCCGTGCGGCAGCAGCCCGGCGTCCATCGGCGTCCACGACGCCCGCAGCTCCAGGTCGTCGGTCCGCGCGGGGCCGGAGATGTCGCCGAAGCGGGCCGAGGACGTCTCCGTCACCGTGCCGCCCAGCGCCTTCCAGCTCGCGCCCGACACCTCCAGCGCGTCGGTCAGCCACGACCAGCCCACCGCGGGCAGGAAGGGATCGGTCGCCAGCTCGCGGTCCAGCTCCGCGCGCACGTACATGACGAGCCTCAGGACGCCGTCCCAGCCGTCCTGGCCGTCCGGGTCGTGCAGCAGGACCAGCCGGCCCGAGGCCAGCACGTCCGCGGGGCCGGAGACCTCGCAGCTGACCGCGTACGACCACGGCGCGAGCCGCTGCGGCGGGCGCATCGGCTCCAGCAGCACCTCCCGGCGGGGCCGGACGGACTGCAGCGCCGAAACTGCTTCGCGGAAGAGTTCGGGCACTGGCGTCATCGCGGTCACGCTTCGACTTTAGGGCGGGCACGGCCCGTTGCGGGCGCAGGCGCGCCGATGGAAGCGCCGCCGCCGGCCCGTGGCACGATTGACGGCGATGTCTCCGACCACGCCCCTGCCGCAGCAGGCCGCCCCGTCCGGCCGCCGCGAGCTGCCCGAAGCCCCGTTCCTGGCCGCCGCGCGCGGCGAACGCCCGGCCCGCACGCCCGTCTGGTTCATGCGCCAGGCGGGCCGCTCGCTGCCCGAGTACCGCGCGCTGCGCGAGGGCGTGCCGATGCTGGACGCCTGTTTCGACCCCGAGATGCTCGCCGAAATCACGCTGCAGCCGGTGCGACGGCACGGCGTCGACGCGGCCATCCTCTTCAGCGACATCGTCGTCCCGCTCAAGGCCGCGGGCGTCGACATCGACATCGTTCCCGGCACCGGCCCGGTGGTCGCCACGCCGGTGCGCGACCTCGCCGCCGTCAAGGCGCTGCCCGAGCTGGGCACCGACCAGGTCTCGCCGGTCGCCGAGGGCGTGCAGCTGCTGGTCGAGCGGCTGGGCGAGACGCCGCTGATCGGCTTCGCCGGCGCGCCGTTCACGCTGGCCAGCTACCTCATCGAGGGCGGCCCGAGCCGCAACCACGAGCACACGAAGGCGCTGATGCACTCGGCGCCGGAGGTCTGGCACGAGCTGGCCGGGCGCCTGGCCGACATCGCGCTGACTTTCCTGCGCGCGCAGCTCGACGCCGGCGTCGACGCGGTCCAGCTGTTCGACTCCTGGGCCGGCGCGCTCTCCGAGCGGGACTACCGCCGGTTCGTCCTGCCGCACTCGGCGCGGGTCCTCGAGGGCGTCGCCGCGTACGGCGTGCCGCGCATCCACTTCGGCGTCGGCACCGGCGAGCTGCTGCCCGCGATGCGCGACGCCGGGGCGGACGTCGTCGGCGTCGACTGGCGCATCCCCCTCGACGATGCGGTGCGGCGCCTCGGTGGCCACGCGGTCGTGCAGGGCAACCTCGACCCGGCGCTGCTGCACGCGTCCTGGCCGGTGCTCGAAGCCGAGGTCCGCCGGATCGTCGAAGAGGGCAAGGCGGCCGACGGCCACATCTTCAACCTGGGCCACGGCGTGCTGCCGGGCGTCGACCCGGACGTGCTGACCCGCGTGGTCGGGCTGGTGCACGAGCTGTGAAGCGCGTCGCGGTCGTCGGCGGCGGCGTCTCCGGGCTGGCCGCGGCGTACCGCCTGCGGCGCCTGCTCGGCGAGAGCGCCGAGATCGTCGTGTTCGAGAAGACGAAGACCCCGGGCGGCAAGCTGCGCACGGCCGAGCTGGCCGGCGTGCCCTACGACGTCGGCGCGGAGGCGTTCCTCGTCCGCCGTCCCGAGATGCTCGCGCTGGTCCGCGAACTCGGGCTCGACGTCGTGAACCCGACGAAGGCGCGCGCGAAGATCCACGCCGGCGGCAGCGTCACCGGCCTGCCGCCGGGCACCGTCATGGGCGTCCCGGCCTCGGCCGAATCGGTGGCGGGGGTGCTGTCGGAGGCGGGGCGGCGGGCCGTCGAGGCCGAGCCGTCGCTGCCCGAGCTGCGGTTGCCGAGCGGCGACCTGCCGCTCGGGCCGCTGCTGCGCGAACGCTTCGGCGACGAGCTGGTCGACCGGCTCGTCGACCCGCTGCTCGGTGGCGTCTACGCCGGTGGCGCGGACGGCCTCGGCCTGCGCGCGACCATGCCGGGCCTGGCCGCGGCGGTGGCCGCGGGCGCCGGCTCGCTGACGGCGGCCGCGAAGGCCCAGCTGCCCGCGAACCCGTCCACGGCGCCGGTGTTCGGCACGGTCCGGGGCGGCCTGGGCACGGTGATCGACCGGCTGACCGAGCTGTCCGGCGCCGAGCTGAGGACCGGGCTTCCGGTGTGCGAGATCGCCCGGCACGGCCCGGGCTGGCGGCTGCGGATCGGCGCGAACCCGACCGCGCACGCGCCCGCGGACAACACGGTCGAGGCCGACGCGGTGCTGCTCGCGGTGCCGGCGCCCTCGGCCCGGCGGCTGCTGGCCGACCTGGTACCGGCGGCTTCGGCGGCGTTCGGCGAGGTCGAGCTGGCGTCGATGGCGGTGGTGGCGCTGGCGCTGCCGCCGGGAACGCCGCTGCCCGACGCGTCGGGGATCCTGATCGGCCAGGGCGAACGGGACGCTTCGGGCAGGCCGTACGCGGCGAAGGCGTTCACGTTCTCTTCGCGCAAGTGGACGCACTTCGGCTCGGGGCCGGTGCTGGTCCGCGGTTCGGTGGGCCGGTTCGGCGAGCTGGGCGCGTTGCAGGCCGACGACGTCGAGCTGGTCCGCGTGGTCCGCGACGACCTCGCGCGGCTGACCGGCGTCACGGCGGCGCCGATCGAGACCCTGGTGACGCGCTGGGGCGGTGGGCTGCCGCAGTACGGCACGGGCCACCTCGAGCGCGTCGAGCGGATCGAGAAGGCGGTCGCCGGGGTCCCGGGGCTGGCGGTGGCGGGGGCGACCCTGCACGGCGTGGGCCTGCCGGCGTGCGTGGCGACGGCCGAGGCGGCGGCCCACCGGATCGCCGCGCACCTTTCCGCGTGAGTGCGCTCACCCGGCCCCGTGGCAGCGTCCGGCGGGCCGCGGTGACAGGATGGAAGCATGGCGCGGGTCAACTACAACGAGCTCAACGACACCATCCGCTACACCACCTGGTCGGTCTTCCGGATCGAGCCCGGCAGGCTGGGTGAGGACCGCGGGGCCGCCGGCCGCGAGACGACCGAATACCTCGACGGTCTCGAGGCCAAGGGCGTCGTCGTCCGGGGTGTCTACGACGTCTCCGCGCTGCGCGCCGACGCCGACTACATGATCTGGTGGCACGCCGAGGAGATCGAGCAGGTGCAGGCCGCCTACTCCGGCTTCCGGCGGACCCCGCTCGGGCGCGCGTCGACGCCGGTCTGGAGCCAGACCGCGCTGCACCGGCCCGCCGAGTTCAACAAGAGCCACATCCCCGCGTTCCTCGCGGGCGAAGAGGCGCGCAAGTACATCTGCGTGTACCCGTTCGTGCGGTCCTACGAGTGGTACCTGCTGCCGGACGCCGACCGCCGCAAGATGCTGGCCGACCACGGCAAGGAAGCCCGCGACTACCCGGACGTGCGCGCCAACACCGTCGCGTCGTTCGCGCTGGGCGACTACGAGTGGATCCTCGCCTTCGAGGCCGACGAGCTGCACCGGATCGTCGACCTGATGCGCCACCTGCGCGGCACCGAGGCGCGGCTGCACGTCCGCGAAGAGGTCCCGTTCTACACGGGCACGCGCGTGCCGCCCGCCGAGCTCGTCGCGGCCCTGCCGTAGTGCGCGAGGCAGTCGAGGGCGTCTGGAGCGCCCTCACCGAGTCGAAGCCGGGGCCGTTCGAGCTGACCGGCACCGAGGACGTCCTGCCCGGTCCGTACCGGGTCGCGGCGGCCGCGACGGCTTCGATCGCCGCCGCGACGCTGGCCGCCGGCGAACTGCTTCGCACGCGCGAGATCGACCCCGGCGTCGTCACGGCGGACACGCGCCACGCGGCGGCGGCGTTCCACAGCGAGCAGCTGCTGCGGGTGGACGGCGTCGGCGCGGAGTCGATGTGGGCGCCGCTGTCGGGCAACTACCGCGCGGCCGACGGGTGGGTCCGCCTGCACTGCAACTACCCGCGCCACGAAGCGGCGGTGTGCTGGGGCCTCGGCGTGCCGGGCAGCCGCGACGCGGTCGCGAAGGCGGTCGCCGGGCGGAGCGCGCGCGAGGTCGAGCACGCGGTCGTCTCCGCCGGGGGAGCGGCCGCCGAGCTGCGGTCGCCGGAAGACTGGGCGGCCCACCCGCAGGGTGAGGCCGTGGCTTCGCTGCCGCTGGTATCGGCTTCGCCGGTGGGGGAGGCGCCCAAGCGGACGTTGTTCTATTCGGACCGGCCGTTGGGCGGCGTCCGGGTGCTGGAGCTGACGCACGTGCTCGCGGGCCCGGTGGCCGGCCGGGTGCTGGCGGCCCACGGCGCCGACGTGCTGCACGTCGGCGCGGCGCACCTCCCGCGGGTCGAGGCGCTGGTGCGCGACACGGGCCAGGGCAAGCGTTCGACGTTCGTCGCGCTCGACACCGAGGGCGGGCGTGCGCGGCTGAAGAAGCTGATCAGCCGGGCGGACGTGCTGCTCCAGTCGTTCCGCCCGGGCGCGCTGGAGCGGATCGGCTTCGGTGCGTCGGAGCTGGCCGCGTTGCGGCCGGGTCTGGTGATCGCGGACCTGAGCGCGTACGGCTGGGAAGGGCCCTGGGCGCGCCGGCGCGGGTTCGACAGCCTGGTCCAGATGTCGAACGGGATGGCGTTCTCTGCGGACGGGCCTTCGCCGTTGCCGGTCCAGGCGCTGGACCACGCGACGGGCTGGCTCGCGGCGGCGGCGATCATGACGGCGCTGCGCCGCCAGGTCACCGACGGCGGCACTTGGCGGGTCCGGCTGTCGTTGGCCGGGACGGCGCGGTGGCTGGATTCGTTGGGCCGCAAGGATCCTGCGGGGGCGTCGGTCGATTTCGGCGACTTGCTGGAGGAGGCCGACAGCGGGTACGGCCGGTTGACGCGCGTCCGGATGGCGGGCGGGCTGCCGGGGGCGCAACCGCACTGGGACTTCGGGACGCGGCTGCCGGGAGTCGACAAACCGACCTGGACCCCTTAGCCGACGGCGGCAGCGCGGGGCCCGCCCTTCCCGGGGGGTGCCCCCGCAACCATTTTACCGGTGGTGCCCGACGGAATCGCCGCGCCGAGCACGGTTGTCCACAAGGCGGCCGACCTGTGGACTACCGCCGCCGGAGTCGGGACACCAGGCCCCACCGCGGTTTCGGCAAGTGGCCACCCGCGATCAGCCACGTCACGAACTCGTCCGCGTACGCCCCCGACCTTTCCGTGTCCTTCTTCGGCCGGGCAGCGTTGAACTCCGCGAACAACGGCCCGAACCGCTCTCCCAGTGCCTCCGCCAGCTCAGGCCGCTGGTACGCCAGCACCCGCCCGTGCTTGCGTCGCAGCACGGACGCCTCCACCTTCAACCGCGAAGCGTCGAAGCCCGCCGGTGGCGGCCCGCCCGCCAGCAACGCCTGCAGCAGCTCCGCCTGCCGGGCCGCCAGCTCCGATCGGCTCACGCCGTCACCGCCGCGCGCAACGCCGCCAGCTCCGCGGCCAGCTCGTCGTCCGTCGGGTAGTCGTCGTCGCGCTCCAGGAGCACTCCCGGGGGGTCCGTGCGGCGCCGCAGTTCCGCCAGCAGCGCCAGGACCTCCGGCAGCACCGGGTGCGCGTGCGTGTCGTGGTAGACGCCGTCGCGCTCGATGCCGCCCGCCATGTGCACGTACGCCAGGCGTTCCCACGGGATCCCGTCCAGGAACTTCACCGGGTCCGTGCCGACGTTGCGCGCGTTCGCGTACAGGTTCGCGACGTCGATGATCAGCCGGCAGTCCGTCCGCTCGGTCAGCTCGGTGAGGAACTGCTCCTCGGTCAGCTCGTGGTCCGGCCAGTCCAGCACCGCCGCGATGTTCTCGAGCGCGAGCGGGACGTCCACAATGGACTGCGCCAGCCGGACGTTCGCCACCAGCACGTCCAGCGCCTCGCGCGTGCGGGGGAGCGGCATCAGGTGGCCCGAGTCGAGCCCGCCCGCGCGGACGAAGCACACGTGGTCGCTGACCAGCGGCGCGTCGAGGGCCCGCGCGATCTCCGCGAGGTGCTGGACGCGCCCGGTGTCGAGCGGTTCGGCGCCACCCAGCGACAGGGACACCGCGTGCGGCAGCACCGGCAGGCCCCGCTCGCGCAGCGCGAGCAGGGTTTCCGGGAGGTGGTCGGCGTGCAGGTTCTCCGCGACCACCTCCACCCAGTCGACGCCGGGCAGCCGCGCGATCGACAGGTCCAGCTCGTGCCGCCAGCCGATCCCGATCCCGAGCTCACCCACCGCAGCCACCCCCGCCGCACGACGAACCGCACGACGAGCCGCTGCTGCACGACGAGCTCGAGCACGACGACCCGCTGCTGCACGAAGACCCGCCGGACGAACCGCCGCCGCCGAAGGACGTCACCGGCGGGGTCAGCGCCGCGCTCAGCTCCTCGTCCGGGTACATCGCCCAGCCGCCGAGGGCGACCGCCGCCGCGGCGCCGCCGAGCAGCACGCCGCCCGCCAGCATCCCCGCCGGCAGCGGGCCGCTCGACGCGGCCCGGGCCTGGCCGAGCACCCGGTGCCCCGCGGCCGAGGGCTGCCGCGCCCCGGTCTTGGACCGCCGGACCGCCGCCACGATCGCCAGCACCGCCGCGACCAGCACCAGGAACACCAGGATGCCGACCGGGCGGCCCAGCGAGATGCCGTTGACGAGCCGCGCCACGCCGAGCGCCAGCACGGCCAGCTGCAGCACCAGCCCGAACGTCCGGGACCGGCGCTTCGCGGCCGCCGACGCCAGCAGCCCCCGCTGGTCGAGGCCGTCCTCCAGGGCCCGCATCGCCGCCGAGCCGCGGACGTACGCCCGGATCGTCGACGTCGTCTTCAGCTGCGCCGCGTCGAAGACCGCCTGCTCCAGCGGCTCGGCCGGGCGCGCGCCGGCCTGGCTGATCTGCTTGTAGCTGTTGACGCGCAGCTGGCCGCGCTCCACCAGCGCCGCGATCGCCGCGTCGGCGGCCCGGTCGGGGCCGCCCGCGAGGAACGCGAGCTGGTAGACGGTCGGCGGCGGGCCGGGCTGCTCGGTGTTCGCCCGCAGCGCGCGGCTCGCGGCCACTCCGGACACGACGACCCGGACGACCAGCGCCGCGACGAGCAGTGCGATGTAGAGGACCACGAAATCCGGTCCGGAGATGCCCCACGGGTCGTCCATCGCCCGTCTCCCCTCAGTGAGTTGCGGTTACCGTAGCTGTGAGACGCGGCTGCTCGCGTCGGCGTTTCAACCGCCGCAGCCTCCGCCGCCACCCCCTCCGCAGCCGCCGCCCCCGCCGCCGCAGGAGCTGCCGCCACCACCGCACGAGCTGCCGCCGTAGTAGCCGACGGCGACGCCGCCGCCCGCACCGGCGAGGCGGGTGCGACGGCTGGACACCCGCGCGACCGCGTGCCGCGCGGCCTGGGTGGCGGCCTGCCGGATGTCCTTGTCGGGGTGGCCGCTCAGCCCGTAGGCGGCGACCGCCCCGGCCGCGCCGCTCGTGAGCGTCCCGGCTGCGCGGGCCGCTTCGGCGGCCGCCTTGCCGGCGGAGGTGGCCTTGACCTGGGGCCGGTTGCGCGCCTTGACGGTGACGGCGATCGCGACGGCGGTGCCCACCGCGAGCAGGCCCAGCAGGATCCCCACCGGGTGCCCGGTGCTCGCCCCGGCGATCAGCCGGACCACACCGAGGACGAGGACGAGCCAGTACGCCACGGCCGTGCCGACCCAGGTCGCGCGCACTTTCCGCGGGTCGGCGAGCAGCCCGCGGCCGACCAGCCCGGTCTCGAGCTCGAGCGCGGTCCGGTGCTCGGCGGCGGCGTCGCACACCCGCTCGACCGACGAGCCGTGCTTGCCGATCCTGCTCAGGGCTTCGCGGCCCACGGGATCGGCCGCGGTGCCCTTGACGCGGCTCAGCCGGCCGTTGCCCGACAGCCGGACGATCTGCTGGTCCAGCAGGCTCGCGACGACGTACTCCCCGAAGCGCCGCCGTCCGCCGGTCAGGACCGCCAGCTCTTCGGCCCGCTCCGGCGCGCCGCCGTCGCGGCCGTGCCGCAGGGCGCCGAGCCGGATCGCGGCCGCCAGCGCGGGCAGGAGCAGCAACCCCAGGTAGAGGCCCGCGAACGCCGGTCCGGGAATGCCCCAGGTGTCGGTCATGAGTCCGCCCTCCCTCGTCCGTGTGCGGAGACTACGTTCGAGGGAGGGCGGCGGTTGCTCGCTTAAGGAGGATTTAGGCTGCCGACGTTACGACTGGGGCACCAGCTTCAGCGAAATCGAGTTGATGCAGTACCGCTGGTCGGTCGGGGTCGGGTAGCCCTCGCCCTCGAAGACGTGCCCGAGGTGGCTGTGGCAGGAGCCGCAGAGCACCTCGATCCGCTTCATCCCCATGGTGCGGTCTTCGCGCAGCAGCACGGCGTCGGAGTCGGCCGGGTCGTAGAACGACGGCCAGCCGCAGTGGCTTTCGAACTTCGTGTCGCTGCGGAACAGCTCGGCACCGCACGCGCGGCACTCGTAGACGCCGGTGGTCTTCGTGTCGGTGTACTCGCCGGTGAAGGGCCGTTCGGTCCCCGCCTGGCGGAGCACGGCGTATTCGTCGGGGCTGAGCTGCGCCCGCCACTCCTGCTCGGACTTCACGACGCGCGGGGTCGCGCCGACAACGGGTTTCATACCTTTCACCCGGTCCACGTTACGCCGCGAGCCACGCGAGGGCGTGCACGACGATGTCCCATGCGGCCACGATCACGCCGAGCACGATGAGCACGACGATGAGGGCCGACACCCAGTAGCGCAGGCCGCCGAGGCGGTTGCTGGAGTCGGCGAAGTCGGCCACGCCGTCGAGGGCGGCTTCGATGGTGTAGTTGGGTCCGCAGCGCTCGATCCGGTCGAGGTGCTCGGCGAACGCGCGCGCCTCGGGGTCGTACGGGTCCAGGCCGACCAGGTCCTCGTGGAAGCGAGGATTCTGGCCCGGCAGCGCAGCTCCGTCGTCGGCCATGCCTCCACGGTAGGCCATCCGCGCCCGCGAACCCACCAGCGGCGCGTTAAGTCTCAGTAGCCGGAGCCGGGAGAACCCTGCGCGCCCAGGCGGGTGTCGGCGTCGATGAGCATCTGGCCGCCGACCATCACGATCCGGTAGCCATTACGTGTGCCGTTGACCGTTAGGTTCATGGTGATCGAACCATCGGCGTTCGAACCGCCGCTGTCGGCACGGGCGCTCTGGTAGCTGGAGACCTTGTTGTTCGCCCAGTAGTCGGCGAACTGCTGCTCACTGCCGTACACCTGCTGCGCCGCCGGGGTCAGCTTCGACCAGCCGCCGGCGGGGTTGTCGTAGAAGGCCGTGAGCGCCCGGCCGGCGGCACCGAAGTCGGTGATCTTGCCTTCCGGGGCGGTCTTGCCGAGGCCCGCGGGCGCGTTCGTCGCGCTGCTCTTGCCGCCAGTGCTGGGCGGTGTCTGGCCCGCCGTGGGCTGGTTGCCCGGCGACTGGGCGTTCGAGGTGCCTCCCGTGCCGCCGCTGCCGGAGTTCAGCACCAGGAAGACGATGACCGCGACCACGACGACCGCGGCGCCGCCGCCGGCGAGCAGCGCGTACTTGCGCTTGTTGTCCGGCTTCGACGGGTTCGACGAGTACTGGGGCGCCCTGGCCGTCGGCGCGGCCGCGGGCATCGGTCTGGGCGGGGTGTTCGGGGGCGCGGCCGGCGAGCGCATCGGCATGAACGCCGCGGTCGGGCGCGGCGGGTTCGACGCCGCCTTGTTCGCGGGCACCGGCGTGCCGACCGGCGGCGACGAGGGCGCCTTCTGGTCGGTGCGCTGCCACGGCGGGCGCTCGCCGCCGTCGGCGGACGCGGCGGGCTTGCGGCCCCCGCCCCCCGACAGCAGCGGCGGCGACGCCGACATGCCGCCCGGCTCGGTGCGGGCCAGCGCGGCCAGCCGCTCGCGCGCCTCGGCCATGCTGGGCCGCTCGCCCGGCTCGCTGCGCAGCAGGCTCATCAGCAGCGCGGTGGCCGCGCCCGCCTGCACCGGCGGGTTGATCTGGCCGTTCGCGGCCGCGTAGAGCAGCGCGAGCTGGTTGGTCGTGTTGCCGTACGGCGTGGTGCCCTCGATCGCCTGGTAGAGCGTCGCGCCGAGGGCGAAGACGTCGGAGCTGGGCACCGGGTCGGCGCCGCGGGCCAGCTCGGGCGCCAGGTAGGCGGGGGTGCCGCCGATCAGGCCGGTGGCGGTGAGCGTCATGTCGCCCGCCGCGCGCGAGATGCCGAAGTCGGTGATCTTCGCGGTGCCGGTCTCGTCGATCAGGATGTTGCCCGGCTTGACGTCGCGGTGCACGATCCCGGCGCGGTGCGCGGCGACCAGCGCGGACGCGACCTGCTCGCCGATCCGGGCGACCCGGCCGAGCGGGAGGGTGCCCTCCTCGGCGAGGATCGTGGAGAGGCTGGGCCCGTCGAGGTACTCCATCACCAGGCACGGGTCGCCGTTGTGCTCGGCGATGTCGAACACGACGATCGCGTTCGGGTGCTGGAACCGGGCCGCGTTCTTCGCCTCGCGCATGGCGCGCTGGCGCATGTTGTCGCGCTCGGTCTCGGAGACGCCCGGCTGCGGGAGGATCTGCTTGATCGCGACGGTGCGCTCGAGGCGCACGTCCGTCGCGCGCCACACGACTCCCATGGCACCGCTACCAATGTGCTCGACGAGGCGGTAGTGCCCCGCGATCAGCTGACCGGTGTCGATGGCGGCTGCTCCTGACGAAATTCCCGGTGATGGTGGCCCTGCTCAGCGCGTTTACGCTTCGCGCACCCGATCGAGTGTAGCGGTCGGCCCTGTGCTGTTCGCGTCAGCCAGCAGGTCCGGCGGGCCCGGTTCGGCCGGTGCCCGCTTCTTGAACACCTTGACCAGCCCGATCGCCCCGGCCAGCGCGAACACGCCGTAGCAGGCGAGCAGCGCGGGCGGCGTGTCGCCGGTCAGGGCGTCGCCGAGGACGACCACGGCGACGGTGCCGGGCACGCTCCCGAGCAGCGTACCGGCCAGGTACGGGGCGAGCCGCACCGAGGACACGCCGCAGAGGTAGCTGAAGGGCGCGAACGGCACCACCGGGATCAGCCGCAGCGACGTGATCGCGAGGACGCCGCCGCCGGAGAGCCGGTCGTTGACGGTCCGCACGGCCGACCGGTGCAGGTGGCGGGTGACCAGGTCCCGGCCGAGCAGCCGGGCCAGCCCGAAGGAGAGGCCGGCCGCGACGGTCGTGGCGACCAGGCCGATGGCGATCCCGGCCGCGGTGCCGACCAGCAGGCCGGCGGCCAGGTTGAAGACCGTGCGCGGGATCGGCGCGACCGTGAGCAGCGAGTACGCGGCGAACAGCACGAGCGGGGTGGCGGGCCCGGTGGCGGCGGCCCAGGCGCGCAGCTGCGCCGGACCGGGGATCGGCAGCAGCACCGCGGCGGCCGCGAAGAGCGCGACGACGGCGAGCGCGACGATCAGCTTGGTGCGGCCGGACACCCGCTCCAGCCTACAGACGCGGCGTGTTCGCGGGCGCTCCGGTGCGCGATCACCGCTAGCGTGGCCGCATGCCCAAGCACGGTGACCCGGTCGAGTACGAGGTGGGCGGGCGCACCGTCCGCGTCTCGAGCCCGGACAAGGTGTACTTCCCCCAGCAGGGCATCACCAAGCGGCAGGTCGTCGAGCACTACATCACCGTCGGCGCGCCGCTGCTGCGCGCGATCGGCGAGCGGCCGACGACGCTCAAGCGGTACGTCGACGGCGTCGAGGGCGAGTGGTTCTACGCCAAGCGCGTGCCCAAGGGCGCGCCGTCGTGGCTGGAGACGGCGGAGATCACGTTCCCGTCGGGCCGCAAGGCCGCCGAGGTGTGCCCGACCGAGCCCGCGGTGTTCGCGTGGGCGGCGAACCTGGGGACGTTCGACTTCCACCCGTGGCCGGTCCGCCGTCCCGACGTCGACCACCCGGACGAGCTGCGCATCGACGTCGACCCGCCGGACCGGGCCGGTTTCGCGGACGCGGTCGAGGTGGCGCTGGTGGTCCGCGAGGTGCTGGCGGACGCGGGGCTGACGGGCTACCCGAAGACGTCCGGCGGGCGCGGGGTCCACGTGCTGGTCCGCATCCGGCCGGAGTGGGACTTCGTGGCGGTCCGCCACGCGGTGATCGCGCTGGGCCGCGAGGTGGCCCGGCGGATCCCGGAGAAGGCGACGATCGCGTGGTGGAAGGAGGAGCGCGGAGGCCGCGTGTTCCTCGACTACAACCAGGCGGCGCGCGACCGCACGGTGGCGTCGAGCTGGTCGGTCCGCGGCACCCCGCGGGCCACGGTGTCGACGCCGCTGACGTGGGACCTGCTGCCGGAGGTCGACGCGGACGACTTCGACGTGCTGACGATCCCGGCGTTCCTGGAGTCCCACGGCGACCTGCACGCGGGGATGGACGCCGAGGCGTTCGGCCTGGAGACGGCGCTGGAGTGGTACGAGCGGGATCTGCGGGACCACGGGCTGGGTGACATGCCGTACCCGCCGGACTACCCGAAGATGCCGGGGGAGCCCAAGCGGGTCCAGCCCAGCAAGGCGCGGCCGGAGGCCTGAGGCGTCACGGCTTGCGGCAGCTCACGGAGGTCACGGTCGCCTTCGGCGTGACCTTGGTGTTCTTGGTGCTCATCGCCGTGCGGTCGACGCGGTACGACGTGCCGCCTTGCGCGTAGGCGGTCTCGATGAGCTCCCCGGAGCTGTCGCCCGAGATGCTGTAGGTGATGTCGCACTCCCAGAGCAGGGTGCTCGCGCCTAGGGCGTTCAGCTTCGGCTCGACGACGACGTTGCACCCGGCCGAGCCGAAGCACTGCTTGGAGACGACCGCGAGGTCGACGGAGTAGTCCTTCGCCGTGGGTTCGGGGAGGGCGGGCTCGGTCGTGGTCGGTGCGACGAGGGCCGGGATCGACGGGCTGGTGGTCGCGGGCGCGGCGGCGTCACGCGGCCGGACGCCGCCGTCGGCGGAGACCCAGGTGCCGGCGGGGCCGACGCACGGGGCGGTCTGCGACTTGTCCAGGCACGGGCTCGAGGTCGCCTTGCCCATGGCGACCGCCAGCACGACTCCCGCCGCGACCGCGGCGACGACGAGCGCCGTGCCGAGCACCCAAGGCCACTTCCGGCGCGGCGGCGCGGGAGCGGGCGGCGGGGCGTAGGGCGTCGGCGGGCCGTGCGGGATGGGAACGGACATGGCTGCCTCCGTTGCTCTGGTGCCCGGGACAGACGCCGCGGCCGGGCTCGGTGTTACTCAGCGGCATCAGGATTCGCTCGATCGGGACCGCCTGTAATCAGCACCACAACCGTGCCGCGCGCCACTTCCGGGGGCCCGGAAACCAATCGGAAAGTCACCGCGGAAAACGCGGAGTGATCACGCCGCTGCCCGCTGTCGCCTTTCGGGTCACAAATCTCGCACGGCCGTCCGCGTGGTCTCGACCACCGCCACGATCGGCGTAACGTGCGGTCCCGGATCGACGACTCCTCGACGACATGTCCTGGGGCGAGTTCGAGGGAGGCCCTTCGTGGACGACCTGATCGCATTCCTCGCCGCGCGCGTCGGCGCGCGGCAGGCGTTGATCATGCAGGCCGTCAACAAGGCGAAGGCCGGCGAGGCGATGAACCGCGGGGAGACCAAGGTCGCCGTGGAGCAGAAGATCCGCGGGCTGACCGATCTCGAGCTCGACGTCGTCAACCAGATGATCAACGAGATCGAGGCCACGCGGCGGATCCTGCTCGCCCACCGCACCACCGTGTCGGAGAAGGTGCCCGGGTTTCCGCTCTACGGCAGCGAATACTGGTGTGAGACCTGCCACGTGCCCGCCGACGAGGCCGGCTCCAACTGGTGCCTCACGCTGCGCCTGCTGGCCCTGCCCTACGCCGACCACCCGGAGTACAGCGAACGCTGGCGGCCCTGACGGGAATCCCGCGAACCGCCGGGCGTTGCACCCGGCGTGAGGTTCTCCGTGCTCGATCGCTCACCCGTGCGCCGCGACGGCGGGACCGCGCGGGCGCTGCGGGACACCGTCGCCTTCGCCGTCGACGTCGAACGGCTGGGCTACCACCGGTTCTGGGTTTCCGAGCACCACGGCGTGCCCGGCGTCGCCGGGTCCGCGCCGACCGTCCTCGCCGCCGCCGTCGCGAGCGCCACCAGCAGGATCCGCGTCGGCACCGGCGGTGTCATGCTGCCGAACCACCGGCCGCTGGTCGTCGCCGAGCAGTTCGGGGTGCTGGAAGCGCTGTACCCCGGGCGGATCGACATGGGGCTGGGCCGGTCGGTCGGCTTCACCGCCGGCGTCCGCGAGGCGCTGGGCCACGGCAAGGAAGCGGCGGACCACTTCGGGGCGCAGGTGCGGGAACTGCTCGGGTTCTTCGCGGGCGAGCACCCCGGCGTGCACGCCTACCCGGCCGAGGGGCTGCGCGTGCCGCCGTTCCTGCTGGCCACCGGGTCCGGCGCCGATCTCGCGGCCGAACTGGGCCTGCCGCTGGTGATCGCGCCCGTCCGCGGTGACCGCGCGCTCGCCGAAGCCGTGACGCGCTACCGGGACGGCTTCCGGCCGTCCGCGTGGGCGAGCGAGCCGTACGTCGTGGTGTCGTCGGCGATCGCCGTGGCGGACTCGGCGGCCGCCGCGCGGCGCCTGCTCGTGTCGGAGGCCTGGGCGACGGTGTATTCGCGTTCCCACGGCGTCTTCCCGCCGCTGTCGCCGCCGTCGGAGGTCCTGGCGCTGCCGATGACCGACCGCGAGCGCAGGCGGCTCGACGAGACCCTGGACGGCCAGATCTCCGGTACCCCGGCCGAAGTCGGGGACCGGCTCGGCGCAGTGGTCGACACCGCCGGCGCCGACGAGGTTTTGGTGACCACGGCCGCGTACGACCAATCCGCGCGGCTCGATTCCCTCGCCCGGCTCGCCGATCTCGCGGTCCTTGTGTGAACTGATTTCCCGATAGCCGGAAAGCGTGTCGGAGAATTACCGCTGGCGCAATTCCCCGCCCCGGCGATACGGTTTCCGGTGTGACTGCCGGGTCGGCCTCGAGCCGTGAGCAGACGGGGTACCCGGCTGCGCCGTGACCTCCGGGCGGGCCCGTGGCCCGCCGCCTCCCGCACGTTCGTGCTGTCCGGAACGTGCGCGGGAAGGAGGTGAAATCGCATGTCCCCCTGGCAGGAGTTCGTCGCCGCCCACAGCGAGGGCGGGGTGCTCGACGGCGTCGTGGCGCGGACGCTGCCGTTCGGCGCGTTCGTCGAAGTGGCGCCGGGCGTGCACGGCCTGCTCGTGACCGACCGGGTCCCCGAGACGGGCAGGCGGGTGACGGTCCGCATCGAAGCCATCGACGTGGAACGGCGCCGGTTCAGCCTGGTGCAGGCCTGATCTGAGCCGGGTGAGGCAGGGCGCCCTGCCTCACCCGAGCACGAACGGCAGCCGGGCCGCCAAGTCGCCCAGCTCGGCCGTCTCGGCTTCCGTCGGCGCGCGGCGGCCCGTCGCCACCAGCAGCGCGTCCGTGTCCGAGAACGACGCCGGGAACGTCGCTCCGGTGATCTTCTCCAGCATCTCCCGCGTCCGCGCGAGGCCCTCGGCGGGCGGGGGCTGCGCACCCGGGAGGTGGGCGATCAGGTCCAGGTGGTGCAACGTCCACTCCAGTACGTAGACCATGAGGAAGTCGTCCACCGTGAGGACCATGTCCTGCGTGCTCACCCGCAGGTGCGGGTCCGCCAGCTCCGCCGCGCGGCCGGCGGCCGAGCCGACGTCGTCCAGGTGGCCGCGCAGCAGCGCCGGGTCCTGGTACGCCGCCGCCAGGCGGACGGTCACCGCGTCCTCCGGCGCTTCGCCGGTCGGCAGCTCGCCGGTCACCGTCCAGTACGTGATCGCGTCGCGGGTCGGCTCGGTGTCCGCCGGGGTGACCAGGGTGATCAGCACGTCCTGGGCGTTGACGATCAGGTGGCACAGCAGGTCCCGGACGAGCCACCCCTGGCAGCCCGAGGGCTTCGCGAAATCGTCGTCGGACAGGTCGGCGACCGCGGCGTGCAGCGCCGCCCACGTACGTGTGAAGAGGTGCACGACGCCAAGCTAACAGCGTGCGCCAGCGATTTAGAGCCGCAGCTGCAGCTGGGTGAGGATCCGCTGGGCGGGGTCGTCGAAGTCCACACCGGACACTTCGGCCGCCCGCCGGACGCGGTAGCGGACGGTGTTCGGGTGGATGTTGAGGACGCGGGCGGCCGCGCGGACGTCGCCGAACGCGTCCAGCCAGGCCAGGACCGCCGGCACCAGGATCCCGCCGTGCTCGGTGTCGTGCGCCACGAGCGAAACCAGCCGCGGGTCGCGGATGCGCGGCTGCCCGCCCAGGAACGCCAGCACCTCCGACAGCAGGACCTCCGCGCGGACGTCGGCCAGCGAAGCGACGTCGGCGGCCCAGTGCCCGCGGGCCATCGCCGCCAGCACGCGGTCGGCGTCGCCCCGGGACGCCGCCGCGTCGGACAGCCGCGGCACGACGCCGCCGAGCGCCGCCCGCACCGGGACGTCCAGGTGGCGGCGCGCGGTGCCGGTGATTTCCCGCGCCAGCGCCAGCACCGCCGCGTCGGAGTGCTCGGGCAGGTCCGGCAGCAGCGCGTAGACGCGGCCGCCGATCACGCTCACCAGCGCGCTGCGCCGGTAGGCCGCCGTGTGCACGGCGATCAGGTGCACCAGCTCGGCGCGCCGGAGCTGCCGGTTGTCCGACCGCTCCAGCGAGAACGCCAGCACCTGCGCCGGGCGCGCGGGGTCCGCGCCGATGTCGTCCGCGACGGACTCCGCGTCCAGCCGCCCTTCCAGCAGGCTCGCGAGGAGGTCCTCCCGCAGCCGCAGCTCCGGGCTCGGCAATGTCCGGGCGCGGATCAGCTGCGGCGCCAGGGCGCGGCTGGCGCCGAGCAACGCCGTCTCCGCGCGTTCGGTGAGCGGCTGCGCGCCCTCCTGGACCCAGATCGTGCCGAGCGGCTGCTTGCCCGCGTGGATGCCGGCCGCGATCCGGCGGCGGATGCCCAGCTCGGGGCGCTCGTCGATCCGGACGATCCCCTCGCCGGCGCGCAGCCGCTGGTAGACGCCCCATTCGCGCAGCATCGCGAGGTAGCGTTCCGGGCCTTCGCGGCCGAGGATCGACAGCCGCCGCAGCTCGTCGACCTCGTCGCCCGCCCGCGAATACGCGAGGACGCGGTTGGCGGTGTCCTCGATGCTGACCAGGCCGCCGGTCAGCGTCGCGATGGTCTGGGCCAGGGCGAACAGGTCGCCGAGGACCTCGCCGCTGGCCGCTTCGCCGCCCGCGCGGGCCGCCTCGACGACGCCGCGGGCCAGCGACTCGACCTGCTCCCAGCGCGCCTCCGCGCCGACCGTCAGCAGTGCGACGCCGGCGTCGGCGGCGATGTCGGCGCCGGTCGCGCCCTTGACCGCGACCGCGGCCGCGCCGCCGCGCCCCGCCGCGCGGATCGCCGGGGCCGCCGCCCGGCCGCGCGCGCCGATCACCAGCACCAGGTCGCCGGGGGAGGCCTCCAAGGGGTCTTCGGGGTCGAGGATCACGACGTCGGAGACCGGCACGCCGAGCCCGTGCGGGGCCACGACGACCTCGACGAGCGGCTCGCCGAGCGTCGCCAGGACGTGGCGCAGTGAGGTCACGGCGGAGTTATCCGATCGGCCAAGATCATACGGGCGATTTTAGCCGGTCGGACAAGCCGCCACGACGTGTCCGGAGTTACCGTTCGGGGCATCAAGGACGTAGAGGAAAGGCAGAGGAGCCGCCGTGGACGCCGTGACCCAGACCCCCGCCCCGAAGAACGAGCCGGTGCTCACGTACGCGCCGGGCAGCGCTGAGCGCGCCGAACTCGAGGGTGCGCTCAAGCGGCTGGGCCAGGCGGAACCGATCGACCTGACGGTCACCGTCGGGGGTGAGCAGCGCCCCGGCGGCGGCGAGAAGATCGACGTCGTCCAGCCGCACAACCACCGCCACGTCCTCGGCACCATCCACAGCGCCACCCAGCAGGACGCCACCGACGCCATCGCGGCCGCCGCGAAGGCCGCGCCGGAGTGGCGCGCGCTGTCCTACGACGACCGCGCCGCCATCCTGCTGCGCGCCGCCGACCTGCTCACCGGCAAGTGGCGCGCCACCCTGAACGCCGCCACCATGCTCGGCCAGTCCAAGACCGCGACCCAGGCCGAGATCGACTCCGCCTGCGAGCTCGCCGACTTCTGGCGCTTCAACGTCGAATTCGGCCGTCGCGTGCTCACCGAGCAGCCGGTCAGCTCGCCGGGCGTGTGGAACCGGATGGAGCACCGCCCGCTGGAAGGCTTCGTCTACGCGATCACGCCGTTCAACTTCACCGCGATCGCCGGCAACCTGCCGACCGCGCCCGCGCTGATGGGCAACACGGTCCTGTGGAAGCCGTCGCCGACGCAGTCGTTCGCCGCGCACCTGACCATGCGCCTGCTCGAAGAGGCGGGCATGCCGCCGGGCGTCATCAACCTGCTGCCGGGCGACGGCAAGGCCGTCTCCGAGGTCGCCCTGACCCACCGCGACCTGGCCGGCATCCACTTCACCGGCTCGACCGCGACGTTCCAGCACCTGTGGGCCACCGTCGGCGCGAACATCGCGGGCTACCGCGGCTACCCGCGGCTGGTCGGCGAGACCGGCGGCAAGGACTTCGTGCTCGCGCACCCGTCCGCCGACATCGACGTCCTGCGCACCGCGCTGGTCCGCGGCGCCTTCGAGTACCAGGGCCAGAAGTGCTCCGCCGCTTCGCGCGCGTACATCCCGCGCAGCGTCTGGACGAAGCTGAAGGACGGCCTGGTCGCCGAGACCGAGGCGCTGTCCTACGGCGACGTCACCGACCTGTCGCACTTCGGCGGCGCGGTGATCGACGCCCGCGCGTTCGCCAAGCACACCGCGCTGTTCGACAGCGTCAAGAACGACCCGTCGGTCGAGGTCCTCACCGGTGGCACCGCCGACGACAGCGTCGGGTACTTCGTCCAGCCGACGATCCTCGTCTCGGACAACCCGAAGCACGAGATCTTCTCGACCGAGTACTTCGGCCCGATCCTGTCGGTGCACGTCTACGAGGACAGCAGTAGTGACACCGCCTTCGACTCCGTTTTGCGGCTGGTCGACGAGACCGCCGCCTACGCGCTGACCGGCGCGGTGATCGCGAACGACCGCGCCGCCGTCGCGAAGGCGGCCGAGGCGCTGAAGTTCACCGCGGGCAACTTCTACGTCAACGACAAGCCGACCGGTGCCGTCGTCGGCCAGCAGCCCTTCGGTGGTGCGCGGGCCTCGGGCACCAACGACAAGGCCGGGTCGATCTTCAACCTGCAGCGCTGGACGAGCCCGCGCTCGATCAAGGAGACGTTCGTCCCGCCGACCACCGTCCGCTACCCGCACCAGGGCTGAGGGGAGACCGTCATGCTGCGTGCCCCGTTGCTCGCCGCCGCCCGGTCGAAGGGCATCCGGCGGCTCGTCGAGGCCGTGCCCGCCACGCGGTCCGTGGTGCGCCGGTTCGTCGCCGGGTCCGAGACCGCCGACGCCGTCCGCTGCGCCAGGGAACTGGCCGCGGACGGCCGCCGGATCACCCTCGACCACCTGGGCGAGGACACCACCGACGCCACGCAGGCGGCGGCGACCGTCCGGGCCTACGAGGCCGTGCTCACCGCGCTCGCCGCGGAGGGCTTGGCCGAGGGTGCGGACGTGTCGGTGAAGCTGTCGGCGGTGGGCCAGTTCCTGCCGGCGAACGGCGAGGACGTCGCCTTGGAGAACGCGCGGAAGATCTGCGCGGCGGCCGAGGCGGTCGGCGCCACGGTGACGCTCGACATGGAGGACCACACCACCACGGACTCGACGCTCGGCATCCTGCGCGAGCTGCGCGGCGAGTACCCGTGGGTGGGCGCGGTGCTGCAGGCCTACCTGCGGCGCACCGAGCAGGACTGCCGGGAGCTGTCCGGGCCGGGGTCGCGCGTGCGGCTGTGCAAGGGCGCCTACGCCGAGCCGGAGTCCGTGGCGTTCCAGGAGAAGTCCGAAGTGGACAAGTCCTATGTCCGCTGCCTGCGCGTCCTGATGGCGGGGCAGGGCTACCCGATGGTGGCGTCGCACGACCCGCGGATGATCGAGATCGCCGCCGCGCTGGCCGAGGAGAACGGCCGCAAGGACGACGACCACGAGTTCCAGATGCTCTACGGCATCCGGCCGGAGGAGCAGGCGCGGATCGCGGCGTCGGGCGCGCGCATGCGCGTCTACGTGCCCTACGGCGACGAGTGGTACGGCTACTTCATGCGGCGGCTGGCCGAGCGGCCGGCGAACCTGGCGTTCTTCCTGCGCGGGCTCGCGACCCGCTCCTGAACAATTCCGAGAACACGACGAAGGCCGCCCCGCGGGGCGGCCTTCGTCGTGTGGTGGTGGTCAGGCCTGCTCGGCCTCGGCTTCGGCGGCCTTGCGCTTGACCTCGGCCATGTCGACCTCGCGAGCCTGCTTGATCAGCTCTTCGAGGGCGGGCTCGGGCAGCGCGCCGGGCTGGGCGTAGATCAGCGTCTTGTCGCGGATGATGGCCAGCGTCGGGATGGAGCGGACGTCGAAGGCGGCGGCGAGCTGCTGCTGCGCTTCGGTGTCGACGCTCGCGAACACGATGTCGTCGTGCTTTTCGGACGCCTTCTCGTAGACCGGCGCGAACTGGCGGCACGGTCCGCACCAGCTCGCCCAGAAGTCGATCAGGACGAACTCGTGGTCGTTAACCGTCTGGTCGAAGTTCTCGGCGGTCAGCTCAACGGTGCTCATGCCCTGGTCAACGACGTGGGCGCGGCGGGAATTCCCGGAGCCGGGGTAGCGTCTGCACCCGAGCACCCGTGAAGAGGAGGACACATGGCCGACGGCGAAATCCTGGGCCGGATCGACGAGCTGATCGCGGAGGAGCACGAACTGCGGTCGCGCTCGGTCGGCGTGGGGCTGAGCGGCGGCGACAAGGACCGCCTCACCGCGGTCGAGCAGCAGCTCGACCAGTGCTGGGACCTGCTCCGCCAGCGCCGCGCGAAGACGGAGTTCCACGAGAACCCGGACGACGCGCAGGCGCGCCCGGTCTCCGAGGTGGAGTCCTACCGCCAGTGACGCTCGTGGGTGTTCAGGGCGGTTGGAACCGCCCTGAACACTCACGAGAACCTGCGCCGGGGGTCAGGCGGGGCAGAGGGTGCCGTCCGCCGGCACCTTGCCGTCCACCAGGAACGCGCGCGCCGCCTCGGTGACGCACGGCGACGTGCCCACCGCGCCGTGGCCCGCGCCCTGCCACGTGATCGTCACCGCCGTCGGCATCTGGTCCGCCGCCCGGGTGCTGCCCACCTGCGGCGTCACCGGGTCGGCCGCCGTGGCCGCCACCAGGATCGGCGGTGCGCCCGTCGCGCCCGCCGGGGGCAGCGGCTCCGTGCGGACCGGCCACGGCCCACACCACGCCAGCTGCTGCGCGACGACCGTGCCGAACTGCGGGTACTTCGCCCGCATCCCGGCCACGACCTGGTCGAGCTGGTCGGCCGAGAGCCGCGTCTGGCTGTCGTTGCAGCGGGTCGCGATGGTCGCGTCGAGGCGGGACGGCTGCGCGCGCGTGTCGCGCAGCACCGGCGACGCGAAGGCCGCCAGCGGCGCGATGTTCCCGCCCCGCGCGGCCGCGATCGCGTCGGCCAGCTCCGGCCAGCGCGAACGCTGCGAAAGGCCCGAGTAGACCGCGTACATCGCCACGCCCGGCCCGAACGCGACGGCGTCGTCGGTCATCGGAGGCGCGGCCCGCAGCCGGCCGGTGAGCGCCGCCAGAGCCGCCTTCGGGTCGCCGAGGGCGCACTTGCGCGCCGCGCAGTCCGCGGCGAACGCGTCCAGCGTCGTCTGGGCGCCGGCGGCGACGGCGTCGAGCACCGCCGCGGTGTCCGGGCCCGGGTCGGGGACGCCGTCGAGCACCATCCGGCCGACCTGGCCGGGGAAGCGCACCGCGTACTCGGAAAGCAGCTTCGAGCCGTCGCCGCGGCCGAGCGCGTTGAGCCGGTCGGAGCCCAGCGCCTTCCGCAGCTCCTCCAGGTCGCCGGCGCCGCGCCAGCTGTCCAGCGCGGTCTGGGAGTCGTCCAGCTCGATCGCGCACTGCTGACCCGCCTTGCGCGCCGCGTCCAGGACGTCCTGCAGGTCGCCCTGCCCCGGGTCGGCGTCGACCAGGTCGTGCCGGATGTCCGGCGGCACGCACTGGACGGGCGCCGAGAGCCCGGTGCCGCGCCGGTCCAGGCCGATCAGCGAGAACTTCGCCAGGAACGCCGGCGGCAGCGTCGCGGCCAGCCGCGCGGCGTACACCGTGCCCGGGTCGCCGTCGACGTCGTTGACCACGACCAGCGGGATCGGCCCGGTGCCGACCTTCAGCGCCAGCAGCCGCACCACCGACCGCCGGGCCTCGCCGGGCGCGTCGAGCGCCGTCGTGACCCGGGCGCAGGTGAAGTGCAGGCTGTCCGGCACGGGCGGGGTGCCGATCCGCTGCCGGGTGTCGTCGTCGCAGTCGGCCCACCGCAGCGACGGCGACTGCGGCTCGGTCAGCGGCGGCAGCGGCACCGGCGGGGTGCGGGTGGGCGACGCGGCCGTCGTCTTCCCGTCGTTTTCGACCAGCGCCGGGCGGACCGACGGCCCCGCGGCGCAGCCCGCGGCGGAGGCCAGGGCGAGCAGCGCGACCAGGAGACGGGTACGGCGGCGGCGCACGGGCGGGGTCCTCACGTCGATCAAGGGCACGGTGGTGCCGAGCTTCGCACGCCGGGTGTGGGACGCGGGTTAGCGGGTCCGGACGACCTGGCCGCGGAAGACGGCGTCGAGGTCGTAGCGGGCGGGCTCGTCCAGCTGGCCGTAGTCGCACGACGCGGGTTCGCGGTCGGGGCGCCACCGCACGAACCGCGCGTTGTGCCGGAAGCGCGACGGCATCCCGCCTTCGGTGTTCTCGTAGGCGACCTCGACGACGCGCTCGGGCCGCAGCGGCACCCATTCGTGCTCGGTGGCGCGCCAGCGCGTGATCCCGCCCGGGATCCGCTGGGCCTCGCCGGTCGCGCGGCCGCCCCACGGGTGGTCCTCGCCGTCGGTGACGAGCGGCGCCAGCTCCTCGGCGAGCTCGCGGCGGCGGTCCTTCGGGAACGACCCGACCGTGCCGACGTGGTGCAGCACGCCCTGGTCGTCGTGCAGGCCCAGCAGGAACGACCCGACGAGTTCGCCGGGACCGCCGTCGACGTGCCAACGCAGGCCGGCGAGGACGCAGTCGGCGGTGCGCAGGTGCTTGTACTTGACCATCACCCGCTTGCCGGGTGTGTACGGCTCGTCCAGGGGCTTGCCGATGACGCCGTCGAGACCCGCGCCCTCGAACAGCTCGAACCAGTGCCGGGCGGTGTCCGGGTCGGTGGTCGCCGGCGTCAGCGGGAACCGGTCGCCGGCCAGCTCGACGAGCCGTTCGCGGCGCGTCGACGTCGGCTCGTCGAGCAGGGACTCGTCGTCGAGCGCGAGCACGTCGAAGGCGACGAACTCGGCGGGCTGCTCGGCCGCCAGCAGCGTGATCCGGCTTTCGGCGGGGTGGATGCGCTCGGTGAGGGCGTCGAAGTCCAGCCGCCCGCCGCGCGCGACGACCAGCTCGCCGTCCAGCACGACCCGCGGCGGCAGCGTCTCCAGCAGCCGCGCGACGGCTTCCGGGAAGTACCGGTTCAGCGGCTTTTCCGCGCGGGACTGCAGGTACAGCTCGTCGCCGTCCTTGAAGACGATGCAGCGGAAGCCGTCCCACTTCGGCTCGAACAGCAGGCCTCCGGAGTCCGGGATGGCCTTCGCGGGCTTGGCGAGCATCGGCTTCAGCGGCGGCTGCAGCGGTAGGGGCATGCGGGCATTCTGCGGAAAGACGCCGTTCAGCGCACGCGTTTCGGCGCGCTCGTGTCGAGTTCCAGGCGGACGGCCGTGGGCAGGACGTCGAGGCCGAGCGACTCCCGGGCCCTGGTCAGCACGCGGGCGTCCAGTTCCGCCCAGACGCCCTTGAGGTCGGTGCCCTCGTGCAGCCACAGCGTGATGCGCAACGCGGGGAAGGTCCGGGAGCCGACGGCGCGGACCCGGGCGCGGCTCACACCGTCGAGCTGTTCGGCGTCGGCCTGGACCGCGCCGGAGATCGCACCGGCGGTGACGACCAGTTCGGCGCCTTCGGTGCGGTCGAGGTCCAGGTCCGGTCGCGGTTCGGGCCGCAGCGACCGCAGCGTGCCGCGCAGGCCGAACACCACCAGCAGGACCCCGAGCACGATCGCGGCGATCCGGGCGAGTGTGGCGTGGCCGCCGAGCCAGCCGAGCGCCATCGGGTCGAGCAGCGGACGGCGCCCGCGGAACTCGCCGAGCACGCCGAACCCGACCACCAGGGCCAGCGCCCCGCCGAGCAGGGCCAGCAGCCCGACGAGGAACACCCACGCGCGTTCGCCCGCGTACGACCGGGAAAGCGCCTTCGCGGCGACCGACTTGCTCATCGGCGGTCCTTCGGGGAGTCGACGACGACCGACACCTTCGGCCGCCGCGCGAGGGGGACGTCGTCGAGCAGCGCGGCCACGGTTTCCAGCAGCCGCGGCCGCAGCTCGCCCTCGCTTTCGAGGGTGCTCTTCGCGCGGACGCGGATCCGGCGGGCGCTCGCGGTGACCGTCGCGCCGGCGACGTTGTCCTGCGCGCGCACGGTGAGCCCGACCAGCCGGGCCAGCGACCGCGGCGACGTCGAGACGCTCACCTCGTCGGCCGGGTCGGTGAGCCGGACCGCGCGGTCGCCGGCGGCGAGCGCGCACAGCAGCAGGACCAGGCCCGCGGCGGCGAGCACGCCGGCGCCGACGCGCACCGCGTAGGCGTCCCAGCCCAGCGAAGCCAGTTGCGCCTGCCAACGCGGCCACGGCACCAGCAACGGATCGGCGGCCGGGCGCCACCAGTGCCAGCCGACTTCCAGGGCTAGCAGCGCCCCGGCGGCGACGACGGCCAGCCCGAGCAGCGTCGAGAGGAGCCGGACGACCACGCGCACGGCTACCGCACCCTCGGCGCCACCGCGGGCCGCAGCGCGGACACCGTCACGGCGAGGGTCCGCACGTGGTAGCCGGTGAGCAGCTCGACCTCTTCGGTGACCTTCTCGCGGACGACGCCGACGACGGTCCGCACCGGTGCCGGGTACTGCAGGGCGAGGTCCAGCGCGAGGTCGACGTCGTTGTCGAGGCCGCCGACCTTCGCCTTGGCGCCCTTGCCCTCGTGCGACGTGCCGGGGACCTGGCCGGCCGCGTGCTGGGCGACCTTGCGCACCACGGCGTGGCCGACGGTGAGCGTGCCGCGCTCGGCCGGTTCGGCGAGCTCACGCGGGACGTCCAGGACGCGGCTCACTTGTCGCGGCCCTTGCCGAAGAGCTCGCCGAGGTCGAGCTCGCCGTCGAGGACCCGGCCGGCGACCAGGCCGATGATCCCGACGGCCAGGGTCACCAGGAACGCGGTGAACCCCTGGGACGCGGCGAGGCCGAGGATCAACCCGGCCAGTAGCCCGGTCTGCGTTGCGTTCACATGTCCTCCTTGGACGGTCCTGCGTGGCGGTGCGGGTCAGCGCACCCGGGGTGGCCGGCGGCGGAAGCGGGCGAGCAGCGCGGCGATCCCGCGCCGGCGGGCGGTGAAGCGCACCGGTGCGTCGTAGCGGGAGTCCACTTCGGACTTCCCGGCGCGGAACCGCGCCAGTCCTTCGGCGAACACCGCCGGATCGCCGCCCACGTCGGGGTGGTGGGTGCGCACGAACTGCCGGAAGGCCGCGCGGTCTTCGCCGCTCATTCCACCCGCGTCGATTCGGCTTCTTCCTCGCCGGGCAGGTGGATGTCGTTGACCGCGATGTTCACCTCGATCACCTCGAGGCCGGTGATCTGCTCGACCGCCGTGATCACGTTGCGCCGCACCGCGCGGGCGACGTCGACGATGCGCGCGCCGTACTCGACGATCACGTCGAGGTCGATGGCCGTCTGCTTCTCGCCGACCTCCACCGCCACGCCGGTGGTGCTGACCGTGCCGGAGCCGGGGATGCGTTCGCGCAGCGCGCCGATCGCGCGCGACACCCCGCCGCCGCCCAGGGCGTGCACCCCGGCGACCTCCCGGGTGGCCAGGCCGGCGATCTTCTGCACGACCAGCGAGGAGATCGTGGTGCGGCCGGCGGTGCCCTCCTCGTTGAGCGGGGTCACCGTGCCGGGGCTTTCGGTCCGTTCCGGGTGCATGCGTGCGGGCTCCTCTCGCGGCGGTCTCTCGCCCGTACGATGCCCGCGGAGGCGCAAACCTCACGCAGGCTCACCCGATCGGGGGAACGTCAGTCCCGGTCGACGTCCACGACGTGCACGTTCACCGTGGCCTCGGTCCCGAGCTGGCGCGCCAGCTCCGTTGTGATCTCTCGCCGCAGCGCCTCGGCGGCCTCGTCGGCGGCGACGCCGAACCGGACCGACACGAGCACCTGCACGGCGTCGTCCTCGACCGCGACGGCCGAAACCCGCACCCCGGCCGGCGCCCGCTCGGCGGCGATCGCCGTGGCCAGCCGGGTGACCACGGTCTCCGTGACGCGGAGGCCGCCGTCGTCGCCGGGCACCTCGACGGCGGTCCGGCGGCCGCGCGCGACGGCCCGCAGCACCCGTTCGACCAGGCCCGGCGGGGTTGGCACCCGGCGTGCGGCCGCCCGGCGCACGGCGTCCCAGCGGGGGTCCCGCTCGGGGTCGGACTGCTCGGCCATCACCGCTCCCTCAACTCGGCGAGCAGCGCCACCCTGGCCCGGTGCAGCCGGGAACGCAAGGCGCCGACGCTCACGTCGAGCACTTCGGCGACCTCTTCGTAGCTCAGCCCCTCCAGCTCGCGCAGCACCAGCGGCACCCGCTGGGAGACCTCCAGCCTGCCGATCGCGCGCAGCACGGCGTCGACCTCCTCGGCGCGCACGACCCGGCCTTCGGGGCCGGGGACCGCGGCCGCGAGCAGCGCCGTGTCCACAGTGGACCGGTCGGTGGGCTCGTCGAGGGACACCGTGGGACGGCGGCGGCGCAGCAGCGCGAGCGCGCTGTTGGTGACCACGCGGTAGAGCCACGTCGAGACCGCGGATTCCCGCCGGAAGCCGGGCAGGGCGCGCCACGCGGCGAGCCACGAGTCCTGCACGACGTCCTCGGCTTCGCCAGCGCTGCCGGTGATCCGCAATGCGACGCGGTACATCCGGGGCGTGTGGCGCCGCACGAGCACGCCGAACGCGGCGTCGTCACCGGCCGCGGCCTTGGCGACCAGGTCGGCGTCGTCGCTCACCCGGCGTCCCGGCGGTAGCGCAGGAGCGTGAAGCCGTCCTCGACCAGGATCGACGCCAGCGCGAGCCGGCGCGGCACGGCGACCGGTCCCGCGGCGATCCGCGCCGCCGGCCCGGCGACGAGCAGCGGCGCCACCGTGAGGCACAGCTGGTCGACGAGGTCGGCTTCGACCAGCTGCCCGAACAGCCGCGGCCCGCCCTCGCACGCGACACGGCGCAGGCCCCGCGCGGCGAGCAGGTCCAGGGCGCGCCGGACGTCGACCTCGGTGTCCCCGGCGCGCAGGATCTCGGCGCCGGCCGCTTCCAGCGGCGCGGTTTCCGCGGTCTCCGTGGTCACCACGATCGGGGGTACGACGGTCTCGGTGAACAGCCGGGACGCGGGGTCGAGGTCCGCGGTGCGCGTCACGACGGCGATCGGCGGGACCGTATCGAAGCCGAGCCGGCGACGGCGTTCGAGGCGCTTCGGGCCCGCGACGACCCCGCGGTAGTCCTCGGCGCGGGCGGTGCCGGCGCCGACCAGGATCACGTCGGCGAGGTCGCGCCCGAGCAGGAAGACCTTGCGGTCGGCGGCGTGCGACAGGCCGGCCGAGGTCGTGTCGACCTCGACGGCGCCGTCCGCGGAGGCGACGAAGTTCACCTGCACCCACGGGCGGTCGAGGTCCGCCGGGTAGGCGTAGATCGCTTCGAGGTCGATCCCGGTCAGCTCGCCCGTCGAAGAGGGCCACACACTCCGCACGCCGACAATCCCAACACGGGCGTGAAGTGCGTCTCGACCGGGGGACATCGCCACCCGGCCGGGTTCGCCCCGCCGTTAGGCTCTGCGACCATGCCCGCGCACCTCACCGATCGCCGTCCCGAGCTGTCCTCCGACGAGCTGATCGGCGCGCTGGTGCCGCCGCCGCGCTTCGACGCCGTCCGGTTCGAGACGTACATCCCCAACCCGGACGAGCCCAGCCAGGCCGCCGCGGTGGAGGCGTGCTCGGCGTTCGCCGCCAAGGTGGGCGCGCGCAAGGAGAAGAAGCGCTTCAAGCTCTTCGGCGGGTCCGCCGAGCCGGCCGGCCCGATGGGCCTCTACCTCGACGGCGGCTTCGGCGTCGGCAAGACCCACCTGCTCGCCTCGACCTGGCACGCGGCTCCCTCGCCCAAGGCGTACGGCACGTTCGTCGAGCTGACCCACCTGGTCGGCGCGCTGGGCTTCGCCGAGGCCGTGCGGCGGCTGTCGGAGCACCGGATCCTGGCCATCGACGAGTTCGAGCTGGACGACCCGGGCGACACCACGCTGGTCACGCGGCTGCTGCAGGAGCTGATGGACGCGGGCGTGTACGTCGCGGCGACGTCGAACACGCTCCCCGAAAAGCTCGGCGAAGGCCGGTTCGCCGCCGAGGACTTCCTGCGCGAGATCCAGACGCTGTCGGCCCGGTTCGGCGTCGTGCGCGTCGACGGCCCCGACTACCGCCACCGCGGCCTGCCGGACGCCCCGCCGCCGGTCGCGCCGGACGTCCTCGAAGAATCCGTCGCGGCGCACGAAGGGTCCACTGTGGACGACTTCGACGCGTTGGTCGAACACCTGGCCTCACTGCACCCCTCCCGTTACGGGCGGCTGCTCGACGGCGTCACGCGGGTGCACCTGCGGGACATCCACCCGGCGCCGGACCAGAACGTCGCGCTGCGGCTGGTCGCGTTCGCCGACCGGCTCTACGACCGCGCGATCCCGGTGGTCGTCTCCGGCGAGCCGCTGCCGTCGCTGTTCACCGAGGAGATGGTGAACGGCGGCTACCGCAAGAAGTACCTGCGCGCGGTCAGCCGGCTGACGGCGCTGGCGCGGGACGCGGCACCGGCCACGTGAGCAGCACGACGGCGACGGCGAACAGCGTCCCGCCGGCGACGTCGGTGAGGTAGTGGTAGCCGAGGCCGACCAGCCCGGCCGCGGCGGCGAGCAGCGCGAGCGCGCTCAGCACGACCACGACCACCTTGCGCGTGACGAGCACGAGCACGGTCAGCACCGCGACCAGGCTCACGGTGTGGCCGCTCGGGTAGACGAGCGTGTCGTTCTTCCACCGGTCGTACAACGGCTTGAGCAGGACGGCGGTCAGCAGGATCGCCAGCAGCGGCGCCGCGAGCGCGAGCCCGGCCTCCAGTTTCCGGCCCGCGCGCAGGCACAGGACGACCGCGAGCACACCGAGCGCGAACACGACGTACGGCTCGGTCGGGAAGACCAGCGCGCGCAGCACGCCGGGGCTCAGGTGCGCCGTCCACCCGGCGGCCAAGGCGTCGACCGCGCCCGGGGTGGTCCCGCCCGCGAACGGCAGTCCGAGCAGCAGCGCGAGCGGCCCGCAGACCGCGGCCGGCACCCACATCGTCTTCACCCGCGCGAGGGTAGCCGCGGCGGCGTGGGAGGGCCGTCTGCCACCATGCGGGCATGCACATCACGGTGGCGGGGGCCGGGATCGTCGGCCTGAGCTGCGCGTACCGGCTGGCCGGTGCGGGCCACGACGTGACGGTCGTCGCGGCGGCCGGCCCGGGGGAGTCGACGTCGGCGGTGGCGGGCGGGGTGCTGTACCCGCCGGTGCGCCGCCCGGACAAGCGGATCGCGCGGTGGACGGCGGAGACCCTGGCCGTGCTGCGCTCGCAGGAGGCGCCCGGGGTCCGGTTCCGCCGCGGCCGCGTCCTGCTGGCGTCGGGGGAGCCGGAGCCGCAGTGGCTGCGGTCGATGGTGGACCCGGTCCGCGACGGCGACCGGCTGGTGTTCACGACGGCGCTGGTCGACACGCCGGTGTACCTGGACTGGCTGCTGGCACAGGTGGTTTCGCTGGGCGTGCGCGTCGAGTACCGGTCGTTGACGTCGCTTTCCGGGCTGGGCCTGGTGGTGAACGCGGCGGGCCTGGGCGCGGGCCCGCTGGCGGGCGACGGCTCGATGGTCCCGATCGGCGGGCAGGTCGTGCACCTGGCCGACCCGGGCCTGCGGGAGTTCGTGGTGGACGAGACGGGCCCGGGCGTGACGTACGCCATCCCGCACGGCACGCACGTGGTGTGCGGCGGAACGGAGGAGCCGGGCCGCGGCGACACGGTCCCGAACCCGGGCGTGACGGCGGACATCGTCCGGCGGTGCCGCGAGCTGGTGCCCGCGCTGGCGGGGGCGGAGGTGCTGCGGTCCGCGGTGGGACTGCGCCCGTTCCGGCCGGTGGTCCGGCTGGAGCGAACCGGCGACGTCGTGCACTGCTACGGACACGGCGGTGCGGGGATCACGCTGGCTTGGGGGTGCGCGGCCGACGTCGTGGAACTCGTTGGTTAGCGTGATCCGGTTGGCGAATTGCGGTCTCGCTCCAGCGGGCGCCAAGCGGTAAACTGGACGAAAATTGGCCAAAGCACAGCAATGTAATTCCGCGAGAACCGCCTGATTGGCGGTTCCGTCATGTGTTCGTATCCTGCCGAAGACTCGGCCGCGATCTTCTCGAACTCTTCGTGATCGCCGCCGCTGCTGATCGTACCCTTTAGGCCGAAGACAATCCGATCGACAAAGGGTGAATTTGATCTGTCGGGTTGCCTTCTTGGCAGGAGGGTGGATGCCTCGAAATCGCACGGTGGGTCTGACGATCGGATCGACCACGGTCGACATGGTCATCGCTGAGTTCGGTCGCGAGGTCACCGGCAAGCTGCGGACCGGGCACGGTTCGAAGGAAGATCACTTGCGAGGCCCCTTCGAGCGCATGCTCGCGGCGGTCGCCGGCAGCTTGGGTCTCAAGATCACGACGATCGGCGAGACCCGCCTGCCTGATCTGTCGATCCGACCTGATTATGCGATAGATGTCGCCGGTGCACGCGCGGGATATGTGGAGTTGAAGAAGCCCGGTCACGGTGTTCCGGACACCTGGACGAGGCCGAGTAAGCACGATCTGGAGCAGTGGGAGAAGTTCAAGCGATTGCCGAACGTCCTCTACTCCGACGGGGAACAGTTCGCGCGATTCAACTTCGGCAAGCTGCAGGGAGTGGTGGCCAAGCTTGAGCCGGGTCTCGATCGTGCCGGGAGCAAGCTGCGCGCGGTCGGTACGGACTTCGCTCGTGTCCTCACCGACTTCCTGTTGTGGGAGCCTGAACGTCCGCGCACGTTGGACGAACTCGTCCGCCTGATCGCCAATCTCTGTGGCTTGCTGCGAGATGATGTCGTGGCAGAGATCGCGCGAGAGGAGACCGGCAAGTCGAAAGCGCAAACCTTCCGCAGTCTCGCCGAGGACTGGCGGAGAGTTCTATTTCCCAATCTGACCGATGTCGAGTTCGCGGACCAGTACGCGCAGACGATCACCTTCGCGCTCCTGTTGGCGCGGGTGGAAGGCGTCAGCTTTCCTGGGCGTTCCATCGGAGAGATCGCGCGTCTGCTGGGCAAGAAGCACTCATTGATGGGGCGTGCGCTGACGGTTCTCACCGATCAGCCGGAAGAGGAACAGAGTGTCGCTTTAACGACCATGGTAAGAGTACTGAGCGTGGTCGATTGGGCAGAGTTCCCTGACGATACCTATGCCATGCTATATGAGCGCTTTCTGACCGTCTACGATCCGGCCTTGCGTCGCAAGAGCGGCATCTATTACACGCCGGCGTCGCTGGTATCCTTCATGACCAGGTTCGTGGACGACATCCTACGGGCGCGGTTGGGGCGAAATCTGGGGTTCGCGAATCCGGACGTGATCGTCGTCGACCCGGCGATGGGCACGGGAAGCTTCTTGGCGGAGGTCGTCGACAAGGTCGCGGCCACCGTTGCGAGCGAGGAGGGGGTAGGTGCTGTTCCCGCCAGCCTGCGTGAGTTGTCGAAGAGACTGATCGGCTTCGAGAACCAAGCGGCCCCTTACGCGGTGGCTGAACTTCGTATCCACAGTTTGCTGAAGAAGCGCCACCGCGCGGAGGTCCCCGCTTCGGAACGGCGATTTCTCGCGGACACTCTCGACGACCCCGATGTGCAACATCTTCCGATGGGACGGATGTATGAGGCCATCGAGCGGTCCCGCAAGGGTGCGAACATGGTCAAGCGTGAAGAACCAGTCATGGTGGTGATCGGTAATCCGCCCTTCGTTGACAAGGTAAAAGGAAGCTCGTCGTGGATTGAGGACCAGAGTTCGACGGTTGCGGCACCAAGTATTCACGCGTTCAAGAAGCCTGGTAACGGCCGCCTGGAGTATGTGCTTTGGAACAAGTACATCTACTTCTGGCGGTGGGCAACCTGGAAAGCGTTCGATGCGCACCCGGACGAACCTGCCGGCGTCGTCGCGCTGGTATGCCCTGCGGGATTCGCGACTGGCCAGGGGTTCGCGGGTATGCGCGAGTACCTTCGCCGGACGGCGGATGAAGGCTGGTTCATCGATCTTTCCCCGGAAGGGCATCAGCCGCCGATATCGACGCGCTTCTTCAGGGAAAACCAGCAGCCGATATGTGTGGCTGTCTTCATTCGCCGAGGAACGCCCAACCCGACTGTTCCGGCTCTGATTCACCGAGTGAGTGTCTCTGGGAACGTTCCGGACAAGGAAGGTGTGCTGGAACGGCTGCAAGTAGACAGCGAGTGGGACACTTGTGCTGACGACTGGTCTGCGCCCTTTAGGAGCCTTGGTGACGAGCGCTGGGGCTCGATGCCTGCGCTCTCCGAACTCATGCCGTGGCAGTCACCGGGGGTAAAACCCAATCGTACCTGGGTGTACGCACCGGATCGAGAATCGCTCAGCGAACGGTGGCGTGCACTCGTGGGGGCCGATGCGGATCAAAAGTCCCTCCTTTTTAAGGAAAGTCCAGATTGCAATCTTCGGCGAGTTGGACCACGTATTCCGGGTTACGAAAACTCGCGTCGACCGTTTGCGGACGAGCGCGGTGTGCCGCCGGCGCCGACTCGTGTCGGATTCCGCTCTTTTGACCGGCAGTGGCTGATTCCGGATTCTCGTCTGCTGGCGCGGCCACGACCAGCGCTGTGGGGAGTTGTGTCCGATCGGCAGATCTTTGTGGTCGAGCAGCACTCGCACGATATCGGGTCAGGTCCGGGGTTGGTGTTCAGTGGTTTGATTCCCGATATGGACTATTTTATGGGACATCACGGTGGTCGGGTATTGCCGCTCTACCGCGATTCGGCGGGGCATGACCCCAACCTCGCGCCCAGCCTTCTGCAGTTCCTATCCAGTCGGCTCGACGTCGACGTGACACCGGACGATCTAGTCGCGTATTTGGCTGCTGTTGTCGCCCACCCAGCGTTCACCACCCGGTTCGCAGCGGATCTCAAGACACCCGGCATCAGAGTGCCGCTCACTCGCCGCCCGGAGTTGTGGATGGAAGCGGTTCGGATCGGCCGCGAGATAGTGTGGCTGCATACGTACGGGCAGCGGTTCGTCGATGCCTCAGCCGGGCGCCGCCCCGGCTCGCCGAAGATGCGAGCGGCCCGTCCCGTGGTGCGGGTCGGCATCCCTGATACCGAAGACGGCATGCCGGAACGCATCGGCTACGACGAGACGACCCGCACGTTGCACGTCGGGGACGGTCGCGTCTCTCCGGTCTCGCCATCGGTCTGGAACTACCGGGTGGCTGGAATGTTGGTCGTCAAACATTGGTTCGGTTACCGGAAGAAGAGCCCGTCCGGAAACCGGAAATCGCCGCTCGACGACCTGGTCGCGACTACGTGGACGCCCACCATGACGACCGAGCTGCTCGAACTCCTGAACGTCTTGGAGCTTTGTGTGGCTGTCGAGCCACGGCAGGCCGCCTTGCTGGACGACATCATGGCGGGACCGCTTCTCACCGTGGACGATCTCACCGCGGCAAGTGTCCTGCCGGTGCCCCCCGCGGCTGAAGCCGCCCCGAAGGCGGGGACGGGAAGTGATCTGTTCTCACAAGATGATCCCGAAGACGCCTGATTCGGAGCTGGTCCAAGCCGAACGTTGAGATATCGACGGCGAGCGTCATGCGCTGCTGAAAGCGGCGTGGTCGGCCTCCGTCCGGTCGGCGTACCGCACCGCGTACGCGCCCATCGCCTCGTCCAGTTCGGAGTCGTCGGCGAAGTAGCCCGCCAGCAGCTTCGGATGCAGCGACCGCGTGTGGGCGCGGGCCAGCAGCGCGCCGGCCAGCCTGCCGTAGTCGTCGAGGTGGTCCTTCTCCAGCTCCGCCGGGTCGATGTCGCCCTTGAGGTTGCGGAACTGGCGGACGATGTACGGGACGCCGTCGATCGTGGTCCAGCCCAGCAGGATGTCGGTCTCGGCCTGCACCAGCCGGGCGCCGTCGACGATCCGGCGTCCTTCGTGGTCCGCCGGCGGCAGGCCCAGGTACGGTGCCAGCGCGGGCTTCGCCGCCTGTTTCACCTGCAGCACCAGGTCTTCGTCGTCGTTGCCGTGCAGCAGGGCGACGTAGCTGCGCAAGCCCACGCTGCCCGTGCCGACCACGCGGAAGGCGACGTCGGCGATCCGGTACCGCTCGGCCAGCGTCCGCCGCGACTCGCGCAAGGTGTCCACATAGGACACCAAACCGGCGGCGACGGCTTCGGCGGTCCGGTCGTCGACGTGCGTGAGGACCGGCGGGTCTTCGACGAACCGGTGGCGGGCCAGGCCGGTCTCGTGGTCGTCGACGCGTTCGGTCCACTTCGCCGACACCTTCGCGCTGTCGTTCTTGCGGGCCTTCTCGGCGGCGTCGGCGAAGTCGTCGATCAGCTCGTCGGCGCGCGCCTTGGACAGCACCGACGAGTCCGGCAGGGCGTTCCAGCTGCGCAGGAACGGCAGGTCGGCCAGCGCGCGGATGGTGCGGCGGTAGGACTTCACGGCGTCTTCGGCGGCCTCCCGGCAGCCGGACTCGCCGATGCCGCCCTCGCGCCCGGCGAGCACGAGGCTCGCGGCGAGCCGCTTGAGGTCCCACTCCCACGGGCCCGGGACGGTCTCGTCGAAGTCGTTAATGTCCATCACGATCTTGCCTTCGGGCGTGCCGTAGAGCCCGAAGTTGGCGGCGTGGGCGTCGCCGCAGAGCTGGGCGGTCAGCCCGGAGTCCGGCGTACCGGCGAGATCGGCGCCCATCAGCCCGGCGGCGCCGCGGAAGAACGTGAAGGGGGAGGCGAGCATGCGCTCACGGCGGAGTGCGACCAGCTCGGGGAGGCGTCCTTCGTTGCTGGCCTCGAAGTACTGTTTCGCGCTCGGCCGGCCCGCACCGGCGGCCTCGTGGTCGTGCGCGGTGGCCGGGACCTTCTCCCGGAGCCGCTTCCCCTGCTCGTACAGCTCGCCCGGTGTGACGCTGTTCGTGCCCACCAGCGGGCGCTCCCCGAATCCCATACCGGGCACAACGCTCCAACCCGGACGAACGCTCCCGGATGAGTGCGTACGGGTGAAAACCGCGCAGTCACCTGGGGCGACCGCCGGTTCCGGACCTAACCTGGATCGTCACCCTGGGGAGGGGCCATGATCGATGGTGGGATAGTCGCCGCGTACGCCGGTGCGGCGTTCGCCCGCGGCGTCGCGAGGTTCGCCGACAGCAAGATCGACGAGCTGCTGAAGGCGATCGCCTTGCGCGTGACAGCCAAGCTGGGCAGACGGGCCGAGGAGGACCTGTCGCGTGCGCCCACCGACCGGGCCGTCCAGGAACGGGTCGCGCGGGCCGTGGAAAACCTCGCCGCCGCCGACCAGCGGTTCGCCCGTGAGCTGGACGCGCTCGTGCGGCGGCTCGACCAGGCCGGCGGCCGGCGGATCATCAACCAGGTCGTCGCGGAGACCAACGCGCAGCACTTCGGCCACGGAAACATCGAGGTCGCGACGCACGGCGGACACATTTCCAAGGTTCATGCGCCGTCGCCGGCGAACTACTCCGGCGCGCCGGCGTGGGTGCGGGTCGCCGTCTGGCTGGGAGCGCTGCTCGCGATCGGCGGGTTCGGCCTGATCGTGGTCGAGGTGGCCACCGTGATGTCCACCCGCACCGACGAGTTCGGGCGTCCCGCGTTCCCGGCGTTCGCCGACATCCGGCTCGGCGTCGTGCTCTTCGGGCTCGGCCTGGTGCTTTCCCTGGTCGCGTCCCTGGGGCGGGCCACCTCTCGACGGGGCTGGTGACGGGCCCGCCGCTCGTTGTGCTCCGGATGCCGCCGGGGTGGGAGGCTCACCCGGCGGCATCCGGACGTCTCAGGGGCGGATGACCTCGGCGATCGCGTCGATGCCGCGGTCCAGCTCCGCGCGCGTGATCACCAGCGGGGGCGCCACGCGCAGCGTGCGCTCGTGCGTCTCCTTGCACAGCACGCCGCGGGCGGCCAGTGCCTCCGACGCCTCGCGGCCCGACGGCCCGCCCGGGGCGATGTCGATGCCCGCCCACAGCCCGCGGCCGCGGACCTCGGACAGCCCGGTGCCGATCAGTGAGTTCAGCCGGCTGTGCAGGTGCGCGCCCAGCTCCGTCGAGCGCCGCTGGAACTCGCCCGTGGCCAGGAGCTTGACCACCGCGCGGCCGATCGCGCAGGCCAGGGGGTTGCCTCCGAACGTCGAGCCGTGCTCACCCGGCTTCAGCACGCCCAGGACGTCGCGGCGGCCGACCACCGCGGACACCGGCATGATGCCGCCGCCGAGGGCCTTGCCCAGCGTGTACACGTCCGCGCGGACGCCTTCGTGGTCCAGCGCCAGCACCGTGCCCGTGCGGGCCAGCCCGGACTGGATCTCGTCGGCGATCAGCAGCACGCCGTGCTCATCACAGGCCGCGCGGACGTCGGCGAAGTAGCCCTCCGGCGGCACGATCACGCCGGCCTCGCCCTGCACCGGCTCCAGCAGCACCGCGGCGGTGCGCGGGGTGATCGCGTCGCGCAGCGCGGCTGCGTCGCCGTACTTCACCGTGACGAAGCCCGGCGTGAACGGCCCGAAGTCGGCGCGCGCGGTCTCGTCGGTCGAGAACGACACGATCGTGGTCGTCCGGCCGTGGAAGTTGGACCCGGCGACGATGATCTCGGCGGTGCCGTCCGGCACGCCCTTGACCCGGTGCGCCCACTTGCGGGCGATCTTGACCGCCGACTCGACGGCTTCGGCGCCGGAGTTCATCGGCAGCACCAGCTCGGTGCCGGTCAGCTCGGCCAGCTCGCGGCAGAACAGGCCCAGCTGGTCGTGGTGGAACGCCCGCGACGTCAGCGTGACGCGGCCGAGCTGGTCCACGGCGGCGGCGATCAGGTCCGGGTGGCGGTGGCCGAAGTTCAGCGCCGAGTAGCCGGACAGGAAGTCCAGGTACGAGCGGCCTTCGACGTCGGTCACCGAAGCACCGGACGCTTCGGCGATCACGACGGGCAGGGGGTGGTAGTTGTGCGTGCTCCACCGCTCGTCGAGCTCGATGAAGCTCGCGGCGGTGGGGGCGGCGGTCTCCCGGCCGGCGAACGTCGTCATGCGTTCAGGTTAAGGGCAGGAGACGCAGAGTTCAGCCGGGAATCGTTGCTTTCACCCGTCGTTCGTTGCGCAATCCACGCGCAACACCCCCGAAACAGTGCGCGCCGGTTGACGAGGCCATTGGTAAGCCGTAACTTACCGTTCGTGGCGACTTACGGAAGCGACCAGCTGGCCGCCCTCGCCGACCCTTCGCGCCGCGCGATCTTCGAAGCGCTGCGCGACGGGCCGCGCGCGGTCGGCGAGCTGGCCGCGGACCTGCCGATCAGCCGCCCGGCCGTGTCCCAGCACCTGAAGGTGCTCAAGGCGGCCGGCCTGGTCGCCGACCGGGCCGTCGGCACCAAGCGGCTCTACCGGCTGGAACCGGCCGGGATCGCCGCCCTGCGCGCCTGGCTCGACGGGATGTGGTCGGACGCGCTGAAGTCCTTCGCCGAACTGGCGGAACGAACCGAAGAGGAGCAGTCATGAGCTTGGAGCCGATCCGCAAGACGATCACCGTCGCCTGCTCGCGCGAGCACGCGTTCAAGACCTACACCGAGGCCTTCGACAGCTGGTGGCCGCGGCAGCACCACATCGGAGCGGCCGACCTCGCCGAAGCCGTCCTGGAGCCGAAGCCGGGCGGGCGCTGGTACGAGAAGACCGTGGACGGCGCCGAGTGCCAGTGGGGCGAGGTGCTCGTCTGGGAGCCGCCCGCCCGGGTGGTCCTGTCGTGGCGGATCGACGGCGACTGGCGGATCGACCCCGACCCCGCGCACGCCAGCGAGATCGAGGTCAGATTCATCGAGGAAGGACCGCGCTCGACCCGCGTCGAGCTGGAGCACCGGGACTTCGAGCGGCACGGCGAAACCGGCGCCAAGGTGCGCGAAGGCGTCTCCGGCGAGGGCGGACACGGCGCGTTGCTGGAACTCTTCGCCGAGAAAGCCGCCGCCTGAACGGGTACTTTCGCCGGATGGCGAAGAAGGACGACGGAAGCCGGGTCCGGGACGCGCTGCGCGTCGGCGCGGAGCTGCCGGACCCGGGGTCGACCCCGGTCGGCCCCGGCAAGAAGCCCAAGGCGCTGGCCAAGCTCGACAGCGCCGGCGAGCGGCTGTCGGCGCTGCAGGAGTCGCTCTACGCCGAGGGCGTCGGCGGCGGTGACCGCAGCGTGCTGCTCGTGCTGCAGGGCATGGACACCTCCGGCAAGGGCGGCACGGTCTCGCACGTGCTCGGCCTGGTCAACCCGATGGGCGTCCGGTACGTGGCGTTCAAGAAGCCCACCGCGGCCGAGCGGCGCCACGAGTACCTGTGGCGGATCCGCAAGCAGCTGCCCGCGGCCGGGCAGATCGGCGTCTTCGACCGCTCGCACTACGAGGACATCCTGGTCCCGCGGGTGAGCAAGCTGCTCACCGGCGCCGAGCGGCGCCGCCGCTACAGCGAAATCAACGCCTTCGAGGAGGAACTGGCCGAGGCGGGCACGACCGTCGTCAAGGTGTTCCTGCACATCTCGCCGGAAGAGCAGCTCAAGCGGCTCAAGGCCCGGCTCGTGACGCCGGAGAAGCGCTGGAAGTTCAACCCGGCCGACCTCGACGCCCGCGCGCACTGGTCCGCCTACCAAGAGGCCTACGCCGACATCTTCAAGAAGACCTCGACGGCGCACGCGCCCTGGTACGTCGTGCCCGCCGACCACAAGTGGTACCGCAACTGGGCCGTCGCCGAGCTGCTGATCGAGACCCTCGCCGAGCTGAAGCCGCGGTTCCCGGAACCGGACTACGACGTCGACGCGGAGCTGGCGAAGCTGAAGGGCGTTGGCGTATCCGCGTGATCGTCTGAAAGAGTGCGGGCGTGACCGATGTCGACGACCTCCCGTTCCTCCGCAAGCAGGCCCGGACCCAGCGCTTCACCCTCGGCGCGCCGAAGGAGTTCCGGGTCGCCCCGGACGCCTCCCGCGTGCTGTTCCTGCGCGCGGAGTCGGGCACCGACCCCCGGCACAGCCTGTGGTCGGCCGACCTGGCGACCGGCGCCGAGACCAAGCTGGTCGACGCCGCCGAGCTGCTGCCCGGCGAGGAGGAGCTGCCCGCCGAGGAGCGGGCGCGCCGCGAACGGGCCCGCGAAACCGGCGGCGGCGTCGTCCACTACGGAGTGGACGCGGGCTTCACGGTCGCGGCGTTCTCGCTCTCGGGCAAGCTGTACACCCTGGACCTCGCCTCCGGCGAGGTGACGCTGCGCGTCGACGGCGCCGTCGTCGACCCGCGGCCGAACCCGACCGGCACGCACGTCGCGTACGTGCAGAACCGGCGGCTGCACGTCATGGAGCTGGCCACCGGCGACGACCGCGTGCTGGTCGAGGAGGACGGCGAGGACATCGCCTGGGGCCTCGCCGAGTTCATCGCGGCCGAGGAGATGGACCGCACCCGCGGCTACTGGTGGGCCCCGGACGGCCGGAGCATCCTCGCCGAGCGCTCCGACCGCGGCCCGGTGCCGCGCTGGACGATCGCCGACCCGGCCAACCCGCAGCACCCCGCCAACGTCGTCGCGTACCCGGCGGCGGGGACCACGAACGCGCTGGTTTCGCTGGCGGTCCTCGGCCTGGACGGCTCCCGCGTGGACGTTCCGCAGGGCGACTGGGAGTACCTGGCCTCGGTGCACTGGTCGGCGGGCGGCGCGCCGCTGCTCGCCGTGCAGCCGCGCGACCAGAAGCGGATGGACGTCCTGGCGCTGGACGTCGCCGACGGCTCGACGTCGGTGCTGCACACCGCCACCGACCAGCACTGGATCGACATCGTCGGCGGCGTCCCGGCGTGGACGCCGGACGGGCGCCTGGTGGTCGAGGGCATGGTCGACGGCGACCACCGGCTGTTCGTCGGCGGCGAGGCCGTCACGCCGGCCGGGCTGCAGCTGCGCGCCGTCCTCGACGTCGGCGACGAGATCCTCTTCAGCGCGTCCGAAGCCGACCCGACGCAGATCCACGTGTTCCGGACCGAGGCTGCTTCGGTGCGGCGCCTGTCCACTGTGGACGGCGTGCACCACGGCTCCGGCAACGCGGCGGTCACCGTGCTCTCGTCGTGGAGCCTCGAGCACAGCGGGCCGCGGGTTTCGGTGCTGCGCGACGGTTCGCCGGTGGCGTCCATCGCGGCGTCCACTGTGGACCCGGACATCGTGCCGAACCTGACCTGGCTGACGCTGGGGGAGCGCGGGTTGCGTGCGGCGCTGCTCCTGCCGCGCGGGTACGAGCCGAGCGAAGGCAGGCTGCCGGTGCTGCTCGACCCGTACGGCGGGCCGCACGCGCAGCGCGTCCTGCAGAGCCGCAACGCCTTCCTGACGTCGCAGTGGCTGGCCGACCAGGGCTTCGCGGTGCTCGTCGCGGACGGCCGCGGCACGCCGGGCCGCGGCGCGGTGTGGGAGCGCGAGATCCACGGGCGCCTCGCCGACGTGACCCTGCAGGACCAGGTGGACGCGCTGCAGGCGGCGGCCGCGTCGCACCCCGAGCTGGACCTGGAACGCGTGGCGATCCGCGGGTGGTCCTACGGCGGGTACCTGTCGGCGCTGGCGGTGCTGCGCCGGCCGGACGTCTTCCACGCGGCGGTCGCGGGCGCGCCGGTCACCGACTGGTCGCTCTACGACACGCACTACACCGAGCGGTACCTGGGCAAGCCTCAGGACGAGCCGGAGAGCTACGCGCACAACTCGCTGATCGAGAGCGCCGGCGAGCTGAGCCGCGCGCTGCTGATCGTGCACGGGCTGGCCGACGACAACGTGTTCGTCGCGCACGCTCTGCGGCTGTCGTCGGCGTTGCTGGCGAAGGGGCGGCCGCACGTCTTCCTGCCGCTGGCGGGCGCCACCCACATGACGCCGCAGGCCGAAGAGGTCGCGGAAAACCTGATGCGCACGCAGGTCGACTGGCTGCTGCGTGAACTGTCCAGTGTCGAGAAGGAGACCGCATGAGCCGCTGGGGCCTCACGATCCCGCTGACCGGGGTGCCGCTGACGGCGCACCGCGAACTGGTCGAGCAGCTGCCGGACCTGGGTTACACCGACGCGTGGACGGCGGAGACGGCGGGCACGGACGCGTTCACGCCGCTGGTGCTGGCCTCGCAGTGGGCGCCGCAGCTGCGCCTCGGCACGGCGATCGTGCCGGTGTACACGCGCGGCCCCGGGCTGCTGGCGATGCAGGCGGCGACGGTCGCGGAACTGGCGCCCGGCCGGTTCGTGCTGGGCATCGGCGCGTCGTCCCCGGTGATCGTGTCGCAGTGGAACGCGGCTTCGTTCGACGAACCGTTCGCGCGGTCGCGGGACACCCTGCGGTTCCTGCGGTCGGCGCTGGCGGGGGAGAAGGTCAGCGAGAAGTACGACACGTTCGCCGTCTCGAAGTTCCGGCTGGAGCGGCCGGCCGACCCGCCGCCGTCGATCATGCTGGCGGCGCTTCGCCCGGGCATGCTCAAGCTGGCGGCTCGTGAGGCCGACGGCGCGATCACCAACTGGCTGGCGGCTTCGGACGTGCCTCGCGTGCGGTCGGTCGTCGGCCCGGACGTCGAGCTGGCGGCCCGGATCTTCGTCTGTCCCACGGAAGACGCGGAGGCGGCGCGCGGCTTGGGGCGGATGCTGATTTCGAGTTACCTGACGGTCCCGGTGTACGCGGCGTTCCACGAGTGGCTGGGCCGCGGTGAGCAGCTGGCCCCGATGCACGAAGCCTGGGCGGCGGGCGACCGGCAGAAGGCGAACCAGGTGATCCCGGACTCGGTGGTGGACGAGCTGGTGATCCACGGGAGTGTCGAGTCCTGCCGGGAGCAGGTGCGGTCCTATGTGGACAACGGGCTGACGACGCCGATCATCGCGCTGCTGCCGACCGGGGAAGACCCGTTCGAGCAGGTGCGGGGGCTGGCTCCGCGCTGATATTCCGTTGCCCTCCTTCGGGGCCGGGTGTTTCCTGGCTCCGGAGGAGGGACGGATGGGACGGAAGACGCCGCCGGAGAAGAAGCGGCTCAGCTACCTCAAGGACCGGCGCGACGCCTACGGCGAGAACGACAAGTCGTCGCGCAAGAACCTGGCGCGCAGCAAGGCGTTCGCGCGGCGCAGCAACCGCGCGCGGGAAAGCCTGGCGCTGCGGGCGGCGACCGGTGCACCCGACGAGATCCGCGCCGAAGCGGCCGAGCTGCGGCTGCTCGGGAAGCGGCGCCGGGTGAAGCGCAAGTGGCCGGACATCCCGCTCGCCGAGTACGTGGAGTGGAAGGTCGAACGCCGCGCCGAGCGGGAAAACGGCCGGGCCGGGCGGCTGGAGGAGGCCCTCGGCCGCGTGCGGCGGCGGCTGGGGCGGCCGGACCGCTAGGCGAAGACCGCGGTCGCCAGGAGCAGCCCCAGCGCGCCCGAGGCGAGGCCCGCGACCACGGTCACCAGCACGTTCAGCACCGCGTACAGCCGCGTCTTCTCCAGGAACAGCCGCACGGTCTCGTAGCCGAACGTCGAGAACGTCGTCAACCCGCCGCAGAACCCCACCGCCACCAGCGCGCGCACCGACGACGGCTCCGCGCCGTGCAGCAGCCAGCCGCTCAGGAACCCCAGGACGAACGACCCGATGATGTTCACCGTGAGCGTCCCGAACGGGAACGGCGAGTCGCGCCACGACTGCACCCGCCGGTCGGTCAGGTAGCGCAGGATCGACCCCGCCGCCCCGCCGACGGCCACCAGGACCACCGTCACTCCGTCCGCCCCACGTAGCGGACCACCTCGACCTGGTCGAGCGTCACCAGGCCTTCGCCGATCAGCTCGTCCAGCTGCGGCAGGAACGCCCGCAGCTTCTCCTCCCGGTCGATGATCACGATGACCACCGGCAGGTCCTCCGACAGCGACAGGATCCGCGTCGTGTGGATCAGCGACGACGCGCCGTAGCCCTCGACGCCGCGGAGCACCGAAGCGCCCGCGAGGCCCGCGTCCCGGGCGCGGCGGACGATCTCGTGGTAGAGCGGCTTGTGGTGCCAGTGGTCGTCTTCGCCGATGTAGATCGTGAGGCGGGTGGCCGGTCCTTCCATCAGCGTCCCTTCCGGATCGCGCGGGTCGCCGTCAGGCCGGCGGTCACCGCCGCCAGGCAGCAGACCACCGACGCCAGCGCGTAGGCGAACGAAGCCAGTATCCGCCCGGTCGTCGCCGCGTCGAGGGTGTCGGTCACGAACGTGGAGAACGTCGTGAAGCCGCCGAGGATCCCGACGCCGAGGAACGGCCGCAGCAGGTGGTGGGGGCGCGCGGTGGTGGTCAGCAGCGCCATCAGGACGCCGATGAGCAGGCAGCCGAGGACGTTGGTGAGCAGCGTCGCGACGGCGAATTCGCCGCGGGCGTGCGGGATCGCCACCGACAGCCCGTAGCGGGCGAGGCTGCCCAGCGCGCCGCCGGCGCCGATGGCCGCCAGGACGTCCCACCGGGGCACGTGATCACCTCCTCGCGGTGAACCTACTCCCGATGGCCGACGCGTCCCCGCCACCCGGTCGAGCATCCTGGACGGGGCCGGATGACAGGCAGCCGTCGGTCGCCGTACTGTTGCTCAGCGTAGGCAAGGCAACCCTAAGGAAGGCGGGTACATGCGCGGAGACGGGCTGGCCGGTGGCGACGGCGGCGCGCAACGGCTCGGCGAGCTGATCCCGGCGGCGCTGCGCGGAATGGCGGCGGGAGTGGCGGAACGCGGCGGCCCCATCCCGGCCGGCGGCCCGGCCGCGGTCGCGGCGGCGCTGGTCGCGCAGGGTGGCGAGCTGACGGCCGGACACTCGGCGCCGGACGCTGCGGCCGCGCAGGCTGGTGCCGCGGGGCCGGACGCCGCGCTTGGTGCCGAACGGGCGCCCGGGGTGCCTGGCCCGGCCGCGACTGCCATCGCGAGCCCAAGCGGGGACCCCGTGCCACCAGCCCTTCCCCGCCGCGGTGTCGGCCCCGAAGCCGCCCTCGAAGAGCTCAGCCGGCTTCTCGCCGCCGGTTCCGCCGATCCCGCCGATCCCGCCTGTGCCGCCCACCTGCACTGCCCGCCCCTCGCCGTGGCCGTGGCCGCCGATGTCGTCGCCAGTGCCCTCAACCCCTCCATGGACTCCTGGGACCAGGCCCCCGTCGCGAGCGAACTCGAGCGCGAGTTCACCGCCGGGATCGCCCGGTTGTGTTACCCCGCCGCCGAAGCGCCCGACGCCGTCGTCACCACCGGGGGCACCGAATCCAACCTGCTCGGCCTGCTCCTGGCCCGCGAAACCGGCGTCGTCCAGAGCGTCTGCGGTGCCAACGCCCACCACAGCGTCGCCCGCGCGGCCTGGCTGCTCGGCCTGCCCGCGCCCCTCGTCGTCCCGTGCGAGGGCGACCGCATGCTCCCCGCCGCCCTCGCCGAGGTCGCCGGGCCGGGCACCGTCGTCGTCGCGACCGCCGGGACCACCAACACCGGGACCCTCGACCCGCTGCCCGAAATCGCCGAAATCTGCCGCCGCAAGAAGGCGCGCCTGCACGTCGACGCGGCCTACGGCGGCACCGCCCTCTGCAGTGACGTCCTCAAGCACAAGCTCGCGGGCCTCGACCTCGCCGACTCCGTCGCCCTCGACCTGCACAAGTTCGGCTGGCAGCCGGTCGCGGCCGGGCTCTTCGCCGCCCGCGAGGCCGCGGACCTCGCCGCCCTCACCGTCCGGGCCGAGTACCTCAACGCCGACGACGACACCGAAGCCGGCCTGCCGGACCTGCTCGGCCGCTCGATCCGGACCTCGCGCCGGCCCGACGCCTTCCGGATGGCCGTCACCCTGCGCGCGCTCGGCACCGACGGCCTCGGCGCGCTCGTCGAACGCTGCTGCGCCACCGCGGCCGAGGTCGCCGAGCGCGTCGAACGGCACCCCGGCCTGCGCCTCTGGGGCCGGCCCGAGCTGTCGACCGTCGTGCTGCGGCCCGTCGTCGCCGACGAGACCGGGGGCGACGAGCTCGTCGCCCGCGTCCGCCGCGCGCTGCTGGAAGCCGGCACCGCCGTCATCGGCCGCGCCACCCTCCCGACCGGGCCCGGCGGCGAAAACCGGCTGTGGCTCAAGCTGACGCTGCTGCACCCGCACGCCACCGCCGAGGACTACGGCCCGCTGCTCGACCGGATCGTCGCCACGGCCTCCGCGGAGCTCGTCGCCGGCCGGGAAAGCCCGGTCGCTTCGTGAGGCGCCACCACCTCGCGGGCGTCGGCATCGGACCCTTCAACCTCTCGCTCGCGGCGCTGGCCGCCCCGATCGACGGCCTGGACGCGGTGTTCTTCGACGCCCGCCCCGAGTTCCGCTGGCACCCGGGCCTGCTCGTCGACGGCGCGACGCTGCAGGTGCCGTTCCTCGCCGACCTGGTGACGCTGGTCGACCCGACCAGCCCGTTCTCCTTCCTCAACTACCTGCGCGACCGCGGCCGGCTGCTGCCGTTCTACTTCGCCGAACGCTTCCACCCGCCCCGCGTCGAGTACGACGACTACGGCCGGTGGGCCGCGAACAGGCTGCCGTCGTGCCGGTTCGGCCACGAGGTCACCGGCATCCGCTGGGCGGGCGACGCCTTCGAGCTGACGATCGCCGGGACCGAGCCGGTGCTGGCGGACAACGTCGTGCTCGGCGTCGGCTCGGTGCCGTCGGTGCCGGAACCGCTGCGCGCACTGGTGGCGGACCCGAACGCAAAAGTCCTGCACTCGGCGGACTACCTGACGCACCGGGAAGCACTCCTCGCCGCCGAGAGCGTCACCGTCGTCGGGTCCGGGCAGTCCGGCGCCGAGGTGGTCCTCGACCTGCTGCGTTCGCGGTCCACTGTGGACGGGCTGCGCTGGCTCGCCCGGACCCCCGCGTTCGCGCCGATGGAGTACTCGAAGCTCGGGCTGGAGCAGTTCACCCCGGACTACACCGCGTACTTCCACGGCCTGCCCGAAGCGGTCCGCGACCGCCTGTTGCCCGCGCAGTGGCAGCTGTACAAGGGGATCGACACCGAGACGATCGGCGCGATCCACGACGAGCTGTACCGCCGAAGCATCAGTGGGCCGCCGGGCGCGGTGCTCACGCCGGGGGTCGAGGTCGTCTCGGCGTCCCTTGTGGACGGTGCGGTGGAACTCGGTCTCCGGCACGAACAGCAAGGCCGCGGCGCCACCGTGCGCACCGACGCGGTCGTCGCCGCCACCGGCTACGCGGAGACGCCGACCGGGCCGCTGCTGGCCGGGCTCGGCGACGCCGTCCACCGCGACGCGCGCGGCCGCCTGGTGGTCGGCGCCGACCACCGCGTCGCCCTCGACGTGCCCGGCGCGCTGTTCGTGCAGAACGCGGAACGGCACACCCACGGCCCCGGCGCGCCCGACCTCGGCCTCGGGGCCTGGCGGGCGGCCGTGATCCTCAACGCCGTGTGCGGCAAGACCGTGCACGACCTGCCCGACCGCACCGCCTTCACCACGTTCGGCCTGGAGGAGAAGTGACCCTCGACGAAGCGGCCGCCTGGCGCGCGGCCGGCACCCTGATCGTGCACAAGATGCTCGGCGAGCTGTCGTACGAGCACATGCTGGAGCCGGTCAGCGACGGGGACGGATGGCGGCTGGAGCTGCCCGGCGACGTCGCCTACACGTTCCAGGCGCGGCGAGGTGCCTTCGAGGCGTGGACGGTCGTGCCGGGCAGCGCGCGCCGGTCCGGCGAGCCGGCCACGGACCCGCGCGCGCTCGTCGTCGACGCGCGGGAAGTCCTGGGGCTGACCGGGTTGCGGCTGGCCGACGTCCTGGCCGAGCTGACCGCGACGGTCGCCAACGAGGCCGCCCGGCTCCGCCGCGCCCCGACGGCGGCCGACTTGTCCACAATGGACTACAATGTGGCCGACGGGCACCTGACCGGGCACCCGCGGCTGGTGCTCAACAAGGGCCGCGTCGGGTTCTCCGCGCGCGACCGCGCGAGCTACGCACCGGAGGCCGGCGCCGACGTCCGGCTGCGCTGGTTCGCCGTCCACCCCGACCACGCCGAATTCCGGTGCGTCGACGAGCTGAGCCGGGACGCGCTGCTCGACGCCGAACTCGGCGCGCAGCGGGCGGAGTTCACGGCGCGCGCGCCCGAGGGCTACGTCTGGGTACCGGTCCACCCGTGGCAGGCCGACGAAATCCTCGGCACGCTCTACGCCGCCGAACTCGCCACCGGGGTCGTGGTCGACCTGGGGGAGAGCGCCGACGCGTACCGTCCACACCAGACGGTCCGGACGCTGGCCAACGTGAGCGCGCCGGGCCGGCACGACGTCAAGACCGCCGTTTCGGTGCGGAACACACTCGTCTACCGCGGGCTGAACTCGGCCGCGACGCTCGCCGGGCCGTCGGTGACGTCGTGGCTGCGCCGGGTCGGCGCCGCCGACCCGCTGGTCAGCGAGAAGTACCGGTTCGGGCTCCTCGGCGAGGTCGCGAGCGTGTCGGTGCGGCACCCGCTGTTCGGGCACCTGGAGGAACTGCCGTACCGGTTCCACGAGACGCTGGGCGCGTTGTGGCGCGAGCCGCTCGTCGCGCAGCTGGCCGAGGGCGAGCGCGCGATCTCCTTCGCCGCACTGCCCTATCGCGGCCCGGACGGGGTTTCGATGCTGGCGCACCTGATCGGCGACGGCGACGCGGAAGCGTGGCTTACGCGGCTCTTCGACCTGCTGCTCACGCCGTTGCTGCAGTGGCTGCTGCGCCACGGCGTCGGGTTCTGCCCGCACGGCCAGAACCTCGTCCTGGTCGTCGACGCCGCCGGTGTCCCGCAGCGCGTGCTGATCAAGGACTTCGCCCAGGGCGTCGACCTGCTCGACGAGCAGCTGGAGAGCTACGAGTCGCTCCCGCCCGAAGCGGCCGCCGACATGCTGCGCTGGCCCGCGCACCTGCTGGCCCAGTCGCTGTTCAGCTCGGTGTTCTCCGGGCAGTTCCGGTTCTGGGCGGAGGTCCTGCTCGACGAGCTGAGCCTGCCGCGGGCACGGTTCTGGGCGCCCGTCCGCGAAATCGTCGGCCGCTACCGCGACGAAAACCCCGACGTGGCCGCGCGGTTCGACGCCTGCCGGCTGTTCGCCCCGGACGTCGAGCGCGTCACCCTCAACCGGGAGCACTTCGCCGGCCAGGGTTTCGACAAGGTGGAGCGCGACGACGAGTTCGACGTCCGCTGGGGCCGGGTGCCGAACCCGCTGCACGCCCCGGATCCCGGCGGCGCGTGGTGACGGCGTTCGCGCGCCCGGTCGGCCCGCGGTCGCTGGCCACCCGGCGCGCGGTGGCCGAGGCGGGCACGGAGGTGCTGCGCGGTGTCCTCGAGGAGGACGGCGCGCGGCTGCTCCTGCTGGTGCCGGACCCGCATGCCCGGTTCGCGGCGGTCGAGCTGGCCGCGCCGTTCGCCGCTTCGGTGCTCGACGACGGGTACGGCGTCTGCAGCTACGTGTTCGCGTGGACGCCCTCGCGCGACCCGCTGCCGGAGTCCGGCGTGCTCGGCGGGTACCTCGACGGCTTCGGCGACCTGCGCGTGCGCCCGGACGCGGCGACGGCGATCCCGCTGGGCGACCGGACGTGGGCGGTGGTGTGCGACGCGGAGTGGCCGTCCGGCCAGGCCGCCGAGCTGGCCCCGCGCGAGGTGCTGCGCGGCCGGCTCGCGGCGCTGGAGGGGCTGGGACTGGTGCCGTCGGTGGGCATCGAGCACGAGGTGGTGTTCCTCGACGCCGCCGGTGCGCCCCTGACGTCCCACGGGGCCGACTACGCGGTGGGCGGCACCGAGCGCCTGGCGCCGCTGCTGTCCGACGTGCGGACGGCGTTGCACGAGGCCGGGCTCGGCGTCGAGTCGGCGCGCGCGGAGTGCCACCCGGGGCAGTACGAAGTGGTGCTGCGCCACCGCGACGCCCTGGCCGCGTGCGATGACGTGCTGCTGCAGCAGCTGCTCGTCCGCCGGGTCGCCGCCCGTCACGACGTCACGGCGTCCTATCTCGCCGCGCCGTTTCCCGGACAGGGGAATTCGGGGCACGTGCACCTGTCCTTGTCCACTGTGGACGGCTCGCCGCCGGACCTGCTGGGCGGGTTCCTGGCGGGCGTCCTGCGCGACGCGCGGGCGCTGACGGCGGTGTGGGCGCCGACGTGGAACAGCTACGTCCGGCTGCGGACGGCGCCGTTCTCCCCGCGCGAGGTGCGCTGGGGCCACGACGACCGGACGGCGTCGGTCCGGGTGGCCGGGCCGCCGTCGGATCCCCGCCTGGAGTTCCGCTTCGCGGGCGCGGACGCGCAGCCGCACCTGGTGGTCGCGGCGTTGCTGGCGGCGGGCCGGTTCGGGCTGGAGGAAGGCTTGACGCCGCCGGAGCCCGGAACTCCCGCCGGCTCTTTGGCCGGTTCGCCGTGGGAGGCGCTGTCGACGATGGACCGGGTGGGCGAGCTGCTGGGCCCGGACGTCGCGGCCCAGCTGACGGCGCTGCTGACCGAGGAGATCGAGTCCGGTTTGGACACGGTCACCGACTGGCAGCGCCGCCGCGGCGCCCTCCGCTCCTGATCCGGGGCTGACGGCCCCCCTCCGGCCGTCAGCCCCGAAGTCCTACGCCGGGCGGATGTTCTGGTTGACGTGGAACACGTTGCCCGGGTCGTACCGCCGCTTCACCGCCGCCAGCCGGTCGTAGTTCGGGCCGTACGACGCCTTCACGCGGTCCTGGCCCTCCTCCATCATGAAGTTGACGTACGCCCCGCCCGCCGACGTCGGGTGCAGTTCCTCCCAGTACTCCCGCGTCCACTGGGAAATCGCCCCGGCCTGCGAAGGCGACGGGTCCACGCCCACGATCACGCCCGACCAGCCGCCCGACCGGTGGGGGAACGCCGTCGCGTCCGGCGCCACCCGGCTCGCCGCGCCGTCGATCGGATAGAGGTGCATCGACGAGTGCATCGTCGGCAGGCCCTCGCCGTGCTTGAGGTGGATGTCGATCGCCGCGTCGGAGATCTCGTGGAACACGTCCGCCCGCCAGTACCACTGCAGCCCTTTCGGGTACAGCGCGTCGAACGCTCCCTGCAACGCCGTGTACGGCATCTCCTGCAAGCCGACCAGCAGCGGCGACCCGAACGAGCGGACCGGCGCCAGCACCTCGTCCGCCTTGTCGTGCGCACCCGTGTAGCACCAGACGATGCCGCACGCCTTGCGGCCCCACAGCTCCTCCGGGAACGGCGGCGCGGGCGGGATCGTCAGCAGGCCGAACCAGCCGTTCAGCTCCTCGGGCAGCGACGGCAGCAGCTCGCGGTACCAGCGCAGCACGTCGGGTGTGTCGGCCAGGTCGTACAGCACCGGCCCGCCGAGCACCACGCCGTGCTCGCCGATGTCGTGGCAGCGGAAGGTGAACGACGTGACGACGCCGAAGTTGCCGCCCCCGCCGCGCAGGGCCCAGAACAGGTCCGGGTGCGACGACTCCGAAGCGTGCACGAACGAGCCGTCCGCGAGGACGACGTCCGCGCCGAGCAGGTTGTCGACCGTCAGGCCGAAGCGGCGGGCCAGGTAGCCGATACCGCCGCCGAGCGTCAGGCCCGCGACGCCGGTGGAGGACACGATGCCCGACGGCGTCGCCATCCCGAACGCGACCGTCGCGTGGTCGACGTCCCCCCACGTGCACCCCGCGTCGGCGCGGACGGTGTGGTTGACCGGGTCGACCGTGGTGCTGCGCAGCCCGGACAGGTCGATGACGAGCGCGCCGTCGGCGACGCCGAGCCCGCCCGCGTTGTGGCCGCCGCCCCGGATGGCGAGGTCCAGGCCCTGTTCGCGCCCGTAGCGGACGCAGGTGACGACGTCGGCGGCGTCGCGGCAGTAGGCGATCGCGGCCGGCCGCTTGTCGATCATGGCGTTGTAGACCGCGCGGGCTTCGTCGTACCCCGGGTCGGCCGGCGTGACGAGGTCGCCGCGCAGCGCGGTGGCCAGTTCCTCGTGCGGCAGTGCGGTGGTGGTCATGGTGGCCCCTCTCGGATTTCCCGTACCGGAGGGAACGTAGGCACCCGGCGTTCGCGCAGCGTTCGGTCCGTTCGCGCCGGTCAGGACGGCAGCCGAACGGCCAGGTCCGCTTCCGCCCGCCGCCGCAGGGCGACGCTGCCCTGGACGCGGGCCAGCTCGGCGGCCGCCCGCAGGCGGGGGACCGGGTCGGCGTCGTGGGCCGCCCGCAGCCGCAGCACCTCCGGCAGCCACCAGCGGTCGTCGCGGGCCTCCCCGGCGGCGAGCGCGGCGTCGAGCGTCGCGCGGGCCGCGGCCGGGTCCGCCAGGTCGGCGACCAGTGCCAGCCAGTACGGCATCCGGGCGAAGGCCCCCTCGGCCTTGAGGTTCGCGACGCCCTCCTGCGCCGCGGCCAGCCCGGCCGCGCCGCCGCGCGCCCAGCCGCCCAGCACCAGCGCCCACTCGCGGTAGTAGGCGAAGCCGTACCGGTCGCAGAGCGCGTGCAGCTCCGAGACGGCCGCCCACAGCGCCTTCCGGTCCCGGCGCATCTGGTGGGTGATCCCGGCGTACGCCAGCGCGATGGCCAGGCTGTAGGGCTGCTCGATCCGGCGCGCCAGCGCGATCGCGGCGGTGCTGCTCGCCACGGCCTCGTCGTCGTGGCCGAGCAGCCAGTGGGCGTGCGCCGCCCAGGCGGGCCCGTGCACGTCCGGCCGGGTGCCGATCGGCCACGACGACGCCCCGCGCGTGCGCTCGGCACCCAGCTCGAAGTGCCGCAGCGCCTCGGCCGGGTCGTGCCCGAGGCTCAGCGCCGAGCCCGCGACGATGAAGTGCGCCGAGCCGCTCTGCGCGGCGCTGGTGCCGGGGACGAGCAGCGTGAGGGCGCGCTCGGCGGCTTGGTGCGCCTCCGCCGTCCGGCCCTGGACGAACCGCGACGACCACAGTTCCAGCAACGCGGTCAGCGCGGACTCCTTGCTACCGCCCGCCTCCGCGAGCGCGAGCGACCGTTCCAGGACGTGCTGCAGCTCGGGGGAGGAGTACCCGCGGTGGGCGTTGAGCGGCCCGGCGAGCGCTTCGAGGACTTCGAGCTCGGCGCGGTCGCGGTTGCCGCTCGCCGGGCGCGCGCGGACGAGCTCCAGTGCCTCCTTCAGCAGCCGGATCGCCTCGGCGTGGGCGAACGTCCGGGCGGCGACGGCGGCGGCGCGCCGGTAGTGCTCGACGGCGCGGTCGGGGCGGCCGCCGCGGGCGTACTGCTCGGCCAGCTGCGCCGCCACGGCGTCGGTGTCCTCGGCGTGCAGCAGCTCCAGGCCCTGGGCCAGCCGCCGGTGCAGCAGCCACCGCCGCGGCGGGCTGACCTGCTGGTAGGCGGCCTCGCGCAGGAGGTCGTGGGTGAAGTCGTAGCCGCCGCCGACCTCGCGCACGATCCGGCGCCGCCACAGCTCGTCGACGGCCTCGACCACGCTGTCGGCGTCGAGGTCGCTCGCCTCGGTCAGCAGCTCCAGGGTGAAGTCCCGGCCCGCCGCCGCGGCGAGCCCGGCGACTTCGCGGGCCGCCGGGCCGGGCTGTTCGAGGCGGGCCCGCAGCACGCCGTCCAGGCGCCCGGACGGCGGGGAAGCGTTGGTGCGCAACGCTTCCACGACGTAGAGCGGGAACCCGCCGGTGGCCGCGTGCAGCAGGGTGCGGTCCGACGCGGACAGCGGGCGCCCGGCCACCGCTTCGCCGAGGAGCGCGGTGCCGCCGGCGTCGAACGGGCGCAGCGGCAGCTCGGACAGCTTGCCGTCGTCGCGCAGCTGGGCGGTCCAGGCGGCCACGCCGGGGTCGAGGTCGCCGTCGCGCAGCGTCCCGGCGACGAGCAGCGGCGCGTCCGGCAGGAGGCCGAGCCCGAAGGCGAGGAAGGCGAGCGTCTCTTCGTCGCACCACTGGACGTTGTCGAGCACCAGCAGCACGGGCCGGCCGCCGGCGGTGAGCGCGCGGGCGAGTCCTTCGAAGAACCGCAGGCGCTGCCACGCGTCGATGGTCGGGTGCCCGCCCGCGGCCGGGCGCGCGGCGGGCAGCAGGCGGTCGATCTCGGCACGCCACTCCGGTTCGAGGGACGCCGCCGCCCGCTGCACGGCCGGCGTGCGCAGCCAGTCGGCCACCGGCGCCAGCGGGAGCCGCCCGGCCGAGCCGAAGCAGCGGCCGGTGGCCACGACGGCGCCTTCCGCGCCCGCCAGCCCGGCGAGCTCGGTGACGAGCCGCGTCTTGCCGACGCCGGCGTCGCCGCGCACGAGGACGACCCCGGCGCGGCCCGCGGCGGCCGCGTGCCACCGCTGCCCGAGCCGGGCCAGCTCGGCCGCCCGGCCGACGAGCCCGGGTGCCGCCGCGCGCCGGACCTCGGGGCCCGGCCGGGCGAGCAGCCGGCGCAGCGCCGCACGGGTCGGCTCGGCCGGGACCACGCCGAGCTCGCGTTCGAGGACCGACGCGCACCGGTGGTACGTGCTCACCGCGCCCGCGCGGTCGCCCGCGTCGGCCTGCAACCCCATCAGCGTCCGGTAGCCGGTCTCTTCCAGGGGGCGCAGCCGGATCCGGCGGCGGGCCGCGGCGAGCGCGGCGGCCGGGTCGCCCGCGGGCGACCGGCAGATCAGGTCGCACAGCTCGACGCACTGGCGGTCGAGCTCGGCGCGGGCGGCCAGGACCCACTCGTCGGCCAGACCGGGCAGCAGCTCGCCGCGGTAGGCCGCGAGGGCGGCCTGGGCGTGGGCGACGGCTTCGCCGGGGTCCTCGGCGGCCAGCGCGGCCCGGTACGCGACGTCGAACTCCCGCACGTCCACCCGGCTCGACGGCGTGTCCCGCCAGCACAGGTCCTGCCCGGTGACGGCGAGCGAGGGCAGGTCGCCGACGACGCGGCGCAGCTGGTGCAGCTCGCGGCGGAGGTTGGTCAGGGCCTGGGCGTCGGTGGAGTCCGGCCAGAACAGCCCCGCGAGCAGGCGCCGCGGCTGGGCCAGCCCGGCGTGCACGACGAGGTGGGCCACGAGCGCGACCGACCGCGGCGACCGCGTCAGCACGGTGCCGGTCGTGTCGTCGGCGATGACCTGCTCGCCCAGCAGGGAGACCCGCAGCACCCGGCCACGCTAGCCCGGAAACCGGTCCGCGCGCGGATCTTCACCGGCCGGGGGTTGCGCCGGGGCGCCCGGGTGCGCAGGCTCGACACCGTGAGCGAGCACGAGTACGACCTCATCGTCATCGGTTCGGGCCCCGGCGGCCAGAAGGCCGCGATCGCCGCGGCGAAGCTGGGCAAGCGGGTGGCGGTCGTCGACCGGCACGACATGGTCGGCGGGGTGTGCGTCAACACCGGCACGATCCCGTCCAAGACGCTGCGCGAAGCGGTGCTCTACCTGACCGGCATGAACCAGCGCGAGCTCTACGGCGCGAGCTACCGCGTCAAGCAGGACATCACGATCGCCGACCTGCTGGCGCGCACGCAGCACGTCGTCGGGCGCGAGGTCCAGGTGGTGCGGGCGCAGCTGATGCGCAACCACGTCGACCTGATCTCCGGCACCGGCTCGTTCGCCGACCCGCACACGGTGGTCGTGGAGAGCAAGCACCCCGGCGACCGCCGGACGCTGAGCGCGGACTTCGTCGTGATCGCCACCGGCACCCGCCCGGCGCGCCCGGCCCAGGTGGACTTCGACGCCGCGCGCGTGCTCGACTCAGACGAGATCCTGCGGCTCGAGCAGATCCCGTCGTCGCTGGTCGTGGTGGGTGCGGGGGTGATCGGGATCGAGTACGCGTCGATGTTCGCCGCGCTCGGCTCCCGCGTCACGGTGGTCGAGCAGCGCGACCACATGCTCGACTTCTGCGACCCGGAGATCGTGGAGTCGCTGAAGTTCCAGCTGCGCGACCTCGGCGTGACGTTCCGCTTCGGCGAGAAGGTCGCGGACGTGGCGGTGTCCGACGACGCGACGATCACGACGCTGGTCAGCGGCAAGCGCATCCCGGCCGACGGCGTCATGTACTCCGCGGGCCGCCAGGGCATGACCGGCGAGCTGGCCCTCGACGCGGCGGGACTGGCGGCGGACGAGCGCGGCAGGCTGGTGGTCGACGAGAACTACCGCACGGAGGTGCCGCACATCTACGCGGTCGGCGACGTGATCGGCTTCCCGGCGCTCGCGGCGACGTCGATGGACCAGGGCAGGCTGGCGGCGTACCACGCGTTCGGCGAGCCGGCGAACGGCCTGGGCGCGCTGCAGCCGATCGGCATCTACACGATCCCGGAGATTTCGTACGTGGGCGCGACGGAGGCGCAGCTGACGTCGTCGTCGGTGCCGTACGAGGTGGGCATCGCCCGCTACCGCGAGCTGGCGCGCGGCCAGATCACCGGCGACAGCTACGGGATGCTGAAGCTGCTGGTGTCCACTTCGGACCGCAAGCTGCTCGGGGTGCACGTGTTCGGCACGGGCGCGACGGACCTGGTCCACATCGGACAGGCGGTGATGGGCTGCGGCGGGACGGTCGACTACCTGGTGGACGCGGTGTTCAACTACCCGACGCTGTCCGAGGCGTACAAGGTGGCGGCGCTGGACGCGACCAACAAGATCCGGGCGCTGGACCGCTTTTCGTCCTGAGCCGCCCCAGGAGTCACACCAGCACCACCCGATTCGCCTGCCGCGAACCGGTTTGACACCCGACTAGAACATATGTTCGACTGACGCCGTGCGATGGGATCGGCAGCGAGCGGGGGAGGGTGAGCCGGCACTGCCCGGGCTGGAGGGCCTGGTGCGGTCCGTGCGGTCACCGGAGTTCGACGGCGTCACCTTCCACGAGGTGCACGCGCGCTCGGTGCTGAACAAGGTGCCCTCGGGCTCGGGCGTCCCCTTCAACTGGACCGTGAACCCCTACCGCGGGTGCTCGCACGCGTGCACGTACTGCCTCGAAGGCGGCACCAAGATCCTCATGGCGGACGGCCGCACGCGGGCGCTGTCCGAGCTGAAGGTCGGCGACGAGATCTACGGCACCCGCGGCCACGGCGCGGCCCGGCGGCTCGTGCCCACCCGGGTCGAAGCGCACTGGACGACCCTGCGCGCCGCCTACCGCGTCACCCTGGAAGACGGCACCCGGCTCGTCGCCGGCGGCGACCACCGGTTCCTCACGAGCAAGGGCTGGAAGCACGTCACCGGCAGCAAGTTCGGCGCCGCGCAGCGGCCGCACCTCGAGCCCGGCACCGAGCTCATCGGCGTCGGCCGGTTCGCGCCGACGCCGGACGAAACCCTCGGGTACCGGGCCGGCTACCTGTGCGGGATGCTGCGCTCCGGCGGGTTCGCCGCGGAACCGGACGCGGCCGGCCGCGCCCTCGGGTACCTGCCCGACTTCGGCGCGTCCGTCGGGTTCCTCCAGGTGCCGCCGGACCCGGACGCGCACTGGCAGCGCGGGTTCCTCGCCGGCGTCTTCGACCTCGCGGGCGACTACGGCCGCGGCGTCCTCGCCGTCGCGCACGACGAACCCGAGATCATCGAGGCGTTCGCCGCCGCTCTCACTCGCTTCGGCTTCGCGCACCAGATCGACGAAGTCCCGAAGTTCCCCGCGCGCCAGGAGGTCCGGCTGCTCGGCGGGACGGCGGAGGTGCTGCGGTTCCTGCACGTCAGCAACCCGGCGGTGGCGTGGAAGCGATCGCTGGACGGCGCGGTGATCGGCGCCACCCGCCGCCGCGTCGAGGCGATCGAGCCGCTGGGCCTGCAGCTGCCGTTGTTCGACATCACCACCGGCACCGGCGACTTCGTCGCCGACGGGATGGTGTCCCACAACTGCTTCGCCCGGAACACCCACACGTACCTGGACTTCGACGCCGGCCACGACTTCGACACCCAGGTCGTGGTGAAGGTCAACGCGCCGGAGGTCCTGGCGGCGCAGCTGAAACGCCCGTCGTGGCGGCGCGAGCCGGTGGCCATGGGCACGAACACCGACCCGTACCAGCGCGCGGAGGGCCGCTACCGGCTGATGCCGGGGATCATCACGGCGCTGGCCCGGTCGGGGACACCGCTGTCGGTGCTGACGAAGGGCACGGTGCTCGCGCGCGACCTGCCGCTGCTGCGGGAGGCGGCCAAGGACGTGCCGGTGTCGCTCGCGGTCTCGCTGGCGTTGCTGGACGGCGAGCTGCAGCACCGGCTGGAACCGGGAACGCCGAGCCCCCGGGCCCGGCTGGAGCTGATCCGCAAGGCCCGCGACGCGGGACTGCCGTGCTCGGTGCTGGTGGCGCCGGTGCTGCCGTGGCTGACGGATTCGGCCGAGGCACTCGACGCGTTGTTCGCCCGCCTGGCCGAAGCGGGCGCGACGAGCGCGACGGTGATCCCGCTGCACCTGCGCCCCGGCGCCCGGGAGTGGTTCGGCCGCTGGCTGGCGGGGACGTACCCGGCGCTGGTGCCGAGGTACCGCGAGCTGTACGCGCGGGGGAGTTACGTGCAGAAGGCGTACCGCGAGCGGCTGGCGGAGCGCGTGGCGCCGCTGCTGCGGCGGCACGGGCTGGCCCCGAAGACGGCCTACGAGGCGCGGAGCCAGGGGGACGTGCCCGAGCCGCGGATCGAGGTGCCGGCGGCGGAGCAGCTGCGGCTGCTGTGAGGCCACGAACAGCCTCGGCAAGTCTTCCGCGCCTCTCGTGAGTGTTCGGGGCGGTTCCGCGCCCCGAACACTCACGAGCCCCGCGCCGTGCGGTCCTTTGTGGACAGCCGCGGGCCGCGGTGCGTCATCATCCGTCCCGCGGCCGTGTGGGTGAAGCCGTCACCCCGATCGCCGCCTCGGCCTGGGGAACTGCGCCGTTCGCCGTAGTCCTCACCCGATTGCGCGGCCGAGTCGGCGGCTTGCGGAAAAATGTCCGATCGTGTCGTTGTCGCCCCGGCTCGCCGACGCCTAACGTCGAAGGGATCGATGCGGAAGGGAGAGAGCGGCGATGACGACCTCGCAGACCGACCGGGTCGCGGCCGCCCGGCTCGCGTGGGCCGCCCTGAAGCTGACCCGGGCCGGCCGGCACCCCGTCGGCGTCGAACGGCTGGCCGCCACCGTCGGCGTCACCCCGGTCGAAGCGCGCCGGCTCGTCGAGCTGATCGGCTTCACCCTCCACCGCGACCTCGTCAGCACCGGCCCCGCCCCGCGCGGCGCCCACCACCGCCTCCAGCCCGCCGAAGGCACCCTCGGCGCCGGGCCGGACGGCACCGTCGACATGTTCCTGCTGGCCATCGCCACCGGCGAGCGGGTGCACGCCACCGCGACCTGCCCGGTCACCGGGACGCGGATCCGGATCGAGCTCACCTCGAACGGGATCCTGCTGGCCGACCCGCCGACGGCCGTCGTCGCCGCGATCGACCTGGGCTTCGGCCTCGAGCACGCCGACGCCATGGCGTGCGCCGGCCAGCCGTTCTTCTCCTCCGCCTCGGCCGCCGCGAGCTGGCTGGTCACCCACCCCGGCGGCCGCATCTACCGGGTCGCCGCCTACCTCGCCCAGGCCCACCGGCTGGTGGCCGCGCTCGAGACCCGGCCGAAGTTCGTCCTCTGACCACCGCGCAACCCAAGCCTGCCGACGTCCTAAGCTGGGTGGTTCGTTAGCCTTTCCGAGCAGCGAACATCCATGTCGAAGGAGAGCAGTCGCAGTGCTCCGCACTCACAACGCCGGCACCCTGCGTGCCGAGCAGGCCGGACAGACCGTCACCCTCACCGGATGGGTGGCCCGGCGGCGCGATCACGGCGGCGTCATCTTCATCGACCTCCGCGATGCCAGCGGGGTCGCCCAGGTCGTCTTCCGCGAAGGCGAGATGGCCGAGCGCGCGCACGCGCTGCGCTCGGAGTTCTGCGTGAAGATCGTCGGCGAGGTCGCGAAGCGCCCCGAGGGCAACGCCAACGCCGAGATCCCCACCGGCGAGATCGAGGTCCTCGCGACCCAGCTCGAGGTGCTCTCCGAGGCCGCACCGCTGCCGTTCCCGATCGACGACCGCGTCGACGTCGGCGAAGAGGTCCGGCTCAAGCACCGCTACCTCGACCTGCGCCGCAGCGGCCCGGCCGCGGCCATGCGGCTGCGCAGCGAGGTCAGCCGCGCCGCGCGCGAGGTGCTGCACGCCCAGGACTTCGTCGAGATCGAGACCCCGACGATGACCCGCTCGACGCCCGAAGGCGCGCGCGACTTCCTGGTGCCGGCCCGGCTCAAGCCCGGCTCCTGGTACGCGCTGCCGCAGTCGCCGCAGCTGTTCAAGCAGCTGCTCATGGTCGGCGGCATGGAGCGGTACTACCAGATCGCCCGCTGCTACCGCGACGAAGACTTCCGCGCCGACCGCCAGCCCGAGTTCACCCAGCTCGACATCGAGATCAGCTTCGTCGAGCAGGACGACGTCATCGCGCTCGGCGAGGACATCGTGTCCGCGCTGTGGAAGCTGATCGGGCACGAGATCCCGCGGCCGATCCCGCGCATCACCTACCACGAGGCGATGGCCAAGTACGGCTCGGACAAGCCGGACCTGCGCTTCGACCTCGAGATCACCGACATGACGGAGTTCTTCGCCGACACGCCGTTCCGCGTGTTCCAGGCCCCGTACGTCGGCGCGGTCGTGATGGCGGGCGGCGCCGACCAGCCGCGTCGCCAGCTCGACGCGTGGCAGGAGTGGGCCAAGCAGCGCGGCGCCAAGGGCCTCGCGTACATCCTCGTGAACGAGGACGGCACGCTCGGCGGCCCGGTCGCGAAGAACCTCTCCGAGACCGAGCGCGAGAACGTCGCCCAGGCTGCCGGTGCCAAGCCCGGCGACTGCATCTTCTTCTCGGCGGGCAAGGCTTCGTCGACCCAGCCGCTGCTCGGCGCCGCGCGCGACGAGATCGGCAAGCGCCTCGGCCTGATCGACGAGGACGCCTGGTCGTTCGTGTGGGTCGTCGACGCGCCGCTGTTCGCGCCGGTCGAGGACATCGGCGACGACGTCGCCGTCGGGTCCGGCAAGTGGACCGCGGTGCACCACGCGTTCACCTCGCCGACCCCGGAGTGGATCGACAAGTTCGAGCAGGACCCGGGCAACGCCCTGGCCTACGCCTACGACATCGTCTGCAACGGCAACGAGATCGGCGGCGGCTCGATCCGTATCCACCGCGGCGACGTCCAGAAGCGCGTCTTCAACCTGATGGGCCTCGGCGAGGAGGAGGCGCAGGAGAAGTTCGGCTTCCTGCTCGACGCCTTCCAGTTCGGCCCGCCGCCGCACGGCGGCATCGCGTTCGGCTGGGACCGCATCGTCATGCTGCTGGCGAAGGCCGACTCGCTGCGTGACGTCATCGCGTTCCCGAAGACCGGCGGCGGCTACGACCCGCTGACCGCGGCGCCCGCGCCGATCACCGCGCAGCAGCGCAAGGAAGCCGGCATCGACGCGAAGCCGGCCGCCCCGCCGCAGAGCTAGTGCTGCACCTCAGGGCCGTGTGCCCGCCGGAGGTCACCGCGCAAGCGCTGGACGTCCTGCGGGCCCACGCCGGGACGGCGCACCTGATCGCGCACCGCGGCGCCGCCGTGGAACCGCCGGGTGACCTGGTCGAGGCCGACATCGCACGCGAGGCGGCCGACGAGATCGTCGACGCGCTGTGCGGGCTCGGCCTCGACCACACCGGCGGCATCACGCTCGAAGCGCTCGACACCGCGCTGTCCGACGCCGCCGACCGGGCGGAGGAGGCGGCGCCGGGCGAAGGCGCGGACGCCGTGGTGTGGGAGGAACTGGTCGCCCGCACGGGCGAGGAGTCCCGGATGAACGTGACGTTCCTGGCGTTCCTCACCATCGCCTGTCTGCTCGCCGCGGTCGGCGTGCTCACCAACTCCGCGGTGACGATCGTCGGCGCGATGGTCGTCGGCCCGGAGTTCGGGCCACTGGCCGCGCTCGCGGTCGGGCTCGTCCTGCGCCGCGGGGACCTCCTGCGCCGGGCGGGCGCGGCGCTGGGCGTCGGCTTCCCGCTGGCGATGGTCGTGACGCTGGGTGGCGCGCTGCTCGTGCGCGCGACCGACGTCTTCGGCGAGCAGGCCTTCCGGCTGGAGCAGAACCACGAAGTCGACTTCGTCTTCTCCGTCGGCGTGCCGTCCCTGGTCGTCGCGATGCTCGCCGGCGCCGCCGGGATGCTCGCCATGACGTCGGCGAAGTCGGCCGCGCTCGTGGGCGTCTTCATCTCCGTCACGACGGTGCCGGCCGCGGGCTACGCGGTCATCGCGGCCGTCGCGGGGGAGTGGAGCCGGTGCCTCCAGTCGGTCGGCCAGCTGCTCGTCAACCTTCTCGGAATCGTTGCAGCTGCGGCCATTGTGTTGACTCTGCGCCGGAATGGGCAACGTTCACGGGTGGGAACGCGTCCGCTTTCACGGGGATGACCGGTCCGGACCGGGGGCTACTTCTTGTCCGGATGTCAGTAGTCATGGTTGCTCAGTCACGAGTAGGGTCGGTGACAATGACAGTCGACACCTCCTCCTCCGGCGACGCTGGGGTCGGGGCAGGAGCCGAGCACCTCGCCGTCGCCGCGGCGGTCGCGGCGGGCGAGTCCGTTCTCTCGCGCCGGTTCGGCAGTGCGATCACGCTGGTCGCGCCGGAGGACCTCGCGGGGAGCGGGCCGGCGACGGTGGTCCGGGCGCGAGTGGTGTCTTCGTCCTTCGCGCTGCCGCGCACGCTGGTCATCAAGCACTACCCGGAGTCACCGCCGGCGGGCGTGGCCGACCCGTTCGCGCAGGAGGCGGTCAGCTACCAGCTGTTCACCGCGCTGGCGCCGGACGAGCGGATGTGCCCGGAGCTGCTGGCCCACGACGGCCGCGACCGCGTGCTGGTGCTGGAGGACCTCGGCCGCACGCCGACGCTGGAGGACAAGCTCTACGCCCGCGACTCCCGCGCGGCCGAGCGGGCGCTGCTGTCGTGGGCGCGTTCGCTGGGCAGGCTGCACGCGAGCACGGCGGGGCGCGAGGCCGACTTCAACGCGTTGCTGCGGCGCCTCGGCGGCCCGGCGAAGAACGACGCGAGCGGCGACGACGAGCTGTGCGCGCGGGTGCCGGCGGTGATCCAGGAGCGCCTCGGCATCCCGGTGCCGGACGCGGTGCTGGCGCAGGTGGCGGAGGCGCTGGAGCAGTCGCGGTCGGCGGGGTTCCGCGCGTTCAGCCCGGTGGAGCTGAGCCCGGACAACAACCTGGTGACGGGCGAGAGCGTCCGCTTCCTCGACTTCGAGTACGGCCGCGTCCGTTCGGCCCTGGTCGACGCGGCCCACCTCCGGCTGCCGTTCGCGAGCTGGCCGGACGCGCTGGCCCTCCCGGCGGGCATGAGCGAAGCGATGATCGCGGCGTGGCGAGCGGAGGTGGTCGGGGTGTGGCCGGCCTTCGCCGACGACGACGTGCTGGCGGCGCACCTGACGACCAGCGAGCTGCTGCGGGTGTGGCTGATCACGGGGGAGGAGCTGGGCTCGCTGGACCTGTCCCGGCACGCCGCTCCGGTGAGCCGCGAGGCGGCGCTGGTGACGTGGTGGCGGGATTTGGCCAAGCACGCGGGGTATGTGCGGATGACGGCGGTGCCGGAGTTCGCGGCCCGGGTGGCGGCGGCTTTGGCGGCGCGGCTGGGACCGCACGCGGACCTGGCGTTTTACCCGGCTTTCCGCTGAATCGGACGGGGGTTGTCCACACGGCTGCCGTGATGTGGACAGGTGCGGTCGGCGGGGGCGTTTTCGCCCGGGTCTGTCGGGGCTTGCCGATACGCTGGAAGCGGGGGCAGCCCCCAGGGAGGGCGGGCCGTCGGCTGGGTCGGGTCGGCGGCTGGAACAGGGCGCGTCCTGCACCCTGAGGCCGGAACCCGGGGCCCGCTCGCGGACGACGACAGGCGCTTGAGGGCCTACGACCTGTCACACACAGCGCAACGCACTGGTGGGCGCGGTAGAGCAGCTGCAGACCGTGGCCTTGATCCTGCGCTCCGGTGATCCCCTCCCGTGGATTGTTCCCGTTGTTGCAAGGAGCACTGGAAACGCGAGCGCGGCTGTGGGGTTGCTGGCCCTGCTGGCCGTCCGGAGCGAATCCGCCGCACGCTTCGCCGGCACGCCGTGAACATCAAGATGCGGGAGAAGGCCTTCCCGCGGAGGCGAGCGAAGACCCGAGTGAAGGAAGCGGCCGAGGAGCACGCCGAACTGGTCGCGATCGCCCCGGTCCGCAGGCTTGGCCGCCCCGCAGAAGCTCCTTGGCAGCGCGGCTAGGACCGCACGCGGACCTGGCGTTCGACCCGGCGTTCCGCTGAGCCGGGCCGAGGTTGTCCACACGGCAGCCGTGATGTGGACAGGTGCGGTCGGCGGGGGCGTTTTCGCCCGGGTTCGTCGGACCTCGCCGATACGCTGGAAGCGGGGGCAGCCCCCAGGGAGGGCGGGCCGTCGGCTGGGCGGGCCCCTCGGGCTGGGCCCGCCGCCGCCGGCGGGGACATTTCCGGCGCCTGTGAGGTGAGCGTCAAGAATTAGGCGCTCCGTCCCAGGCGCGTTACCTCGTCCTCACCGGGTGTGAGTCTCCGTGGCCGATGGTCGTGGACGTGACCGTGATCAGTGTCGAAGTCACCCCCGAACCTCCCCGCCCCGCGCCTGTGACCGTGCCCACGACCGCGCTCAAGCGCGCCGAGCGGCTTGTCGTGCTCGGGGACTCCACCGCCGTCGGGCTGGGGGATCCGCTGCCCAAGCGGGGTGGCTGGCGGGGCGTCGGCCCGCTCGTCGCCGCCGCGCTCGGCGTCGGGCCCGGTGGCTACCTCAACCCCGCCTTCACCGGTGCGCGGATGCGGTGCGTGCTCACCCAGCAGGTGCCCGCCGCCGTCGCGCACCGGCCTGATGTCGCGCTGCTCGTCGCCGGCATGAACGACACCCTGCGGCCGGACTTCGACGCCGCCCGGATCGCCGCCGACCTCACCGAGGTCGTCCGCCGGCTCCGCGAGGTGGGTACCACCGTCGTCCCGGTCCGCTTCCACGACCACAGCAAGGTGTTCCGCCTCCCGCCGTCGCTCAAGCGCGCCCTCAGCGCGCGCGTCGCCGAGCTGAACGCCGCCATCGACGAGGTCGTCGCCCGCGAAGGCGTCCCCTGCCTCGACCTCGACCGGCTTCCCGGCGCCTACGACCTCACCGTGTGGAGCGTCGACCGGCTGCACCCCTCGGAGCTCGGCCACCGCCTGCTCGCCGACGGCTTCACCGGCCTGCTCGCCGAAGCCGGTTTCGCCGTGCCGGAACCGGTGAGCCTCACCTGCGGCGGCGGGGTCGAGCCGAGCGCCGCGGGGCACGTGGGATGGCTGGTGCTCAAGGGAATCCCGTGGCTCTGGCGCCGCGGCCGCGAGTTCCTGCCCTACGCCGCCGTCATCATGTGGAACTCGTTCCGCGCCCGCTGAACACGCGCAGCGCCTCGACGTCCGAAGCCGGGTTGCGGACGAAGCAGTCCGCCCACTCCTCGATGCCGGGATAGCCCGACCGCGCGGCCAGGAAGCGACACGCCTCCTCGACGTCGTACGACGTCCGCCGCAGCTCGACACCGTCGCCGAGCAGTGCCCAGTGCGCACCCCGCGCGCCGTACGGCATCCCGACGCTGCCCGGGTTGACGACCAGCCGCCGGTCGGCGAGCCGGACGAACGGCATGTGCGTGTGCCCGCAGACGATCGTCGATTCCGCGACGCCCTCGAGGACCTCCGCCCACCACTCCGGCGGGCTGTCGACGAGCGCGATTTCCGTGTCGTCGCGCGGCGTCGCGTGGCAGTACCGCACGCCGTCGAGCGCCACCGTCAGCGGCAGCGCGTCCAGCACCGGCAGATCCGCCGGACGCAGCTGCCGCGCCGCCCACGGGAAGATCGGGTCCGGGACGAACTTCCCGTGACCGCGCGCCGACGCCGCCAGCTCCCGGTCGGCGTTGCCGCGCACCCAGACCGCCCGCGACCCCAGCAGAAGGAGCCGGTCCAGGGTCGCCACCGGCATCGGGCCGGCGAGCATGTCGCCGAGCAGCACGATCTTCTCCGCCGCCACGACGTCCGGCTCCGCCAGCACGGCCTCCAACGCGGGCAGGACGCCGTGGACGTCCGCCAGCACCGCCACCTTCATCGCCCCACCCTGGGGCACGGCAGCGCCCCGGGCGAGGGATTTCGCCCAGGGCGCAACCGGTTCACGCCGTGGTGAGCGGCAGCTCCCGCACCCCGGTCATGTTCGGGTTGATCTGGAACTTCGGCGGTTCGCCGGGGATCGTGCGCAGCGCCGGGTAGCGGTCGAACAGGATGTTCAGCGCCACCCGGCCTTCGAGCCGCGCGAGCGGGGCCCCGATGCAGAAGTGGATCCCCCGGCCGAACGCCAGGTGCGGGTTCGGGTCCCGCAGCGGGTTGAACGTGTCCGGGTCGGCGAACACCCGGTCGTCGCGGTTGGCCGCCGCGACCCAGACCATCAGCATCTGGTCCGCGGGCACGGTCGTCCCGCCCAGCTCGACCTCGCGGTTCGTCGCGCGGGCCACCGCCGCGAACGGGGACAGGTACCGCAGCGACTCTTCGATAGCCGGCGGCACCAGGGACCGGTCGGCGCGCACGCGCTCGTCCCACTCCGGGTGCGTGTCCAGGCACAGCACGGCGTTGCCGAGCAGCATCGTGGTGGTGATGTGCCCGGCCAGCAGCAGGATGTTCGCGAAGTTGACGACCTCGTTGCGGGTCAGCTTCTCCCCGTCGACCTCGGCTTCGACGAGCTTCGTCAGCAGGTCCTCCCGCGGCTGCTTCCGCCGTTCGTCGACGTGCGTGCCGAGGTAGTCCGCAAGCGCTTTCTGGCCTTCCAGGGACTTCTTGACCGCCTCCTGCCGCCCCTCGCTCTGCTCCTTCAGCGAGAACTGCTCCGAGGAGTCGAACAGCTTGTCCACCCAGCCCTTGAACAGGTACCGGTCGCTCGCGGGGACCCCCAGCAGCTCCGCGATGACGATCACCGGCAACGGGTAGGCGAGGTCTTCGACCAGCTCGAGCCGGCCGTCGCCGCCCGCTTCGTCGAGCATCTCGTTCGTCACCGCGGCGATGCGCGGCTCGAGGTCCGCGACGACCTTCGGCGTGAACGCCCGGCTGACCAGCTTGCGCATCTTGTTGTGCAGCGGCGGGTCCAGCTGCAGCAGGTTGCCCGCCCGCATCTCCTCGAAGTCGACGTCGATGTCCTGGTCCGCCATCATGTCCTTCGGCACCAGCCGGGTGGTGTCCGAGGAGTACGTCGCCGGGTCGCGGAGCACCTCTTCGGCCTCCGGGTGCCCGTAGACGTTCCAGAACCCGAGGTCGGCGGCGTGGTGCACCCGCTCCGCCGGCTGCTTCCCCCGCAGCCAGAACTGGGCTTCGTGGAGTCCCCAGGTATCCGCTTGTGTGGTGGTCATGTCCGCCCCTTCTTTCCCCTGTGTGGCCCCGGGATCAGCCGGGTGCCTTGGTGGGATCGTGTGCGTAGATCCCTTGCCGGTAGCCCGAGACGAGCTCCTCGAGCGCCGAACCCAGTTCCGCCGCCACGTCGGCGACCGCCGCGGGATCGGGCTCCCCGGCGGGCTCGAACGCGGTGCGGATGATGTGCGCGAGGACCGCCGCCTTCTCCTCCAGCGCGATGCCGTCGAACTCGTCCGACAGCGTGTCGCCGAGGTAGAAGCCGAGCGTCGCCGCGTGCAGCGCGTAGGTCACGTTCGGGACGTCCGCGCGGATCAGCCCGCGCCGGAGCATCGCGTCCTCGAACTGCCGTCGCAGCTCGTCCTGCTGCTTGCGCAGGGCGAGGTCCCCCAGTGAACCGAACATGTCGGCGTTGCCGCGCAGCATCGCCATCACCAGCGGACGGCGGTGCGTGGTGAGGAACGACGCCGAGATCATCCGGTGCGGGAGGATCATCGCCGGATCGGCCTTGATCGCCCGCAGGATCTCGTCGGTCAGGTCGGCCGACTCGCGCATCATCAGCGCCTGGAACAGCAGTTCCTTGTTGCGCCAGTGCAGGTAGACGGTGCCCTTGCCGATGCCGACCGCGCGCGCGATGTCGTCCACCGCCACCTTCCGGTAGCCCATGCGCAGCAGCAGCTCGCCCGCCGCGTCCAGGATGCGGTCGGCGCGCTCGCGGTTGGGATGGCTCATGCGGTCGTCCACCTGCTGGTTCGTTGAGGATTTGACTTGTTGACCGGAATCGCACTTTCGGTCAACCGGTCAACACGACGGTAGCGCCGATCCGGGGACCGCGGCAAGTGGTTCTGTCGGTGCCTTCGGTTAACGTCATCGGTGTGGCACAGGACGAACTCTTCACCGTGAACGCCGACGTGGCCCCGCCACCGGAGCGCACGACGTCGAACGCGGGCGAGCCCCAGGCGGATCCCGCCAGCTCGCCGCTGGCCGTGCGGATGCGGCCGCGCTCGCTCGACGAGGTCGTCGGCCAGCAGCACCTCCTGCGCGAAGGCGCCCCGCTGCGCCGGCTGGTCGAGGGCGCCGCGCCGGCGTCGGTCCTGCTCTACGGCCCGCCCGGCACGGGCAAGACGACGCTGGCCAACCTCGTCTCGATCGCCACCGGCCGCCGGTTCGTCGCGATGTCGGCGCTTTCGGCGGGCGTCAAGGAGGTGCGCGGGGTCATCGAGGAGGCGCGGCGGCGCCGCCAGTACAACACCGAGAACACCGTGCTGTTCATCGACGAGGTGCACCGGTTCTCCAAGACCCAGCAGGACGCGCTGCTCGGCGCGGTCGAGGACCGCACCGTGCTGCTGGTCGCGGCGACCACCGAGAACCCGTCGTTCTCCGTCGTCTCGCCGTTGCTGTCGCGCTCGCTGGTGCTGCAGCTGCGCCCGCTGACCGACGACGACATCACGCTCCTCATCGAGCGGGCGCTCGAAGACGAACGCGGTCTCGGCGGCGAGCTGACGCTGACCGAGGACGCGCGGGCCCACCTCGTCCGGCTCGCGGGCGGGGACGCGCGCCGCGCGCTCACGGCGCTGGAGGCGGCGGCGGACGCGGCGTCGGCCACCGAGGCGAAGACGATCGACCTGGCCATCGTCGAGTCCACTGTGGACAAGGCGGCGGTCCGCTACGACCGCGACGGCGACCAGCACTACGACGTCATCAGCGCGTTCATCAAGTCGATCCGCGGGTCCGATGTGGACGCCGCGCTGCATTACCTCGCCCGGATGATCGAAGCGGGGGAGGACCCGCGGTTCCTCGCGCGGCGGCTGGTGGTGCACGCCAGCGAGGACGTCGGGCTGGCCGACCCGACCGCGCTCCAGGCGGCCGTCGCGGCCGCGCACGCGGTGCAGTTCATCGGCATGCCCGAGGGCAGGCTGGCACTGGCCCAGGCGACCATCCACCTGGCCACCGCGCCGAAGTCGAACGCGGTCGTCACGAGCATCGACGCGGCGCTGGCGGACGTCCGCGCCGGGCTGGCCGGCGCGGTCCCGCCGCCGTTGCGCGACGGGCACTACGCGGGCGCGAAGAAGCTGGGCAACGCCCAGGGCTACCGCTACCCGCACAACGTCCCGGAAGGCGTGCTGGCGCAGCAGTACCCGCCGGACGAGCTGGTCGGCCGCGACTACTACGAGCCGACCCAGCGCGGCGCCGAGCGCACCCTCGCCGAGCGCGTCCCGAAGCTGCGCCGCACGATCCGCGGCGAACGGTGAGCCGGGCGGGGGCTGATCATCTTCGCGGCCCGAGGCGGTCAAGATCATCGGGTTTCGTAAGCTGCACGCTTCGAAGGTGACCTCGATCCCGCAGGAGGCGTGCCCGTGCCCGCGACGCTGCAGTGCATCGTCCTGGACTGTCCGGAACCGGTCGTGCTCGCCCGCTTCTACCAGGCCCTGCTCGGCGGCGAGGTGGACCGGCCGGACCCGCGCTGGCGGGTCGACGAGGACTGGTCGACGCTGCACGTGGGCGGGCTGGTCCTGGGGTTCCAGCGGGCCGTGAACCACCAGCCGCCGCGCTGGCCGGACCCGGCGTACCCGCAGCAGTTCCACCTCGACTTCGAGGTGGACGACTTCCGGGAGTCCCACCACGTGGTCCTGGCGAACGGCGGCCGGCTGCTCGACCCCGACCTCGGCGGCCGCGGCTGGCGCGTCTACGCCGACCCGGCCGGGCACCCGTTCTGCCTGCTGGGCGACTACTGACCGAGCGGGCGCGAACCGGGCAGAACGTGCGGCCGGGGTCGGCTGAGCGCGCGGTTCCGACGCCCCCTTCCCGGCGGCTGCCCTGCTCCCGATGCGGGAGGGGCCGGCGCAGGCCACCTCCGTCGCGCCGCCGGCCACCGATGCGGGCGGCGACCGCTCGGAGACCGTTGCCGCGCTGGACCGCCTGCTATCGCACCTGCCGGTCGTGGCACAAGCCGGCGCGAACCGGGCAGAACGTGCGGCCGGTCGGCTGAGCGCGCGGTTCCGCCGCCCCCTTCCCGGCGGCTGCCCTGCTCCCGATGCGGGAGGGGCCGGCGCAGGCCACCTCCGTCGCGCCGCCGGTTACCGACGCGGCGGCGACCGCTTGGAGACCGTCGCTGCTCTGGGCCGCCTGCTGCCGCGGCTCCCGGTTGTGGCTTAAGTCGGCGCGAACCGGGCAGAACGTGCGGCCGGGGTCGGCTGAGCGCGCGGTTCCGCCGCCCCTTCGGCACGATGAACGCATGAGCGTCGCGTTTCTCGGAACCGGAATCATGGGCGCCCCGATGGCGGCCAACATCGCCAAGGCGGGCCAGGAGGTCCGGGTCTGGAACCGGACCCGGGCGAAGGCCGAGCCGCTCGCCGACGTCGCGAACGTCGCGGATTCGGCGGCCGCGGCGGCCGAGGGCGCGGACACCCTCGTGACGATGCTCGCCGACGGACCCGTGGTGGCCGAAGCGTTCGAGGCGGCTTCGCCCGCTTCGGGCACGCTGTGGCTGCAGATGAGCACGGTCGGCCTCGACTGGACCGACCGGCTCGCCGCGCTGGCGGAAAAGGCGGGCGTGGTGTTCGTGGACGCGCCGGTGCTGGGCACGCGGCAGCCCGCCGAACAGGCGCAGCTGCAGGTCCTCGCGTCCGGCCCGGAGGAGGCCCGCCCGAAGGCCACGCCGGTGTTCGACGCGGTCGCCGTCAAGACGCAGTGGCTCGGCCCGGCGGGCAACGGCAGCCGGCTGAAGCTGGTGCTGAACGCGTGGGTGCTGGCCCTGACCAACGGCACGGCGGAGAGCCTCGGCCTGGCCCGGGCGCTGGGCCTGGACCCCGCGCTGTTCCTCGAGACGATCAAGGGCGGCGGCCTCGACGTGGGCTACGCGCACGTGAAGGGCGGCGCGATGCTGTCCGGGGAGTACCCGCCGTCGTTCCCGGCGGGCCTGGCGGCGAAGGACGCGCGGCTGGTGGTCGAGGCGGCGGGCGAGGACGTCGACGTCGCGGGCGCCCGCGCGGTGCTGGCGCACCTGGAAGCCGCGGTGGACGCGGGCCACGGCGAGGACGACATGGCCGCGCTGTACCGGGCCGTGCTGAAGGAGCGTTAGAGGAGCGTCGCGAGCCGGTCCACGCCCAGGGCGCTGGTCAGGAGGCGCTCCTTCGCGTTGCCCAGGAGCTTCCGGGTCCACGGCGTGAAGCCGCCATCGCCCACTTCGGCGAGCTCGCCGCCGAAGGACGCGTACACCTTGAAGCAGAGGCCCTCGTAGTACCCGCCTCGGCCGCCTTCGCGGTCCGGGAACGGGCGGACCGGCACGTCCGGCACCGGGTCGAGCAGGCCTTCGAACCGGGGGTCGAGCACCGTCACGCCGAGCGAGACGTCCGTCGCGCCCAGGGCCCGGCACGCCGCCGCCATCAGCCGCGCGTGCTCGGCCAGCGCCGTCCGCTCGAACGCGAGGCTGCCCGTGTCCCGGCCCGCCGTCACCGCACCGAACAGCGAGAAGTGCGCGAACAGCCCCGCCGGGACCCGCTGGGCCCGCACCACGCGCTGCACGGAGGCCAGGCGGACGACGTCCGCCGAGGAACGCCGGACCGCCGCCTCCAGGGCCAGGCCGGTGGTCGGGTCGGCGGCGACCTCGGTGCCGCGGCCGGTCGGCACCACCCGGTGCTGGGCCACCCCGGCCACCGCCGAATGGGTGCCGAGCGGGACGAGCGGCGAGAGGAGCACCAGGTCGAAGCCCGTTGCGGCGCCGATGAGCGCGTCTTCTACCCGGCGCAGCAGCGCGAACGGCAGCGGGCTCGGCGCGGCGAACCGGTCGTCGCGGTGGCGGCGCAGCACGTCGGGACCGGACAGCCGGGCCGCCCGCCGCCGCGCGACCTCCAGCTGGACCGTCGTGAGGTCCGCACCGGGCAACGCGGCCAGCACGTCGGCCGCCGTGCCGCCCGGCCCGGAAAGGACCCGGCGCCCGGGTCCGTCGTCGTGTGCCATCGCCCAGGTGTACCGCCCCGCGCGGACCCGGAGCGAAGGGTTTTCCGGCCCGCGCGGGGTGACACGGTCGGGGACCCGGCCAGGCGGTAACCTCATCGGCACCCAAGACCCGTGAACCGAGGAGGGCCCGTGTCGGCAGGGCAGATCGCCGCGTTGATCGCCGCAGGAGCATTCGTGGTGCTGGTCGTCCTGCTGGCGATCCCGCTGATCAAGCTCGGCAAGACGCTGGACGCGGCCACCGAGGCGATCGAGCGCACCAACAGCAACACCGACCCGCTGCTGATCGGCGCGAACCAGACGATCACCCACGTGAACGCCCAGCTGGAGCGGGTCGACGGCATCACGTCGAACGCGCAGGCCGTCACCGGGAACGTCTCCGCGCTGGCGTCGGTGTTCACCGCGACGCTGGGCGGCCCGCTGGTCAAGACCGCGGCGCTGTCCTACGGCCTGTCCAAGGCGATCAAGGCGCGCAAGAAGAAGAGCGCGCTGAAGGCCGCGAAGAAGGCGGCGAAGTGAAGCGGCTGTTCTGGCTCGGCGTCGGCGTCGTCACCGGGGTCGTGCTGTCCCGCAAGGCCGCCGAAACGGCTCGTCAGGCCACTCCGGCCGGGTTAGCATCGAACTTGGGCGACGCCGTGCGCGAACTGGCCGGCGCCGTGGGTTCGTTCGGCGCCGAGGTGCGCGCGGGCATGAACGAGCGGGAGCAGGAGTTGCACGACATGGTCGAGGAGCGGACGGGCGTCTCGGCGCCCCGCGCCGAAGGACGGCACGCGGCCGCCGCCCGGCGCCCGGTCCGGCGAGCTCGCCGGGCGGAGGGCTGATCCGGGCCTGCCCGGAACCCTTCCGCCGTCGACGCCGACCCCGTTCTTTCTTCACCAGCCACAAGGAACTGACCCGTGGACACACACGAAATCACCGATCGTTTCCTGCGCCATTTCGAGGGCAAGGGCCACACGCGCGTGCCCAGCGCGCCGCTGATCCTCGACGACCCCAACCTGCTGTTCGTCAACGCCGGCATGGTGCAGTTCAAGCCGTACTTCCTCGGTGAGGCGCCGCCGCCGTACCCGCGCGCGACCTCCGTGCAGAAGTGCGTGCGCACGCCGGACATCGACGAGGTCGGCAAGACCACCCGGCACAACACGTTCTTCCAGATGGCCGGCAACTTCTCCTTCGGCGACTACTTCAAGGAAGGCGCCATCGAGTACGCCTGGGAGCTGATCACCAAGCCCCAGAGCGAAGGCGGCTACGGCCTCGACCCCGACCGCCTGTGGGCGACCGTCTACGAGGAGGACGCCGAAGCGGCGGGGCTGTGGAAGAAGATCACCGGCCTGCCGGGCGAGCGCATCCAGGCGCGCGACATGGTCGACAACTTCTGGTCGATGGGCATCCCCGGCCCGTGCGGCCCGTGCTCGGAGATCTACTACGACCGCGGCCCCGAGTACGGCCGCGAGGGCGGCCCGGTCGTCGACGAGGACCGCTACATCGAGATCTGGAACCTGGTGTTCATGCAGAACATCCGGGGCGAGGGCAGCGGCAAGAAGGACTTCCCGATCCTCGGCGAGCTGCCGGCGAAGAACATCGACACCGGCATGGGTGTCGAGCGCGTGGCAACGATCCTGCAGGGCGTCGAGAACGTCTACGAAACCGACCTCGTGCGCCCGGTGATCGGCCGCGCGGAGGAGTTCTCGGGCCGCCGCTACGGCAGCAACCACGCCGACGACGTCCGCTTCCGCGTCATCGCCGACCACGCCCGCACCGGCGTCATGCTGATCGGCGACGGCGTCACCCCGGGCAACGACGGCCGCGGCTACGTGCTGCGCCGCCTCCTGCGCCGCATCGTCCGCTCCACGCGCCTGCTCGGCGTGCAGGAGCCGGTGCTGCAGGAGTTCGCGAAGGTCGTGCGCGACACGATGGCCCCGACCTACCCCGAGCTGATCGACGGCTTCGACCGGATCAGCGAGGTCGTCCGGATCGAGGAGGAGGCCTTCCTCTCGACCCTGACCTCCGGTTCGCGCATCTTCGACCTCGCGGCCGAGGAGACCAAGCGCGGCGGTGGCGACGTGCTGGCCGGCGACAAGGCGTTCCAGCTGCACGACACCTACGGCTTCCCGATCGACCTCACCCTGGAGATGGCGGCCGAGCAGGGCCTGACCGTCGACGAGGAGGGTTTCCGCACGCTCATGAACGAGCAGCGGACCCGCGCGAAGGCGGACGCGGCGGCCCGCAAGACCGGCCACGGCGACCTCTCGGAGTACCGGAAGGTCCTGGAGCAGCACGGCGAGACCGAGTTCCTCGGCTACACCGACCTGCAGGCCGAGGCCAAGGTCGTCGCCCTGCTCGAAGACGGGCAGCCGGTCCGCAGCGTCTCGGCGGGCAAGAAGGCCGAGCTGGTGCTCGACCGGACGCCGTTCTACGCCGAGAGCGGCGGCCAGGTCGCCGACACCGGCGTGCTGGTCGGCGACGGCGTCGAGCTGAAGGTCCTCGACGTCCAGAAGATCGTCCCGGGCCTGTACGTGCACCGCGTCGAGGTGGAGCAGGGCGAGGTCGGCCTCGACACCAAGCTGACCGGCTCGGTCGACGCGCACCGCCGCCTGTCCATCGAGCGCTCGCACTCCGCGACGCACCTGGTGCACGCGGCCGTCCGCGGCGCGTACGGCAAGCGCGCGGCGCAGGCGGGCTCGCTGAACTCGCCGGGCCGCATGCGGTTCGACTTCACCACGCCCGGGTCGGTGTCGGCCGACGTGCTGACCGAGGTCGAGCAGGAGGTCAACGACTACCTGCAGACCAACGTCGAGGTGCAGAGCTACACCACGACCAAGGACAAGGCCCTCGAGCTGGGCGCGGTCGCGCTGTTCGGCGAGAAGTACGGCAACGACGTCCGCGTGGTCGACATGGGCGACTACTCCCGCGAGCTCTGCGGTGGCACGCACGTCGAGCGGATCGGCCAGCTCGGCCTGGTCAAGCTCGTCTCCGACGCCTCCATCGGCTCGGGTGTCCACCGCGTCGAGGCGCTGGTCGGCACGGACGCGCTGAAGTACGTCCGCAAGGAGCAGCTGCTGGTCTCCCAGCTGGCGAACACCTTCAAGGTGCCCTCGGACCAGCTGCCCGGCCGCATCGACGACGTCCTGACCCGGCTGAAGAACGCCGAGAAGGAGATCGCGCAGCTCAAGACCCAGCAGGTGCTGGGCTCGGCGGGCGCGCTGGTCGACAAGGCGCAGGAGATCGGCGGCGTCACGGTCGTGGCCGAGGTCGTCCCGGACGTCGACGGCAACGGCCTGCGCGCGCTCGCCTCGGACATCCGCGGCAGGCTCGGCTCGCGGCCCGGCGTGGTGGCGCTGTTCTCGCCGTCCGGCGAGAAGCTGAGCTTCGTCGTCGCGACGACCAAGGCGGCCCAGGACAAGGGCATCGCCGCGGGCAAGCTCGTGCCGTCCTTCGCCGAGAAGATCGGCGGGCGCGGTGGCGGCAAGCCCGACATGGCCCAGGGCGGTGGCACGAACCCGGCCGGCGCGGCCGACGCGGTCACGGCCCTGCGTTCGGCGATTGCCGGCATTGGTTAACCGCGGAAACCGCGGCCCGGACCGGCCAGGAGAGGCCGATCCGGGGCGCGGCCGTCGCCTCGGCGTCGATGTCGGATCCGTCCGGGTCGGCGTGGCGCTGAGCGATCCGGCCCCCCTGCTCGCTTCGCCATTGGTTACCCTCTCCCGCGATGCGACCGACGACAGTGATCTGGACCAGCTGGCCGCCCTCGTCACCGAGCACGAGGTGGTCGAGGTGATCGTGGGCCTGCCGCGAACGCTCGCCAACCGGCAGGGTCCGGCGGCCGAGCTGGCGATCGCGTATTCTGAACGCCTGGCCGGGCGGATAGCGCCCGTGCCGGTCCGGCTGGGCGACGAGCGGCTGACCACGGTCACCGCATCCCGCATCCTCTCCCAGCGCGGGGTCAAAGGCCGCAAGCAGCGCGCGGTGGTCGACCAGGCCGCCGCCGTGGAGATCCTGCAGGCCTGGATCGACGCCGCCGCTGCGCACCGCGCCCGGGAGGGAGACCGATGAACGAGCAGCCACCTGAGCCCCCTCGCGGGCGCAGGCGCCTTCGCGAACCGGGACCGGCCACCCCGCCGCCGTCCCGGCCCGATCCCCGCGCGAGCGGGTACCAGGAGCTGCCGCAGCCGTCGCGGCACAGCGGCTCCCACGAACTGCCCCAGCCGTCGCGCCGGGCCCGCCCCGAGCCGGGTTACGACGCGCGCCGGGACGCGCCGCCGTCCGGCCGCCGTCGCCGGCTCGAGCCGCCGGGCACGCTGCCCCCGGCCGAAGACGACTTCGACCCCCGGGAAGCCGAGCGTTCGGCGCCGGTCCGCGCCCGCCACGGCCTCGACGACGGCGCCGACGGCCCGGCCCCGCGCCGCGCGGCTCCCGAGCCGGGGCGCCGCCGCGCGGCCCCCGAGGAGCCGCCGCGCCGCCGCCGTCCCGCGCCCAGCCCGGACGAGGGGGCCGACGCCCGCCGTCGCCGCCCGAGCCCGGAGGAGCTGGCCGAGGCCGACGCGGCGCGCCGGCACCAGGCGATGCTCGACCTGGAGGAGGCCGCCGAAGCGCAGGCCGCCCGGTTGCGGGGCGCCCAGGACGAACCCCCGCGACGGCGCCGCCGGGCCGAACTCGAGCCCGTCGAAGCCGTCGAACCCCCGCCCGGACGCCGTCGCCGCGCCGAACCGGAGGCCATCGAGCCGCCCGGCCGCCGTCGCGCAGCCGACCCGAACGAAGCGGAGTCGCACCGGCGTCGCGCGGCGCCGGATCCCGACGCCGACCCCCGCCGCGGTGCGCCGGAACCCCCGCGGCGGCCCGTCCAGCCGGGTGACCGGTCTGTCGGCGTGCCCGAACCCGGTCTGGAGCCGCCGCGGCGCCGCCGCCCGCCGCCCCCGCCGGTGCGCGAGGACCCGCCGACCGACATCATCCCCGCCCAGCCGGCGCCGGAACCCGAGCACGAGGAGCCCGAAGAGTTCTTCGCCGAGGGCGACGAGTACGCGGAGTACGACGACTACGACGAGGCCTACGAGGACTACGACGACGCCGAGTACGACGACTACGAGGACGAGCCGGAGCAGCCGCGCAAGAAGAAGAAGGGCAAGCGCGCCCTCGGCTGGGTCGCCGCGCTGGTCGTGATCGTGCTGCTCGCCGGCGGGGCCTACTACGGCTTCAACAAGATCTTCGGCTACGACGACTTCGAGGGCGCCGGCGACGGGGACGTGCTGTTCCAGGTCGACGACGGCGACTCGACGTCGGCGATCGGCGCGAAGCTCGCCACGGCCGGTGTCGTCGCCAGCGGCAAGGCGTTCGTCAAGGCCGGTGAGGACAACCCGAAGCTGGCCCGGATCCAGCACGGCTTCTACGTGATGAAGTCGCACATGTCGGGGGCCAGCGCGGTCGACCGGATCACCGACGCGGCCGCCCGCGTCGGCCAGCTGGAGATCCGGCCGTACACGCAGTTCGACGACATCACCCAGCCCGACGGCAAGGTCACGCCCGGCGTGTACAGCCTGATGGCGAAGGCCTCCTGCGCGCAGATCAACGGCAAGAGCACCTGCGTGACCGCCGACGACCTGCGCAAGGTGGTCGACAACGCGGACCTGAAGACGCTCGGCGTGCCCGACTGGGCGATCGAGCCCGCCAACAAGGCCGACCGCAAGGACCGGCGGCTCGAAGGCCTCATCGCGCCCGGCCTCTACGACGTCCGGCCGGGGGCGTCCCCGCAGGAGATCATCGGGCAGCTGGTGCGCAGCTCCACCGAGGCGATCCAGAACGCCGGGCTGAGCCCGCAGTCGACCGGTCCCGGGATGACGCCGTACCAGACGCTGATCATCGCCTCGATCATCGAGCGCGAGGCGGTGAAGGCCGACTTCGGCAAGCTGTCGCGGGTCATCTACAACCGGCTGGCGATCAACATGCGGCTGCAGATGGACTCCACGGTCAACTACGTGCTGGACCGCCCGACCCTGGCGACCAACGACGACGACCGGAACAAGGCGGGCGCGTACAACACCTACAAGAACACGGGCCTGACGCCGACCCCGATCTCGGTGCCCAGCGCCGACGCCATCCAGGCGGCGGTGCACCCGGCGTCGGGCGACTGGGTGTACTTCGTCAAGTGCGAGAAGAACGGCCTCTCCTGCTTCGGGGTCACGTTCGACGAGCACAAGGCGAACGTCAAGCTGGCCCAGCAACGTGGTGTCTTCTGAGCCTCGCCGCGCCGCCGTGCTGGGCAAGCCGGTGGCGCACTCGCTGTCGCCGGTGCTGCACGGCGCCGCGTTCGCCGCGCTCGGCCTGACCGGCTGGACGTACGAGCGCATCGAGACGAGCGCCGAGGAGCTGCCGGGCCTGGTCGACGGCCTCGGCCCGGAGTGGACCGGGCTTTCGGTCACCATGCCGGGCAAGCGCGCGGCGCTCGACCACGCGGACGAGGTGACGCCGCGCGCGGCCGCGGTCGGCGCGGCCAACACCCTGGTCCGCACGGCGAAGGGCTGGCTCGCCGACTGCACCGACGTCGACGGCGTCACCGGGGCGCTGCGCGCGGCGGGCGGCTACCAGCCGTCGCCGTCGGACACCGCGGTCGTGCTCGGCGCGGGCGGCACGGCGGCCGCGGCGGTCGTCGGGCTCGCGGCGCTCGGCGTGGCGCGGGTGCGGCTGGTCGTGCGGGAACCCGCGCGGGCCGGAGAAACCCTCGACGCGGCGAAGCGGGCTTCGCTCGACGTCGACGTGCTTCGCTGGGCCGACACGGACTTCGCGTCGCTGGGGGCGGCGGCGGTGCTGGTGAACACGGTGCCGCCGGACGCGGTCGTCCCGCACGTGGCCGAGCTGGCGGGCGTCGCGCACGTCCTCGACGTCATCTACCACCCGTGGCCGACACCGCTGGCCGAAGCGGTCGCGGCGCGCGGCGGCCGGCTCGCGACCGGGCTGGACATGCTGCTGCACCAGGCGTTCGGGCAGGCCGAGCACTTCACCGGGCGGCCGGCCCCGCGTGCGGCGATGCGCGACGCGCTGCGCGAAGCGACCGGGAACCTGCTGCCGCTGCCGATCTCCTGAAAACCGGTTGCGCCTGCCGATATTCTGGCGGACTGCCTTGATGAAGGGGGTCAACCGGAATGACCAGCCAAGAAGCGTTGAGCGAGACCGAGATCGAGTCCGGGTGGGTGGGCGGCGACGCGCCGCAGCTCAACTCCACGGTCCTGCTCGTCGACTACGACCCGGAGTGGCCGAAGCTCTTCGAGCGCGAGGCCGCGCGGATCCGGGACGTGCTCGGCGACCAGGTCCTCGTTCTCGAACACGTCGGGTCGACCTCGGTGCCGGGCCTGTGCGCCAAGCCGTGCGTCGACATCCTCCTCGAGGTGCCGGACTCCGGTGCCGAGGACACCTACGTCCCCGCGCTGGAGGCGGCGGGCTACCGGCTCGTCATCCGCGAGCCGGACTGGGAGAAACACCGCTGCTTCAAGGGCCCGGACACCAACGTCAACCTGCACGTCTACTCGCCCGGCAACGGCCAGACCGAGCGCTACCGCCTCCTGCGCGACCGGATGCGCGCGCACCCGGAGGAGCGTGACCTGTACGCGGCGAAGAAGCGTGAACTCGCCGCGAAGGAGTGGAAGTACATCCAGCACTACGCCGACGCCAAGACCGAGGTGATCGAAGAGATCCTCGGCCGGGCGCGGGCGGCGCAGTACGACGCGTTCAGCGACGCCTACGCCGAGCACGCGGAGAAGAACGTCACGAACGCGCTGTACGACCGGCCCGCGATCCTCGACCTGGCCGGCGCGGTCGACGGCAAGCGCGTGCTGGACGTCGGCTGCGCGGCCGGGCACCTGAGCGCGCTGCTGGCCGGGCGGGGCGCGGACGTCCTGGGCGTCGACGCGAGCGCGGGGATGGTTTCGGTGGCCCGGCGGAAGTTCGGCGACGTGGCGCGGTTCGAGGTCGCGGACGTGACCCGCCCGCTCGACCTCGAAGACGGCTCGATCGACGTGATCACGGCGTCGCTCGTCCTGCACTACCTGAAGGACTGGGGGCCGGTGCTCGCCGAGTTCCGCCGGGTCCTCAAGCCCGGGGGAGTGCTGGTGTTCTCGGTGCACCACCCGGGTGAGGACTGGCGCTGGTTCGGCAAGGAGAACTACTTCGAGCTGGAGCTGCTCGAAGACGAGTTCCCGCCCGGTCAGCGGGTGCGCTTCTACCGGCGCCCGCTGAGCTGGACGTTCCGGGCGGTCCGCGAGGCGGGGTTCGCCGTCGACGAGCTGGCCGAGCCGATGCCGGCCCCGGAGGCGGCCGAAGTCGACCCGAAGTGGGCGGCGAACCTGCGGACCAAGCCGCGGTTCCTCTACTTCCGGGCGGTCAGTCCCGCCTAGCCAGGTCCTGGACGAGGTCGACGATCTCCCGGCTGACCGGGCGGAACACCCGCAGCCGGGAGAGCGCGGCCAGCCGCGCGATCAGCGGGACGCTGCGCTCCACCAGCATCCGGCTGCGCTTGGTCCCGGCCGAGCGGTCGTGGACCCAGTACAGCACCACGCCCATCTGGTAGAGCCACAGCAGTTCCGGCAGCTGGGCGCGCAGTTCCGGGTCGAGCTTGACGTCGGAGCCGTCGACGACCTCGCGCATGAGGCCGATCGACGCTTCGCGGGCGGCCGAGGAGTCGTCGCTGAACGGGCTCAGCGGCGACTCCGGGTCGGCCGCGTTGACGAAGAACTGCGTGCCGAAGCGGTGGTAGGGCTCGGCGATGTCCAGCCAGCACAGCAGCACGGCCTTCAGCCGGGCGGCGAAGGCGCTCTCGCCGTCGATCCGGGCGCGGGCGGCGTCGAGGTGCTGCCGGGCGATCTCGTCGTAGAAGCCCTGGATGAGCTGTTCCTTCGACGAGAAGTAGTAGTACGCGTTCCCGACGGAGACGCCCGCTTCGGCGGCGATCGCGCGCATCGTCGTGCGGTCGTAGCCGTTCTCGGTGAACAGCCGCATCGCGGTCGTGACGATCAGGGACCGCGTTTCCTCGCTCTTGGCCACGTGCGGCACGTTAGCGCCGGCCACGTCAGGGCGCGGGGAAGGGCGGCACCTGCGGCATGCCGGGATAGGCCGCGGGCAGCGGCCGCGGTGCGGGCTTCGGGGCCAGGTGGCGGCGCCGGATGCCGTTGAAGACCAGCACGTTGGTCAGGTGCATCGCGCCGAGGATCAGCGCGACGACGCCGACCTTCACCGAGAGCAGCTCGAACACCGCCCGCGCGGTGGCGACCTCGGCGTGGCTGGTCAGGAAGAGCGTCACGAACCCGAGGCTGACCAGGTAGAAGCCGACGACCAGGAGCTGGTTGACGGCGTTGGCCAGGCCGGGGCTGTCGGCGAAGACCTCGGCGAGGAAGGTGCGGCCGTGCTTGCTCAGGGTCCGGGCGACGAGCACGGTCAGCGGGATGCTGATCAGCAGGTAGAGCGCGTAGGCGACGACTACTCGGTCCATGGTCACTCCTCTTTTGAACGTGTTCAAGAAGTACTGTAGCGCCGTTTTTGAACATGTTCAAGAGGGGTAGGGTGACCGCCGACTGGGAGGTATAGCGTGAAACGCTTCGCCGCCGGGCTGACGGCTGCCGCGCTCTTCGTGCCCGCCACCGCGCCGGTCAACACGGGTGTCCCGACCGGCTTCGACCTCGACCGCAGCGGCACGGTCGGCGGCGGCAACGACGCGCAGGGCTTCGGCGCGTTCGAGGGCCAGTACGGCTTGCTCGTGCTGTCGAAGTACCCGATCGACCTGGCGCACGTCCGGACGTTCCAGAAGTTCCTCTGGAAGGACATGCCGGGCGCGCTGCTGCCGGACGACCCGGCGCCGCACGACTGGTACAGCCCGGCGGAGCTGAACGTGCTGCGGCTGTCGTCGAAGTCGCATGGGGACCTCCCGCTGAAGATCGGCCGCTCGACCGTGCACTTCCTCGTCTCGCACCCGACGCCGCCGAGCTTCGACGGCCCGGAGGACCGCAACGGCGCCCGCAACAACGACGAGATCCGCTTCTGGACGGACTACGTGCTGCCGTCGAAGGGCCTGCTGCCGTGGCACGCGGAGGTGTTCTGGCCGGTGCCATCCGACCCGCTGTCCCGGCTGAACGACGCCTCCGACCACCACTTGGTCCGCGTGGATGTCTTCGTGCCACTACGGTGAGATCATGCGCATCGCGATCCTCGACGACTACCAGGACGTCGCTCTGACCTTCGGTGACTGGGACTCGCTGAAGGCCGACATCACGGTCTTCACCGAACCCCTCACCGATGTCGTCGAGCAGCTGCGGGGCTTCGAGGTCGTCGTCGCGATGCGCGAGCGCACCCGGTTCCCCGCCGAGGTGCTCGATCGCCTCCCCGACCTGAAGCTGCTGGTCAGCACCGGTCCGCGCAACGCCGCCATCGACGTGCCGGCCGCGAAGCGCAACGGCGTCGTCGTGTCGAAGACCGGATACCTCGGCCAGCCGACCGCCGAGCACACGTGGGCGCTCATCCTGGCCGCGTCGCGGAACCTGCCGCAGGAGTTCCGGTCCATGCGCGAAGGCGGCTGGCAGACGACCGTCGGCACCATGCTGCACGGCAAGACGCTCGGCCTGCTCGGCCTCGGCCGCCTCGGTGCGGGCGCGGCGAAGATCGGGCAGGCGTTCGGCATGGAAACCATCGCGTGGAGCCAGAACCTCACGCAGGAGAAGGCGGACCCGCACGGCGTGACCGCGGTGTCCAAAGAGGACCTGTTCGCGCGCTCGGACGTGCTCTCGATCCACCTGGTGCTCAGCGGGCGCACCCGCGGCCTGGTCGGGGCGGCCGAGCTCGCGGCGATGAAGCCGAGCGCGTTGCTGGTGAACACCTCGCGCGGCCCGATCGTCGACGAGGCCGCGCTGGTGGACGCGTTGCGGCGCAAGGAGATCCGGGCGGCGCTGGACGTCTACGACGTCGAGCCGTTCCCGGCCGACCATCCACTGCGGACGCTCGACAACGCGGTCCTGACCCCGCACCTCGGGTTCGTCGCGCGCGAGACCTACGAGATCTTCTACGGCGACGCGGTCGAGGACATCGCGGCCTACCAGGCGGGGGAACCGATCCGGCTGATGGAGTAGGCGTGCGGCCCGCCGGGGCCCGAGGTCCCCGCACCGGCCCGGCGGCGGGCCCGCACGAGAACCATGACACCACCCGGAAACCGCACCGGGCAGGGTCCAAAGACCCTGGTCACGGCGTCCGTTCGGCTGAACGGCGCGCGCCCGCTGGTCGTGAGTGAGAAACAGGGGCGGAACACTGTTTCCCACTCACGAGAACGGGACCGCGTCCGGCGCGCAGGTCGTTCCGGCAGCCGGCGCCGCCAAGTCCGTCAAATAGCGCGTCACGGCCGCCGAGGCGCAGGCGCTCGGCGCGTCCAGTGACGTATGGCCGTACCCGTCGACGACGAGCACCCGGCCGTCGCCCAGTTCCGCCGCCGTCGCCTGCGCGTTGTGCAGCGGCGTCGCCGGGTCGAACCGGTTGTTCAGCACCAGGACCGGGTTCTTCCGCGCCCGGTTCCACGGTCCGGTGTACCGATCGGCGTCGTGCGCCGGCCAGCCCACGCACTGGGCCATCGAGAACACCGAACCCAGCCCGAAGTACGGCTGACGCGCGCTCTCCCGAGCCGCCAGCGCCGCGTAGTCCGCGGGCGAACCGGGGTTGTCGCTGTCGACGCACTGGACCGCCAGGAACGCCGCGGAGTGCGTCGGCACGTACGGGTCGAGCACCGGCGCGGCGGGGCCGGAGTCCGCCGGCATCGCGGAAAGGGTCTGCGCGAGCCGTTTCCACCGGCCGGACTGGTACAGCGCGCTGTCGACGGTCCGCATCAGCGAGCCGACGCCCGTGGTGCGCGCGGCCCGCGCGAAGATCCCGGCGAACTTCGCCTTCGGGTCACCGCCGGAGAACGCGCACTTCGGCCCGGCCGCGGCGCACACGGCGAAGAACTGGTCCAGCTCCTGCTGCTGCGCCCCGGCGACGTCGGCGCGGACGTCGACCGGCTCCCGCTCCTGCCCCGGCTTGCCGGTGGCGTTCGCGACGAGGTCGAGCGTGCCGTCGAGGACCAGCGCGCGCACCTTGTCCGGGAACAGGTTCGCGTACGTCCCGCCCAGGTAGGTGCCGTAGGAGTAGCCGTAGTAGTTCAGCGTCGGGTCGCCGACGGCTTGGCGCAGCAGTTCCAGGTCGCGCGCCACGTTGGCCGTCGACAGGTGGCTCAGCAGGTCGCCCGAGGCCGCGCAGGCCCGGCCGGTCGCCGCGCTCGCCGCGAAGAACGCGTCGGGCTGCCGCAGCGGCGAGCCCGGCGCGGGCGCGTGGTCGGCGCCGGGGCAGCTGATCGGCGCGGACCCGCCGATCCCGCGCGGGTCGAAGCTCACCAGGTCGAACCGGGCCCGGACCTCGGCGGGGAAGCGGTCGGCGAACCGCGTCAGCTCGCCGACGCCGTCGGTGCCCGGGCCGCCGAAGTTGAAGAACAGCGAGCCGAGCCGCCGCCCCGGGTCGCCCGCCGGCAGCCGGATCACCGAGAGTGTGATGGCCGGGCCCTGGGGCTCGCGGTAGCTCAGCGGCACGGCCGCGGCGGCGCACTGGAACTTCCCGTGGCACGCCGTCCAGCGCAGCACGGGCACGGCGGCGCCGCTCGTGCCGAGCGCCGGCGGGGCGGTCGCGGTGGCCGCGGACGGCGGCGGGGGAGCGGGCGCGGCTTCGGGAGCGCCGCAGGCGGCGAGCAGGAGCAGCAGCGCGGCGAGGAGCGGCTTCACGCGCTCAATTCCGCCAGCACGGCGTCGGTGTAGCGCGGCCAGACCTCGGCGGCCCAGGGGCCGAACGCGCGGTCGGTCAGCGCGACGCAGGCCGCGCCCGCGTCCGGGTCGACCCAAAGGAACGTGCCCGACTGGCCGAAGTGCCCGAAGGTGCGCGGCGAGCTGTTCGCGCCGGTCCAGTGCGGGCTCTTGTGGTCGCGGAGCTCGAAGCCCAGGCCCCAGTCGTTGGGCTTCTGGTGCCCGAACCCGGGCAGCACCCCGGAGAGGCCGGGGAACACGACGTTCGTCGCCTCGGCGACGGTGGCCGGGTCGAGCAGCTTGGGGGACTGCAGCTCGGCGGCGAACGCGGCCAGATCGTCCACAGTGGACACGACATCGGCGGCGGGCGAACCTTCGAGCGTGGTGCTCGTCATGCCGAGCGGGGCGAACAGCGCTTCGGCCTGGTACTGCGCGAAGGGGATGCCGGAGTGCTCGGCGAGGGCGTCGGCGAGTTCTTCGAAGCCGGCGTTGGAGTAGAGCCGCCGCGTGCCGGGCGCGGCCATGGCCTTGTGCGCGTCGAACGCGAGACCGGAGGTGTGGGCCAGCAGGTGCCGCACGGTGGAGCCCTCGGGGCCGGCCGGGGTGTCGAGGTCGACGACCCCCTCTTCGACCGCGATGAGCGCGGCGTAGGCGGTGAGCGGCTTGCTGACCGAGGCCAGCCGGAACTTCCGCGCGGTATCGCCGTGAGTGCCCACGACGCCGCCGTCCGCCGTCACCACGGCGGTCGCGGCGTTGTCCACCGGCCAGTCTCCGACCAAGCGCACGCTTTCCATGCGTCCAGCCTACGAAACGCCGCGAAGGCCCCCGCACCGGTGTCGGGGACCGGTGCGAAGGCCTTCGCGGGGTACTGCTCAGGCGTCGAGGTCGGTGGCGACCAGCTGGGCGACCGCTTCCACGGCCTCCTCGGCGCCCTCGCCCTCGGCGCTGATGACGACCTCGTCGCCGTACCCGGCGGCGAGCGTCATCAGGTTGAGCACGCTGCCGGCGGCCACCGGGCTCCCGCCGGCCTTGGCGATCTGCACCGCGACGGGCTGCGCCGCGGCCGCCTTCGCCACCAGCGCGGCGGGCCGGGCGTGCAGGCCCACCTTGCTCGCCACGGCGACGCGTTTCTCCGGCATGTTCGTCCTCTCGCTACTGGGGTGCTACGTCGGTACGGATGTTACGCGGCGGCGGTGCGGTCGAGGTCGGCCTCGATCGAGTCGTCCTCGCGGCCCGGGGTCCGCAGGTTGAACTTGACGATCGCGAAGCGGAACACGAAGTAGTAGATCACCGCGTAGACGAGGCCGATCGGGATCAGCAGCCACGGCTTCTGCGCGGCCGGGGCGCCGAAGTTGAGCAGGTAGTCGATCGCGCCGGCCGAGAAGTTGAAGCTCTGGTGGATGCCCAGCGCGTTGCAGATGGCCAGCGAGGTGCCGGTCATGATCGCGTGGAACAGGTACAGCGGCCACGCCACGAACATGAACGAGAACTCGATCGGCTCGGTGACACCGGTCAGGAAGGAGGTCAGCGCGCCGGCGATCATCACACCGCCGACGACCTTCTTCTGCGCCGGGCGGGCCGTCTGCCAGATGGCCAGTGCGGCCGCGGGCAGCGCGAACATGAAGATCGGGAAGAAGCCCGTGGTGAAGGCACCGGCCGACATCTTGCCCGCGACGAAGTTGTTGATGTCGCCGCCGTCGAAGATGAACCACACCGGGACGTTCAGCAGCTGGTGCAGACCGACCGGGATGAGCAGGCGGTTCAGCGCGCCGTAGATGCCACCACCGACGACCGGGGCGGCGGTGACCGCGTCACCGGCGGCCTCGATGCCGCTGTTGACCCAGTGGAAGACCAGGCCGAAGAGCACGCCGAGGATCACCATGACGCCCGCGGTGATGATCGGGACGAACCGGCGGCCGCCGAAGAACGCCAGGTAGGCGGGCAGCTTGATGCGGTGGTACTTCTGCCACAGCAGCGCCGCCACGATGCCGACCACGACACCGGCCAGCACCGAGTAGGGCCACTTGATCGGCGCCAGCTCGGTCGCGCCCGCCTTGTAGCCGGGCAGGTCGCTCAGCGGGGCGAACACCTGGACGACGGAGCTGAAGACGAAGAAGCCGACGACCGCCGCGACGGCGGTCGAGCCGTCGCCCTTCTTGGCGAAGCCGACGGCGATGCCGACCGCGAACAGCAGCGGCAGCCAGTTGAACAGCGTGCCGCCCGCGGCGCCGAGCACCGAGGCGACCTTGTTCCAGCCGAGGCCGTCCTTGCCGAGCATGTCGTCCTGGCCCAGCCGGAGCAGGATGCCCGCCGCCGGGAGCACGGCGATCGGGAGCATGAGGCTACGGCCGAAGCGCTGAAGACCGGCGAGACCGCTGCCGCTCTTCTTCGCCCCCTCCGCGGTGGTGGAGCTCATCTGGATCCTCCATAGTGGGGTGGTTGACCGGGTTCCGGGGTGTTCCGGTCCAACTGCATGGTCACCTGGTAGTGATCTCCCCGGTACCAGGACGTGATGTCTTCGATCGGGTCCCCGCCTGCGCTGGAAACCCGGCGGAACACGAGCAGGGGACTGCCGGCGCGCATGCCGAGCAGCCGGGCCGTCTCGCGGTCCGCTCCTTCGGCCCAGACCGTCTGCCACGCCTGGTCGGGACGCACGTCGTACGTCTCGGCCAGCTGCGCGTAGATGGACTGGGTCAGGTCGAGCTCGAGCAGGCCGGGAGCCCGGCCCGCGTGGTACCAGCCCCGTTCGACGGCCAGGGGCACGCCGTCGGCGTGGCGCAACCGCACCAGGTGGTGCGCGGGGGCGCCCTCGGCGAGGCCGAGGGCGTGCGCCGACGCGGTGGGCGGGACCTCGGTGGCCGCGGAGACCACCTCGGTCGTCGGGGTCAGCCCCCGCCGCCGCATGTCGTCGGTGAACGACATCAGGTAGAGCTGCAGCTCCATCCGCCGGGCCGCGGTGAACGTGCCCTTGCCACGGACGCGGGCGAGCAGCCCTTCCTCGACCAGCTTGCCGATCGCCGATCTGACCGTGAGCCGCGACACGCCGTAGCGCTGGGCGAGCTCGCGTTCCGACGGGATCGGCGCGCCGGGCGGGAGTTCCCGTTCCACCGTGCGGCGGAGGATCTCCCGCAGCTGGGCGTGCTTGGGCGTGGGCCCGTTGACGACCCGGTCGGGTGGCGGGACGTGCGCGGCCGCGCTCATCGGCGTCACCCTCCTCGTCTCTGTCGCACCGGGGGACCGGTGCTCGCGTCCGGCCCGGAACATTGGTACGTTCCGGTCTAGACCAATGATCTGATGGGGCAGGATGCTCCGCCGTGCGGACGGGTGTCAACCACCGTTATCCGTTCGTGGCCCGCGGCGGGGTGCATGCCGACGAACGGCGTAGTACAGGTGGACACGCGGTTCGCGTCAGGTTGGGAACAAACAGTGATCAAGGAGACCGCGATGGCGGATGACAGGCCCGAAAAGATCCTCGCGGCACTCGGCGGCGCGGACAATCTCACCGAGGTCGAGGGCTGCATCACGCGCCTTCGCTGCGAAGTCGAGGACATGAGCCTCGTCGACGAAGCGGCGCTGAAGAAGGCCGGCGCGATGGGCGTGGTCAAGATGGGCTCGACGGCCCTGCAGGTGATCGTCGGGCCGGAGGCGGACACCATCGCCAGCGACATCGAGGACCTGCTGTGAGCCTGGAAATCCTCAGCCCGGTCGCCGGGCGCGTGGTGCCGATCACCGAGGTCCCGGACCCGGTGTTCGCGCAGGCCATGGTGGGCCCGGGCATCGCGGTGCAGCCCTCGGGCGGGCGGTCGGACGCGGTCGCGCCGGTCGACGGCACGGTCGCGACGCTGCACCCGCACGCCTACGTCGTCGCGACCGAGGACGGCAAGGCCGTGCTGGTCCACCTCGGGATCGACACGGTCAAGGAGAAGGGCGAAGGCTTCACGCTGCACGTCGTCAAGGGCGAGCAGGTGCGGGCCGGCCAGCCGATCGTCAGCTGGGACCCGGAAGCGGTGACCGCGGCGGGCTACTCGGCGATCGTCCCGGTCGTCGCGCTGGACGCCTCGGCGGACGTTCTGTCCGGTTTGGACGCCGAACGCGACGTCGCGGCCGGCGAGAAGCTGTTCGGCTGGGACGCCTGAGTTCCTTCTGTCACACGAAGAGCCCTTGTGGACGGTGCTCGTCCACAAGGGCTCTCCGGCGTTCCCGGCTCGTCAGCCGGCGACGACCTTCCCGTTCTCGACCTTGACCGGCACGCTCGGCAGCGGCTTGTTCGCCGGGCCCTGCTTGACCTCGCCGGTGAGGGCGTTGAACACCGAGCCGTGGCACGGGCAGACCAGGTCGGCGCCCTTCGGCGCGACCGTGCAGCCCTGGTGCGTGCAGATCGCGCTGAAGGCGGCGCAGGCCGATTCGGACGTCCGGGCCACGATCACGTCGGAGCCGTCCGGTGCCTTGGCGGCCTTCGCCTGCCCGACCGGGACGTCGGCGAGCGCGACCAGCGGCGTCCCGGCGGCGATCGGCGCCTGCGCGGTGCCGGACTTGGCGTCGTCCGACGAGCAGGCGGTGAGCGCGACGGCGCCGACGGCGGCACCGGCGACGGCGGCACCCGTGGTCAGGACGGTGCGGCGGGAGTGCAGTTCGGCAGTCATGCCCTTATGAACGAGATCGACACCGCATCGGTTCAATCCGCGGTGAACCCGATCGGCCCCTGTTCCGTGTATCTACCCGAGTGGGTGTGGAGTGGAGGATCGATCATGGTGGGTTGGGTTCTACGCATCGTCGTGGCGGCCGCGCTGCTCGGCTCGGCGGGCGTGCACTACTTCCTGTGGACCGAGGACTACCCGGGCATCGTCGGGCCGTTGTTCCTGCTCGACGCGATCGGCGGCCTCGTCATCGCGATCGCGGTGCTGGCCTGGCGGCACTGGCTGCCGGCGCTGGGCGCGGTCGGGTTCGGCGTGCTGACGCTCGGCGCGTACGTGCTGGCCGCGACGGTCGGGTTCGCCGGGAACCACGACCAGTTCAACAGCCAGCCGGAGTACTGGGGCGTGATCACCGAAGCGGTCTGCATCGTCGGCGGCCTCGCGCTGCTGTTCGTGAAGGACCGGCGCCGGGTCTCGGCCTGAGTTCGTGGGAGAGGTCGCCGAAGACGCGTTGATGCGCGCGCTCCACGACGAGCACGCGGGCGCTCTGTGGTCGTACGCGCTCCACCTGACGTCCGGGGACCGGATCCGGGCCGAGGACGTCGTCCAGGAGACGCTGCTGCGCGCCTGGCGGTCGACGACGGTGCTGGACCAGTCGACGGGCTCGGCGCGGGCGTGGCTGTTCACGGTGGCGCGGCGCATCGCGATCGACGGCTGGCGCTCGGCGTCGGCCCGCTCGGAGGTGGTCACCGACCAGCCGCCGGAACGGGCGGTCGCGGACGGGACCGACCGCGCGGTCCAGGGCTGGCTCGTCGCCGAGGCGCTCGCGGAGCTGTCGGAGCGGCACCGCGAGGTGCTGGTGCTGTGTTACTTCCAGGGCTATTCCGTGGCGGACGCGGCACTGCGGCTGGGAGTGGCCGAAGGGACGGTCAAGTCGCGCACGCACTACGCGTTGCGCGCCCTGCGCCTGGTGCTCGAGGAGAGGGGGGTGACCCAGTGAGCGAGGACCCGTTCGCGACGTTCGACGCGGCGTACGTCCTCGGGGCGCTGTCCCCCGAGGACCGCCGGCGGTTCGAAGCCCACCTGCGGACGTGCGACCGCTGCGCGGCCTCGGTGCGCGAGCTGGCGGGGCTGCCGGGGTTGCTGGCGAGGGTGGACGCCCCGGCGGCCGTCCCCGAGCTGTCGGCACCCCCGCCGGACCTGCTGCCGAAGGTGCTGCGCCGGGTCCGCCGCGGCCGCCGGATCCGCTTGGCGGTGACGTCGGCTTCGGCGGCGCTGGCGGTGTCGGCGTGCGTGGCGCTGGCGGTCGTCGCTTCGGCGCCTCCGCCCGCTTCGCCGCCCTCGCTCGCGATGACGGCGCTGGGCCAGTTCCCGGTCCGCGCGGACGCCCGCCTGGACGCGTTCGACTGGGGCACGCAGGTCGACATGCAGTGCAGCTACACGGGCGACCGCAGCAGCGGCGAGTACGTGCTGGTGGCGATCTCCCGGTCCGGCGAGGAGACGCAGCTGGCGACGTGGAAGGCGGTGCCGGACAACACGGCCCGCATCGTGATCGGGACGGCGTTGAAGAGGACGGATCTCGCGGCGCTGGAGGTGCGCGGGGGCAGCGGACGCCCGTTGCTGCGGTTGACGTTGTGACGGGGGTGGGGCTCGTCCGGGACGCAGGGGGTCCCGGACGAGCCCCTTGTCGTGTCGCCCACAGGAGTGAATCCGGGGCTGGAGCGTCGCGAACGGTCCGTTCGCGACGCTCGGCGTTTGCCCTGGTCAGGTCTCCGCCAGCACCCTGGACGCATGTCCCCGACGATCTTGCTCCCCCTCGCCGCGGCAGCCGCCGGCGCCGCTACCGCACCGGTGACCGCCCACGTCCTCGCCCGGGCCCGGGCCCCGATCCCGCGCCGGCTCGCGGCCGTCCTCACGGCGCTCGTGACCGCCGCGGCGGCCGCTCGCTGGGCGGCCGGAGCCTGCCCGGCGTGGTGGCTGCCGATCCCGGTGGTCCTGGGTGTTGTGGCCGTCCCGCTGGCCCTGGCCGACCTGCGCCACCTACGCCTGCCGGACACGGTGACCCTGCCCGCGTACCCGCTCATCGGAGCCGCGATCGGCGCGGCGGCACTCGGCGGCGGAGGCCCGTCCGTGGCACTCCGCGCGGCGATGGGCGCCTTCCTGTTCGGCGGCGCGCACGCACTGGTGGCCCGCCTGGCCCCGGGCAGCTTGGGCGCGGGAGACGTGAAGCTGTCCGGCAGCCTGGGCATGGTCCTGGGAGCGGCCGGCCGGCCCCACGTCGCGCTGGCGGCGGTCCTGGCGGCGGTGTTCAGCCTGGCCCTCGCGCTCGCCCGCGCCGCCCGAAGCCGTGCCGGTGCCCGAGCCGCCGCCGTTCACCCGGCGTCGTCGGCACCAGGCCCCCAAGCGGCACCCGCCCCGAACCCGCGGCCCGCATCCACCTCCCGACCGGCACACATCCCCCGCCTCACTGCCCCCTTCGGCGGCCCCCGCGTGCCCCACGGCCCCGGCCTCCTCGCCGCCACCTGGCTGTGCGCCCTCTTCCCGGCTGCGCCATGACCGGAACACCCTTCGGCCCCGACCGGCCCCCGTGACAGGATTGAGCCCATGTTGCGCTGGATCACCGCAGGTGAATCGCACGGACCCGCGCTGGCCGCCGTGCTCGAAGGCATGCCCGCCGGCGTCGGCGTCACCACCGCCGACGTCACCGAGCAGCTCGCCCGGCGCCGCCTCGGCTTCGGGCGCAGCCCGCGGATGGGCTTCGAGACCGACCACATCGACTTCCTCGGCGGCGTCCGCCACGGCCTGACCCAGGGCGGCCCGGTCGCGATCCAGATCGAGAACGCCGAGTGGCCCAAGTGGGAGCAGGTCATGGCGGCCGACCCGGTCGACCCGCAGGTCCTCGAAGGCCTCGCGCGCAACGAACCGCTCACCCGGCCCCGCCCCGGCCACGCCGACCTGCCCGGCATGCAGAAGTACGGCTTCGACGAGGCCCGCCCCGTCCTCGAGCGCGCCAGCGCCCGCGAGACGGCGTCGCGGACCGCGCTCGGCACCGTCGCGCGGAACTTCCTCAAGCAGCTGCTCGGCGTCGAGATCCTCAGCCACGTCGTCTCGATCGGCGGTGCGGACGCCCCCGAGGGTCCGCTGCCGGTCGCGGCCGACCTGGCCGCCATCGACGAGAGCCCGGTGCGCGCGTTCAGCCAGGAGGGCACCGACGCGATGGTCGCCGAGGTCGACGCCGTGCGGAAGGCGGGCGACACCGTCGGCGGCGTGATCGAGGTCCTCGCCTACGGCCTCCCGCCGGGCCTCGGCTCCCACGTCCACTGGGACCGCCGGCTCGACGCCCGGCTCGCCGGCGCGCTGATGGGTGTCCAGGCGATGAAGGGCGTCGAGGTCGGTGACGGCTTCACCACCGCCCGCCGCTGGGGCAGTCAGGCGCACGACGAGATCGACCGCGGCACCGGCCCGGTCGGCGTCACCCGCCGGTCCAACCGCGCGGGCGGCCTCGAAGGCGGCATCACCAACGGCGAGCCGCTGCGGGTGCGCGTCGCGATGAAGCCGATCTCGACCGTCCCCAAAGCACTGTCCACAGTGGACGTCAAGACCGGTGAGCCGGCCGTCGCGATCCACCAGCGGTCGGACGTCTGCGCCGTGCCGCGGGCCGGCGTGGTGCTCGAGTCGGTCGTGGCGCTCGTCCTCGCCGACGCCGCGCTCGAGAAGTTCGGCGGCGACTCCCTCGCCGAGAGCAAGCGCAACGCCGAGGCGTACCTGAAGGCCCTCGAGGAGCGCTGGTGAGCCCTCGCGCGGTGGTCGTCGGCCCGCCCGGCTCGGGCAAGAGCACGGTCGGCCCGCTGCTCGCCAAGGCACTCGGCGTCGAATTCCGCGACAGCGACGACGACATCGTCGCGCGCGCCGGACGCAGCATCTCCGACATCTTCGCGGAAGACGGCGAACCCGCTTTCCGCGCGCTGGAAGAAGAAGCGGTCGCGACGGCGCTGGCGGAGCACGAAGGCGTGCTCTCCCTCGGCGGCGGCGCCCCGCTCACCCCGGGCACCCGCGCGCGGCTGGCCGAGCACACCGTCGTGTTCCTCAACGTCGGCCTCGCCGCCGGCGTGCAGCGCACCGGGTTGTCGAGCGCGCGGCCCCTGCTGGCCGGGGTGAACCCCCGCGCCACGTTCAAGAAACTGCTCGACGAGCGGGTGCCCGTCTACCGCGAGGTCGCCACCGTCGAGGTCGTCACCGACGACCGGACGCCCGCCGAGATCGTCGCGGACCTCGCCGCGCGGCTCGCCCCCGCCGAAGCCAAGGAGTGATCTTCCCCGTGTCCGATCCGGTGCGCATCCCGGTCGCCACTGCCCATCCCTACGACGTCGTGGTCGGCCGCGGCCTGCTCGGCGACCTCACCGCGCAGCTGGCCGACGCCTCGAAGATCGCGCTCATCCACCCGCCCACGCTGACCACCACGGCCGAGGCCATCCGCGAGGAGCTGATCGCGGCCGGTCTCGACGCACACCGCGTCGAAATCCCCGACGCCGAGGACGGCAAGGCGCTGACCGTCGCCAGCTTCTGCTGGGAGGTCCTCGGCCGGATCGGGCTGGACCGGCGCGGGGTCGTCGTCGGCCTCGGCGGCGGCGCGGTCACCGACCTCGCCGGGTTCGTCGCGGGCACGTGGATGCGCGGGGTCCGGCTGGTCAACGTGCCGACGACGCTGCTCGGCATGGTCGACGCCGCGGTCGGCGGCAAGACCGGCATCAACACCGAGGCGGGCAAGAACCTCGTCGGGGTGTTCCACGAGCCGAGCGCGGTCTTCGTCGACCTCGCGACGCTGGAGACGCTGCCGCCGAACGAGCTCGTCGCCGGGATGGCCGAGGTCGTGAAGACGGGCTTCATCGCCGACCCGCGGATCCTCGAGCTGATCGAGGCCGACCCGGCCGCCGCGCTCGACGCGACCGGCGAGGTGCTGGGCGAGCTGGTCCGCCGGTCGATCCAGGTCAAGGCCGACGTCGTGGCCGCGGACCTGCGCGAGTCGGACCTGCGGGAGATCCTCAACTACGGCCACACGCTCGGCCACGCCATCGAGCGCCGCGAGCGGTACCGGTGGCGCCACGGCGCCGCCGTGAGCGTCGGGCTGGTGTTCGCCGCCGAGCTGGCGCGCCTGGCCGGGCGGCTCGACGACGCGACGGCCGAGCGCCACGCGGCCGTGCTGAAGCTGCTCGGCCTGCCGACGACGTACGACGCCGACGCGTTGCCGCAGCTGCTGGAAACCATGAAGGGGGACAAGAAAACCCGCTCGGGGGTGCTGCGGTTCGTCGTCCTCGACGGTCTCGGCAAGCCCGGCCGGCTCGAGGGCCCGGACCCGTCGCTGCTGGCCGCGGCGTACTCGGCGATCGCGGCGGATGCTCCCAAGAGCGGCGGGAGCGTGCTGCTGTGAAGGCGTTCGTGTTCAACGGGCCCAACCTCGGGCGGCTCGGCAAGCGCGAGCCGTCGGTGTACGGCTCGACCACCCACGACGACCTAGCGGCGCTCTGCGTCAAGACGGGGGAGGAGCTGGGGATCGAGGTCGAGGTCCGGCAGACCGACCACGAAGGCGAGCTGGTCGGCTGGCTGCACGAAGCGGCCGACGGCGGCAATCCGGTGGTGCTGAACGCGGGAGCGTGGACGCACTACTCGATCGCGGTGCGCGACGCCGCGGCCCAGCTGTCCGCGCCGCTGATCGAGCTGCACATCTCGAACGTGCACAAGCGGGAGGCGTTCCGGCACCACAGCGTGCTGTCGGACATCGCGACGGCGGTGATCGCGGGCCTGGGCGTCGACGGCTACCCGCTCGCCCTGCGGTGGCTCGCCGCGCACCCAGGATGACGCTGCCGACGCTGACGACGGCGCGCCTGACGCTGCGCGGGCTGGTCGAGGCCGACCGCGAAGCCGTCGTGAAGGTGTTCTCGGACCCGGAGATGAGCCGCTTCTTCGCGGCGGACTTTTCGGACCCGGCGGCGGCGAGCGCGATGGTCGACCGCCGCCTGGCCTACCGCGGCCCGGCCGGGCAGGGGCACTGGGTGATCGAGCGCGACGGCGAGGTGATCGGCGTCGCGCACCTGCGCCCGTCATCGGAGCTGCCGGGCGGGGTGGCCGAGCTGGGCTACTACGTCGCGAGCGCGCACGCCGGTCAGGGCCTGGCGACCGAGGCGGCCCGGGCGGTGCTCGGGCACGGCCTCGACGCGCTCGGGCTCCCGGCGGTCTGGGCGCTGGTGCACGAGAACAACGCGGCGAGCCGCAAGGTGGCCGCCCGCCTGGGTTTCCTGGACGTGGGCAGCGGCATCCACTACGGCGACCTGCACCGGGTGCTGGTCGCACTGGCGCCGGTGGCGGGGCGGCCGCACCACATCGAGCTGTGGGTACCGGACCTGGCGGAGGCGGAGCGGAGCTGGGGCTGGCTGCTGGGCGAGCTGGGCTGGCAGGAGTTCCAACGCTGGCCGGCGGGAGTCAGCTGGCGCCGCGGCGGCACGTACGTGGTGGTCGAGGCCTCCCCGGCGATGAGCGCGGGGCAGCACGAGCGCACCCGGCCGGGGCTGAACCACCTGGCCCTGCACGTGGCGACCCGCGCGGAGGTCGACGACCTGGCCGCGCGCGCCCCGGCGCACGGCTGGCGCGAGATGTTCGCGGCTCGCTACCCGTACGCGGGCGGCGACGCCCACTACGCGGCTTACCTCGAGAACGACGCCGGCTTCGAAGTCGAGCTGGTGGCGCTCGAAGGCCCACCGGCGACGAGCTGACCCTCACCGGCATCGCGACCGAGGTCCGGTTCCCGGGTCTGCCGCGGCTTGTCGTGAGTGAGAAACCCTGTTTCTCATTCACGACCGTCTGACCGGCGCCTTTCCGAAAACCGTTACCCCGCCCGCGATCTTGCCCACGATCGAGCGACCGTCGACCAGGCGTGCTGTCACCCGATCGATTCAGCTCTCGCTACACTCCGGTGTCGTGCGCCCGTTTCGCCGTGCCCTGCTCGCCAGTGTTCTGGCCGGGCTGCTCGTCGCGGGGTGCACCGAGGGTTACGCCCAGCCGCAAGCCGCGGGCGAGAAACCCGCCATCGCCGGCGGGCAGCCGACCGCCGCGCCGCGGCCCGTCGATGTCAAGCTCGCTTCGGGTGACCCCCGGCAGAGTGGTGGCGTGATCGCCGCCGGTGGAGCGGACGCCGTCTACAACTACGGGCCCTCCGTCATGCTCGACCGCGGGCAGACCCGGATGTGGTGGTGCAGCCAGTACGGCGGCGCCGGGCCCGCCGGCGACGACATTCTCTACGCGCAGGCCCAGTCGATCGACGGGCCGTTCGCCGGGCCCGGGGGCGGGATCCCGGCCGCCGTCTTCTCCGGGGCGCCCGGGCAGTTCGACGGGATGCACACCTGCGACCCGTCCGTCCTGCGCGTCGGCACGACCTACTACCTCTACTACACCGGGGCGGCGGGCGACCACGCGCTCGGCAACGCCGTCGGGCTCGCCACCAGCCAGGACGGCGTCCACTGGACCCGCGCCGCCGGCGGGAAACCGATCCTCGGGCCGTCGCACGACGTGCACCGCGCCAACGTCTACGGCGCCGGCCAGCCTTCGGCCGTCTACCTCGACGGCTGGTTCTACCTGATGTTCACCGACACCACCGGCCGCGCCGCCGCGTGGAACGGGGCCGGGCAGTTCGTGCTCCGGTCGCGCGATCCCGCGTTCGGCTCCGGGGTGCAGGCACTCGACGTCGGCGGGTTCGTGCCGGTCGCGACGACGTCGGCGCCGCGTGGGCGTTCGGTCGTCGAAGGGTTCAGCGCCGACCTGATGTGGGTGGGCGCGCTCGACGCGTTCGTCATCGCGCACGAGACGGACACCGGGACCACGCTGACGTTCTGGACCGCCGACTTCACCGAGAACCCGTACCGGCCGGTGGTCGTCCCCGGCCCGTGGAAGGAAGGGCCGGGGCTGGTGCGCCGCGCCGACGGGCACGCGCCGCTGTCGTCGGCGGCGCCGTGCGACCGGGTGCCGCTCGATGTCGTGCGCGCGACCGCGATCGGCTCCGCCGGCGCGCCGACCGGCCTGCGGCACTTCGGGCTCGACCTGCTGGGCAGCCAGGCCTGCGCGAACCCGGGCCGGGTGGCGGCGACGTTCGACGGCGTGACGATGCCCTCGCCCGACCGCACGATGGACCTGGTCCGCGCCGGGCAGAAGGTGCGCGTCGACCGGCGCGGGGTGGCGGCGGCCCTGGCGGGCGAGCTGCTGGAGAAGGAACCGCCCGCGGTGGCGGCGCTGCCGGTGGCGACGCGGCTGCGCTCCGGCGCGGACGCGGTCCAGGCACCGGGCCGCGGCCTGGCCCTGGTCCTCGACGACCGCCGCCTGTGGCGCGTCCCGGACGGCGGCATCGTGGCCGGCAACGGCTCGACGGCCAAGCCCGTGACGGACGCCCAGTGGGACGGCACCCCGCAGGGCCCCTCCCTGGTCGGCTGACGCGACGACGAGCCGGAGAACCGGCCCCGGGGCTAGTTCTTCCGCGACCCCAGCCGTCGTGGACGGGGCGAGGGCGCCGCATCCGAACGCTCGACCGGCCGAGGCGAAGGCGCAGCCGCCCGATCACGGGCGCGCGGCCGGGGCGACGGCACCTCGCGAGCCGGCTCCTCCGACGCGGCCTCCTCGTCCGCCGGCCGACGGCCGATCCGCCCGCCGACGAACAACCCCAGCCCCGCCGGCACGAGCACCAGCAACGCCGAGAACGCGGCCCCGCCGGTCAACGCGCCGCCCAGCTCGGAAACTCCCGTCTGGTCGACGAACACCGCCCGGCCGATCACGTACAGGATCCCCGACACGACGCCCGCCACCAGCGCCGCGATGAACCACGCGCGGCCGCGGTCCGGCAGGCCCCGCCACGCGTCCAGCGCGCTCCACAGCGCCGCCGCGCCCACCAGGACCGCCAGGGCCACCGACGTCATCAGCGTCTGGTCCGTCGGGTGGTAGACGGCGTACTTGGCCAGCAGCGTCAGCGCCACGGCGTGCAGCAGCGCCATCCCCAGCCCGCGGATCACCCAAGCGCTCATCCTGCGGAGTGTAGGCCAGGTTACCGGCGAGTTGCCCCACGCACGCCCACTAGGCTGGGACCGTGCCCGAAACCCATGGACGACGCCGGGCGGCGCTGCGCGGGCTTCTGACCGAAGCCGGCCTGGACGCGCTGCTGGTCACCGATCTGCTCAACATCCGCTACCTCACCGGCTTCACCGGCTCGAACGCCGCCGTGCTGCTGCACGCCGAGGGCGACGCCAAGACGCTCTTCTGCACCGACGGCCGCTACACGACCCAGTCGGCCGCCGAGGTGCCCGATCTCGCCACGGTCGTCGACCGGGCCAGCGCCGCCGCCCTCGTCGCCAAGGCCGCGGAGGACCCCAAGACCTACGGGCGCGTCGGCTTCGAGAGCGGGCACGTCAGCGTCGAGGAGTACGAATCCCTCAAGAAGGACGTGCCGCTGGAACGCGCCCCCGGCCTGGTCGAGCAGCTGCGCCTGGTCAAGGACGAAGCCGAGATCGACGCGCTGCGCCAGGCGTGCGCCGCGGCCGACCGGGCGCTGGACGACCTGCTCGCCGCCGGCGGCCTGCGGCCCGGCCGGACCGAGCTGGACATCGCCCGCGACCTGGAGAACCGGATGCTGGAGCACGGCTCGTCCGCGCCCAGCTTCGCCTCCATCATCGCCGCCGGCGCGCACTCGGCCATCCCGCACCACCAGCCCACGCACGCCGAGCTCAAGCGCGGCGACTTCGTGAAGATGGACTTCGGCGCGACCGTCGACGGCTACCACTCCGACATGACCCGCACCTTCGTCCTCGGCGAGCCCGCGGACTGGCAGCGGGAGGTCTACGACCTCGTGCACGCCGCCCAGGCGGCCGGCGTCGACGCCGTCGTGCCGGGCGCCGAGGTGTCCGATGTGGACGCCGCGGCGCGCGCGGTGATCGCGGACGCCGGCCACGGCGAGCACTTCGCGCACGGGCTCGGGCACGGCGTCGGCCTGCAGATCCACGAGGCGCCCAGCTTCGCCGCCACGGGCGTCGGTACACTGTCCGCCGGTATGGCGGTCACCGTCGAGCCCGGCGTCTACCTCGCGGGGCGCGGTGGCGTGCGCATCGAGGACACGCTCGTCGTGCGGGCTGGGGAGCCCGAACTCCTCACCCTGAGCACCAAGAACCTCGTGGTCGTCTGACAGCGGCCGCGAACCGTAGATCGACACAGGAGACTGCAAGCTCGTGGCCACGACCAACGACCTGAAGAACGGGCTCGTCCTCAACCTCGAGGGCCAGCTGTGGACCGTCACCGCGTTCCAGCACGTCAAGCCGGGCAAGGGCGGCGCCTTCGTGCGTACGACCCTCAAGCACGTGCTCACCGGCAAGGTGGTCGACAAGACGTTCAACGCGGGCACGAAGGTCGACACGGCCACGGTGGACCGCCGCAATATGACGTACCTGTACAAGGACGGCGCCGACTTCGTGTTCATGGACGGCGACACCTACGACCAGATCACGGTCCCGGCCGAGGTCGTCGGCGACAACGCCAACTACATGCTCGAGAACACCGAGGTCCAGGTGGCGGTGCACGAGAACGAGCCGCTGTACGTCGAGCTGCCGACGTCGGTCGAGATCGTCATCCAGCACACCGACCCGGGCCTGCAGGGCGACCGCTCGACCGGCGGCACCAAGCCGGCGACGCTGGAGACCGGCGCGGAGATCCAGGTCCCGCTGTTCCTGTCCACCGGCGAGAAGATCAAGGTCGACACCCGCGACGGCCGTTACCTGGGCCGCGTCTCCAGCTGATGCCGACGTCGAAACCCCACCCGAACCGCGGCGGCGCGATCAGCCGCAGGCAGGCGCGCCGCCGCGCGGTGGAAATGCTGTACGAGGCCGCGCAGCGCGACACCGACGCGGTGACGCTGCTGGCCGACCGCGTGGGCGCGACGGACGTCGACCCGATCGCGGACTACACGATCAGCCTGGTCGAGGGTGTGACCGGGCGGAAGCCCCAGATCGACGAGCTGCTGGCGGAGCACGCGCAGGGCTGGACCCTGGAGCGGATGCCGAAGGTCGACCTCGCGGTGCTGCGGGTCGGGGTCTACGAGCTGCTCTGGGCCGAGGACGTGCCGGACCCCGTCGCGATCGACGAGGCCGTCGGCCTGGCGAAGGAACTGTCCACGGACGATTCGCCGCGGTTCGTCAACGGCGTGCTGGGCCGCATCGGCACGATCGCCGACCGCCTGCGCGCGGTGCTCTGAGTCTGCTGCGAGCCCCCCGACGAGGTCAGTGAGCGTCTCCGGTGCCCCACCGGGGAACGCTCACTGCGTCGGCGCAACAACACGAGCGGATCAGTCCTCCTTGGAAGGACGCGCTTCCGGCGGCAGGACGCCCCAGTCGATGAGCTGCTCGGTCAGCTCGCCCGGGGTCATGTCGTAGATGATCGCCAGGGACCGCAGGTCCTCGGTGCGGATCGAAAGCACCTTGCCGTTGTAGTCGCCGCGCTGGCTCTGGATCGTCGCCGCGTAGCGGGCCAGCGGGCCCACCTTCTCGGCCGGCAGCTGCTGCAGGCGCTCGAGGTTGATGACGATCTTGGTGGCGGGCTCGGCACCGGAGGGGACCCGGCCCTCGGGCAGCAGCTCGACCACCGGCACACCGTAGAAGTCGGCCAGCTCGGCCAGCTTCTGCACCGTGACGGCACGGTCGCCACGCTCGTACGAGCCGACGACGACGGCCTTCCAGCGCCCACCGGACTTCTGCTCGACCCCGTGCAGGGACAGGCCCTGCTGCTGGCGGATCCCGCGGAGCTTGGCCCCGAGCGCCTTGGCGTAATCGCCCATCTGGTCGTTCTCCGTTCTCCACCCCCTCCCGGTCGGGGTGACCGGTCCAGGGGACTCTTCGAGTCGAATACTCAGAGTAATGGTTACGCATTGTTGTCACCAGGTCAAGCGCGAGCTTGCCGCGAATCAGCTCACACCACCCGTAAGACTGAGCAAAGTGCCTGCTACTGTCGGTGCGAAAGCCCCGACCAGCAGGGGAACAGACGTCCTTTAAGGACCCGTCCGGTGAGGCGGGGAAGGAGTCCGAAGTGTCGTCACGTCCGCGTGGCGCGGCTGGTTCGGCCGGGGAGCGCGAGCTCCTGACGGCCGGCGATGTCGCGCGCACGATCGCCCGAATGGCCCATCAGGTCATCGAAAAAACCGCGAACGGTGCGGAAAGCACTACCCCGCCCGTGTTGCTCGGGATCCCGTCCCGCGGTACCCCGCTCGCCGTCCGGCTGGCCGACAAGATCGGCGAGTTCTCCGGGGTCCGCCCGCCGACCGGCGCCCTCGACGTCACCCTCTACCGGGACGACCTCCGCCGCCGCCCGCCGCGCGCTCTCGAGCAGACGCAGCTGCCCACCGACGGCATCGACGACCGCGTCGTGATCCTGGTCGACGACGTGCTCTTCTCCGGCCGGACGATCCGGGCCGCGCTCGATGCCCTCCGTGATCACGGCCGTCCCCGCGCGGTGCAGCTCGCCGTGCTGGTCGACCGCGGTCACCGGGAGCTGCCGATCCGCGCCGACTACGTGGGCAAGAACGTCCCGACCGCGCGCACCGAGGGCGTGTCCGTCCTGCTGGCCGAGATCGACGGCCGCGACGCGGTGCTGCTGCGCCCCGCCGAAGTCACGGGAGAAGAGTCTTGAAGCACCTGCTCGCCACCGACGGGCTCGACCCGGCGCTGGCCACCGCCGTGCTCGACACCGCCGACGAGCTGAAGCACACGCTGCTCGGCCGCGAGGTCAAGAAGCTGCCGACGCTGCGCGGCCGCACGGTCATCACGCTGTTCTACGAGAACTCGACCCGCACCCGGGTGTCGTTCGAGATCGCCGGGAAGTGGATGAGCGCCGACGTGATCAACGTCTCCGCGTCCAGCTCCTCGGTCAACAAGGGCGAATCGCTGCGGGACACGGCCCTGACGCTGGCCGCCGCGGGCGCCGACTGCGTGATCGTCCGGCACCCGGCCAGCGGCGCCGCCCAGCGGCTCTCGGAGTGGCTGGCCGAGCCCGGCACGTCGGTCGTCAACGCCGGTGACGGCACCCACGAGCACCCGACGCAGGCGCTGCTCGACGCGGCGACCCTGCGCGAACGTCTCGGCTCGCTGAAGGACCGCCGGATCGCCATCGTCGGGGACGTCCTGCACAGCCGGGTCGCCCGCTCGAACATCCACCTGCTCTCGGCCCTCGGTGCCGAAGTGGTGCTGGTCGCGCCGCCGACGCTGCTGCCCTACGGCGTCGAGAGCCTGCCGGTCACCGTCTCGCACGATCTCGACGCCGAGCTGCCCGCCGTCGACGCGGTGATGATGCTGCGGGTCCAGGCGGAGCGGATGCACGGCGGGTTCTTCCCGTCCGCCCGGGAGTACTCCATCGCGTACGGCCTCTCGGAACGGCGGCAGAAGCTGCTGCCGGACCACGCGGTCGTCCTGCACCCCGGCCCGATGCTGCGCGGGATGGAGATCGCTTCGGCGGTCGCCGACTCCCCGGCCTCGGCCATCACCGAACAGGTCCGCAACGGCGTCCACGTGCGCATGGCGGTCCTCTACCACCTCCTGGCCAGCGAAGGAGCCGCCGCGTGACCACCGTGATCAAGGGCGCCCGCCCCTACGGCGAGGGCGACCCGGTCGACGTCCTGATCGAGGACGGGGTGATCACCGCGATCGGCGCCGTCCAGGTTCCCGAAGACGCCGAGGTCGTCGAGGCGGCCGGCCAGGTGCTGCTGCCCGGCTTCGTCGATCTGCACACCCACCTGCGCGAACCCGGCCGCGAGGACACCGAGACCATCGACACCGGCTCGGCCGCGGCAGCGCTGGGCGGCTACACCGCGGTGTTCGCCATGGCCAACACCGACCCGGTCGCCGACAACGCCGTGGTCGTCGACCACGTGTGGCGGCGCGGGCAGGAGGTCGGCCTGGTCGACGTCCACCCGGTCGGCGCGGTCACCGTCGGGCTCAAGGGCGAGAAGCTCGCCGAGCTGGGCACCATGGCGAATTCCCAGGCCCGGGTCAAGGTCTTCTCCGACGACGGCCTCTGCGTCGCCGATCCGCTGCTGATGCGCCGGGCGCTGGAGTACTCGACGGCGCTGGACGCCGTCATCGCGCAGCACGCCGAGGAGCCGCGGCTGACCGTCGGTGCCCAGGCCCACGAGGGCGAGCGCGCGGCCCGGCTCGGCTACACCGGCTGGCCGGCCGCCGCCGAGGAGTCCATCGTGGCCCGCGACTGCCTGCTGGCACTGCACGCGAACGCGCGGCTGCACGTCTGCCACGTCTCGACGTCGGGGACGGCGGACGTGCTGCGCTGGGCGAAGGACCGCGGCACGAAGGTGTCGGCCGAGGTCACGCCGCACCACCTGCTGCTCACCGACGAGCGCCTGGCCACCTACGACCCGGTGAACAAGGTGAACCCGCCGCTGCGCACCGCGTCCGACGCCGAAAAGCTGCGGGCCGCCTTGGCCGACGGGACCATCGACTGCGTCGCCACCGACCACGCCCCGCACGCGGTGCAGGACAAGGACACCGAGTGGAGCGCGGCCCGGCCGGGCATGCTCGGGCTCCAGACAGCCCTTTCGATCGTGGCCGAAACGATGGTCCGCACCGGCCTGCTCGACTGGCGTGGCGTCGCCCGGGTGCTGAGCGAGCGGCCCGCCGAGATCGGCAACCTGGCCGACCAGGGCCGGCCGATCGCGGTGGGCGAGCCGGCGAACCTCACGCTGGTCGACCCGGACGCCGAGTGGACGGTCCGGGGTGCCGAGCTGGCCAGCATCGCGGCCAACACCCCGTACGAGGGAATGCGGCTCCCCGGTGTGGTGACCGCGACCCTGCTGCGCGGGCGGCTCACGGCGCGGGACGGGAAGGTCTGCTGATGGAGCGCTTCTGGCTCGTGCTGGCGATCGTCGCCTTCTTCCTGCTCTGCCTCTGGGGCATGTACGTCGGCTGGCGGCGTAAGTCCCGCTCGCAGAGCGCCCAGGTGCCGCCGTTCCCCGCCATCCCGCCGGACGCCGGCGAGGTGCTGCTGGAATCGACCGGCGTCTACCTGGCGACGACGGTCGCGGGGGAGTGGCAGAACCGGATCGTCACCCGCGGCGCGGGTCTGCGCACCGGCGCGGTTTGGCGCCTGCACGGCGCGGGTATCGCGGTCGAACGCGGGGGAGCGCCCGACTTCTGGATCCCGCGCGACGCGGTCACCGGCGTCCGGCGCGACACGAAGATCGCCGGGAAGGTGATGGGCACGGACGCGCTGCTGGTGCTCACCTGGCGGCTCGGCGACGCCGAGCTGGACACCGGCTTCCGCGGCGACGACCTCGACGACTATCCACAGTGGATCGAACAGATCCAGATCAAGGGAGGTGCCCAGTGAACGCGCGCGCTCAGGCCGCACTGGTACTCGAAGACGGCCGGGTGTTCCGCGGCGCTGCCTACGGCGCGCAGGGGCGAACCCTCGGCGAGGCGGTGTTCTGCACCGGCATGACCGGCTACCAGGAGACGCTGACCGACCCGTCCTACCACGGCCAGATCGTGGTGCAGACGGCGCCGCAGATCGGCAACACCGGCTGGAACGACGAGGACGACGAGTCCTCGAAGATCTGGGTCAACGGCTACGTCGTCCGCGACCCCGCGCGCACGCCGTCCAACTGGCGCGCCAAGCGCACGCTGGACGAAGAACTGGTGCGCCAGGGGATCGTCGGCATCGCCGAGGTCGACACCCGGTCGCTGACGCGGCACCTGCGCGAGCTGGGCGCGATGCGCGCCGGCGTCTTCTCGGGCGACGCGCTGGGCACCGTCGACGACATGGTCGCCGAAGTCCTGGCCAGCCCGAAGATGGAGGGCGCCGACCTGGCCGGCCAGGTCACCACGCCGAAGCCGTACGTGGTTCCCGCGGAGGGCGAGACGCGCTTCCGGGTGGTCGCGCTGGACCTGGGCATCAAGTCCAACACCCCGCGCCAGATGGTCAAGCGCGGCATCGAGGTGCACGTCCTGCCCTCGACGTCGACGCTGGAGGAGCTGCTGGCGGTCGAACCGCACGGCGTGTTCCTCTCCAACGGCCCGGGCGACCCGGCCACGACGACGCACGCCACCGAGCTGACCAAGCAGGTCCTGGGCCGCGAGATCCCGTTGTTCGGCATCTGCTTCGGCAACCAGGTCCTCGGCCGCGCGCTCGGCCTGGGGACGTACAAGATGCGCTACGGCCACCGCGGCATCAACATCCCGGTGATCGACGTCGCGACCAAGCAGGTCGCGATCACCGCGCAGAACCACGGCTTCGCCCTGGAAGGCGAGCCCGGGCAGCGCTTCGAGTCGCCCTTCGGCGCGGCTCAGGTCAGCCACTACTGCGCCAACGACGGCGCGGTCGAGGGCCTGCGGGCCTTCGACGTCCCGGCGTTCTCGGTGCAGTACCACCCCGAAGCCGCCGCCGGCCCGCACGACGCGGCCCCCCTGTTCGACGATTTCGTTTCGCTCATGGAGAAGAAGGCCTGATGCCGAAGAGGACGGACATCCAGCACGTGCTGGTGATCGGCTCCGGGCCGATCGTGATCGGGCAGGCCGCGGAGTTCGACTACTCCGGGACCCAGGCCTGCCGGGTGCTGCGCAGCGAAGGCCTGCGCGTCTCCCTGGTGAACTCGAACCCGGCCACCATCATGACCGACCCCGAGTTCGCCGACGCCACCTACATCGAGCCGGTGACGCCGGACTTCGTGGAGAAGGTCATCGCGGAAGAGCGCCCCGACGCGCTGCTCGCGACCCTCGGCGGGCAGACCGCGCTCAACTGCGCCGTCGCGCTGCACGAGCGCGGCGTGCTCGACAAGTACGGCGTCGAGCTGATCGGTGCCGACATCGACGCCATCCAGCGTGGTGAGGACCGGCAGAAGTTCAAGGACATCGTGCGCACGGTCGGTGCCGACGTCCCGCGCTCCCGCGTCTGCCACGACATGGACGAGGTCCGCGACACCGTCAAGGAGCTCGGCCTGCCGGTCGTCATCCGGCCGTCGTTCACCATGGGCGGGCTCGGGTCCGGGATGGCGCACACGCCGGAGGACCTGGAGCGGCTGGCTTCCACCGGGCTCGCGGAGTCTCCCGTCACCGAGGTGCTCATCGAGGAGAGCGTGCTCGGCTGGAAGGAGTACGAGCTCGAGCTGATGCGCGACAAGAGCGACAACGTCGTGGTCGTCTGCTCGATCGAGAACGTCGACGCGATGGGCGTGCACACCGGCGACTCGGTCACCGTGGCGCCGACCATGACGCTCACCGACCGCGAGTACCAGGTGATGCGCGACGTCGGCATCGCGGTGCTGCGCGAGGTCGGCGTGGACACCGGCGGCTGCAACATCCAGTTCGCGATCAACCCGGCCGACGGCCGGATGGTCGTCATCGAGATGAACCCGCGCGTGTCGCGAAGCTCCGCGCTGGCGTCCAAGGCGACCGGCTTCCCGATCGCCAAGATCGCCGCGAAGCTCGCCATCGGCTACACCCTCGACGAGATCCAGAACGACATCACCGGCGAGACGCCGGCGTCGTTCGAGCCCGCGCTCGACTACGTCGTCGTGAAGATGCCGCGGTTCGCCTTCGAGAAGTTCCCGGGTGCCGACCCGACGCTGACCACGACGATGAAGAGTGTCGGCGAGGCGATGTCGTTCGGCCGCAGCTTCCCCGAGGCGCTGGGGAAGGTGATGCGGTCGATCGAGACCAAGGCGACCGGGTTCTGGACGCTGCCCGATCCCGAGGGCGTCACCCTGGAGTCCACTTTGGACTCGTTGCGCACGCCGCACGAGGGCCGGCTGTACGAAGTGGAGCGTGCCCTGCGGCTCGGCGCCACCGTCGAGCAGGTCCACGAAGCCTCCGGCATCGATCCGTGGTTCATCGACCAGATCGCCCTGATCGGCGAGGTCGGCGCCGAGGTCCGCGACGCGCCGGTGCTGGACGGCGACCTGCTGCGCCGCGCCAAGCGCACCGGGCTCTCGGACCGTCAGATCGCCGCGCTGCGGCCGGAACTGGCCGGCGAGGACGGCGTCCGCGCGCTGCGCCACCGCCTCGGCGTGCGGCCGGTGTTCAAGACCGTCGACACCTGCGCGGCCGAGTTCGCGGCCAAAACCCCTTACCACTACTCGGCTTACGAGTCCGACCCCGACGCCCAGTCCGAAGTGGCCGTCCAGTCGGACAAGCCGAAGGTGCTCATCCTCGGCTCCGGCCCGAACCGGATCGGGCAGGGCATCGAGTTCGACTACTCCTGCGTGCACGCGGCGATCGCGTTGCGGGAGGCCGGGTTCGAGGCCGTCATGGTCAACTGCAACCCGGAAACCGTGTCCACCGACTACGACACGTCCGACCGGCTGTACTTCGAGCCGCTGTCCTTCGAGGACGTCCTCGAGGTCGTGCACGCCGAGCAGGCGTCCGGCACGGTCGCCGGCGTCATCGTCCAGCTCGGCGGGCAGACGCCGCTGGGCCTGGCGAAGCGGCTCGCCGACGCCGGGGTCCCGGTGGTCGGGACGCCGCCGGAGGCCATCCACCTGGCCGAGGACCGCGGCGCGTTCGGCGAGGTCCTGACCGACGCCGGGCTGCCCGCGCCGCGCTACGGGACGGCGACGTCCTTCGAGGGCGCCAAGCGGATCGCCGACGAGATCGGCTACCCGGTGCTCGTGCGGCCGTCGTACGTCCTTGGCGGGCGCGGCATGGAGATCGTCTACGACGAGGAGACCCTGGCCGGCTACATCCGTCGCGCCACCGAGGTCACCCCCGAGCACCCGGTGCTCGTGGACCGCTTCCTCGACGACGCCATCGAAATCGACGTCGACGCCCTGTTCGACGGCGAGGAGCTTTACCTCGGCGGCGTCATGGAGCACATCGAGGAGGCCGGCATCCACTCCGGCGACTCGTCGTGCGCGCTGCCGCCGATCACGCTCGGCCACACGGACCTGCAGGCCGTCCGCCGCTCCACCGAGGCGATCGCGCGCGGTGTCGGCGTGCGCGGGCTCCTGAACGTCCAGTACGCGCTCAAGGACGACGTCCTGTACGTCCTGGAGGCCAACCCGCGCGCGTCGCGCACGGTGCCGTTCGTGTCCAAGGCGACGGCCGTGCCGCTGGCCAAGGCCGCCGCGCTGATCATGACCGGCTCGACGATCAAGGACCTGCGCGAGAGCGGCGTCCTGCCGGCCGACGGCGACGGCGGGCGGATGCCGGCCGACTCGCCGGTCGCGGTCAAGGAAGCCGTGCTGCCGTTCCACCGCTTCCGCACGCCGGAAGGCCACGGCGTGGATTCCTTGCTGGGCCCGGAGATGAAGTCCACCGGCGAGGTGATGGGCGTAGACGTCGACTTCGGCAAGGCGTTCGCCAAGTCCCAGAGCGGCGCGTACGGCTCGCTGCCGACCTCCGGGCGCGTGTTCGTCTCGGTCGCCAACCGCGACAAGCGCTCGCTGGTGTTCCCGGTGAAGCGCCTGGCGGACCTCGGGTTCGAGATCCTCGCCACGTCCGGCACCGCGGAAGTGCTGCGGCGCAACGGGGTCGCGTGCACCGTGGTGCGCAAGCATTACGAGGGCTCGACCGAAGCCGAGCCGAACATCGTGGACGTCATCCTCGACGGCGGTGTCGACATGGTGATCAACACCCCTTACGGGAACAGCGGTCCGCGCGTCGACGGCTACGAAATCCGCACCGCCGCGGTGTCGCGCGACATCCCGTGCGTGACGACCGTGCAGGGCGCCGCGGCGGCCGTGCACGGCATCGAAGCGCTGATCCGGGGCGACATCGGGGTCAAGTCCCTGCAGGAGCTGCAGGCGGCGCTGAAGGCGCAGTCGTGAGCACGCGGGAGCGGTTCGGGGCGCGGCTGGCGAAGGCCGTCGCGGCCCGCGGCCCGCTGTGTGCGGGGATCGACCCCCACCCGGGCCTGATCGAGGCCTGGGGGCTCCCGGTGGACGCTTCGGGCCTGGAACGGTTCGCGCTGTCCGCCACGGAGGTCCTGGCGGCCCGCGCGGCGGTCGTGAAGCCGCAGTCGGCGTTCTTCGAAAGTTTCGGGGCGGCCGGCGTGCGCGTGCTGGAGCGGGTCGTCGAGACCGCCCGTGAGGCGGGCGCGCTGGTGCTGCTGGACGTCAAGCGCGGTGACATCGGCTCGACGATGGCGGCGTACACCGCGGCATACGTGGCCGACGGGGCGGCGATCGCGGCCGACGCGATCACCGTTTCGCCGTACCTCGGGTTCGGCTCTTTGGCCGAATGCGCCGAAACGGCCGTCTCCGCGGGGCGCGGCATCTTCGTGCTTGCGCGGACTTCCAACCCCGAAGCGGCCGCCGTGCAGAACGCGAAGCTGCCCGACGGGCGCACGGTCGGGCAGTCGATCGTCGATTCCGCGGCGGCGCTCAACGCAGCCGCGGCACCGCTCGGCGATGTAGGGGTCGTCGTCGGGGCCACCATCGCGCCGGGCGACCTGGACCTCTCCGGGCTGAACGGTCCGGTGCTGGCACCCGGTTTCGGGGCCCAGGGAGCCACTGTGGCCGATTTGAAGGCGCTTTTCGGAGCGGGACTGCCAGGCGTGCTGCCCGCGTCGTCCCGGGACATCCTGAAGCACGGTCCGGAGCAAGCGGCTTTGCGCCAAGCGGTCGAACGGGTCGCCGAAGTGCTGGCCGACCCGCAGGAAAACGGCCAATAGCAGGGGCCGGAACGGGCCCCCACCAGGCACCCCCGCATTGTGGCCGGTGCTCACGGGTGGGTACCGTCGCGTCACCCACCCAGATTTGAGAACTACCGGAGGAAAACGTGGCACTTCCCCAGCTGACAGAGGAACAGCGCGCTGCGGCGCTGGAGAAGGCCGCCGCCGCCCGCCGCATCCGTGCTGAGCTGAAGGAGCGGCTGAAGCGGGGCGGTACCACTCTGGTCGACGTGCTGAAGCAGGCCGAGGAGAACGAAGTCCTCGGCAAGATGAAGGTTTCGGCTCTGCTCGAGGCCCTCCCGGGCGTCGGCAAGGTCCGCGCGCAGCAGACCATGGAACGACTGGAGATCGCCCCCAGCCGTCGCCTTCGCGGCCTCGGCGACCGGCAGCGCAAGGCGCTGCTGGCCGAGTTCAGCGGCGAGTGAACGGCGCCGGTCGTGACTACCCGGTGAACCCGGGCACCGACCGCGGCAGTGAGCCGGTGGCGGGGGACCTCCCCCGGCACCGGCTCACCGTCGTATCGGGGCCTTCGGGGGTCGGGAAGTCGAGCGTGGTGGGCGAGCTGCGGAAGCTGGAGCCCGACGTCTGGTTCAGCGTCTCGGTCACCACGCGCAAGGCACGCCCCGGCGAGGTCGACGGGGCGCACTACCACTTCGTCGACCGGGCGGAGTTCGACGCCATGGTCGCCGACGGCAGGCTGCTGGAGTGGGCCGAGTTCGCGGGCAACCGCTACGGCACGCCGCGCGAGCCCGTCGAGAAGGCCCTCGCCGAGGGCCGCCCGGCCGTCCTGGAGATCGAGCTGCAGGGCGCCCGCCAGGTCCGCGCGGCCATGCCGGAGGCCCGGCTGGTGATGCTGATGCCGCCGTCCTGGGAGGAACTGGTCGGCAGGCTCACCGGGCGCGGCACCGAAAGCGAGGCCGCGGTGCAGGCCCGGCTGGCCGAGGCGGAGCGCGAGCTGGCGGCGGCGGGGGAGTTCGACCACCGCGTCGTCAACGCCGACGTGCGGGAGGCGGCCGAGCACTTGCTAAACTTGATTACTGATCAGTCTTCCGAAGATGTGGAGCACCACGAGTGACCAGCCAAGTGGCCTTGACCGAAGAGCTCGAGGGCATCACCAACCCCCCGATCGACGACCTGCTCGAAAAGGTCAGCTCGAAGTACGCGCTGGTGATCTACTCGGCCAAGCGCGCCCGCCAGATCAACGACTACTACGCCCAGCTGGGCGAGGGCCTGCTCGAGTACGTCGGCCCGCTCGTCGAGCCGGGCCCGCGCGAGAAGCCGCTCTCGATCGCGCTGCGCGAGATCCACGGCGGCCTGCTCGAACACACCGAGGGTGAGTAAACCCCGCGTCGTCCTGGGCGTGGGCGGCGGGATCGCCGCCTACAAGGCCTGTGAGGTCCTGCGCGGGCTGACCGAGTCCGGTCACGACGTCCGCGTGGTCCCCACCGAAGCCGCGCTGAACTTCGTCGGCGCGGCCACCTTCGAAGCCCTCTCCGGGCACCCGGTGCACACGGGTGTGTTCACCGAAGTGCCCGAGGTCCAGCACGTCCGCGTCGGCAAGGAGGCCGACCTCGTCCTGGTCGTCCCGGCCACGGCGAACCTCCTCGCCAAGGCCGCCCACGGCCTCGCCGACGACCTGCTGACCAACACCCTGCTCACCGCCCGGTGCCCGGTCGCCTTCTTCCCGGCGATGCACACGGAGATGTGGGAGCACCCCGCGACCCGCGCCAACGTGGCCCTGCTGCGCTCGCGCGGCGCGATCGTCACCGAGCCCGACTCCGGCCGGTTGACCGGCGTCGACACCGGCAAGGGCCGGCTGGCCAACCCCGCCGAGATCGTCGACCTCGCCCGGCTGCTGCTGGCCCGCCCGGACGCCCTCCCGCGCGACCTCGAAGGCGTCCGCGTCGTCGTGTCCGCCGGCGGGACGCGCGAGCCGCTCGACCCGGTCCGCTACCTCGGCAACCGCTCCTCCGGCAAGCAGGGCTACGCGCTGGCCCGCGTCGCCGCCCAGCGCGGCGCCGAGGTCACCCTGGTCACCGCGCACACCGTCGCGCTGCCGGACCCGGCGGGCGCGACCGTGCGGCACGTCTCGACGGCCGAGGAGCTGCGCCAGGCGGTGCACGCGGCGTCCGAGAGCGCCGACGTCGTCGTGATGGCGGCCGCCGTCGCCGACTTCCGGCCGGCGAACCGGGCCGACCACAAGATCAAGAAGTCGGACGACCAGCCCGACCCGGTGATCACGCTCGACCGCAATGCCGACATCCTCGCGGAACTGGTGCGAAACCGGCGTCCCGGACAGGTCGTCGTGGGATTCGCCGCGGAAACCGGCGACGAGCACGGCGGCGTCCTCGACCACGCCCGCGTGAAGCTCAAGCGCAAGGGCGCGGATCTGCTGGTCGTAAACGCCGTCGGCGACGGCAAGGCATTCGGCACGGAGGACAATTCGGGCTGGCTGCTCGGGTCCGACGGCACGGAAATCCCCATACCTCTCGGCGCGAAGGCTGAACTGGCGTCCACTCTGTGGGACGCTGTTGTGAGCTTCATGAAGCGTTGACCGTCCTCCGAGCGATAGTCAGTACGCTTGCACAGGTAAGGGGTGCCTAACTTTCGGGGCATCCGACGACAAGGTGAGGAAGTGACGGCCACCGTGACCGCGTCTAGCAGCAGATTGTTCACCTCGGAGTCGGTGACCGAAGGGCACCCCGACAAGATTTGCGACGCCATCAGCGACTCGATCCTCGACGGCCTGCTGTCGAAGGACCCCCGCAGCCGCGTCGCGGTCGAGACCCTGATCACCACCGGCCAGGTGCACGTCGCCGGCGAGGTGACCACGGAGGCGTACGCCGACATTCCCACGATCGTCCGCGACGTCATCCTGAAGATCGGCTACGACTCCTCGGCCAAGGGCTTCGACGGCAACTCGTGCGGCGTCAACGTCGCGATCGGGTCGCAGTCGCCCGACATCGCCCAGGGCGTCGACACCGCCTACGAGTCCCGCGTCGAGTCCGACGAGGACGAGATCAACCGCCAGGGCGCCGGCGACCAGGGCCTGATGTTCGGCTACGCCTGCTCGGATACCCCCGAGCTGATGCCGCTGCCGATCGCGCTGGCGCACCGGCTGTCCAAGCGGCTGACCGCGGTCCGCAAGGACGGCGTGCTGCCGTACCTGCGCCCGGACGGCAAGACGCAGGTCACCATCGAGTACGCCGGCGACCAGCCGGTCCGCCTCGACACGGTCGTCGTGTCCTCGCAGCACGCCGACGGCATCGACCTCGAGCGGATGCTCAGCGTCGACGTCAAGGAGCACGTCGTCGGCCCCGAGATCGAGGGCCTGGGCATCGACACGGCGAACGCGCGCCTGCTGGTCAACCCGACCGGCCGGTTCGTGATCGGTGGCCCGATGGGCGACGCGGGCCTGACCGGCCGCAAGATCATCGTCGACACCTACGGCGGCATGGCCCGCCACGGTGGTGGCGCGTTCTCGGGCAAGGACCCGTCCAAGGTCGACCGGTCCGCCGCGTACGCGATGCGCTGGGTGGCCAAGAACGTCGTCGCCGCGGGCCTGGCCCAGCGGACCGAGGTCCAGGTCGCGTACGCAATTGGCAAGGCAGCTCCGGTCGGCCTGTTCGTCGAGACGTTCGGCACCGAGACGGTCGACCCGTCGAAGATCCAGCAGGCCATCACCGAGGTCTTCGACCTCCGGCCGGCGGCGATCATCCGCGACCTCGACCTGCTGCGCCCGATCTACGCCCCGACGGCGGCGTACGGCCACTTCGGCCGGCCCGAGCTCGACCTGCCGTGGGAGAGCACCGCCCGCGCCGAGGCCCTCAAGGCCGCGGCCGGCGCCTGACGCACGATCCGGTGAAGGCCACCTCGAAGCTCTTCGAGGTGGCCTTCCTCGTGTCCGGGGTGTCGGAGGGGTCTGGTAGAGATCGTGGCGTGAGTAGCTCCGAGCCCGCCGCTCTCTGGGACCTCCCGGAGACGCCGCCCGCACCCAAGGCGGCCCCCTCGCGTGCCCGGAAACCGCCGAAGCCGGGAGCCAAGACCAAGGGCGCGCAAAAGCCCGCGCCCGAGCGGCCGGTCGCGCGGATCGTCGTCGACATCCCGCTCGCGCACCTGGACCGCACGTTCGACTACCTCGTGCCGGAGAAGCTGCACGAGACCGCCGTGCCCGGGTGCCGGGTGCGCGTCCGGTTCGCCGGGCAGCTGGTCGACGGCTACCTGATCGAGCGCGGCGAGACCAGCGACTACGGCAGCAAGCTGGCGTTCCTCGACCGCGTCACCTCGCCGGAGCCGGTCCTGCCGCCGTCGTTGCACGCGGTCTGCCGTGCGGTCGCCGACCGCTACGGCGGCACGCTGTCCGACGTCCTGCGCCTGGCGATCCCGCCCCGGCACGCGAAGGCCGAAGGAGAACCGCCCACGGCACCGGCGGCCGCTCCCGGCGAGCCCGACACGACGGCCTGGGCGCGCTACCAGCGTGGTCCGGCGTTCCTGGAGGCCCTGGGGGAGGGCAAGCCCGCGAACGCCGTCTGGCAGGCCCTGCCGAGCGAGGACTGGCCGCGCCGGCTGGCCGAGGCCGCCGGGGTCGTGGCCGCGGCCGGCCGGGGCGCGGTGCTGGTCGTGCCGGACCACCGGGACCTGACCCGGGTCCACGAGGCGTGCGCGGCGGTCGTGGGGGAGGACGCCGTCGTGGCGCTGATCGCCGGGCTCGGGCCCGCCGAGCGCTACCGCCGCTGGCTGGCGGTGCTGCGCGGGGCGGTGCGGGTGGTGGTCGGCACGCGGGCGACGATGTTCGCGCCGGTCCACGACCCCGGCCTGTTCGTGGTCTGGGACGACGGCGACGACCTGCACCTCGACCAGCACGCGCCGTACCCGCACGTGCGGGACGTGCTGATGGACCGCGCGCACGCGGCGAAAGCGTCCCTGCTGGTCGGCGGGTTCGCCCGGACGGCCGAGGCGCAGCTGCTGGTCGAGTCCGGCTGGGCGGCGCCGGTCCTGGCGGACCGCACGGTGCTGCGGGCCGCGGCGCCCCGCGTGACACCGGTCGGCGAAGACTTCGACGTGGCCCGCGACGAGGCGGCGCGGGTGGCGCGCCTGCCGGCGGTGGCGTTCGAAGCGGCGCGCCAGGCGTTCGCGGCGGGCCACCCGGCGCTGGTCCAGGTCCCGCGGCGCGGGTACGTCCCGGGCTTGGCGTGCGGGAACTGCCGTACGCCGGCCCACTGCCGCCGGTGCGCGGGGCCGTTGGCGTTGCCCGGCGGATCGGTGGACGGGCAGCCGAAGCCCCCGGCGTGCCGCTGGTGCGGCGTCCCGGAGACGGCGTTCCGCTGCACGGCCTGCGGCTCGGTCCGCCTGCGCGCGGTGATCGTCGGGGCGAAGCGGACGGCGGAGGAGCTGGGCCGGGCGTTCCCGGGCATCCCGGTCCGCACCTCGGGCGCGGCGGAGGTGCTGTCGTCGGTACCCGGGAAGCCGGCACTGGTGGTGTGCACACCGGGGGCGGAGCCGGTGGCCGAGGGTGGCTACGGCGCGGCGCTGCTGCTGGACGGCTGGGCGTTGCTGGGCCGTCAGGACCTGCGGGCGGGCGAGGAGACGCTGCGCCGCTGGATGGCGGCGGCGGCGCTGGTCCGCCCGGGTTCGTCCGGCGGCCGGGTGATCGTCGGGGCGGAGGCGGGGCTGGCGGTGGTCCAGGCACTGGTCCGCTGGGACCCGGCGTGGCACGCGGGCCAGGAACTGGCGGAGCGGCGCGAGCTGGGTTTCCCCCCGGCGATGCGGATGGCGAGCGTGGAGGGCAGCCCGGACGCGGTCGCCGGGCTGCTGGCGGACCTGCCGTTGCCGCCGTCGGGCGAGGTGCTCGGTCCGGTGCCCCTCGGCGAAATCGACGACGAGGGCAACGCTTCGCGCGAACGGGCTTTGGTCCGGGTCGCGCGTTCCGAGGGAAAGGCGTTGTCGTCGGCGATCCACGCGGCCGCGGCCCGGCGGGACGCGAAGAAGGCGACGGAACCGATTCGCATTCAGCTGGATCCGCTGGACCTCATTTAGCGACCGCCGGCGCATCGGTCGTCTGCGTTAACTGGATCGTGACAGCACGACGACGCCGGGGCAAAGGACGGCACCGATCCTGGCCGCATGACCGAAACCGAGGGCCAGCCGAAGTCCGCCGGGCGTGCCAAGACCTCGATCACCCGTGAACTGGTCGAACTGGCCGCTCTCTTCATCGCCACCGGCGTCGCCGATCTGTTCGTCAGCACGTTGTCGCACAACCGGGTCGGGCCGGTCGTCCTGTTCGCGCTGGGCGGGCTGCTGGTCCTCACCGCGGCCTGGCGGCGGTCGTGGGCCCACCGGGCACCGGTGCGCCGTGCCGTGGCCGCGCAGCCGCCACCGACCGGGATGGCGTGGCGGGTCCGGGCCACGGTGCGGGACGTGCCCGGGAGCCTCGCGGGCGTGACGGCCGCGTTGGCGGCGCACCGGTTCGACATCGTGGCGCTGCAGGTGCTCACCGTGCCCGACGGTGTGGTGGACGAGTTCCTGGTCCGCGCTCCGGACGGGGCGACCGCGGCGGACATCGCCGCGGTCGTCGAACTGGGTGGTGGCCGGGAGGTGCGGGTCGTGCCGGCGGACGCGCACGAGTTCGTCGACCTGCCGACGCGGGTGTTGACGATCGCCGCCCGGCCGGAAGCCGATCTGACCGCGCTGCTGCGTGCGGTGCTGGGTGACTGCGAAGCCGAAACGAAGCCTCCCGCGGGCCGCCGGAGGTCCGGTGAGGGTTTCGCCGGGACGTCGATGCGGCTGGTGGACGCCGAGGGCCGTCAGGTGGTGGTGACGCGGCCACTGTTGCCGTTCACCCCCGCGGAGTTCGCCCGGGCCGGGGCCGCGCTCGATCTCCACCGCCGGCTCGTGCGAAGCCCGGCACCGGATGCGCTTTAGCCCTTGGCCAGCACCTCGAGCAGCGCCGCCGAGAACTCCTTCGGTTTCTCGAGGTGCGGGCTGTGCCCGGCGTCGGCGATGACCACCTCGCGGTAGTCGCCGCCCGCCGCCGCGTAGCGGTCGAGGACCGCTCGGGTCTGGGTGACCATCGGCTGCGCGGGACGGGTGGCCTCGCCGGGCCAGCCGGGCACCGCGCCCAGCCGGCCGAGGTGGGCGAGGTCGAACATGGACGTGTCGGACACGATCTGGTCGTCGGCTCCGCGCACCCAGAGGATCGGGGGCTTGGGCTCGATCGCGTCGAGGTCGTCGAGGCGGAAATGGCCGGGCGCCATGGTGTTGAGCACGCCGCGGGTGCCCGGCGCGACGCCCGGCCACGCGTCGGTCGTGGTGAAGTCGCCGGGGTAGTGGTCGTCGCCGACCCGGGTGGTGAGCATCGACTCGACGAGGTCGTCGAGGCGGGCGGGGTGGAACGGCGGTTTGACGTAGAAGGCCAGCAGCACCTGTCGCGGGGAGAACGGCGACTCGTCCGAGGTGTCGCCATCCTTGAGCCGGGCGACGAAGTCCGGGTTGGCGCCACCGCCGCCGGAGCCGGCGCCCGCCGGGTCGACCAGCTCGCCGTCCGCGCCCTTGGTGCCGCCGTAGCCGTAGGGCGAGACCGGGTTGACCAGTGTCACGGTGCGCGCGAGCCCGGTGTGCTCGCGCAGCAGCTGCAGCACCACGCCGCCGCCCATGCTCCAGCCGACCAGGTGCGCGGCGCCGACGCCCAGCGCGGCCAGAGTGGCGACCACGTCGTCGGCGTAGTCGCGCACACCCCGCGTCGCGTCCACCGGCAGCGGGTCGGTGCCGCCGAATCCGCGCAGGTCCACCGCGATCGGGCGGTACCGCCGCGGCAGGTCGAGCATCGACTCCTGCCAGAAGGCCGAGGACGAGATGTTGCCGTGCACGAACACGACCGGCTCGCCGTGCTCGCGGCCGGCCACCTCCAGCACGTGCGTGGTCAGCCGATCGGTCGGCACCTTCGCCGAAGTGATTCCGTCGAGGAGTGTGGTCACTGTCGTCCCTTTCACGCCAGCCAGCTCGTCACCTGGGACATCGACGCCGACGCCCAGCCCAGCTGCAGGTGGTTCACCGAACCGATCAGCGCCGTCGCGGCGAGGTGGCCGATGCCCGTGCTGTCCAACGCGCTGGCCACGAACACGATGCCGTCGCTCGGGCCGCGGTTCTCGTTGAACACGCCGACGATGGTGGGCGAGCCGCCGGCCAGCAGGTACACCGAGACGCTTGGCGGGGTGCCGGCGGACTGGATGGCGGAGATCATCGACCCGGCGTCGATCGCGGCCTGGATGCCCGTCCCGTCGGTGTAGAAACCCTGGCCGCCGTAGTAGGTCGTGTACCAGTCCTGCTGCGAGCCGTCCACGCCGAACGTGCCGTCGAAGCGGGCCAGCATCTGCCGCTGCCCGGGGTAGGTGTCCCAGCCGGCGGTCGGGGTGATCGACAGTTCCGGGTGGTAGGTGTACGCGCCGTAGCACGTCATCCTGGTGTGCGGGCTCGGCGCGTTGATGCCGACGCCGCACTCCGGCCAGATCGACAGGTCGTGCGCGTAGCCGTGCGCGAACGGGTAGTCGTAGCCACCGTTGGGCCCGCCGAGGGTGATCAGCTTGCGCACGTCGCCGGCGTAGGCCCGTCCCCACGGCGGCTTCACCGAGGACACGTACATCCGGGTGGACAGCTCGCCCTTGCTCCAGCCGACCAGATCGACCTGGCCCACGCCCAGCCGTGACTTGATCAGCGCGATCGCGTCACCGACCTGCTGCGCCTGCTGGCGGTTCTCGCCCTGCTTGTGCGCGAAGCCGATGGCGAACACCCGGTACCCGCGCGAGCTGAGGTACTGCATCAGCCCGGTCGACGGGCACGTCGCCGAACCGCATCCGAAGCCGCCGGACTCGTTCGGATTGGCCCACGCCCGGTCGGGGTTGTCGTTGGCACCGTGGACCAGCAGCACCGGCGTGGCCTTCGCGCCGGTCGACCAGCCGGGTGCGGAGTACAGCAGGAACCGCGACGAGGACGGCCGCGCCACCCCGCCGAAGAACGTCAGCCGCTGCCCGTCCTGGTTGCCCCGTCCGTCCGGCGGGTACTGCTCGTCGGCGAATCCCGGGGTGGTGTCGCGGTAGCGCTCCACCTTGTCCCATCCATTGGCGACGGTGCTGAACGTCGCCTCGTTGGTCAGGTAGGCGGGAGCGGCCGCGGCAACCGGCAGAGCCGGCGCGGCGACCTCCAGACCGACGACGACGGCGGCAGCGGCCACCAGGCTGAGCAGGCGCACGACGGGCTCCTCACGACACCGGGAGAACTCCGCAACTATCGGCCACCGGGCGCGCCGGGGCAATGTGCGTCGGCCACGTCCCGCGCGCCTCGGACATGGTCGTGGGCACCACATCGAGGGATACCCGGTCGTTGTCAAGAAGAACGCAGGGTGCGCAGCCCGGTGCGGATTTCGCTGACGAGGATCTCGGGCTGTTCCAGAGCCGCGAAGTGCCCGCCCTGGCCCGCCTCGCCGTAGTGGATCAGATTGCTGTAGGTGTCTTCGATCCAGCTCCGCGGCAGGCGTGGGATGTCCCTCGGGAAGACGGTCACCGCGACCGGAAGCGTCACCTTCGGGCCGGCGAAGGTGAGCGTTTTGTTCTCCCAGTAGATGCGCGCGGACGACGCTGCGCTGTTGGTGAACCAGTAGAGGGAGATCGCGTCGAGCATGTCGTCCATGCCGAGGGCGTCCTCGGCGAGCCCGCGATTGTCGGTCTTGGACTGGAACTTCTCGTAGATCCAGGCAGCCTGACCGGCGGGGGAGTCGGCCAGGGCGAAGCCGACGGTCTCCGGCTTCGTGCCCTGGAGGTGGTTCGACCCACCGAGTTCGCCCGTGTAGAGAGCAAGGGTCTCCACGGCGTGGCGTTGTTCGGGCGACAGGGTGTCGGGGATCCGGGCGGGAAAGGCGTACTGGGTGTTCAGGTGAATTCCGAGAAGCCCCTCGGGTCGCGCGGCCCCGAGGGCGGTGGTGACGACGGCACCCCAATCGCCGCCTTGCGCGGCCCAGCGCGAGTAGCCGAGACGCTTCATCAGCTCCACCCACGCGCCGGCGATGCGCGACACGGTCCACCCGGTCTCCGTCGGCTTCTGCGAGAACCCGAACCCGGGGAGCGACGGAATGACGACGTCGAACGAATCGGCGGCGTCTCCGCCGAACGAGACCGGATCGGTCAGCGGGCCGATCAGCTTCAGGAACTCGACGATCGAGCCCGGCCACCCGTGCGTGAGCAGCAGCGGCAGCGCGTCGGGGTTCTCGGACCTGACGTGGATGAAGTGGATGTCCAGCCCGTCGATCTCGGTCAGGAACTGGGGGAAGCGGTTGAGCCCGGACTCGAAGCGCCGCCAGTCGTAGCCGCGCTCCCAGTAGCCGACCAGGGATCTGGCGTTCGCGACGCGCACCCCTTGCGACCAGTCGTCCACCGTTTCCGGGGCGGGCCAGCGGGTTCTGGCCAGTCGCTGCTTCAGGTCGTCGATTTCCGGGTCCGGGATCGAGACGGTGAACGGGCGGACGAGGGTCATGGCCTTCTCCTTCGGAGTGCACAACCCTTCGTTGCACACTGCTGTGCAATCTACTTCGATTGCACACCGGTGTGCAACAATGCTGCCGTGCCCACCGAGTCCTCCCGTGCGCGCTCGACGAACGAGACCCGCGATCGCATCCTCGGCGTCGCCCTCGACGTGCTGGGAGACAACCCCGATGCCGGAATGGGCGACATCGCCGCCGCCGCCGGTGTCGTCCGCCGCACCGTCTACGGCCACTTCCCCTCGCGCCTCGACCTGATCCGGACGCTGACGGAACGGGCCGTCACCGAGATGACCGCCGTGCTCACCGAAGCCGACGCTTCCCCCGCGGAAGCGGACGCGACGTGGGTCGGCTTCGTCGCCCGCGTCTGGCCGGTGGCGCACCGGTACCGGGTGCTGCTGGCGCTGCGCCGCGGCGAGTACGGCGAGGCGATCCACGGCCTGCTCGGGCCACTCGACGAGCTCCTCGCCGATCTCGTGCGACGGGGTCAGGACAGCGACGTCTTCGCACGGCACCTGCCGGCGGGTGTGCTGAGCCAGCTCGCCTACGGCGCCGTGTTCGCCATCGCGGACAGCGAACTGCCGAACGGGACCCCCGGCGCCCGGGCGGCGACGATCACGAGCCTGCTGCTGCTGGGGGTTCCCGAGTCACGGGCACTCGCTCTCGTGGACGACCGGCTCTGACCGCAGCCGGTTACCGCGAAGTGCGCTCGCCGGCGTCGGCGAACGTGCGGTGGTGTGCGAGAGCGGCGATCGCGAAGGCCAGGTGCACCACGGCCCAGCTGTGGTCTCGACGGTGCAGCACCTGCAGCAGGTCGAGCGTGGCGTCGTTGGTGCTGCGGCCGTGCCGACGGGCGGTGACGATCTCCCGGATCAGTTCGTCGAGGTTTCGCTGGAACTCATTGAAGGGTTCTGCTTTCCGTGTGCCGTGGTGGGGATCGCGAAGCATGTGACCGAGGGTGACATGTCCGGACCGTCCGTCATGGCTGCGACGCGCCACAACCCCCCGCCCGGGGGGTAGCCGGTACGGACGGCCGTCCAGGGCAGCGGTGGCTCAACCGTCGTAGCCGCGCTCGGCGTCATCGTCGTCGCGCCCGCCCGGTTGCTCGCCGCGTTCCTCGCCGCCGAGGAAGGTTTTCGCCCGGTCCGCGATCTCGTCGATCTTGTCGGCGTGATCGCCGAACCGCGATTTCACGAACTCGGCGGCTTGATCGACGTTGTCGCCGTTGGCGACGTTCTTGAGTTCGTCGAAGTCGATGCCCATTGCTGCTCCTCGAATCCGCCGGGGTTGGCGCACCCAATCAAAGGTGCTGTGCGGCACCCCGCAACTCGGACCGGACGGCAGGGTGAAGAGCGCGGCCCGCCGTAGGTGATCGGCGCCCGCGAAGCTATGCTGTCGCATTTTTCCGCGCCGGCCGGATGTCGTTCATTTCGAATTTCGCCGTGGAACGGTGCCGGGTGATCCCTCACGTGGGTGGAACCGCGGCGCCTGCACCGCCTGGGCCGGCGGCGGGACGGAACCCGTTGCCGGTGCCGGGTTTTCCTGGTGGGAGACGGCGAGCTGTGTTCATATCCCTGGCATCAGCCGACGCAAAAAGGGAGTTCGAATTCATGCGCGGCACAATTGCCCGGACGGCGGCGTGCTGGCCATCGTGGCGTGCCTGGTCACCGCGTGCGGCTCGGCGGCGCGACCGACACGGCACCGCGCGGACCGGACCTCGGCTCGTCCGAAGGCGCAGTGCCTCGTCGGGTGCCGGGGCGCCGAGTTCGCCGAGGCAGGGCACCGGAGCCCCGGCCCAGCAGGTCACGGCGTCGATCGCGCAGGCGACGCAGGCGCTCGGCGAGATCGCCAAGGCGCTCCAGGGCAACCAGGTGAAGATCAGCGTTGCCACCCACGCGGGTTACCCCGACGCGGACCAGGCCAAGGCGCTGTCCGAGAAACGTGCTGAGGCGATCTCGTCGGCTCTCGAGGGGCTCGGCGTGAGCAAGGACCGGGTCGCGCGGGACGCGACCGGTCCGGCGCTCGCACCGCCATGACCGGCCAGGGTCTCGTGCCGTTCCCGCCTCGCGCGACCGCCCTGTTCCGGTCGCCGGCCGACGAGTTCGACGTGGTCGACGCGCGCGACGACCCGTCCGCGGAGTTGCTGAACCGGGGCGCGAGCACGTGCGACGACGTCTTTCTCGAGCTGCCCGCACCGGCGGCGCGGAGGGAAGCGCGAGAGTTCGTGTTGTGCGTGCACTCCGACATCGGCACCACCCCACCGGACCTGCTGGTGGACGTCCTGCGGGCGTGGGAGGTCGACCCCCGGCGGCTGACGGTCGTCGAAGGCATCCCGCGGGTGGACCGGACCGTCCCGGCTCTGCTGGAGTCCGAATTGGACCGTTCCGAGTTCCTTGGCCTGATCGACCTCGGCTCCGGCTGGACGCTTTCGGACGCCGACGGCACGGCCCAGCCTGCCGGCGTCGGCTTCCCGCCGCACGTCCTCCGGCACTGCCGCGCTCGGAAACGCGCGGTCGCCGACGCGGTCTACGGCACACGGCCCGCCATGGAAGTCGAACCGGCGCCCGTCTCGTTGGCGTGTCGGCTGACCCCGCGATCCCGCCGGCTGCTCACGCCGGCGCGCCGAAGTCAAGAACACGACCGCCAGGCAAATACGTGACTCACTCCAACGGGTAACGAGCCTGCCGGGGCCGCTAGGCTGACGTGGGCGGACGGGTCTCGCGGTACCGCCGTCCACGCGCGGCTCGTGGCACATATTTCCGGCCGCCCCGCCGTTTTCGGCCCTGACGCAGGGCGGATCACCGCGCTCGCCGGGGGCGGGGAGCATTCGGTAAAGAGCTGTCAACAGCAGCGTCATCCATCGGTCATGTGGTCCCGCACCATTGGCCGGACCACGATCTCCGTTCCGCCATCCGGCCGTACCGGAATGGTCCGGTCGGAATCGCCGGCGGCAGCGGTGTCGTGCGCTCGGCCGGTTCCGCTCGGCCGGAGTGTCCGATGAGGACGCCAGGCGGCGCGGTCGTGGCCGGGAAGAGGCAGCTGTGGCCCGACGGAACCGGATGGGGTGGCGATGGTGGAGGTGCAGCGGGGCCCGGGCGCCCGGAGCCTGCCGACGGACGCGCTGGAACAGCTGCGGCGCCAGGCCGTGGCCGCGGTCGGCTCGGGGCTGTCGCAGACCAGGGTCGCGAACATGTTCGGCGTGTCCCGGAAGGCGGTGGGCTCCTGGGTGCGGGCCTACGAATCCGGCGGTGAGTCGACGCTGCGGCCCCGGCCCCGCGGGCGCCGGGCCGGGGAGCGGCTCGTGTTGTCCGAGGCGCAGCAGGGCCGCGTGGTCGGCGTCCTGGCCGCCGGGCCGCCCGACGCGGCCGGGCTGCCGTGGCTGGTCTGGACGCGCAAGGCCGTCGCCGAGCTCGTCGCGCGGGAGTGCGGCGTCGTGCTGGCCGGGACGACGATCGACAAGTACCTGCTCCGGTGGGAACTGACCGGCCGGGACGGGGTGTTCTCGCGACGGCCCGGTTGCCCGCCGGGAACGCTGCTGGTGACCTGGACCCACCCGCGCCCGCCGGCGGGCACCGGCGCGCTGCACGCCCTCGTCGCGGTGAGCGGCCGCGGCACGCTGCAGTTCCTCGCCTCGGCGACGCCGTTCACCGGCATCGCCGAGTTCCGGCGCCGGCTGCGGATGCAGTGCGGCCGCGACGTCCGGCTGGTCCCGCACGACTGGCCCGCCGCCCACGCGGCCCTGCTCGACGACGGCGAGGTGCCCGGCCGGGACGCCGTGCGACCGGCCTGACCGCGGCAGCACCCGACCGCCGATCCGGATTCCGGATCGGCGGTTTTTCGCGCGCTCACCACGTGTTACCCCCGCGTAAACAGTTCGGCGGTTTCTGGATCGCGTCCGGTGGTTTTCGTCGGAAAGGAGTTCCGTGTTCGCGTTGAAAGGGTTACAAGGCGGCCGATCGCGACCTCACTCTCCCTCTCGCCCGGGTGTCCGTTATTTGCCCGCCGCGGTCGGCCCGCCGTTTTCGCCGCCGAACCGCGGAAGCGGCCATAAGTCCTGGTAGAGGCGTTGTTCACGGTCGTGGCAACATTGCCGCAACGCCGGTTTTCGCCCTGCTGGTCAACAAAGCGGTCAAGCTGCCACCATGCCGTCGCCGGGTTTTTCCAGCCTGGCACATCCGGACGGCGAATACCTGAGACCGGGCCAAGAGTCCGGCGCCCGAGGAGGCGGCACGTGCGAACAACGGCATTTCTCACCGCGGGTGCGCTGACCCTCGCTTTGCTGAGCCCCGCGCCCGCTTTCGCGGCCGACGCGCCGGCGACGGCGGCGGGGTGCTCGGCCACCGTGACCGGCGTGCCGGGGGAACAGGTGGCGCTGGCTCCCGCGTCGGTGACCGAACCCGTGGTGTCCGCGCTGGCCGGCCTGGACCCGCTGGGCGTGCTGACGGGCACCTTCCGGGCGATCTGGGCCGGCACGGCCCCCATCCCGGTGGGGACGGTTCCGGTGGGGCAGGCGGAGATCCCCGGGACGCGGATCGCCGACGCCGTGGTCGCGCGCCTAGGCGAGCTTCCCGTGCTCGCGCCGGTCCTCGGGCCGCTGGTGGCCACCGTGCGCACCTCGCTCGCCTCGCTCTGCGGCATCCTCGTGCGCGGCCGGGTTCCGGGCGCGCCCCCGGTCGAATCGCCCGTGAACCCCGTGCCCGCGCCCGCACCCGGCGGTGCGCCGGACGGCGGCACCCCGATCGCGGGGCGGCAGTGGACGGTCGCGGCCGTGCCCGGCTCGACGCCCGGCGGTGGTGCCGTGTTCGGCACCCCGATCCCCGGGCAGCTGCCCGGATCGGGTTTCCCGGCCGGCGCGGAAGTGCCCCCGGCGGGCGGGCAGCCGCCGGTGGTGCTGGACGCGCGGCGCTCGGCCGGCTCGGCGGAGGCGCTGGCGGCGCCGCCGGGCGACGGGCTCTCCTGGCCGGTGCTGGCCGGGATCCTGCTGCTGGCCGCGGTGAGCGCCCAGCTGGTGCGCCGGTGGGGCTTCCGCCGCGCCCGCTGACCGCGGCCGGCCGCGAAGCCCGTTACTCCCCGGTTACGGCGATCTTCGCAGGAGGGACGAGCGGTGACATCCCGTTCACGAAAGGAAGTTCCTCATGAACAGCGCAGCTGCCACCATTCGGGACTTGACCGTGACCGATCGTGACGCGCGCAGTCTCTCCGCGGACGCTCTCGAGGCGCTCCGGCGGCGGGCGGTCGCGGCCGTCGAAGCGGGCGTGACGCGCGCGGAGGTCGCTCGCCTGTTCGGCGTCTCCCGCAAGACCGTCGGCGCCTGGGTCGCGGCCTACCAGCGCCAGGGCGACGAGGCGTTCCGGCCGCGGCGCCGGGGCCGGCGGCCCGGCGAGCAGTTCGCGCTGTCGGCCGCGCAGCAGGCGTGGGTCGTGCGGACGATCGTGGCGGGTCCGCCCGAGCTGTGCGGGCTGCCGCAGCGGCTCTGGACCCGGCAGGCGATCTCCGAGCTGGTCCGCCGGGAGTTCGGCATCCTGATCAGCTCGCCGACGGTGTCGCAGTACCTGACCCGCTGGGGACTGGTGGAGGAGCCCCGGCTGCTGGAGATGCGGCGCGGGCGGGTCCTGTCGGGCCGTCCGCGCGAACCCCGGCCCGGCAACGAGTGGATCCCGGACGCGGAGGTCCTGTGGCTGGCCTGGACGCGCCCGCACACGCCGGCCGACCCGCGGCGCGGCCCGGTCGGGGGACGGCAGAACCTGCTGACGGGCTTCCGGGACTACTACGGCGACGTCAACCTCCTGCTCGCCTTGTCCCACCGCGGAATGGTGTTCTTCCTGGCGCGGCGGGGCCCCTTCGACGAGCGGCAGGCGAACGAGTTCCTGACGCGGCTGGCCGGCCAGTTCGGCCGGGGGCTCAACATCGTCGTCTGCGAGTGGCCCGCCGAGCACGACGGGATGCTGCGGACCTGGCCGGAGCCGCTCCCGGGCCGGCTGTCGGTGCGCTTCACGCTCGGCTGAAACCCTGTGAAAGGAAAAGGACGTCTTGCGGTCACGCCACAACCGGGTAGTATTTGACAGCAGAGCCGAATTGAGGTCCCGGAAAATCTCACCGCTCCCGTCGCGTGCTGTGCAATCGGCGATACACGGAATTCATTTCCCAGCCATGCCGCTGTTTCCGCCGCTGGTTTGACTTGTTTTGCGAACCGACGCGGACAACCGGGAGAGCCATGACCGTCAACACCCTTCCTTCGGCCGACCTCGACCTCGAAGTGCTGCTGGCGCACAAGGAAACGATCGCCGATGGCGTCGTCCGGCTGGTGTTCCGCCACCCCGCGGGGGATCAGCTCCCGCCGTGGGCGCCCGGAGCCCACGTGGACCTGCTGCTGCGGCGGGACCTCGTCCGCCAGTACTCCCTGTGCGGGGACCCCGGCGACCGCTCGGTGCTGGAGGTCGCCGTGCTGCGCGAGCACGCCGGGCGCGGTGGTTCCGCGTTCGTGCACGACGCGCTGCTCCCGGGCGACCGGGTCCGGATCCGCGCGCCCCGCAACAACTTCCCGTTCGTGCGGGCCGCGCGGTACCTGTTCGTCGCGGGCGGGATCGGCATCACCCCGTTCCTGCCGATGGTGGCGGCGGCCGACGCGGCCGGCGCGGACTGGCGGCTGCTCTACGGCGGGCGGTCGCGCTCCTCGATGGCTTTCGCCGCGCGGCTGCGCGAACAGTACGGCGACCGGGTGGTCGTGTGGCCGCGGGACGAGGCGGGGCTGCCCGACGTGCCCGGGGCGCTGGGCGCCGCGGCCGCCGGCACCGCGGTCTACTGCTGCGGACCCGAGCCGCTGCTGGCCGTCGCCGAGGAGGTCTGCGCCGGTCTGCCGCACCTCGAGCTCCACCTGGAACGGTTCTCGCCCAAGGAGATCGCCGGAGCGGCGGCCGGCTTCGACGTCGAGCTCGCGCGGTCGGGCCTGACGCTGACGGTGCCCGCCGACCGGTCGATCCTGGAGGCGGCCGAGGACGCCGGCGTGCCGGTGCTGTCGTCGTGCCGCGAAGGCACGTGCGGCACGTGTGAAACCCCGGTGCTCGACGGGATCCCGGACCACCGCGACTCCCTGCTCACCGGGGCGGAGCGGGCCGCGAACGAAACCATGATGATCTGCGTGTCCCGCTCCTGCGGCCGGAAGCTGGTACTGGACCTCTGAAATGCCGGTGACGACGAAGAAACTCGGTACCTGGGTGGCCGCGCTGCTGGCCGCCGCGTCCTGTGGCTGGGCACTGTGGACGGTGGCCGGTCATCTCGGCGACGAGCGGCGGCCGTGGGTGAGCCAGGTCGCCGCCCCGCGGACGACCTGGCCGGCCCCGACCCCGGTCACGCCGTCCGCACCGCCTCCCGCGTCGGCGGTTCCCCCGCCACCGCCGTCGGTGCCCGGGCCGGATCCCGTGCTCCCCGGCCGTCCCGTCGGGGCCGGCCGCGACCCGGTGGTCACGCCGCCGCCGGCGACGTCCTGGCCACCGGCGCCGACCTCGGAATATCCGCCCCCGCCGGGGGAACCGCCGCTGCCGCCGTCTTCGGTGCCGCCGCCCGCGACCTCGCCGGCGCCGCCGGAGCCGTCCGAACCCGCGCCTGGCGAACCCGCGCCGCCGCCCGCTCCGGAATGCGATGCGAGCGGATTGCTGGGACCGTTGCTGTGCACCGTGCTCGGCCTGCTCGGCTGAACCGAGGGAACTATCCAACGCAAACTGTTCCTTTCCTTTTATCGACGCAATTCCTCACTGGCGAGGCTCATTTCACCGGCGATTATTTCACGTCTCGTTAACAGAAAAAACGGGAATCGTCTCCGTGGTCCGTGATTCACTTTCCTGCGTCCGGACGGCCCGTTTCCCGCCGGGCCGAACGAATATCGAAAGGAAGCCCATGTCCCCAGAAGCTCCGCCAGGAGCACGCACGAGGCGGCGGCGCGCCAAGTCGGCGGTCACGGTCACCCTCGCGGTCGCGACGCTCGGCGCCTCCGCGGTGGCCGCCGTCCCGGCCTCGGCGCAGCAGCCGATCGGGGTCGGTCCCGTGCCGATCACGTTCCACATGAAGGACGACAACGGCAAGTGGTTCGACTCCGGGCTGAACCTGTTCGGCGACCAGTCGCTCGCCGTGGCCGAGATGCCCCGCCTCGGCACGCTGGGCGGCCTGACGACCGGCGGTGAGCTCGCCAGCCTGCTGAACTCCGACCTCGGCGGTGCGGTGGGCAACCTGACGCAGAACCTCCTCGGCCAGGTCCCGCTGCTCGGTTCGCTCGGCGGCGAGCTGGGGAAGGCGCTGAACCTCGACAGCACCCTCTCGGCGGTCAAGTCGATCGGCGCCACCAACCGGCAGGCCGCACCGGCGGCCCTCAAGGCGGAGAACCTGCTCGGGCAGTTCGCCCAGCAGCTCACCACGATGCGGGCCGACCAGCCGCTCAACCTGAGCTCCCTGCCGGTCGGCCTCGACCTGCAGGGCGCGCTCAACGACCTCGCGCAGTTCGCCGTCAAGGGCCCGCCCGTGACCGTGAACTTCGTCGTCGACCCGAAGGAGTCGACCGGCGCCCGCGACCCGATGGGCCTCATCGCGCCCGAAGGGGCCGAGGGCTTCCCGTACGACATGCCCGGCGGCGCGTTCTTCGGCCAGCGCTCGATCCAGCTGACCGAGCCCGGGCTGTACGCGTTCACCGACATGGTGACGCCGTACATGCTGGGCGCGGTGGTGGTCGACGACCCGCTCACCATCGGCCTCGACTTCGGCAAGGCGTCGATGGTGAACTCGCGCAACCTGGTCGTGCCGACCAACTCCGACATCGTCAACCGGCTGGTGAACACGTTCTTCAACATCACCAACCCGAACAACTGGCAGCAGTTCAAGCCGGACTCGGAGAACAAGTTCGACGCTATCCAGCCGCCGGTGCCGATCCTGCAGTACGACGCCGCGGGCAACCCGGTGCTGATCCCGAACCTGGACGCCTACTTCGACAAGAAGTTCTCGTACCCGAAGACCCTCGCGAAGGGCAACCAGCTCCCGGCGACGCCGGGCGTCGGCGAGGTGTGGATCGACACCGAGGTCGAGGAGTGGGCCGGCAAGAAGGCCGTCGGCTCGGCGACGAAGGTCAACGTGACCAACTGGACCGTCGACCGCAAGATCGGCGCCCCGTCGATCAACATGAACAACCCGCACAACATGTGGACCGACAAGGACTACAAGTACCTGTACCAAACCGAGTGGTTCTCCAACAAGGTCGACGTGTTCGACCGGGAGACCGGCGAGTTCGTCCGGCAGACGCAGGTCGGCCAGAACCCGGCGCACGTGATGACCGAGCCGGGCAGCGACAAGCTCGTCATCGGCATCAACGCCGGCAACGAGATCGTCGAGCTGGCGCCGGGCGGCACGAACGTGCTCCGGAAGATCACGGTCAGCCCGACCGGTGAGGTGCGGCACCCGCACGCGCACTGGACCAGCGCGGACGGCAAGACCGTCGTCACCCCGAACGTGCTGACCAACAACGCGTCGGTGATCGACCTGCCGACCGGCACCGTCCGGACCGAGAAGACGGGCCAGTTCCCGATCGCCTCGAGCATGACCCCGGACTCCTCGAAGTTCTACACGGCGGACTTCCTCGGCGAATCGATCACGTGCGTTTCGCTGGCGCAGGCGGCCTGTGCGGACAACGGGCAGAGGGTGCACAGCAAGACGATCGACCTGTGGGCGAACTACAGCCCGCAGGACGGCCCGAAGAGCGGCGCACCGTTCGGGGGCCTGACGATCCAGCTGCCGGTCAGCCCGGACGGCAAGGCGATGCTCGCGGCGAACGTGCTGTCCCAGACGGTCACGGTCATCGACCCGAGGACCGACAAGATCGTCAAGGACCTGCCGTGCACGGCGGGCTGCCACGGCATCAACTTCGGGGCCAAGAAGGGCGGTGGCTACTACGCCTACGTGTCGAACAAGTTCTCCAACGTCATGCAGATCATCGACGTCGACCCGAACGGCGACGGCGCCATCGACGACGCGAAGGTCGCGGGCCAGCTGACGCTCGACCCGACGGCGACGACCAAGATGGACGGTTCGATCTCCGGGAAGCCGGGCTACGGCGGCCAGGGCGTGCTGGCCGTTCCGCTGGTCTACAACGGCTGGGTCCAGCAGAACCAGGGGAGCTGGCGGTCGCAGCTGACCTGCAAGCAGCTCAACCCCCTCAGCCAGTCCGGCTGCTGACGATCACGCGGTAGTGGTCCGGGGCCGGGAACCCACCGGCCCCGGACCTCTCCGTCGACAGGAGATCCCATGGCGCACCGCAGTTCCCTGTTCGCGTTGTTCGCCGCCGTGCTCGGCGTGCTGGCACTCGCCCCGCCCGCGGCGGCGCAGGTGTCGATCGTGCCCGACCGCGTCGACGGCGGCGGCACGCACACCTTCGCCTTCCGGCTGGCCAACGAGCGGACCGACACGAAGTCCACCCGCCTCGAACTCGTCTTCCCGGCGACCCCGCCGGTCGCCTACGTCAAGGTCGACCCGGCGCCGGGCTGGACCGCCACTGTCCACCCGCGGCCGCTGAACCCGCCGGTGGAGATCGGCGGCAAGGTGGTCCGCGAGGTGGCCGACGCCCTCGTCGTCGAGGGCGGTGCGGTCGCGCCGCGGCAGTTCGAGCAGTTCCTCGTCACGATGGGCCCGCTGCCCGCCGACGGCAGGCTGCTCTTCGAAGCGACGCAGACCTTCGCCAACGGCGCGGTCGCCCACTGGAACCAGGCGACGTCGCCCGCACCGGCGATCACCTTCGGGTCCGGACCGGTCGCCCCCGCGGGCGAAGCCGGTGGGCGGCAACCGGTTCCGGCCGCCGTCGACGCCGGCGCGGTCCCGGCCTCCCCGGTGCCGCAGCCGACCGGCGGGCCGCCGTTCGCCCTGCTGTGGGGTGCTTTCGGCCTCGCGCTCGTCGTGATCGCGGTCGTCGGGTACCGGGCCCACCGCCGCCGGCTGCGCTCGGCCACCCCGGAGCCCGAGCTCGCGGAGGCGGGCGTCGAATGACGGTGGTGAAGGAACGTCCCCGGGCCGCGGCCCCGCGGCCGCGCGACGGAGCCGGACGGTTCGTCGCGCTGCTGCTCCTGGTCGCCGCCTGCTGGGGCACGCTGCTCGCCACGACCCCGGGCGCGACCGGCGACCCGGTCCTCGTGACGACGTCGCCGGGCAACACCGAGGTCGTCAAGTCGCCCGACGCCGTCGTGCTGACCTTCGACCGGCCGGTGCCGGCGGCGCTGGCCACCGTGCGGATCCTCGACCCCGATGGCAGCCAGGTCGTCTTCACCCGGCCGGCGCACCCGGACGGCCGGGCCGACGCGATCTCCGTGCCCATGCCGGCGGAGCGGCACGAAGGCACCTACGCCGTGGCGTGGACCCTGCCGTCGAGCCGGCTGGAGCCGGTGAGCGGCTCCTTCACCTTCGACGTGTCCTACCCGATCCGGCCCGACGGCGTGCCCGAGATCGAGACGACGCACGACCCGGTCGTGGCGGCCGTCCACCTGACGGCGCGCGCGGTCGCGGTCGCGGCCATGGTGGCGTTGGCCGGTCTCGCCCTCTTCGTCGCGGCGATCGGGCCGGCCGCCGCCCGGGCGCGGGCCACCCGGCGGCTGGTCAAGACCACCTGGTGGCTCGCGGCCGGGAGCACGCTCGTCGCCGTGCTGTCGTTCGGGCCGTACGCGGCCTGGGTGCCGTGGCGCGCCGCGCTCGACCCGCAGCTGCTGTCGGGGACCTTCGAGTCGGACGGCGGCGGCGCGCTGCTCGCCCGCCTGGCCACGCTCGTGCCCGCCACGCTCGGTCTCGTGCTGCTGCTGCGGAGCGAGCCCGCGGGGGACCGGCGGCTGCGCGCGGCGGCGGTGCTGGGCTGCGCGTCCGCGGTCCTGGCCACCTGGACGTTCGCCGACCCGCGGGGTCCGGGCGAGCCGGCCGCACTGGCCCTCGCCGCGGACATCGGCCTGCTCCTCGCCCTCGCGGTCCCGGCCGGGGGACTGGTGCTGCTGCGGCTCCCGGTCGCCCGCCACCGGCACACCGTGTCGCGCTTCGCGCGTGCCTTGACGGCGTGCGCGGTACTGCTCGCCGTCGCCGGGACGGCCCAGGCGTGGACCGGCCACCGCTTCGGCTGGCTCCCCGCCGGCGCCCTCGTGCTGGCCGCGCTCCTCGCCGTCCTCGCCTGGCTCGTTCCCCGCCGTCCGGCGAAGGAGCGGCTCGGGCGCGCGGTGACCGCGGTGGTGGGTTCGGTGGTGGTGGTCACGGTGGCCACCGCGACGCTGCTCGCGCTCCACCCCGGCCAGAGCGCGCACGCGCAAGGCCCGCCGGGCCAGGCCCCGGCGGCGATCCGGCAGCAGGCCGCCCCCGCCCGGCTCACCTACGACACGGGCGCGCTCGACCTGGTGCTCGTCCCGGCCGCGGACCGGCTCGACGTGCACGTGGCGCTGCTCGGCCCGCAGGCCGCCACAACGACCGTGACCGGCGCGCTCGCCCTCGGGAACCGGACGACGCCGGTGTCCCTCGACCCCGCCGGCACCGGCTACTGGGCGGGGCGGGCGGCCGTGCCCGAACGGGGCCGGTGGGAGCTGACCCTGACCCTGCGGGCCGGCGACGGGAGCACGCGCACGGTCAAGCAAGCCCTCGACGTGCGATGAACGGAGCCGCCTTGTCTTCGTCCCCCACCGGCCCCGCGCACCGGGCCACCCGTCCGTCGCCGCGGCCGCGGCCGGGCACCGTCCTGCAGGTCGTGGCCAGGCGGCTGCACTTCCTGGCGGGCATCGTGGTCGCGCCCTTCCTCGCGGTGCTGTGCCTGACCGGGCTGGTCTACGTGTTCAGCCCGCAGATCCACGACAGCCTCTACCGGTCCGACCTGCACGTGAACGAGGTCGGCGCGGTGCGGCGCCCGCTCGCCGACCAGGTCCGGGCGGCGCTCACGGCGCACCCGGAGGCGACGCTGAAGTCCGTCCTCACCCCGCCCGCGCCGGACCGCACCACCCGCGTGGTGCTGACCGTCCCCGGCCCGGCCGGCACCGCGGACCGCACGGTGTTCGTCGACCCCTACACCGGGCTGATCAACGGCGAGCTGAGCACGGTCGAGAACCGGCTGCCCGCGAACACGTGGCTGCGGCAGCTGCACGGCAACCTCCAGCTGGGCGCGCCCGGCCGGCTCTACGCCGAGCTCGCCGCGAGCTGGGTGCCGCTCGTCGCCGTGGGCGGCCTGGTGCTGTGGCTGGCGCGCACGCGCCGGAAACGCCCGCTGCGGGAGGTCCTGTTTCCGTCCACAAAGGACAAGACGGGGTGGGCCCGGCTGCGCGCGGTCCACGGCGCCGCGGGCCTGTGGCTCACGGCCGGGTTGCTGCTGGTGGCGGTCACCGGGCTGGCGATGAGCCAGTTCGCGGGCGGGCGCGCGGACGCGGAGGCCGACCCGATCCACCTGCGGGCCCCGGTGCTCGCCGCCGCCGCGGTGCCGGTCCGGCCCGGCGTCCCGCCGATCGGCCTCGACCGCGCGCTCGCGGCCGCCGAAGCCGCGGGGCTGAGCGGCGAGCTGGCCGTGGTCCCGCCGGCGACGCCGGACGCGCCCTACACCGCCACCGAGATCGCGGAAGGGCTGCCGCCGCACCGGGGTGCCGTCGCGATCGACCCGTACACGGCGGAGGTGACCGAGCGGATCGGCTGGGCCGACTACTCGCCGGTGGCGAAGCTCAGCGCGCTGGGCACGCAGTTCCACACGGGCACGCTCTTCGGGCTCGCGAACCAGCTCGTCCTCGCACTCGTGGCCGTGGCCACGCTCGTCCTGCTGGCTCTCGGGTACCGCATGTGGTGGATCCACAACCCGTACCGCGGCCGGTGGGCGTCGCTGCCGCGCCCGGTGTGGCGCCAGCTGGCCGGCGGCCCGCTGATCGTGACCCTGCTCGGGGTCGCGGTGCTGGCGTGGGTCCTGCCGGTGGCCGGCGCAAGCCTGGTGGTGTTCCTGGCGGTGGACGCGGTGGTGAGCTGGGTCAAGCGACGCTCGGCGTAGCTCCCTTCCGTTCCTCGAGGTGGTGGCGGACGCGGCGCGTCGCGGCGATTTCCGCCGCGACGTCCAGCTCGGCGACGACGAGCGCGGCCCGGGAACCGGTCCGGGCGCGGGTGACGCCGTCCGGTCCGACGACTTTGGCCAATCCGAGGAACCGGGTTCCGTTCAGGACGCCGGCCTGGTTGGCGGAAACGAAAACCACCTGGTTTTCGACGGCGCGCACGCAGTCGTAGACGTCGAAAAGCCGCGCTTGCCGGTCGCGCGCGAGGGTCTGCGCCCGGCTGCCGGTCGTCCACGAGCACAGGCAGGCGACGATTTCGGCGCCGTCGACCGCGAGGCCGCGGGCGGGCTCGGGAAACGCCTTTTCGTAATCGAGCAGCAGGCCGACCCGGCCGGCGGGGGTGTCGAAGGCGGCGAACCCCCGGCCCGGTCGCTGGTGCAGCGCCTCGGCCGCGGAAAGGTGGACCTTGCGGTGCCGGCCGAGCACGCCGTCACCGGACACGCACACGGCCGCCGAATACCGCTCGCCCCGTTCGCCTGCTTCGGTGTACCCGAAGCACACCACCAGTTCCGCGGCCAGCGCGGCGACCGCCCGCACCTCGGGCCCGTCCGGATCCAACGCCGGGGCGAGGTGTTCGGGATCGGCGCGGCCGAAGTCGGCGAAGGAGCCGCCGAGCGTGCCGTCCGGGAGGACCAGGAGCGCGGCACCGGCCTGGCGGGCTTCCTCGATCAGCGCGGCGACGCGCGCCGTGCCGAACGCGAGATCGCGCCCGAAGTGCGCGGCGACGGTGGCGATCCGGGCTGGCCCCATTTGTTCCTCCTGGTGCCGAATATACCCCACGTGGGCCATGATCGATGACCTGGCTCGCGATTTCAATGGTCGGCGACTGAATAGCTCGTCCGACACTTCCGGAACAGTGAAATATGTACCGGTCGACAATGCGGGAATGGCTGAAAACCGCGGGCAAACGCCTGGTGGTGCTTGGGAAGTCGTGTCACCTATTTGTCTTCCGGCGCCGGGCTCGTGGTGTTACGGGATCAAGCGGCCACGCGTTACCTGCACCCGGTTTGGTAACGTGCCGATATTCCGGACGAAACAGTCCGGAAATGCTCGGCCGGTGCACTGATCGGCATGGACTTCCAGCTCGACGGCCTGCACCGGCCGGTGATCGTGGTCGGCGGCGGCCAGGCGGGACTCTCGATGTCCCACTGCCTGACCACTGCCGGGGTCGGGCACGTGGTGCTCGAACGCGAGCGCGCGGGACACGAATGGCGGACCCGCCGCTGGGACAGTTTCTGCCTGGTCACGCCGAACTGGCAATGCCGGCTGCCCGGGTTCCCCTACGCGGGCGACGACCCGGACGGGTTCATGGTCCGGGACGAGATCGTCGCCTACCTCGAAAACTACGTGAAGGAGTTCGACGTCCCGTTGCACGAGGGCGTCGAGGCGACGCGGTTGCGGCAGCTGCCGGGCGGCGGGTTCCGGCTCACGACGTCGGCCGGGGAGCTGACCGCCGACCACGTCGTGCTGGCCACCGGCCCGTACCAGGTGCCGCTCAAGCCGCGGCTGGCCGAGCGGCTGCCCGAGCACGTCGTCCAGCTGCACTCGGCCGAGTACCGCAACCCCGCCCAGCTGCCGGACGGGGACGTCCTGGTGGTCGGCACCGGGCAGTCCGGCTGCCAGATCGCCGAGGACCTGCACCTGGCCGGGCGGCGCGTGCACCTGGCCGTGGGGTCGGCGCCGCGGGTGGCCCGGCGCTACCGGGGCCGGGACGTCGTCGCCTGGCTCGACGAGATGGGCTACTACGCCCGCGGGATCGACGAGTTCGCCGACGCGGACGCCGTCCGGTTCCGGGCCAACCACTACGTCACCGGCCGCGACGGCGGGCACGACATCGACCTGCGCGCGTTCGCCACCGAGGGCATGCAGCTCTACGGGCGGCTCGAAAGCGTCCGAAGTGGACGGCTGGAGTTCGCGGACGACCTGCGGCGCAACCTCGACGCGGCGGACGCGGTGTCCGAGGGCATCAAGGATTCGATCGACGCCTTCATCGCGCACCACGGGATCGAAGCGCCGCGCGAAGCTCGCTACCGGCCGGTGTGGGAACCGCCGGACGGACCGCGGACCCTGGCCGGGGAAGCGCTTTCGGCCGTCGTCTGGAGCACCGGGTTCGGCCGCGACCACCGCTGGATCGACGTCCCGGTCTTCGACGGCAAGGGCTACCCGACGCACCACCGCGGCGTCACCAGCTGTCCGGGGTTGTACTTCCTCGGCCTGCCGTGGCAGCACACCTGGGGCTCGGGGCGGTTCTGCGGCGTCGCCGCGGACGCGGAGTACCTGACCCGGCGGATCACCGGCGGCGGCCGAGGGGACGTCCGGTGGATCTCCGGCACGCCGGCGAGCACGTACCCGGCCGACGACGACTGGGTCGCCCCGCGGACGGTGGCCTGATGAAGTGGACCAACGACGCTCACCGGCACCTGGGCGTGCTGCCGGCGTACCCGTTCTACGGCGGCCCACCGGTCGCCCCGGCGATCGGCGCCCGCGCGACGATCGGCGAGCTGCTGTCCGACTTGGACCGTGAAGGCACCGAACGCGCGCTGGTGATCCCGAACTACGGCGTCCCCGACCCGGCGATCGCGTTCTCCTTCAACGCACTCTGCGTCGAAGCGGCGGGCAAGGACGACCGGATCAGCGCCGCACTCTGGGTGTCCCCGAGAGCCGAAGACGCCGAGCGCACCGGAGAAGCGCTGACGCTGGCGGGCGAGGAGGGCGTGCGGGCCTTGAAACTCAGCTTCCTGCTGGGCGGCAAGGCCTCCGACCCCGCCTGCAAGCCGCAGCTGGACCGGATCTTCGCCACCGCACGGGAGCACGACCTCGTCGTGCACGTCCACACCTCGCCCGGTGCGGCGTCCGACATCGACGAGGTGGGCAAGCTCGTCGACGCCTACGGCGACGACGTCAAGCTGCACCTCGTCCACTTCGGCGGCGGGATGAGCGGGCACATCAAGCTCGTCGGCGGCCGCTTCTTCGACTGGATCGCCGCCGGCAAGCAGGTCTACACGGACCTGTCCTGGGCGATCGGCTTCACCCCGCGCTGGCTCGTCGAGGAGATCTCGCGGCGGGGCCTCGGCCACGACCGCGTGCTGTTCGCCTCCGACGAGCCCTGGGGCGATCACGAGGGCGAACTCGCCAAGCTGGCCGCCGCGGCCGGCGACGGCGAGCTCGCCGACCTGGTTTTCCGCGGCACGTTCGACGTGCTGTACGGACCGAAGAAAGGGAAATAGACCGATGGCAGAGCTGACCGAGACCGAGAAGACCAGCCTCGACGAGATCCCGCACCCGTCGCTGCCGCAGGGCTCCAACCTGTACGGCGGGACCAAGGTCTTCCCGGACTACCAGGCCGAACCCGGCCAGAGCTACTTCACCCTCGTGCACGGCATCGCGCACGAGTCGTCGGTGAGCTTCGTGGCGATCCTGCAGGCCACCCGCGCGCTGCGGAAGGGCTTCGAGGCGGCGATCTACTTCTACGGCCCGGGTTCGCTGAACTGCCTGGCCACGCGCGGCTTCCCGACCACCGGCAACGCCGCGTTCCCGGGCGAGCTGAACATCAACGACCAGCTCAAGACGTTCATCTCCGAGGGCGGCAAGGCCTACTGCTGCCGGTTCGGCCTGTCGCTGCACGGTGCCCGCGAGGAGGACCTCATCGAGGGCGTCATCCCGACGCACCCCCTGGACGTGCAGGACGCGCTGATCCACTACGCGCGCAAGGGCGCGATCATCAACTCCACCTACATGTTCTAGGAGCGGTCCGTGCGCGTTGGCATCGAAGAGGATCTGGACACCCGCGCCGACATCGCCGTCCGCGGGGTGCGGGTGGACGCACCCGTGCAACGCAGCAAAGGCGCCGGGCCGAGCGACGACGGCCACCTGGTCGTCGACGGTGCCAACGCGACGCTGCCGCTGAACCCCGACAGCCCGTACGAGGTCCGCGACGGCCGGATCCACCGCGGAGCCGTCGACCTCGGCCTCAGCGTGACGCCGGTGGCGCGGCCGCGGTTCTACGACCTGTCCACATCGGACGGTGTGCCGTACCGGAAGATCGCGCTGCTGCACGGCAAGGACGTCCTCGCGACGACCGTCGTGCAGACCTGCGTCCGGTACGCCGAGGACCAGCGCTGCCGGTTCTGCACCATCGAGGAGTCGCTGCGGTCGGGGGCCACCGTGGCCGCGAAGACACCGCAGCAGCTCGCGGAGGTCGCCGAGGCGGCGGTGCGCCTCGACGGTGTCCGGCAGATGGTCATGACGACCGGCACCACGGCCGGGCCCGACCGCGGGGCCCGGCACCTGGTCCGGTGCGTCCGGGCGGTGCTCGACGCCGTGCCGGGCCTGCCGATCCAGGTGCAGATCGAACCGCCGGGCGACCTCGGGGTGCTGCGGGACCTGCGGACCGCCGGGGCGACGTCGATCGGCATCCACGTCGAGTCGCTCGACGACGACGTCCGGCGGCGGTGGATGCCGGGCAAGTCGACGGTGCCGCTGACCGAGTACGAAGCCGCGTGGGCCGAGGCGGTGCGCGTCTTCGGCCGCAACCGCGTCTCGACCTACCTGCTCATCGGGCTCGGCGAGGACCCGGACTCGCTCGTCGAAGGCGCCGGGCGGCTGATCGAGGCCGGCGTTTACCCGTTCGTCGTCCCGATGCGGCCGATGCTCGGCACCCTGGCCCGCCGTGACGGGGCCGCGGCGCCGTCGCCGTCGCTGGTCGCCGAGGTGACGAGCCGGGTCGCGGCGCTGCTGCGGGCCGCCGGGATGACCGGGGCGGACCAGGGCGCGGGCTGTGCCGCGTGCGGGGCCTGCGGGCTGCTGAGCGCGGCGGGAGGCTGACGTGGACCACGACATCCTCGCGCTGCTCGGCGACGTCCGCAGCGTCGCCGCCCGTCCCGCGTTCCACATCGAAGAAGCCGGCCACAGTGGACTCACCGCCTACCGCGCGTTGCGCCACGACGCGTTCGTGGCGAGGCAGGGCCTGTTCGCCCGGCACGACCTCGACGATCACGACACCGACCCGCGCACCCGGGTCCTGGTGGCCAGGGACACCTCCGGCGAGGTGCGCGGCGGCGTCCGGCTCGGCCCGGCCACCGACGGGCCCGACCTCGGCTGGTGGCGGGGCGGTCGCCTGGTCGTCGCCCCCGGTTCGCCACCCGGGATCGGCTCGGCACTGGTCCGCGCGGCCTGCGCGCGGGCCGAGGCCGAAGGCGCGCTGCGGTTCGAAGCGACCGTGCAGACCCGCACCGAGAAGCTGTTCACCCGGCTCGGCTGGCAGCGCGTGCGGCCGGTGACCGTCGCCGGTCACGACCACGTGCTGATGCGGTGGCCGATCGGCCGGATCGCCGCGCTGGCCCGGTCGACGAAGGCCGCGCTCGGGCCGCTGCTGCGCGGGCTGACCGGCGTGCCCGGCTTCGTCGGCGACGACGGCGTACCGCTGCCCGGCACCGACGTCGTCGCCGCCTGTGACGCGATCATCCCGGCCATGGTCGAGCGCGACCCGGAGTGGGCGGGCTGGTGCTCGGTGCTGGTCAACCTCAACGACCTGGCCGCGATGGGCGCCACCCCGACCGGGTTGCTGGACGCGCTCGGCGCCCGTGACGCGTCCTTCGCCGCGCGTGTCCTCAGTGGACTGCGGAAGGCGAGCGAGGCCTACGGCGTGCCGGTGCTCGGCGGGCACACGCAGTTCGGCGTCCCGGCTTCGCTGTCGGTCACGGCACTGGGCCGGACCACCGATCCGGTGCCCGGCGGGGGCGGGAAGCCCGGGCAGCGCGTCTGGCTCACCGCCGACCTCGGCGGTGGCTGGCGGCCCGGCCACACCGGCCGCCAGTGGGATTCGACGAGCTTCCGCCGCACGCCCGAACTGCGGGAACTCCTGGGTTCGGTGGCCAAAGCGCGACCGGCCGCGGCGAAGGACGTCTCGATGGCCGGGATCGCCGGCACGCTCGGCATGCTCGCCGAGGCGTCCGGCTGCGGCGCGGTGCTCGACGTCGAGCAGGTGCCGCGGCCGCGGGGAGCGTCCACAGGGGACTGGCTGACCTGCTTCCCGGGCTTCGCGATGCTCACCGCCGGCGCCCCGGCACCCGCCGAGCCCGCGGTCACCGCGGCCTGCGGCGAGCTGGTCGCGGGCACCGGGGTCACGCTGCGCTGGCCCGACGGCGAACGGACGACCGCCATCGACGGCGGCGTCACCGGATTGGGGAACTCATGACGACACTGAGAATGGCCGCCGTCGCCGCGCCGTTCGACCGCGACCTCGAAGCCGACTTCGCCCGCATCGAGAAGCTCATCGGCGAGGCGAAGGCCGAAGGCGTCCGTATGCTGGCCCTGCCGGAGGCCGCGCTCGGCGGCTACCTGGCCAACCTCGACGGCGGCGCCGAAGGGCCGCCCGCGCTGGCCGCCGACGGCCCGGAGCTGAAGCGGCTGGCCGCCTTGGCGGGCGACCTCGTCGTCACGGCGGGGTACTGCGAACTCGACGGCGGCCGCCGCTACAACTCCGCGGTGTGCGTCTCCGGCGACGGCGTCCTCGGCCACCACCGCAAGGTCCACCAGCCGCTGGCCGAGAACGCCAGCTACGGCGCGGGGCGGGAGTTCGCCGCCTTCGACACGCCGGTCGGCCGGCTGGGCATGCTCATCTGCTACGACAAGGCGTTCCCCGAATCCGCGCGGGCGCTCGCCCTCGACGGCGCGGAGATCGTCGTGTGCATGAGCGCCTGGCCCGGCAGCCGCACCAACCCGGCGGCCGACCTCGCCGAAGACCGCTGGAAACGCCGGTTCGACCTGTTCGACCGGGCCCGCGCGCTGGAGAACCAGATCGTCTGGCTCTCGGCCAACCAGTCCGGCACTTTCGGCGACCTGCGGTTCGTCGCGAGCGCCAAGGTCGTCGACCCCGGCGGCGAGGTCCTCGCCGACACCGGCGTCGCCGAAGGCATGGCGATCGCCGAACTCGACGTGCCGCGGGCGCTGGCGACGGCGCGGCGGTCGATGGGACACCTGGCGGACAGACGACCCGACGCCTACCCGGTTAGTGTCCCGTGAATGGGGCAGATCCGCATCGCCGCCGTCGCCGCGCACTTCGGCCGCGACCTCGGCTTCGACCTCCAGCGCATCGCGACGCTGATCGACCACGCACGCTCGGCCGGCGCCGCGCTGCTGGTGCTGCCGGACGCGGCCCTCGGCGGGTACCTCGCCGACCTGCGCCACCCCGACCCGGACGCCCTGCCCCCGGCGCTCGACCCGGACTGCGCGGAGCTGAAGACCATCGCCTCGCTCGCCGCGGAAATGGTCGTCTGCGTGGGGTACTGCGAAGCCGACGGGCCGCGGCGCTACAACTCGGCGGTCTGCGTCACCGGCGACGGCGTGCTCGGCCGGCACCGCAAGGTCCACCAGCCGCCGGGGGAGAGCGTCGCCTACGAGCCGGGTGACCGGTTCGCCGCGTTCGACACCCCGGTCGGGCGGCTGGGGATGCTGATCGACTACGACAAGACCTTCCCGGAGTCGGTCCGGTCGCTCGCCCTCGACGGCGCCGACATCGTCGCCTGCCTGAGCGCGTGGCCGACGAGCATCACCAACCGCGCGCCCCGGATGGCCCAGGACCGGCAGTCCCGCCTGTTCGACCTCTACGACCAGGCGCGCGCGGCGGAAAACCAGGTCGTGCTCGTGTCGTCCAACCAGACCGGCGCGATGGGCGGGATGCGGTTCCTCGGCCAGGCCAAGGTCGTCGGGCCCGGCGGCGAAATCCTGGCGCGGACCTGGTCCAAGGCCGGGATCGCGGTGGCCGAGCTGGACGTCGGGCAGGAGATCGCCAACGCCCGGCGCGTGCTGCACCACCTGGGAGAACGGAAACCGTCGGTGTACCGGGAGACTTGATGCGCATCGCCCTGCTGAGCTACTCGACGAAACCGCGCGGCGGGGTCGTGCACACCCTTTCCCTGGCCGAGGCGCTGGCGGAACTCGGCGAGGACGTCACCGTCTGGACCCTCGGGCGCGGCGGCGACGCGGGGTTCTTCCGGCCGGTCGACCCGCGGGTGCGGCTGTCGATCGTCCCCTTCCCGGACGTGCCCGGCGAATCGGTGGGGGAGCGCATCCTGCGGTCGATCGCCGTGCTGCGCGCGGCGTTCACCCCGGACGCCTACGACGTCGTGCACGCGCAGGACTGCATCAGCGCGAACGCCGTCGACCGCTGCGTCCGGACGATCCACCACCTGGACACCTTCACCACGCCGGAGCTGGCGGCCTGCCACGAACGCGCGATCGTCCGGCCGTACGCGCACATCTGCGTGTCGGCGTCGGTCGCCGCCGAGGTCCGCGCCGGCTGGGGCATCGAGGCGACGGTGATCCCCAACGGCGTCGACTACGAGCGCTTCGCGACGGCTCCCCGTTCTTCGGCGCGGGGGCGCTACGTGCTCGCCGTCGGCGGGATCGAGCCGCGCAAGGGTTCGCTGGACCTCCTGGAGGCGTACGCGCTGCTGGCCGAGCCGGACCTGCGCCTGCTGATCGCGGGCGGCGAGACGCTCTTCGACTACCGCGACTACCGGACGCGCTGGGAGAAGCGCGCCGCCGAGCTGGGCGTCACGCCGGTGGTGCTGGGCCCGGTCGCGCACGACGAGCTGCCGTCACTCGTGGCCTCGGCGGCGGCGTTCGCCTTCCCGTCCACCAAGGAAGGCTTCGGGCTGGCCGCGATGGAGGCACTGGCCGCCGGGGTGCCCGTGGTCACCCGTGACCTGCCGGTGCTGCGCGAGGTCTTCGGCGGTGCCGCGCGGTTCGCCGCCGACCCGCCGGGGTTCGCGCGCGAGCTGCGGGCCGCGCTCGACGGCGCCGACCCGGCGCCGGGGCGGGCGCTGGCCCGGCGCTACCGGTGGAGCGCGGCCGCCGAGGCCCACCGGCGCTGCTACCGGAACCTGCGCCGCTGACTCGTGGTTCGACCGCCGGCTCGGGGGAGCGGGAGCACACCACCCGCCGCGGGGCGTGCTCCCGCTCCCTGACCGTCAGCCGGTCGCGAGGACCTTCAACCGCGTGATGTCCGCGCTGAACTGGTCCTGGTCGATGGGCGAAGAGCTGTACTGCCAGAACGTGTAGAAACCCCAGTTGTACGGCAACGTCCCCGCCGACGACGCGTACCGCGCAACCCACAGCGGGTTCGTCGAACTGAAGTCGCCCGTGTTGCCGGTGCACTGGCTCCACCAGCTCGTCGCCGTGTAGATCACCGGCCAGCGGGTCGTCTTCGCGTGGTACTCGTCGCTGAAGGCCTTGATCCACGCCACCATCTGGGCCGGCGTCTTGCCGTAGCAGGCGTTGTTCGGGCCCCACTCGATGTCGAGCGTGCCCGGGAGCGTCTTGCCGTCCTTCGACCAGCCGCCGCCGTGGGCGACGAAGTAGTCCGCCTGGGCCGCGCCGCCCGAGGTGTCCGGGCGGCCGTAGTGGTACGCGCCGCGGATCATGCCGACGTTGTACGACCCCGTGTACTGCTGGCTGAAGTAGGCGTTCTGGTATCCGGTGCCCTCGGTCGCCTTGACGTAGGCGAACTTCTTGCCCGCGCTCCAGTACGACGCCCAGTTGACGTTGCCCTGGTAGGAGCTGACGTCGATGCCGGGGACGCTCGCGTCGACCGACGCCGGCAGGAGCCCTCCCGGGGCCACCCCGTCGTGGGCGCGGATCGCCGCGCCCATCTCGTGGTTGTCCGGGTCCGGCGCCGCCGAGGCGCCGGGGGCGGTCACGGCCAGCAGGGAGGCCGAGACCGCGACAGCGGCGCCGAGCAGGCGGCGCCACCTCCGTGGTGCAGTCATCTTCGGTTGTTCCTTTCGGTTGCCCTCGCGATGCGCGGTGTGCAGGCCGCGCCGCATGATTCTGTTACAGCGGCAACCACAACGTCACTGCTCCATGTGAAGCAATTTCGAAGTCTGGGGAAACTCGTGAAATCTTGGCAATCCGGGCGAATCGGCCGATCCGCGCCCTTTGGCGTCTTGAAGGCGCTTGGTCCGAGGGGCAGACTCGCCCGCATGCCCGCGCACTGGAGCCGAACCACGCTCGTCCTGGCCGCTGCCGCCGCGCTCACCGCCGGCGTCGCCGCGCCCGCCGCCGCCGCCACCCCGACGCCGAAGTCCCCGGTCGCGGTCGGGTTCGGCGGCGCCGTGGCCAGCATCGACGCCGACGCCACCGCGATCGGCACGAAGGTCCTGCGCGACGGCGGGAACGCCGTCGACGCGGCCGTCGCGGTCGCCGCCGCCCTCGGAGTCACCGACCCGTTCTCCGCCGGGGTCGGCGGGGGCGGGTTCTTCGTCTACTACGACGCGAAGACCCACCGCGTCCACACGCTCGACGGCCGGGAGACCGCGCCGAAGACCGCCGACGCGAACCTCTTCGTCGAGAACGGCCAGCCGCTGCCGTTCAACGACGCCGTCACGAGCGGGCTGAGCGTCGGCGTGCCCGGCACGCCCGCGACGTGGTCCGAGGCCCTCCGCAGGTGGGGGACGCGCTCGCTGGCGAAGTCCCTGAAGCCCGCCGAAGACCTGGCGCGCAAGGGGTTCGTCGTCGACTCGACGTTCCAGACGCAGGTCGCGAACAACGCCGCGCGGTTCGCCGCGTTCCCCTCGACGCGGTCGCTGTACCTGCCCGGCGGCGCCCCGCCGGTGCCCGGGACCGTCTTCCGCAACCCCGACCTCGCCGACACGTACGCGCAGCTCGAGCGCCAGGGCGTCGGCGCGCTCTACGACGGCCCGATCGGCGCCGACATCGCGAAGACCGTCCAGCAGCCGCAGAAGGACCCGGCCTCGACGCTGAACGTGCGTCCCGGCAAGCTGAGCACCGCGGACCTCGCCGCCTACCGCGCTATCGAGCGCGACCCGACCCACGCGCGCTACGAAGGCCTCGACGTCTACGGCATGCCGGCGCCGTCCTCGGGCGGGCTCACCGTCGGCGAGGCGCTCAACATCCTCGAGAACTTCGACCTGAAGCACGCGAGCAAGGCCGACTACCTGCAGTACTTCCTGGAGTCGACGCGGTTCGCCTTCGCCGACCGCAACCGCTGGATCGGCGACCCGGCGTTCGTCGACGTCCCGGCCAAGCAGCTGCTGAGCCAGCGCTTCGCCGACTCGCGGGCGTGCCTGATCTCGAAGGACAAGGCCGCGACCAGCCCGGTCGCGCCGGCCGACCCTCGCCATCCCACGCCGTGCGCGGTGGGCACCACCGCCGCGCCGACACCGTACGAGGGTGAGAACACCACGCACCTGACGGTCGCGGACAAGTGGGGCAACGTCGTCGCCTACACGCTGACCATCGAGCAGGAGGGCGGCAGCGGCATCGTCGTGCCGGGCCGCGGCTTCCTGCTCAACAACGAGCTGACCGACTTCTCGTTCACGCCGGTGACGCCGGGCGTGCCCGACCCGAACCTGCCCGGCCCCGGCAAGCGGCCGCGCTCGTCGATGGCGCCGACGATCGTGCTCGACCACGGCCGCCCGTTCTTCGCGACCGGCTCGCCGGGTGGCGCGTCGATCATCACGACGGTGCTGCAGGTGATCCTCGGCCGCCTCGACCGCGGGCTGTCCCTGGAGGACGCGATCGCGGCGCCCCGGGCGTCGCAGCGCAACTCGGCGGCCGCCCAGGTCGAGCAGGCGTTCCTGGACCAGCCGGAGACGGCGGACCTGCGGGCGCGCGGCCAGGGCTTCTCGACGGCCCCGGCGGAGATCGGCGCGGCGACGGGCGTGGAGCACCTGCGCGACGGCCGCTGGCTGGCGGCGGCGGAACCGATCCGCCGCGGCCAGGGCGCGGCCCAGGTGGTGTGGCCGGCCGGCTGGTAGCTCAGGCTTCGAGCGCCCAGCGGACGTACCGCGTCTTCGGGACGAACCCGGCCTTCTCGAACACCCCGGAGGCGCCGGACGGGCGCGCCGAGTCCACGACCAGGCTCGCCCGGTCGTAACCCCGCGCCGCCGCGGTGTGCAACGCATGGGCCAGGAGCGCGGTGGCTACGCCGCGCTTCCGGTGCTCGCGCAGCGTCCCGACGATCATGAAGTGCGCGTCGCGGATCCCGGTGGCCTCAGTGTCGGCGTCCCACGACATCGTCACCAGCAGGCCCGCCGGGGTCCCGGCCTCGTCGCGGAGCAGGAAGCTGACCTCCGGCCGGAACGTCTGGTTGACGATCTTGTTCCGCCACATGTCCGGCGGCATCGGCACCGCGCCCCAGGCGTCCTCGAACGCCGCGTTCCGGACCCGCCGGAAGTCCTCGTCGGTCTGCGCCGACCACGGTTCGATCCGCGCGCGCACCGGCGCGACGTCCCCGAGCGGGTGCTCCACGCGCCGGAAGTACCGCACCGGCTCGAAGCCCCGCGCACGCATCAGCTCGGCGGACTACCACAGCGCGCCCTGTTGGAGCGGGCCTTCTAGACTCGGCCTCGATGTTCCAGCCACCTGAACCCTCCCCACCGGGGGTGGGCCGATGAAGCTCGTCTTCGCCGGCACGCCCGAGCCGGCCGTCCCCGCGCTGCGCGCCCTGCTCGACTCCGGCCGCCACGAGGTCGCCGCCGTCGTCACCCGCCCGGATGCGCAGGCCGGCCGCGGCCGCCGCGTCGTCCGCTCCCCGGTCGGCGCCCTCGCCGACGAACACGGCATCGAGGTGCTGACGCCTGCGCGGGCGAGCGACCCGGCCTTCCTCGCGCGCCTGACCGAGCTGGCGCCGGACGCCTGCCCGGTGGTCGCCTACGGCGCGCTGCTGCCGCAGGCCGCCCTCGACATCCCGCGCCTCGGCTGGGTGAACCTGCACTTCTCGCTGCTCCCCGCGTGGCGGGGCGCCGCACCCGTGCAGGCCGCGATCCGCGCCGGCGACGAGATCACCGGCGCGTCGACGTTCCGGATCGTCAAGGAACTGGACGCGGGCCCGGTCTACGGCGTCGTCACCGAGGCGATCGGCGCGACCGACACCGCCGGCGGCCTGCTGAGCCGGCTCGCGGAGTCCGGGGCCAAGCTGCTGCTGTCCACCATGGACGGTCTGGCCGACGGCAGCCTCGTCGCCCGCGACCAGCCCGCCGAGGGCACCAGCTACGCGCCGAAGGTGACGGTCGAGGACGCTCGGGTGTCCTTCGCCGACCCGGCCTCGGCGGTCGACCGGCAGATCCGGTCGGTCACCCCGGACCCGGGCGCGTGGGCGGAGTTCCGCGGGGAACGGCTGAAGCTCGGCCCGGTCACGGTGCTCGACGAACCCGGCCCGCCGCCGGGCGAGATCGTGGTCGAACGCAAGCGGGTGCTGGTCGGGACGGCGACGAAGCCGTTGCGGCTCGGCGAGGTCCAGGCACCCGGCAAGAAACGGATGGCGGCCACCGACTGGGCTCGCGGATCACGCATCGAGCAGGGAGAACGCCTCCGGTGAACGACCACAGGGAACGACGTCCGTCACGGCCGCAGCGGGGGCGCCCCGCGCCGCGCAAGGAAGGGCCGCGTCGCCCGCCGGAGGTGGACGCGCCCCGGCAGGCCGCGTTCGACGTCCTCGCGGCCGTGCGCACGAAGGACGCCTACGCCAACCTCGTCCTGCCCGACCTGCTGCGCGAGCGGCGGATCACCGGCCGCGACGCGGCGCTGGCCACCGAACTCGCGTACGGCGCCTCGCGGGCGCAGGGCCTGCTCGACGCCGTGATCGCCGCCTGCGCCGAGCGCCCGCTCTCGCAGACCGACCCGGCGGTGCTCGACGCGCTGCGCCTCGGCGTCTACCAGCTGCTGCGCACCCGCATCCCCGAGCACGCCGCCGTGACGTCCACTGTGGACCTCGTGCGTGCGGAAGCCGGTTCGTGGGCCACGGGTTTCGCGAACGCCATCCTGCGCAAGGTGTCCGAAAAGGACGAAGCGGCGTGGCTGGACGAGCTGGCGCCGGACGAGGCCACCGACCCGATCGGCGCCTACGCGCTGCGCACCGCGCACCCGCGCTGGATCGCCCGGTCGTTCGCCGAAGCGCTGGGGGACAAGGGCGCGGGCCTCAAGGCCGCGCTCGAGGCCGACGACGCGCGGCCGGAGGTCCACCTGGTCGCCCGGCCCGGCGAGATCAGCGCCGACGAGCTGGCCGCGATCACCGGCGGCGACCCGGCGCCGTACTCGCCCTACGGCGTCCGCCTGCCCGCGGGCGCCGGCGACCCGGCCGACGCCGAGCCGGTACGCGAGCGGCTGGCCGCCGTCCAGGACGAGGGCAGCCAGCTGTGCGCGATCGCCGCGACGAAGGTGCCCGTCGAGGGTTCCGACGAGCGCTGGCTCGACCTGTGCGCCGGCCCCGGCGGCAAGGCCGCGCTGCTCGGCGCGCTGGCGGCACTGAGCGGCGCGACGGTGGACGCCGTCGAGAAGGCGCCGCACCGCGCGAAGCTCGTCGAGAAGGCCACGAGCGGGCTGCCGGTGAAGGTGCACGTCGCGGACGGCCGCGAGTCCGGGCTGGAGCCGGGGTACGACCGGATCCTGGTCGACGCGCCGTGCAGCGGGCTCGGCGCGCTGCGGCGGCGGCCGGAGGCGCGCTGGCGCCGCCGGCCCTCGGACGTCGCGGACCTGACGAAGCTGCAGGGCGAGCTGATCACGGCGGCGTACGGGCTGCTGCGGCCGGGCGGCGCGCTCACCTACGTCGTCTGCTCGCCGCACCTGGCCGAGACCGAGGGCGTGATCGGCGAGACGGCCCGGCGGCTGAAGGCCGAGGTGCTGGACGCGCGCGAGCTGTTCCCGGGTGTGCCGGAGCTCGGTGACGGGCCGTACGTCCAGCTGTGGCCGCACCGCCACGGCACCGACGCGATGTTCTGCGCCGTGCTGCGCAAGCCGTGAGGGATCTCGGGCTGGTCGCCGGCTCGTGCGGCGGGCTGGACACCCGGTTCGCCGCCGAGCTGGTCCGGCCCGCCGCCGAGCGCGGCTGGCGTCCGGCGATCACGCTGACGCCGACGGCGCACCGCTGGCTGGAGTCGACGGGTGCGCTCGCGGAGGTTGCTTTGTCGACCGACCTGCCGGTGCGCAGCGTGTCGCGGTTGCCGGGGGAGCCGCGGCCGCACCCGGACCCGTCGGTGTTCCTGTTCGCGCCGGCGTCGGCCAACTCGGTGGCCAAATTGGCGTTGGGGATCGCGGACAACCAGGCGCTGACGGTGCTCGGCGACGTCCTGGGCGCGCCGGGGATCACGATCGTGGTGGCATACCAGATCCAGGACACGCGGGTGTTCCACCCGGCGTGGCAGCGCCACCTCGACACCTTGGCGGGCGCCGGGGTGACCCTGCACCGGCTGGACATCGGCCGGCCGTGGACGGAAGCCCTGGACCTGCTGCCCTAGCCGCTACGAACACGCCGCCGCATCGGTCGCGGCCAGCAGGTGCTCGTTCGTGTCGGCCGGGGTGGGGTTCTGGTTCAGCACCACCGTCACCCGGCGGCCGTCCGGGCCGGTGCCCGCCAGGTTCGTGAAGCCGATGATCCCGCCCTCGTGTCCCCAGAACTCCCCGCACGACAACGGAATGCTCCCCAACCCCAGCCCGTACCGCGCCCCGGGCGCCCCGAGATCGGCCGGCACCGTGCGCTTCATCTCCGCCAGCTCGGCCGGCCGCAGCAACCGGCCGCCCAGCAGCGCGCCGTAGAACCGGTCCAGGTCGGCCGGCGTCGAGACCAGCCCGCCCGCCGCGCCCGCGATCGTCGCGTCGAAGTCGCTGAAGTCCACCAGGTCCGACGTGTAGCCCACCGCGTGCGGGTCCGGCAGCTGCTCGTCGCCCCGGCGCGGCAAGTACGTGTCGCGCAACCCCAGCGGCCGGGTGATCCGCTGGGCGATCAGGTCGCTCGGAGCCCGCCCCGTCACCTTCTCCGCGAGCATCCCCGCCACGATGTAGTTCGTGTTGGAGTACGACCAGCTCGTCCCCGGCGGGAACAGCGCCGGGTGCTTCAGCGCCAGCGCCACCAGCTCTTCCGGCGAAGCGCCGCGGTGCCGCAACGCCTCCGGGTCGCTCAGGTCGAAGTCCCGCAGGTAGTCGGGAATCCCGCTCGTGTGCTGCAGCAGCTGCCGCACGGTGATCCGCCGGTCGGGCAGCAGCCCCGGCAGGTATCGCTCGACCGGTGCGTCGAGCTTCACCCGGCCTTCGCCGACGAGCTGCAGCACGACCGTGGCCACGAACGACTTGGTGACGCTGCCCGCCCGGAACGAACCGTTGCGCGGGAACGCTTTCCCGGTCGCGAGGTCACCCGCGCCGCTGCGCACCACCCGCGTCCGGTGGCCGTCCTGGATCACCGCTTCGGCGCCCGGCACGCCGTCCTGGGCGGTGAGCACGTCCAAGCGAGCCTGCACCGAACCGGCCGCGAGCGCCGGTGCCGCCGTGGTCGCCGCCAGCAGCACGACCAGCGTGCCGGCCGCGACGATCCGCACTGACTTCCGCATGAAAGAACCCCCTGGTGTCTCGGTGCTCCCACGCTAGGGAGCCGGGACACCAGGGGGCATGGGGCAGGCCGCCGGAACGCTCCGGGGGCCTGCCCCACCACGTCAGCGCAGGCGAAGCGCCCGCTTGAGGGTCCCGAACAGGTCGGTCTGGTTGGTCAGCCCGACGATGTTGGCCGCCTGCGGGCCGAGGCCCGCGATGCGCACCTGGGTCCCGGTGTGCGACTGCGAGCCGCCCGTCTCCGCCGTGCCGTACGCCAGGGTCATGTTCGCGCCCTCGTTGGTGACGAGCGTCGCGGTCAGGCCCGGGGTGGCCGTCGGCTCGACGATCTGGCTGCTGTGCCCGTGGTCGGCCGTCACCAGCACCAGGGTGTCCGGGTGGCTGCGGGCGAACGCCGTGCCCGCCGCGATCGCCGCGTCGAAGTCGACCGTCTCGCCGATCTGGCCGCACGGGTCGGCCGCGTGGTCCTGCTTGTCGATGCTCGCGCCCTCGACCTGCAGGAAGAAACCCTTGTCGCTGCGGCGGTCGTCGAGCAGCTCGAGCGCCTTGCGGGTCTGGTCGGCCAGCTTCGGCTGGGTCGGCGGCAGCTTCGGGTTCGGGGTGCAGCGGGTCGGCGCGGTGCCGCCGTGCACGGCCGCCGGGCCGGTCCAGTTCACCGGCATGTTGCCGTCGGCGAACAGGCCGAGGACCGGCTTGCCCTTCTTCGCCGCGGCCAGGTCGGCCGCGGTGTTCACGACGGTGTAGCCGGCCGCCTTGGCCTGCTCCAGCACGGGCTTGCCCTGGAACTTGCCGGCCGTCACGGGCTGGTTGAAGTACTTCGCGCCGCCACCCAGCAGGACGTCGGGGCGGGTCTGCACCAGCTGCTCGGAGATCGAGCCGAGGCCGCCGTTCTCCTTGGCGTTCTTCGCGCACTTCGCGGTCGTCTCGACCGGGCCCTTGCAGTCGCGGTTGACGACGTGCGAGCCGAGCACGGCCGGGGTCGCGTCCTGGACCTCGGCGGTGGTGACGTCGCCGGTGCGCAGGCCGTTGCGCTTGGCGATCTCCAGGATCGTCGGCACGTCGTTGCCGTACGCGTCGACGGAGATGGCGCCGTTGTAGGTCTTGGTGCCGGTGGCCCAGCCGGTGCCGGACGCGGCCGAGTCGGTCACGTAGTTCGGCTTGGCCGGGTTGTTCTGTTCCACGGCGTACGTCGTGTAGTCGCCGGTCAGCGGCAGCTCGTCCATGGCGAGCCGGCCCGCGGCGCCGCGCTCGTAGTTGCGGGCGGCGGTGATCTCCGACTGGCCCATGCCGTCGCCGATGAACAGGATCACGTTGCGGGCGTGGCCGCCCTGGATCGCGGCGCGCACGTCGTTCGTGCGGTCACCGGTGCCGGCCGACGAACGCGCGTCGGCGGAGTCGGAGCCGCTGGTGGCGAGGGCGACCGGGGCGGCGGCGACCAACGCGGCGCCGAGCGCGCCCGCGACCAGCCACCGGCGGCGGCCGGCGAACAGCGAAGCCATGTTTCTCCTCATTGGGGGACTTCGGGGGTTACGGCCCGGATTTCGGACACGGGCTATTAGTCCTCCCGCATGTGTGGGGCGAAGAGACTGAAGGTGGCCACCGCGTGGCCGCTGATCGAACTCATGGCTGCGCACGGGTGACCGGGAGCACGTTGGTTATTGACCGGCGAGATGACCCGGCCGCACGACGCCCGCTTCGTAGGCGATGACGACGGCGTGGCTGCGGCCGGTCGCGCCGAGCTTGCCGAAGATGTTGCCCACGTGGGTCTTCACGGTCTCCAGGCTGATCACCAGCTCGGCGGCGATGTCCTGATTGGACAGTCCGCGCGCGACCAGCCGGAGCACCTCCGCCTCGCGCCGGGTGAGCGCTTTCGCGGCCTTCGCGTACGCCCCGCCCGGTGGCCGGGCGGTCACCAGGCGCCGGATCGCCTCGGGGAACAGCAGCGATTCCCCGGCGGCGACGGTCCGGACCGCGTGCGCGATCTCCTCCTTGCGCGCCCGCTTCAGCAGGAACCCGCTCGCACCGGCCAGCAGCGCCTCGTGCACGTAGTCGTCGTGGTCGAACGTCGTGACGACGAGGACCTTCGGCGGGTCGTCGAGCGAGCCGAGCAGCTGCCGGGTGGCCTCGATGCCGTCCGTGCCGGGCATCCGGACGTCCATCAGCACGACGTCCGGCCGGGTGCGGCGCACCGCGGGCAGCACCTCGGCGCCGTCGGCCGCCTCGCCGACCACGGGAATGCCCTGCTGCTCCAGCAGCGCCCGCAGCCCGGTGCGGACCAGGGGCTCGTCGTCGGCCAGGAGCACGGTGGGGCTCACGCGCCCGCCCGCAGCGGGATCGTCGCGGCCAGCCGCCACCGTTGCCCGTCCGGGCCCGCGTCGAGCTCGCCGCGCAGGGCTTCGACGCGCTCGGCGAGCCCGGCGAGCCCGCGCCGCCCCGGCCGCGGCTCCCCGCCGGGCAGCGCGTTGACGACGGCGATCAGCAGGCGCTCGGCCCCGGCCTCGACGCGGACGTCGACCGCACCCGGGCCGGCGTGGCGCAGCGCGTTCGTCAGGCCTTCCTGGACGATCCGGTAGCCCTCGCGCGACACCGCCGCGGGCAGCGCGGACACCGGCCCGGTGACGGTGAGCCGGACGTCGAGCCCGGCTTCGCGGGCACGCACGGCGAGGACGTCGACCTCGGCCAGCGTGCGGGCCGGCTCCTTCGCCGCGGGTTCCTCGCGCAGCAGGCCGAGAACGTGGTCGAGGTCTTCGAGGGCGGATCGAGACGCTTCTTCGATCGTGCCGAGCGCGCGCCGCACCTGGGCCGGGTCGGCTTCGACCAGCTCGGCCGCGGCCGCCGCCTGGATGGTCGACGTCGTCAGCGTGTGCCCGATCGAGTCGTGCAGCTCGCGGGCCAGCCGGTTGCGCTGGGCCAGCACGGCGGCACGGCGTTCGGCGAGTGCCGCGCGTTCGGCATCGGACGGCCCGAGCAGCGCTTCCGCGCCGGTGCGGAACGCGCGGGTGGCGCCGGCGACCAGCACGACCGCGCCGAAGAACAGCACGAGGCCGAACGGGACCGTCCACGCGCCGATCGGCACGTCGTCCCAGAACAGGCTGATGCGGTCCTGCCCACCGGCCAGCCACACCGCGGGGACGAGCAAGCCGAGCCCGAGGAACGCGAGCACGGTGAGCAGCACGCCGCTCAGCAGCGTGTGCAGGGCCAGCCACAGGCCCGAGCGCAGCCGCGTACCGGCGTCGGGCCGCCCGGCCGGGGCCGGGACGGTGGTCCCGAGCAGGAGGTTCGCCAGCCCGATCCCGGCGCGCCGCACCGGCCCCAGCAGGCCCAGCAGTCCCGTGAGCACCGCGATGGCGACCAGGGCGAGCAGCGCCCGCACCCGCGAGTCGGCCTCGACGGACACCGCCGCGGCGAAGGCGAAGGGGGACACCGGCACCATCAAGAGGGCGCCCGCGACGGCGAACGGGAGGCCGCGGTAGCTGCCGAGCCGGGCCAGGGAACGGAGGAATCCGGACATGCGGCGAGCGTAGGGCGGCCGGTGTGGCCGCCGCCTCCCTCCGCGGAGCCAGATCCTGGTCACAACCGGTTAGTGAGCGTTAGCACGCTCCTCCTACACTCAGGACGTGGCAGACCGACCCCTGATCGCCCCCAGCATCCTGTCCGCGGACTTCGCCCGGCTCGGCGAGGAGATCGCCGCCGTGGCCGGCGCGGGGGAGACCCGCGCCGACTGGGTCCACGTCGACGTCATGGACGCGCACTTCGTGCCCAACCTGACCCTCGGCCTGCCCGTGGTCAAGGCGCTGCTCAAGAGCACCGACGTGCCGATCGACTGCCACCTGATGATCGACGACCCGGACCGCTGGGCGATCGGGTACGCCGAGGCCGGCGCCTACAACGTCACCGTGCACGCCGAGGCGGCCAAGGACCCCGTCGCGCTGGCCAAGGACCTGCGCGCCGCGGGCGCGAAGGCCGGCCTGTCGATCAAGCCGGGCACCGCGCTCGAGCCGTGGCTGGACGTCCTCAAGCACTACGACACGCTGCTGGTCATGTCCGTCGAGCCGGGCTTCGGCGGGCAGTCGTTCATCGCCGACGTCCTGGAGAAGGTCCGCGCCGCGCGGCGGCTGGTCGACACCGGGCACCTCAAGCTGGTCGTCGAGATCGACGGCGGCATCAACGCCGACACCATCGAGCAGGCCGCCGAAGCGGGTGTCGACTGCTTCGTCGCCGGATCCGCCGTCTACGGGGCGGCCGACCCGGGCAAGGCGGTCGCCGCGCTGCGCGAGCAGGCGGCCCGGGGCCGCGCCGGCTGACGCTCGCGGCGGCACCGGAGAAGCCACCGGGCCGCGGCGGGTGTTGGATGGAAGGACCGGCTCACTAGGAGGCAGCGCACGTGTTCACCGGCATAGTCGAGGAGATCGGCGAAGTCACCGCCGTCGAGCAGCTGACCAACGCGGCCCGGCTGCGCGTCCGCGGCCCGCTGGTCACCAGCGACGCCGGGCACGGCGACTCGATCGCGGTCAGCGGGGTGTGCCTCACGGTCGTCGAGGTCTCCGGCGGCGAGTTCACCGTCGACGTCGTGAACGAGACGCTGCAGCGCTCGAGCCTGGCCAAGGTCGCGACCGGCGACCGGGTCAACCTGGAACGCGCCACGCCCGCGGGCGGGCGGCTCGGCGGGCACATCATGCAGGGCCACGTCGACGGCACCGGGACGTTCCTCGGCCGCGACGAGAACGGCGTCACGACGTTCTCGCTGCCCGCGCACCTCGCGCGGTACGTGGTCGAGAAGGGCTCGATCGCGGTCGACGGGATCTCCCTCACCGTCGCCGCCGTCACCGACGACCGGTTCCAGGTGGCGTTGATCCCGACCACGCTCGAAGCGACCACCCTCGGCGGCCGGGAGGCCGGCGACGTGGTCAACCTCGAGGTCGACGTGGTCGCGAAGTACGTGGAAAAGCTGGCCGAGGCGCATATCCGCGACCAGGTGCACAATCGGGACGGCGGCACGGAGGAGCGGTCATGAGTGAGACGAGCGCGGCAGAGCCCGAGGCGGGCTGGACCCCGTGCGGCACCGGCGCGGTGTTCGACGCCGACGCCATCGAGCGGGCGATCGCGGACGTCGCGGCGGGCCGTCCGGTCGTCGTGGTCGACGACGAAGACCGCGAAAACGAGGGCGACCTCATCTTCGCGGCCGAGAAGGCGACGCCGGAGCTGCTGGCCTTCATGGTCCGCTACACGTCGGGCTACGTCTGCGTCGCGCTCACCGAGAGCGAAGCCGACCGGCTGGACCTGCCGCCGATGTACCACACGAACCAGGACGCGCGCGGCACCGCGTACAGCGTCACGGTCGACGCCGCCGAGGGCATCAGCACCGGCATCTCCGCCGCCGACCGCGCGCACACCATCCGGCTGCTGGCCGACCCCGCGTCCACGGCGAAGGACTTCCGCCGTCCCGGGCACGTCGTGCCGCTGCGGGCCAAGGAGGGCGGCGTGCTGCGCCGGCCCGGGCACACCGAGGCGTCGGTCGACCTGGCCCGGATGGCCGGGCTCGCCCCCGCCGGCGTGCTCTGCGAGATCGTGTCGCAGAAGGACGAAGGCGACATGGCGCGCCGCGACGAGCTCGAGGTGTTCGCCGCCGACCACGACCTCGCGATCATCACCATCGCCGACCTGATCGCCTACCGCCGCCGCACCGAGAAGCAGGTCGAGCGCGTCGCCGAGGCGCGGATCCCGCTGGCCGCGGGCACGTTCCGCGCGGTCGGCTACGACTCGCTGCTGGACGGCATCGAGCACGTCGCGTTCGTCTACGGCGAGATCGGCGACGGCCAGGACATCCTCGTCCGCGTCCACTCCGAGTGCCTGACCGGCGACGTCTTCGGCTCGCTGCGCTGCGACTGCGGCCCGCAGCTGGAAGCGGCCCTGGAGGCCGTGGCGGCCGAGGGCCGCGGTGTCGTGCTCTACATCCGCGGTCACGAGGGCCGCGGCATCGGCCTGCTGCACAAGCTGCAGGCCTACCAGCTGCAGGACGACGGCGCGGACACCGTCGACGCGAACCTCGCGCTCGGCGTCCCGGCCGACGCCCGCGACTACGGCACGGGCGCGCAGATCCTCTGCGACCTCGGCGTCCGCACGATGCGGCTGCTGTCGAACAACCCGGCCAAGCGGATCGGCCTGGAGGGCTACGGCCTGCGCGTCACCGGGCGCGTGCCGCTGCCCATCTCGCCGAACCCGGAGAACCTGCGCTACCTGCGGACCAAGCGCGACCGGATGGGGCACGACCTGGCCCAGCTGGAGCACTACGACCAGGTCGGCGCCGGCACCGAGCACGCGGACGGAGGAGCACTGTGAGCGGCGAAGGCCGTCCCGACGTTGCGCTGGACCTGACCGGCTGCAAGTCGCTGAAGCTCGGCATCGTGGCCACGAAGTGGAACTCGGACATCACCGACGTCCTGCTGGAGCGGGCGCTGGTCGCGGCGAAGGAAGCGGAGCTGGAGGAGGAGCCGACGGTCGTCCACGTCGCGGGCGCGATCGAGCTCCCGGTGGTGGCCCAGGCGCTGGCCCGCAACCACGACGCGGTGGTGGCGCTGGGCGTGGTCATCCGCGGCGGCACCCCGCACTTCGAGTACGTGTGCGACGCGGTGACGGCGGGCCTGACCCGGGTGGCGCTGGACGAGAGCACCCCGGTCGGCAACGGCGTCCTGACGTGCGACACGCACGAGCAGGCGGTCGACCGGTCGGGCCGCCCGGGCGCCAAGGAGGACAAGGGCTACGAGGCGACGGTGGCGGCCCTGGACACGGCCCACGTGCTGAAGGGCCTGCGCCAGCCGTGGACCGAGCGGGGTTTCGTGTGACTCTCCTGGTGATCCGCCCGCGGCGCGCGCTGATCATGTGCAGCGTGCTGGCGGTGGCGCTGCTGGCGGTGTTCGTGGTGGTGGCGGTGCTGCTGCGCAACGGCAACACGGGCGTCCACTTCCAGCGCTCCGACCAGGCGGCGATGATCGGCATCGGGATCCTGCTGGCGTGCGGGGTGATGCTGTTCGCGACCGCCAGGGTGCGCGCGGACGAAGAGGGCATCGAGGTCCGGAACGTCCTGGTGACCCGGCGGTTCCAGTGGGGCGAGGTGCTTTCGGTGAGCTTCCCGGACGGCGCGTCGTGGGCGCGGCTGGAGCTGCCGGACGACGAGTACCACGCGGTGATGGCGATCCAGGCGGTGGACCGGACCCGGGCGGTGGAAGCGGTGCGGGCGTTGCGGAAACTGCACCGCGCGGCCACCGGCGGCTGACCAGAGCGCCCGCCCGGCGGGTCAGAGGTTCAGATCCACCACGATCGGCGCGTGGTCCGAGGGGCCCTTGCCCTTCCGCATGTTCCGGTCCACATAGGAATCCGTCACCGCGGACGTGAACGCCTCGTTGCCGTACACCAGGTCGATCCGCATCCCCTTGTTGTTCGGGAAGTTCCCGGCCCGGTAGTCCCAGTACGTGAACGGGTGGTCGTACTTCAGCGGCCGCGGGAACACGTCCGACAGCCCCAGCTTCCGAAGGCGGGCCAGGGCTTCCCGTTCCGCGGGAGTCACGTGCGTCGACTCCGCGAACAACGCGATGTCCCACACGTCCGCGTCCGTCGGCGCCACGTTGAAGTCGCCCAGGACCGCGAACGGCCCGGACGACACCTCCGAAGCCACCAGCGAGTGCAGCGACGACAGCCACTCCAGCTTGTACCCGTAGTGCGGGTTGTCCGGCTCACGCCCGTTCGGCACGTACACCGACCACACCCGCACCCCGCCGCACGTGGCGCCGATCGCCCGCGCCTCCGCCTCGCCGTCGAACCGGGGCTCGTCCGGCAGTCCGCGCACCACGTCCGACAACCCCACCCGTGACACGATGCCGACGCCGTTCCAGCGCCCGAGCCCGTACGCCGCCACCTCGTAGCCCAGTGCCTCGATCTCGGCCAGCGGGAACTTCTCCGTCGTGGTCTTCAGTTCCTGCAGGCACAGCACGTCCGGCGCCGTCTCCTCCAGGAAGCCCAGCACCCGGGGCAGGCGGGGGACGATGGAGTTCACGTTCCAGGTGGCGATCCGCATGCCGGGGAGCATCCCACACGCCACCGACAGAACCGGGGCAGCGCCGCCCCGGAGGCTCACACGCCCGCGGTCGTCCGGATCCAGGACCGGCTCGACGCCACGCTCGCGTAGTTGTTCGTCCCGCGCGTGTTCGTGCCGCTCTGGTTCTGGACCGTCGACGCGACGCCCACCTGCACCCCGTCCGAGAGCTGGGGGCCGCCCGAGTCGCCCTTCCACGCCGACCCGTTGATGCCGACGCTCTGGATCGCTCGGCCGCCGTACGCGTCCGTCGAGCGGCCCGTCACCTGGACGTTCGCCGTCTTCAACGCCGACGCCGGCGGGCCGGTCGGGGTGGTGCGGCCCCAGCCGTAGAGCTGGTTGGTGCTGCCCGTCGCCGGGTCGGCGCCGCCCAGCTTGATCGGCGCCGCGCTCGTCGCCGCGGCCAGGTGCAGCAGCGCGATGTCGCCGTTCGGGGACTCGTACTCCCCGTCGACCGCGATCTCGGTGCCCGAGAACAGCGTGTTGCTGCCGACCTTGACGTGCATGCCCGACCCGTCCTGGTCGAGGCAGTGCACCGCCGTCATCACCCAGCGCGCGGCGATCACCGTGCCCGAGCAGTTGAAGCCCTCGAAGTCACGGCCGGGGGTGTTGACGTACACCTGCGCGCCCCACGACACGGTGGGGGCGGTGGTGCCGCCGACGATGTTCGGCTGGACGCCGGCGGAAGCCACGGCGCCACCCGCGAGAGTCAGCGCGACGGCGGCCGAGGACAACACAGCGGCGGCGCCGAGGAGACGGAGAGAGCTCACGGTGGGGATCCTTTCGGACGGGGGCCGGATCGGCCGGTCGGAAAGTAACCACCGCGTCACCCAGGGGGACACCTACCGAAGTCGGGACGCCGACGATCACCCTACTTCCGGCGGGCAGCCTGGGGGCCCGCCGAGAAGTGTCGGTGGTGGCAAATAGGCTGGGGGAGTGGCTGACCCGACCACCTACCGACCCGCTCCGGGAAGCATCCCGGAGGCCCCTGGCGTGTACAAGTTCCGTGACGCGACCAAGCGGGTCATCTACGTCGGCAAGGCGAAAAGCCTCCGCAGCAGGCTGAACTCCTACTTCGCCGACCTCTCCGGCTTGCACCCGCGCACGCGCCAGATGGTGACGACGGCGGCGAGCGTCGAATGGACCGTCGTCACCACCGAGGTCGAGGCGCTCCAGCTCGAGTACAACTGGATCAAGGAGTTCGACCCCCGGTTCAACGTCCGCTACCGCGACGACAAGAGCTACCCGGTGCTCGCGGTGACGCTGAACGAGGAGTTCCCGCGCCTGCACGTCTACCGCGGCGCGCGCAAGAAGGGCGTCCGGTACTTCGGGCCGTACGCGCACGCGTGGGCCATCCGCGAGACGCTCGACCTGCTGCTGCGCGTCTTCCCGGCCCGCACCTGCTCGGCCGGGGTGTTCCGGCGCCACGGCCAGATCGGCCGGCCCTGCCTGCTCGGCTACATCGACAAGTGCTCGGCGCCGTGCGTCGGGCGCGTCTCGGCGGACGAGCACCGTGACATCGTCGAGGACTTCTGCGACTTCCTCGCCGGCAAGACCGACGTCATGATCAAGCGCCTGGAAGCCGAGATGGCGGCCGCGTCCGAGGAGCTCGAGTTCGAGCGCGCGGCCCGGCTGCGCGACGACCTCGGCGCGCTGCGCCGCGCCATGGAGAAGCAGGCCGTGGTGCTCGGCGACGGCACGGACGCCGACGTCGTCGCGTTCGCGCACGACGAGCTGGAAGCCGCCGTCCAGGTCTTCCACGTGCGCGGCGGCCGGGTCCGCGGCCAGCGCGGCTGGGTGATCGACAAGGCCGAGGAGATGGACGTCCCGGCGCTGGTCGACCACTTCCTCACCCAGTTCTACGGCGACGAGGCCGAGCTCGACGCCCGCGACGACGTCGACACCGGGCCGGTCGTCCCGCGCGAGGTGCTGGTGCCGGAGCTGCCCGCCGACGCCGACGCGGTCGCGGAGTGGCTGAGCGGGCTGCGCGGCTCCCGGGTGCAGCTGCGGGTGCCGCAGCGCGGCGACAAGAAGGCCCTCGCGGAGACGGTCGAGCGCAACGCGGGGGAGGCGTTCACCCAGCACAAGCTGCGGCGGGCCGGCGACCTCACGGCCCGCTCGGCGGCGCTGACCGAGCTGCAGGAGTACCTGGCCCTCGACACCGCGCCGCTGCGCATCGAGTGCATCGACATCAGCCACATCCAGGGCAGCGACGTCGTGGCGTCGCTCGTGGTGTTCGAGGACGGGCTCGCGCGCAAGTCCGAGTACCGGCGCTTCGCGCTGCGCGAGGCGGCCGAAGAAGGCGATGTGGCCTCGATCGCCGAGGTCGTGCGCCGGCGCTTCTACCGCTACCTCAAGGAAACCGCGGAGGACACGAGCAAGCCCGGCCTCGACCCGGAGACCGGCCGGCCGAAGAAGTTCGCCTACCCGCCGAACCTGCTGGTCGTCGACGGCGCGGGCCCGCAGGCCACCGCGGCCGCGGACGTGCTGGCCGAGCTCGGCATCACCGACATCTCCGTGATCGGGCTGGCCAAGCGGCTGGAAGAGGTGTGGCTGCCCGCCGACCCCGACCCGGTGATCCTGCCGCGCACGTCGGAGGGGCTGTACCTGCTGCAGCGGCTGCGTGACGAGGCCCACCGCTTCGCCATCACCTACCACCGCGAGAAGCGCTCCAAGCGGCTGGTGACGTCCGAATTGGACAGTGTGCCCGGGCTGGGGCAGGCTCGCCGCACCGCGCTGATCAAGCACTTCGGCTCGGTGAAGAAGCTCAAGCAGGCCAGGGTCGAGGAGATCGAGGCGGTGCCCGGCTTCGGCAGGCGCACCGCGGAGGCCGTGGTCGCCGCGCTGGCCGGGGAGTCCGGTGCGGGCAACGGCACACAAGCAGGGGAGTAGGGAAAGACAGTGAGTGCGCAAGAGGAGATCCGCGGGTCCGGCATGGAGGTCGCGGTGGTGTCCGGGCTGTCCGGGGCGGGCCGCAGCACGGCGGCCAAGTGCCTGGAGGACCTGGGCTGGTTCGTCGTCGACAACCTGCCCCCGGAGCTGATCGCGACGATGGTCGAGCTGGGCGCGCAGGCGCGCGGCGCGATCACGAAGGTGGCCGTCGTCATGGACGTGCGCTCGCGCGCGTTCACCGACGACCTCGCCTCGGTCATCAAGGACCTGGACGCGCGGGGCTACAAGCCGCGCGTGCTGTTCCTGGAGGCGACCGACGCGGTGCTGGTGCGGCGCTTCGAAGCCGTCCGCCGCGGCCACCCGATGCAGGGCGACGGCCGGCTCGCCGACGGCATCACCGCGGAGCGGACGCTGCTGGAGCCGCTGCGCGAAGAGGCCGACCTGGTGCTCGACACGTCGTCGCTGTCGGTGCACGACCTGCGCGCCAAGATCGAGGACGCGTTCGGCTCCGAGGCGAGCACCCAGACCCGGGTCACCGTGCTGTCCTTCGGCTACAAGTACGGCCTGCCGATGGACGCCGACCTGGTGATGGACGTCCGGTTCCTGCCGAACCCGTTCTGGATCCCGGAGCTGCGCGAACACACGGGCCTCGACGGCGAGGTCCGCAACTACGTCCTCTCGCAGGAGGGCGCCGAGGAGTTCCTGGACCGCTACCACCAGCTGCTGCGGCTGATCGGCGCCGGCTACAAGCGCGAGGGCAAGCGGTACCTGACGCTCGCCGTCGGCTGCACCGGCGGCAAGCACCGCAGCGTGGCGCTGTCCGTCGAGCTCGCCCAGCGTCTGTCCAAAGAGGACGGTATGGCCGTGAAGGTGGTGCACCGCGACCTTGGTCGTGAATAACGTGCGCGCGGTCGCCCTCGGGGGCGGCCACGGGCTGCACGCCACGTTGTCCGCGGTGCGGCGGGTGACCCCCGACGTCACCGCGGTCGTGACCGTGGCCGACGACGGCGGATCGTCCGGCAGGCTGCGGCGCGAGCTCGGCCTGCTGCCGCCGGGCGACCTCCGGCAGGCCTTCGCCGCGTTCGCCGCGGAGGACGGCGGCACGCTGTGGGCCGAGGTCTTCCAGCACCGCTTCGGCGGCGACGGCGCACTGGCCGGCCACGCGGTGGGCAACCTGCTGCTGGCCGGGCTGTTCGAGGTGCTCGGCGACCCGGTCGCGGCGCTCGACGAAGCCTGCCGGCTGATGGGCGTCTCGGGCCGCGTGCTGCCGATGTCGCCGGAGCCGCTGGAGATCGAGGGCCAGGTCAGCGGTCTCGACAGCGAAGACCCGGCGGCGCTGCGCACGATCCGCGGCCAGGTCGCGGTGGCGTCGACGCCGGGGCAGGTGCAGCGCGTGAGCCTGCACTCGTCGGGCCGCCCTGGGCGGCCGCCGCTGGCGTGCGAGGAAGCGGTCGAGGCGGTGCTGAACGCCGACGTCGTCTTCCTCGGCCCGGGTTCGTGGTTCACGAGCGTTTTGCCTCACCTGCTCGTGCCCGGGCTGCACGACGCGCTCGTGAAAACCACCGCGACGAAGGTGCTCGTGCTCAACCTTGTCCCCCAGCCGGGGGAAACCGCGGGGTTCTCGCCGGAGCGGCACCTGGACGTACTCTTCGAGCACGCGCCCGATCTGCGGGTCGACGCGGTGATCGCGGACCGCGATTCCGTGCCCGACCCGGCGAATCTCCGGCGCGCGGCGGAACGGCTCGGCGGCCGGGCGCACCTGGGGGCGGTGGCCGACCCCGAAGTGGCGGGACGGCATGATCCTGATGCGCTCGCGCGGAGTATGCGGGAGGCTCTCGGTCTCGGCAGGGGCGGGGAGTACGGGGGAGGAGCGAAAGGCAGGGAGGGGCAGCAATGGCGATGACCGCCGCGGTGAAGGACGAGCTGAGCCGGCTGGAGATCACGAAGATCGGGCCGCGCCGGGCGGAGGTCGCGTCACTGCTCCGCTTCGCCGGCGGGCTGCACATCGTGGCCGGCCGGGTGGTCGTGGAGGCGGAGCTGGACACGGGCTCGGTCGCGCGACGGCTGCGCAAGGAGATCCACGAGCTGTACGGCCACCATTCGGACGTCCACGTCATCACCGCCAGCGGCGGGCTGCGCAAGGGCACCCGGTACGTCGTGCGCGTGGTCAAGGACGGCGAGGGCCTGGCCCGCCAGACCGGGCTGATCGACCAGCGCGGCCGCCCGGTGCGCGGGCTGCCCGCGGCCGTGGTGTCCGGGGGAGTGGCCGACGCGGAAGCGGCGTGGCGCGGCGCGTTCCTCGCGCACGGCTCCCTGACCGAACCGGGCCGCTCGTCGTCGCTCGAGGTGACCTGCCCGGGCCCGGAGGCGGCGCTGGCGCTGGTCGGCGCGGCGCGCCGGATGGGCATCCAGGCGAAGTCCCGCGAAGTCCGCGGAGCCGACCGGGTGGTGGTCCGCGACGGCGACGCGATCGGCGCGCTGCTGACCCGCCTGGGCGCGCACACGAGCGTCCTGCAGTGGGAAGAGCGCCGGATGCGCCGCGAGGTCCGCGCGACGGCCAACCGCCTGGCGAACTTCGACGACGCGAACCTGCGCCGGTCGGCCCGCGCGGCGGTCGCGGCGGCGGCCCGGGTGGAGCGGGCACTGGAGATCCTGGGCGACACGGCGCCGGACCACCTGCTGGCGGCGGGCAAGCTCCGGCTGTCGAACCGGCAGGCGTCGCTGGAGGAGCTGGGCCAGCTGTCGGACCCGCAGATGACGAAGGACGCGGTGGCCGGGCGGATCCGCCGGCTGCTGGCGATGGCGGACAAGCGGGCGAAGGACCTGAACATCCCGGACACGGAATCCGCGGTCACCCCGGAGATGCTCGAAGAGGAAGACGCCTGACGGTCGGCCGCCGTCGGGTCGCGGCCGTCGATGCTGCGTTAACCGGGGCCGCCACTTCGTAACACCGCGGTAGCACCCGGGCGGCACCCTCGAAACGCGGCACCTCGAACCTCGGAGACGACCGAGGGAAGGGGAAAGCATGCGCAACGCACGCCTGCAGGTGTCGCCGGAGGTCGGTACCTGGCTCGCCCGGCGCAGCAGCAAGGCCGGCGACTGGACGACCGACGAGCTCGTCGCCGCCAAGCGGGGGACCACCGTCTCCGTCGTCATCCCGGCCCGGAACGAGGAAGCCACCGTCGGGGCGATCGTCACCGCCATCCGCGAGGAGCTGGGCGGCAGCCTGGTCGACGAGATCCTCGTCGTCGACAGCCACTCCACCGACGCCACCGCCGAGGTCGCCGCCGCGGCCGGGGCCCGGGTCGTCGCGCAGGACGCCGTCTTCCCCGCCCTGGAGGGGCTGCAGGGCAAGGGCGAGGCGCTGTGGAAGGGCGTCGCGGCGACGACCGGCGACCTCGTCGTCTTCGTCGACGGTGACCTCTACGACTTCACCACCGACTACGTCACCGGGCTGCTCGGCCCGCTGCTGACCGACCCGGCGGTGGCCTACGTCAAGGGCTTCTACCACCGTCCGCTGAACGGCGCGGCGGGCAGCGAGCCGGAAGGCGGCGGCCGCGTCACCGAGCTGGTCGCCCGGCCGCTGCTCAACATGTTCTGGCCGGAGCTGGCCGGGTTCGTGCAGCCGCTGGCCGGCGAGTACGCGGGCCGCCGCGAGGTGCTGGAGAGCATCCCGTTCGTCGTCAACTACGGCGTCGAGATCGGGCACCTCATCGACCTGCTGGAGCTGCGCGGCCTGGACGCGCTCGCGCAGGTCGACCTCGGCCACCGCGTCCACCGGCACCAGAGCACGCAGGCGCTGGGCCGGATGTCCGGGCAGATCATGCAGACGCTCTTCGACCGCCTGGAGCACCACGGCCGCCTGGTCACCGCGATCCCGCCGGCCACGCTGCTCGCGCAGTTCCAGCGCGGGGTCTCGGAGAACGGCGTCGAGCGCGAACTCGTGCTGACCGACCTGACGTCCCCGCAGCGCCCGCCGCTGGCGACCCTGTCGGCGGCGCTGCGCCCGGAGAACGCGCTGGCCCTGCGCGAAACGGCGTAGGTCAGCGGTCGCCGCGCAGGAACAGGGCGCTGGTCAGCAGGCCGAGGAGGACGATCGCGGCGTTCACCGCGATCGCCGCCTTCAAGCCGCCGAGGATGGCCGTGGCTCCCGCCGACGTCACCACGACGCTCATGATCGGCGTCCCCATCGTGATGCCGACCTGCTGGGTCATCGTGGCGAGGCCGGTGGCCAGGCCCTGTTCGCGGTCGGCCAGCCCCGAGGTGGCCGTCACCATGAACCCGACGATGACGAGCATGTTGCCGACGCCACCGGCGAAGCCGGCGACCAGCATCAGCACCATCCACGAGCGGTCGTCGCCGAGGCCGAGCAGGGCCGCGGTGAACACCGCCTGCAGGATGCCGCCGACGATCAGCGTGCGCTTGCTGCCGACCTTGCCGATGACCTTCGGGGCGAGCACGCCGCCGGTGACCGTGCCCAGGCCGAGCACGCCGAACGACAGGCCTGCCGCGAGCGGGGAGAAGCCGAGCACTTCCTGCAGGTAGAGCGTCAGCGGGAACACCAGCGAGGTCTCGGTGAGGAACGCGATCAGGCCCGCGACATTGCCCCAGGCCACCGACCGCCTGCGGAGCACGGAGAGCGGCACGAGCGGCGCGGCCACCCTGCGCTCGACGGCGTGGAACACCAGCAGCAGCACCACACCGGCGGCCAGCGACCCGAGGACGGTCGCCGAGCCCCAGCCCGCCTCGCTCGCCTGGGTGAGGCCGAAGATGACGGCCAGCAGGCCGAGCGTCACGGTGACGGCGCCGGGCACGTCGAGCCTGGGACGATCGCCGGGCCGGGACTCCTTGATCACGGCCGGGGCGACGAGCAGCACGGCGAGCGCGACCGGCACGTTGACGAAGAACGCCCACCGCCACGACAGCAGGTCGGTCAGCACGCCGCCGAGGATGGCGCCGGCGGTGAAGCCGCTCGACATCAGCGCGCCGTTGAGGCCGAGCGCCTTCCGGCGCAACGGGCCCTCCGGGAACGACACCGTCATCAGCGACAGCGCGGCCGGCGTCACGGCGGCGGTGGCCAGCCCCTGGAAGACGCGCGCGACGATCAGCATCTCCGGGTTCCGCGCCAGACCGCCCAGGATCGACGCCGCGCCCAGGACGACCAGGCCGCCGAGGAACAGCCGCCGCCTGCCGAACAGGTCCGCGACCCGGCCGAAGAACAGCGTGAACCCGGCGGCGCACAGCGCGAACGCGGTCGCGATCCACTGCAGGTGCCCCAGCGGGAAGCCGAGGTTCCCGCCGATCACCGGCAGCGCGACGTTCAGGATGGCGAAGTCCGCGGCGAGCATGAACTGCGTGGCGAGCAGCAGCACGAGCACCAGCCGCAGCCGGGGGGTGAGCCGGGCGGGCGCCTCGGTTTCGGTGACGGACACGGGAGTCCTTTCCAGCGGGGTTCGTCGATCACCGAGAACGATCGCCGGTACCCGGAACCCCAGCCAGCACCCCGTTTCGCCCCGTCCACGCGAGGGTGGTCACGACAGCACCAGGCTCACCGCCTCCGGTCCGGGCATCATGGGGGTGACCACCGGAGGTGTCCATGGCAGCCCCGTCCGAGCTGGGCGACTTCCTCAAGTCGCGGCGCGCCGCGCTGCGTCCCGAGGACGTCGGCATCACGCCGCACCCGGCCCGCCGCCGCGTCACCGGCCTGCGCCGCGAGGAGCTGGCGACGCTCGCCAACGTCAGCATCACCCACTACACGCGCCTCGAGCAGGGCCGCGCGAACAACGCCTCCGACAGCACGCTGGAGGCGATCGCGCGCACCCTGCGGCTCACCGAAGACGAGACGGCCCACCTGAAGGACCTCGCCCGGCCCGCCGTGTCCGCCCGCCCCGCGCCGCGGCGGGTGGCGCACGCGAGCGCGTCGGCGCGGCAGCTGCTGGGGGCGATGACCCACGTCCCCGCCGTGCTCATGGATCGGCGCACCGACGTCCTCGCCTGGAACCAGCTGGGCCACGCACTGCTCGCGGCCCACCTCGCGCCCGGCGCCCCGGACGACCCGGCGACCCGGCCCAACCTGACCCGGATGCTGTTCCTGGACGAGCGGTACCGCGCCCTCTACCGGAATTGGGACGAGCAGGCGGACCTCGCGGTGGCGGCGCTGCGCCTGGTCGCCGGGCGCCACCACGACGACCGCGCGCTGGCCGAGCTAGTCGGCGGGCTCACGATGAACTCCGACGAGTTCGCGAAGCTGTGGGCCCGGCACCCGGTGCGCACGTGCACCTCCGGCGTCAAGCTGCTGCGCCACCCGGTGGTCGGCGAACTGGAGCTCAGCTTCGAGAACCTCGTCATCCCGGGCACGTCGGGCCAGCGCCTGATCGCCTACACGGCCGAGCTCGGTTCGCCGTCGGAGACCGCGCTCAAACTCCTGGGCAGCGCGTCGGCGCCGGCGCCGGCGGTGGTGCGGGGCGCCCACCCGGGCGGGCCGAGCACGTAACCCGCGCGCTCGCGCCACGTCCGGGCCGTGCGCAGGTCGCGCAGGATCGAGCCGTACTCGTGGAAGCCGACCTTGAGCAGGTGGTACGTGCCGATGTTCTTCGTCAGCCCGTAGGTCGGCCGCTTGCCCTCCGGCACGAAGCTGCCGAACAGGCGATCCCAGATGATCAGGATGCCGCCGTAGTTGGCGTCCAGGTACTCCTCGTCGCTGCCGTGGTGGACGCGGTGGTGCGACGGGGTGTTGAAGACGTACTCGAACCAGCGCGGCAGCTTGCCGACCTTCTCGGTGTGCACGAAGAACTGGTAGACGAGGTCGATCGAGAGGCCGGTCAGGATCATCCACGGCGGGATCCCGCACAGCGCCAGCACCGACCAGAAGGGCAGCTGGAAGTACGGCGTCCACTTCTGGCGCAGCGCCGTCGAGAAGTTGTAGTGCTCGCTGGAGTGGTGCACCTGGTGGCCGGCCCACAGCAGCCGCACGCGGTGGCTGGCGCGGTGGTAGGCGTAGAAGACCAGTTCCTGGCCGAGCAGCATGAGCACCCACGTCCACCAGTCGCGCGGGTCGAACCGGACCGGCGCCAGCTCGAACAGCGCGGCGAAGACGACGAGCATCACCAGCCGGAACAGCGCGTTGACGCCGACCGCGACCGTGCCCATCAGCATGCTCGTGCGGGTGTCGGCGACGCTGTAGCCGATGACGTTGTCGTCGTGGCCGAGCACGTGCACCGCGACGACCTCGATCGCCACGAACAGCAGAAACACCGGAATCGCGAACAGCACGGGGTCGCGCAGGTGCGCCAGCAACTCGGCCACGTCGCCTCCTCTGATCTGACCTGACGGTAACTTACCCTCGGGTCACTTTACGCACGGTAGGCTCTCGCGTGTGACGGAGTCAAGGGCGGTCGGGACCAAGGGGATGCCGCGCGAGGAGCGCGAGGCCCAGCTCGTCGTCGCCGGCACCGAGGAGTTCGGCCGGGTGGGCTACGCGGGCGCGTCGATGGTCGAGATCGCGCGCCGGGTCGGGGTCACGAAACCGTTGCTGTACCAGTACTTCGGCTCGAAGGACGGGCTCTACCTGGCCTGCCTGCACCGCGCGGGCGACCGGCTGACCGAAGGCGTCGCGACGACCATGGCGGCCGGCGGCGAGCCCGACCAGATGCCGTTGAAGGTGCTCTCGGCGATCTTCACGACGTTCGACCACGACCGCTACGCGTGGCGCCTGCTGCGCGACGACACCGTCCCGGCCACCGGCGACATCGCGGCGTCGGCGGCGGACTACCGGCACCGCCTGGACGCGTTCGCGCTGGTGGGGGCGACGCAGCTGATGACGTCGCGCGGGCTGGCCGACCCGGTCGACATCGAGGCGATCGCCCAGGTCTGGACCGGCGTGGTCGACTCGCTGATCAGCTGGTGGATCGACCGCCCGGACGAGGACGCGGCGGCGATGACGGCCCGGTGCGCGCGCATCATGGCGGGCCTGTTCGGCTGGTGAGCTCGGCGCGGGCTTCGGCGAAGAAGGCCGCCCGATCGTCCCCGAAGGTCACGGTGGCGGCCGAAAGCGCCTGACCCAGCGCCTCGTGGGGATCGGCCTTCGCCGCGGCGAAGATCGCCGGGAAGGCCATGGCCTGCTGCAGCGCGTTGTCGTGGCGCCCGTCCGGTGTCCGGACCAGCGTGTGCGGCACCCCGGGGTCCGACAGCAAGCGGTCCCACGCCGCCTGCCAGTCGTCGAACGGCGGGGGCAGCGGCCGGCCTTCCTCGAGTGCGCGCAAGCCCTCGGCGATCCAGCCGACGGCGTCCAGGCCGGCCCGTTCGCACGTCCGCCGCGCGACCCACCGGGCGAGCGCGCGCTGGAGCTCCGCCGGCGCCGCCACGGCGGCACCGATCAGCGCGCGGTCCTGCTTCGCGAGCTGCCGGAGTGTGCCGCGCAGCCGCAAGATCTCTTCGCCCGGCAGTTCGCCGTCCCACTCGCGCAGCAGCTCCTCGTGCTTCGCCTTCGCCCGCGCCTCCTCTTCGGCCCGCTGCCGCGCCTCCCAGGCCTCGGCGAGTTCCTCGGCCGTCGGCGGTGGGGGCAGCTTCCGCGCGAAGTCGTGCCAGTACGCGGCGGCCGCGCTGTGCTGCCGGACGACCGCGTCGGGCGCCGGGGGAGCGGGCCAGAACTGCAGCAGGTAGCGGTCCCGCCCGGGCTCGCCGTCGAGGCGGGTGTCCTGCTCGCGGCCCGCGTCCATCGCGGTGGCGCTGTAGCGGACGCGGTAGTCGCCCGGCGCCAGTTCCAGGTCCCACCAGTCCTCGCCGCCCCAGGTCACGAGCCTCGCCGGCCCCTCCGCCCGGAACGGCGCCTCGACGACGTCCTCCCCGCCGGCGTCGGGCGGCTCGGTCTCGTGCACCTCGGCGGTGAAGCCGACGTCCCCGGTGTGCAGCCCGGTGAGCAGGAACAACGTGCCCGCCACGGCGGCGCCGCACAGCCCGTTGCGCTGCCCGGCGAAGCAGGCCGACAGGTCGCCGTCGAAGTCCTCGCCGCCTTCGCTGTGGACGTAGATCTGTCCATAGTGGACATGAACGTCGCCGTGCACCACGGTTCGCATGCCGGTCAGCATGGCAGGCGCCACCGACGGTTTCCGTTTGGCCGGGTTTGTCCGTTAATCTGCCCACGCAGAGTGGTGTTTGCCGAATGCTTGCCCGAACGGCGTAGCGAAACCGGTAGCGTTCGCGATTAATCAGGGAAGCCATCGCGTCGGAAGGTGTCCCATGCCCGAACCAGCCGCCCCCGTCCCGGCCGACCCCCGCCTCGCCGCGCGGTTCACCGAGGACCTGCTCGACGGCTGCCGGGTCCTGGCCAAGGACTACGGCTATCGGCCGGCCCAGTTCGAGCGCATGGTCCGCGAGCACGGCGGCGTCGAAGCGGCCCGGCTCCTGCTGCGCGGTGCCGGCACCGCGGGCGGGTTCACCGTCCTCTGGGAGAAGAACCAGCTCGGCCGCAGTTCCGAGGCCACGATGCTCCGCGCGGAGTACTCGGAGCTGTTCACCCCCGACGAGCTCCTGCTCGCCCGCCGCCGGCTGGAGGAACACGGCTTCGACGTCGACGCGCACCTGCGCACGCTCACCGAACAGGGGTGAGGGCGGCAGGGGTGACCGGCGCCGCTCCGGTCACCCCTGCCGCGGCTTTCAGGCGGCCGCGCTGGACTTGCCGCGCAGCACCGCGTTCGCCGTCGACGCGCCCTTGATCGCCGTTTCGATCTGGGCCATCGTCGAAGACGAGCTCAGGCCGGGGACCGTCGCGGTGTTCAGGGCGTAGAGCGTGAACGTGTACGGGTGGCTGGACCCGCCCGGGCAGGGGCCGAAGAACTTCAGCGCGTTCGCCCCGCTGCCCATCGCCTTCTGCTTGGCGCCACCCTGGTTCGGCACGGTGTAGCCCGCGCCGAGGCCTTCCGGCAGCGACTTCGTCGCGGCCGGCACGTCCCAGATCGCCCAGTGCAGCTTGTTCCCGCCGTTGGCGACGTCGGCGAACACGATCGCGTAGGCCTTCGCGCCGGCGGCCGCGCCCCACGCGAGCGGCGGCGACGGGTCCTGGCCCGCCGTGCCGTCGCCGGCGCACGTGTACTTGTCCGGGATGGTCGCGTTGTCGGCGAACGCGGAGCTGGTCAGCTTGAAGTCACCCGGCGTCGACCCGCCGGGGAACTTCAGCCGCACGATCACGTTGTCCAGCACCGACGGCGTGCCGCCGTTCTTGTCGTTGTTCGTCGACGTCAGCCACAGTCCGCCGTCCGGGGTCTTGGTGACCGACCGCAGCCGGCCCCAGCGGCCCGAGAAGAGGGTCGACACGGTCCCGACCCCGGTGCCCGCCGAGTTGATCTGCGTGGCGAACATCTGCTCGCCGGTGACGCCGGCGATGTAGATCCAGTCGTTGACGATCTCCAGCCCGCTCGGCCCGGCCTGCGATGTCGGCCAGGTCTTTTTCGGCGCGATGAAGCCGCTGCAGCTGCCCTGCGTGCCCTCGCAGCTGGGCCAGCCGAAGTTGCCGCCCTTCTGGATCAGGTTGAGCTCGTCCTGGCTGCTCTCGCCGAACTCCGCCGCCCACAGCTGGCCGCGCGAGTCCCAGGCCAGGCCCTGTGGGTTGCGGTGGCCGTAGCTCCAGACGTACCGCGCGTTGCCGCCGGTGGCGTAGAACGGGTTGTCGCTCGGCGCGGAGCCGTCCGGGTTGAGCCGCAGGATCTTCCCGTTGAGCGAGCTCTTGTTCTGCGCGTTGTCACTGTTCTTGGCGTCGCCCACGGTGGCGTAGAGCTTGCCGTCCGGGCCGAACTTGATCCGGCCGCCGTTGTGGTAGCGGTTCTTCGCGATCCCGGTCAGCACCGGCGTCGACGTCGAGGACAGCGTGCTGCCGTCGTAGGTCATCTTCACGATCCGGTTGTCGCCGGATGCCGTGTGGTACAGGTAGATCGCGTGGTCGGTGGCCCAGTTCGGCGAGATCGCCAGGCCGAGCAGGCCGCCTTCGCCGTTGGTGCCGACCGCGCCCGGCACCTTGCCCAGCGTGGTCTTCTGGCCGGACGGCGTCACCAGCAGGATCTCGAACCGGTCCCGCTCGGTCACCAGCGCGTTGCCGTTGGGCAGGAAGTCCACCGACCAGGCGAGGTCGACCTTCGCGATGTCCTTGTCGTACTCCGGGATGCCCCCTGCGCCGCCCGGAGCGGACGTCTTGACGGTGACGGCGTTGCTCGCCGCGGAGCTGTTGCCGTCGGGGTCGCGCGCCTTGACCGTGAAGGTGTACGAGGTGCTCGGGTTGAGGTCGGTGACCGTCGTGCTCAGGGACGTCGTCGTGGCCACCTTCGCGGTGCCCTGGTAGACGTCGTAGCCCGCGATGGTGCCGCCGTTGTCCGTCGAAGCGTTCCACGCCAGGGAAACGCTGTTCGCGGTGACGCCGGTGGAGCGCAGGTTGCCCGGCACGGTGGGCGGGGTGGTGTCGTCGCTGGGCGGCGTGGTGAAGGTGACCACGTTGCTCTGCTGCGACGGGTTGCCCGCGGCGTCGAACGCGCCGACCGAGATGTCGTAGGCGGTGTTCGGGGTCAGGTTGTCGACGGTCGCGCTGGTGGTGTTCCCGTCGACGGTCTTGAGGATGTTGCCGCCGCGGTTGATCTCGTAGCGGACGACGCCGACGTTGTCGGTGGCCGCGGTCCAGCTGAAGGTGGCCGCGGTCGGGAGGATGTTGCTCGCCTTGAGGTTCGACGGCGGCGACGGCGGTTCGCCGTCGGTCGGCGCGACGAAGGTGTCGGTGAGCTTGTCGGCGTTGGGGCCGCCGTTCGCGGTGGTGGCGGTGGTGCGGATCTTGTTGACGCCGGCGGTCAGCTGGACGGTCGCGGTGGCGGTCTTCCAGGTCGTCCAGGCGCCGGTGCCGGGGAAGTCCACGGTCCCCTTGTCCCCGCCGTCGACGACGAGCTTCACCGGGCGGTTGTCGGCGGTTCCGTTGGCGTAGCGGAAGGTCAGGGTGTGCGTGCCCGCCTGGGCGGCGTTCACGGAGTATTCGACGTAGCTGCCGGCGACGTTGTCGAAGTTGACGAACCCGGTGCCGGAGTAGCCGGCGTGGTTCGATTCGACGGCGCCCTGGGAGATCACGGCGTTTTCGGACTCGTAGTCGGTGTCCGCGGCGAAAGCGCTTACCGGACTGAGCGCGGTGAGGCCGAGCGCCGCGACGGCGGTACCGGCCAGTACCACGCGCCACGGTGGACGGGGTGCCACTGGGAGCCTCCTGCGTGGGTCGGGGGACAGGGGGTGACCGGGGCGGAACTGGTCGGCGGACCACCGGAATCGGACCTAATAGTTAGGAAAGTTTCCTATCTATGGGACAGATCTCACACCCTCCGAGCGGGCCGTGTCAATACTCGACAGGACCGCTCACCCTTGGTGAAGAAGGGTTTCCCGCTCACCGGTGCGCGCCAGGCTCAAGCGCGCGCTCGGGCTCAGCCGGCCACCGCGGCGGTTTCGCCCGCCCAGTCGCGGGGGACGAGCAGTGCTGCCAGCTCCGCTTCCGGGCTCCCCGGTTCCGGCGTGAGCCCCGGCTCCCACCGCGCCGACGGCGGCAACGCCAGCAGGCTCGCCTCGGCGTCGGCTCGCGGGGCGGACGCGGCGTGGTGGAGGGCGGCCTCGACGTACCGGCCCCGGCGGTGCAGCTGCCACTGCCGCTCGCGTTCGCCGTGGGCGAGGTCCTGCCGCCGCCGCACGATCGGGAGGTACGCGGGCGCGATGGTGGCGATGCCCGCCGCCGTGAACGCCGCGGCGCGCCGCCAGCCGTGCGGGCCGGGCGGGCGCAGGTGGTCGTAGGCGATGCCGCCGAGGCCGTGCGGCTCGTCGCGGTGCGGCAGCCGGAAGCGGTCGTCCGCGGTCCGCTTGGCCTGCGCGTGGAACGCCGGGTCGAGCGTGTCGCAGTGGGCGCGGAGCACGCGGTGGAAGTGGGTGGCGTCCTCGGCGAAGCCGTAGCAGGGGATGAGCTCGGCGGCGCCGCCGAACCACCAGGTCTCCCCGGCTTCGCAGTACCGGAAGTGCGCCTGGAAGGCCGGCACATAAGGGTTGCGCGGGTGGATCACGACCGACAGCCCGCAGGTGAAGAACCCGCCGTCGTCGGTCGAGGTCACGCAGACGCCGGCGCGCTCGAAAACGTCCCCGTTGTCCAGCAGGCGCGCCCGGCCGCGGCCGAAGCGGGCCCCGCCGTCGAGGCGTTCCAGCTCGGCGACCAGCTCGCGCTGGCCGGAGTTCAGGATCGCCTTGACGGCGTCACGTCTGTCGTCCTCACCCGGAAGCATGGCCCCACCCCCACCGGGCAGGGTACGCGAAATCCGGGTCAGCCGGCGATCTCGGCGCGCGCGATGACCTTGGTGATCGTCGCCCGGACGAGGGACTCTTCGGGGACGGCGTTGCGCTTCCCGTACTCCTCGGCCCGCTCGGCACCCATGTACCGCGCGCCCAGCTTCGTCGCCCACGCCAGCATGTCGTCGAAGTCGTGCGTCAGCCGCGCCTCGGCGGTGAACTGCACGTACGAATACGGCGGTTTCTGGTCGTCGACGGCGAGGGAAATCCGGCCGTCGCGGGTGATGGCCTTGCCCTTCAGCGTCTCGGTGCCCGTGGTGAAGATCAGCTCGTCGCCGTGCGGGCCCTCGTTCAGCAGGAACCACACCGGTGTCACGATCGGGGCGCCGTTGGCCCTCACCAGGCCCAGCATGCCCGTGCGGGTGCCCTCGGACGCGAACTGCCACCACTCGTCACGGCTCATCTCACGCATGAGGGGGACGTTATCCCGTCACCCGCGCGTGCGCAGAGGGTGGCCGACTAGCCTGGCCTGCTGTGCGAGACGACACGGGGGCGACCGGACTGGCGGACGAGGGGCTGACGCGCCGCCTCAAGGCGCTGGCCTGCACCGCGCCGCTGCACGACCTGGACGCGCGGAAGGCGAAGCTCGACTGGGCCGACGCCACCATCTACCAGATGGCCGAGATCGCGCTGCACACGATCGACCAGGTCACCATCGCGATGGACTTCGACACCGGCGCCGGCCACGACCAGGTCATCGACCGGCTGCTGCCCTTCATCGCCCAGCAGGCGCCGTCGCGGATGCCCGAGGAGCACGTCCGCGTCGCCAAGTGGGTCCTGGACAACCTGATCAACGTCGGTACCACCGACCGCGGCTTCCGGCGCGTCTACGGCTCGATCGGCCCCGGCGGCTACCAGCGGCGCCAGTTCGACTTCAAGCTGCTGGTCGAGCTGGCCGCGCCGGACGGCGAGGTCTACCTGCGCGCCACCGACGAGGCGATCAACGTCCTGGTCGGCGCCCTCGACACCGACGTCGAGTCCGCGCAGATCGCCGCCGAGGTCAAGCTGGAGAACCTGATCAACCGCGGCCGCCTCGCCGACGCGAAGCTGGCCGCCGAGCAGGCCCGCTACCGGACCGTCCAGTACGGCGAGACCCTGCGCGCGAAGCTCGACGCCACCCGCCGCGACGTCCGGTCGGTCGACTGGGAACGTGAGGTCCCGGAGCTGCTCGACAGCGCGCTCAGCCACATCGAGGCCCGCTTCCGCGCCGAGAACGCCATCCTGAAGAACATCACCACCGCCCGCGACGAGACCGAGGACCTCGACAAGAAGCGCCGGGCCGCCGAGCTGGTCGACATCGTCGGCGACTGCATCCGCCGCCACACCCGCCTGCAGTCCCGGCTGGCCGACGCGGGCGCGGTGTTCCGCGCCGAGCAGGACCGCCAGCAGTTCTCCGGCCCGCCCCAGCGCGCCACCCTCGACCTGTTCGGCCAGCTCCTCGTCCCGACGCTCGGGCTGCCCCTGGCCGACGCCGTCGCGCCCGCCGAGCACTTCTTCCACGCCGCCGCCGGCATCACCGCGCCGGTCGTGCCGTCGCTGTCGTCCCTGGTCTCGCTGCTCCTTCGCCCGGCCCCGGAACGCGACCAGCTCGTCGGAGAGATCCCCGAGCCGGAGCTGATGCCCGCGGAAACCACCGACCGCTTCGGCGACGACGTCTGGCGCGCGGCCGACGAACTCCTCGACCTGCCCGAGGTGCCGCGGCGGCTGTCTGGCCTGCTCGAAGAAGCGCGCCGCAGCCGCCAGCCGGGGCTCGCCGCCCTGGTCGCGCTGCGCGCCGTCCACGCCTACAGTCCCGGGGTCGGCGCGGCCCGCCGCCAGGGCGACCGCCAGGTGCTGCTCGCCGTCGACGACGGCACGCTCCTGGACGACCCGGAGTTCGGCGGCGCCGACCTGCTCCTGTCCACCGCCGCCGTCGAGCGGGCCGACGAAGAAGAGGAAGTCGCGTAATGGCGCTGTCCCACAGCAGCGTGGACGCCGAAGCCGCGGCCCGGCTGGTCGCGTTCGGCATGCGGCCGAAGCAGCTGCCCGCGCGTGACGTCGTCTACGGCGACCTCGTGCGCCGCTACGGCGAGGACAACGCGTTCAAGGCGCTCACCCACGCCGTCGCCGCCGGGCTCGGCCTCATGGTCCTCGAGGTCAACCAGCAGGCCGGCGCGGTCCTCGCGGCCACCGACGAGTCGGTCTTCGAGATCAAGATGGACTCCTACGCCCGCCAGGCCAAGATCCGCGAGCGCCGCGACACCGAGAAGGTCCTGCACGGCCTCATCCACCTCGCCACCGCCGCGCTGGGCTACCCGCGGCCGGACGACCTGGCCAACGACACCTACATCGGCCGCGTCAGCGTCGAACAGGTCGACGCGATGGTCCGCGAAGCCGCCCGCATGCTCGACGAGCGCGCCGCGGCGGCCGAGGCCAACAACGACCCGCTGGCCGACGCGCCCGAGCTGGAACAGGCCTGGCGCGCCTACACCCGCCGCCCCGCGGCCGCGGCCACCAAGGACGGGCGGCTGGCCGCCGACACCACCCGCGGCATGGTCAGCCGCGCCCTGCGCTTCCTCGCCGACCAGGGCTTCCTGGTGCCGGTGAGCGACGAACAGGGCGGCACCTACCGGACCACGCCGCGCTACCAGATCCAGGTGCGGGAACTCGCCGCCGACGCCGCCTTCGACGACTTGCTCGCGCTCGACGTCGTGGCGGTCGCGAACGCCGGGGGCACGCTGCGCGCGGCCGCTTCCGACACGCTGTAGAGGGGAATCGATGTACGAGCTTTCGCGGGTCCGCCTGCACTCGGTGGGCCCGGCGGGTGCCCGCTACCAGGACGTCGTGCTCGACTTCAGCGGCGTCGGCGCCAAGATCACCGCGCCCAAGCAGGACGCCCTGTTCAGCGCGGGCATCCACGCGACCGGGCCGGCCGAGCTGCGCCGCCCGTCGCCGGCCAGCGTGCTGTTCCTCGAGAACGGCGGCGGCAAGTCGGTGCTCATCAAGCTGATCTTCTCGGTGATGCTGCCCGGCCGCCGCCAGGTCGTCGGCACCACGAGCACCAAGGTCCTGGAGAAGTTCGTCGCCGCCAAGGACGTCTCGCACGTCGTGCTGGAGTGGCTGCACGTCGAGAGCGGGCACCGGATCATCACCGGCAAGGTCTCCGAATGGCGTGGCCACGTCGTGTCCGCCGACTCCGAGAACCTCGTCGACTCCTGGTACTGCTTCCGCCCGACCGCCGCGCTGGGGCTCGACGCGCTGCCGATGACCCAGGACGGCCGGCTGCTCACCATGTCCGGTTTCCACGACAAGCTCGCCGCCGCCCAGCTGGCCGAGCCCGAGCTGGAACTGTTCTGGACCCGGCGCCACCACGAGTGGACCGGCCGCCTGGACTCCCTCGGCCTCGACACCGAGCTGTTCCGCTACCAGCGGGCGATGAACGCGGGCGAAGGAGAGGCGGCGGACGCGTTCGCGTTCGGCACCGACGACGCGTTCGTCGAGTTCCTGCTGCGCGCGGTGATCTCCGAAGAGGAGCCGAAGGACCTCGCCGAGGTAGTCGCCACGTACGCGCACAACTTGGCGCAGCGCGGGGATCTGCTGGCGGAACGCGACTTCGTGGCCGGCGCCTTGGACCTGCTGGGGCCGCTGGCCGCGGAGGAAGGCGTCGCCGCGGAGTCGCGGAAGATCGCCGAGTCCGCGAAGGCCGACATGGCCGAGCTGGCCGGGCGCGTCGTCGCGCGCAACGAACTCGAGAACGCGCGGCTGTCCGGGCTCGAGGACCACGTCACCGAGGTCAAGTCCGCGGAGAAGCTCGCCGAGGGCGACCACCGGCGGCTCGCGGCGGCCGTCACGGAGCTGCGCCGCCTGGTCGCGGTGCTGCGCCTGGACGAAGCCCAGGAGGCCCGCAAGCGCGTCGACGCCGAACTCGCCGCCGCGAAGACCGCGGCGGAGGCCTGGCGCGAAACGGCGACCGTGCTCAACTCCCTGAACGCGGCCCGCAAGGCGAAGGACCTGCGCGAACTCGTCGGCAGCCGGGAGGAGAAGGCGCGGCCGGCGCTGAAGGCGCGCAACGATGCCGCTTCGGCCCTCGCGCGCGGGTTGCACGCGCTGGCACAGGACGCGCAGCGTCAGGCCGACAAGGCCGAAGCGCACGCGGGCGCATTGCGGGCCGAAGCCGAGAAGGCGCAGACCGAACGCGACGAAGCCGCGAACCTCGCGGCCGCCCGGCGCGCCGAGGCGCGGGGCCTCACCGCCCGGATCACCGAGCTGCGCGAAGAAGTCCAGAACGCCGTACGCGCGGGGTTGCTGCCTTCGGGCGCCGACGTCGCCGAGGCGTCCCGCGCCGCCCGGAGCGCGGCCGAGGCGGCCACCGCCGAACTCGCGCGGCGCGAGCAGGAACTCGACCGCGTCGCGGCGGATCTCCAAGCGGCGCAACGGGCCGTGAACGAGGCGCACCAGCTCGCGGGCACCACCCAGGACCGCTTCGAGCGCGCCACCGAGGACCTCGACCGCGCCCACCGCCGCACCGACGCGCTGGCCGCGGAGGGCCGCCTGATCGAGCTGCTCGGCGCGGACGACGTCGCTTTGGAAAGCGACCTTCCGGTGCTGCTGGAACGGCTGCGCGAGGCGAGCGCGGCCGTCGAGAAGGAGCAGACCGCGCTGCGGATGGAGGAGTCCGCCGACGAGCGCGCGCTGGCCGCCCTCGGCTCCGGCGGGCTGCTCCCGCCGCCGGAGGACGTCCAGGCCGCCCTCGACGCGCTGGAAGACGCCGGGATCACGGCGTGGTCCGGCTGGCGCTATCTGTCCAAACTGGACGCTTCGCGCCGGGCCGAGGTGCTGGAAACCCTGCCGCAGCTGGTGTCCGGCGTGCTCCTGAACGACGCCGCGCACGCCGATCGCGCCCGCGAAGTGCTGGCCAAGCGGCGGCTGCTGCCGAGCGCGATCATCGCCGTCGGCACCACCGAGGCCCTGCAGGCCGAGGTCCCGGCCGCGCCCGGCGTCGAATTCCTGGTGCCGCCGAACCCCGCGATGTACGACGAAGAAGCCGCCGACGCCGAGCGGGAAGCCGTGGCCCGGCGGCACACCGAGCGGCAGCGGCGGCTCGAAGCGTTGGCCGCCAAGCTGTCCGCGGACGGCGCGCTGACGTGGAAGCTCACCACCTGGCGCGAGGACTACCCGCCCGGCGCCATCGCGACCCTGGCCGAGCAGGCCCAGGCCGCCCGCACCGCGCGCGAGACCGCGCGCACGGCGCTGGAACAGGCCGACGCCGAATTCGCGCGGTTGAGCGAGAAAGCGGCGTCACTGCGTGAGCGCGTCCCCGAACTGCGCGCGGCCGCGGCCGAAGCCGAGGAACGCGCGCGGCGGCTCGGGGAGCTGGGGGCCCGCAGCGCGCGGATCACCGAGTGGACCGAAGACGTCGAGCGCGCCACCGAGGTCGCCGAGCGCGCCGACCTGCAGGCCGCCGACGCGGCGGCCAAGGCCGCGCGGCTGCGCGAGCAGGCGGGGGAGGAGCAGCGCACCGCCGACGGCCACCGCCGCACGGCGACCACCGCGCGCGCCGAACTCGCCGAGGTGCCCGGCGCGGCCGAGGCGTCGGAGGGCCCGGTGCCGTCCGAGCCGGTCGACGCCCTGCGGCGGACGTACCTGTCGGCGTCCGAGTCGTACGCGAAGGTCGAGGTCGGCAGCGACCTGCGCGCCGAGCTGGAACAGGCCGAGTCGGCCGAAGCGGCCGCGGGCTCGGCCGTGGAGTCCCTGGACGAGGAGGTCCGGGTCCGCGCGGCCGAGCTGCTGGAAACCCCGGACGGTTCCGACGCTTCCGCCCGCGCGGCCGCGTTGGCGCGCGCCCGCCGGGTCGTCGACGGCCTGGAGGACGAACGGACCGAAGCCATCGGGCTCGTCTCGACGCGGCGCGCCGAGCTGGACGCGTTGCCGCTGCAGAACGGCGTCACCGGCGAGAAGCCGCGGGACATCGAGCACGGCTTGGAGTTGATCGACGCGGCGGGCCTGGAGGCGTCGGCGGCCGCGCGCAAGTGGGAAGAGCTGCAGGAACGCCGGGCCGCGGCGGAAGCGACGCTGGAGTCGGCCCGCGCTTCGGCGTCGGGGTTCGCGCTGCTCGCGGAGTCGATGGCCCACCTGGTGACCGACACCGAGAAGGACACAGCGGTGGCCTACGACGGCGATGTCGAGACCGCCCGCGCCCAGCACGCCCGCCTGAACGCGACGCTCACCCAGGCGCAGGAGGCCGCGGACGCGGGTGACCGCCGGGTGCGCGCGGCCGCGGACCAGCTCGCGCAGTACGCGACGGAGAAGCGGTTCGAGAAGCTGAGCACGCCGGTGCGCCAGCAGGTCGTCTCCGTCAAGCGCGACCAGCTCCCGGCGCACGCCGCCGAGTGGGCCGAAGCGCTGCGGCCCCGGCTGCGGTCGCTCACCGACGACCTCGCGCAGATCGACCGGCACCGCGGCGGGATCATCACCCGCCTGCAGGGCATGGTCGACGGCGCGCTCCGGACGTTGCGCTCGGCCCAGCGCGTCTCGCGGTTGCCGGACGGGCTCGGCGACTGGTCCGGGCAGGAGTTCCTCCGCATCCGGTTCACCGAGCTGGAGGACAACGCGCTCACCGAGAAGCTCGGCGAGGTCGTCGACGAGGCCGCCGTCGGCAAGACCGCGGACGGCCGGGACGTCAAGCGCGACGGGCTTTCCCTGGTGCTGCGCGGGGTCCGGGCCGCGGCGCCCAAGGGCTTCCGCGTCGACATGCTCAAGCCGGACTCGGTGCTGCGGACCGAACGCCAGCGGGTCTCGGAGATCCGTGACGTCTTCTCCGGCGGTCAGCAGCTGACCGCGGCGATCATCCTGTACTGCACCCTGGCCGCGCTGCGGGCCAACAACCGCGGCAAGGTGCGCAACCGGCACTCGGGCGTGCTGTTCCTCGACAACCCGATCGGCCGCGCCTCCGCGGGCTACCTGCTGGAGCTGCAGCGCGCGGTCGCCGAGGCGCTCGGCGTGCAGCTGATCTACACGACGGGGCTGTTCGACGCGGGCGCGCTGTCGGAGTTCCCGCTGATCGTGCGGCTGCGCAACGACGCCGACCTGCGCGCGGGCCGCAAGTACCTGTCGGTGGACTCGACGATCCGGAACTCACTGGAGGACCTGGGCGAGCCCGACGGCGTCGCGCGGCTGTCGGCGACCCGGATGTTCACGCGGCCGGCCGAGGAGCCCGCCGATTCCGCTGAGGACGAACAGCCGGCCTGACGGGAACATCCGCCGGGGTTCGGTGGTTGCCGGGCGCATGACGAACCTGGGGCCGCTGGGGGCCACCCACACCGCACTCGACACCGACGCCGCCGTGGCGACCGCGGCCGAACTGGAGGAGCTGGGCTACGCCACGCTGTGGATGGCCGGCGGCCAGGGGAACAACCTGCCGCAGATCACCGGAGTCGTCCGCGGGACCTCGCGGATCCAGGTGGCGAGCGGGATCCTCTCGGTCGACCGGGTGCCGTCGGCCGCGGTGGCCGCCGCGTATGCGGACCTGCCCGCCGGGCGCTTCGTCGTCGGCCTGGGCGGCGCGCACGGGCCCCGGCCGCTGGCGGCCCTCGGCGACTACCTCGACGAGATCGACGCAGCCGTGCCGCCGTCGGCGCGGATCCTCTCGGCGCTGGGGCCGCGGATGCTCGAGCTGGCCCGCGACCGCGCCTCGGGCGCGTACCCGTACCTGGTCACGACGGACTACGTCGCCTCGGCGCGGGAGATCCTGGGCGCGGGCCCGCAGCTGGCGGTGCTGATGAACGTGGTCGCGTCGGCCGACCGGGCCGAGGTCCGCGAGACCGTGCGGGGCGGCTCGCTGAAGTTCCTGGCCGGGATGCCGGGCTACGCGGCGAACTTCCGGCGGATGGGCTTCACCGACGCGGACATCGCGGACCTGTCCGACCGGCTGGTCGACGGCCTCACCGTGTGGGGCGACTTCGACACCGTCGCCGCGCGGCTGCGGGAGTACCGGGCCGCGGGCGCCGACCAGGTGGTCGTCCCGCTCGACGGCCTGCCGCGGGAGTGGTGGCCGCGGCTCGTCGAGGCGGTCCGGTGACCTCGGCGCGGGCCCGCGGCCTCACCCACGGCGTCCCGGCGGAGGTGTCCCTGCAGGACGCCCTCGCCGCGGTCGCCGACCCCGTGCGCCGCAGCATCCTGCGCTCGCTCGCCGCGGTGCCGGAGTGGTCGAAGGCGTGCGGCACGTTCGACCTGCCGGTGGCGAAGGCGACGCTCAGCCACCACTTCGGGGTGCTGCGCGCGGCGGGCCTGATCGAGCAGCGCGACGAAGGCCCGCGGCGGCTGAACCGCTTGCGGCGCCCCGAATTCGACGCGGCGTTCCCCGGGCTGCTGGACCTGGTGCTCAGTCACCCCGGCCGGTGAACGCGAGGGTGGTGCCGAGGCCGATCATCACCAGGCCGCCGGTGCCGCCCACCAGTTCCAGGCGCTTCGGCGAGCGCGCGAACCACGCGCGGGCGGTGCCCGCGACCAGCGCCCACGCGCTGTCGGTGGTCAGCGCGATCGCCGGCAGGCACAGCCCGAGCACCAGCATCTGCGCCGGCACGGACCCGGCGGCCGGGTCGACGAACTGGGGCAGCAGCGCGGCGAGGAACACGATCGACTTCGGGTTCGCGAAGCCGACGACGAACCCGTCGCGCAGCACCGTCAGGACCCGGCCGGGCGTCGCGCGCACCTTGGCGGCCATGGCGTCGGTGAGCTTCCGGCGGTGCCGGAACGCCTGGACGCCCAGGTACACGAGGTAGAGCGCACCGGCGATCTTGATCGCGGTGAAGATCGCGGCCGACGTCGTCACGAGCGCGCCGAGGCCGAACGCGACCGCGACTACCTGCGTGTAGACACCGGCGGAGTTGCCCACCACGGTGAGCAGCGCGTCACGCCGGCCGACGGTGAGCGCGCGGCTGATGGTGAACAGCACGCTCGGTCCGGGGACGACGACCATGAGGAACGTCAGCGCGGCGAAGGCCGCGAAGTGCGCACCGGAGACCATTTCCGCAGGCTAGCTCCGGGGCGCGGGGGTGACCAGCGGTTTTTGTCGGTGGCCGGTGGTAGTCATTGCGGGTGCCTCCGACGATCAGCACCTCCCAGCGCCGGGCCCGCCTCGGGGTCCGCCACCACCTGGCCGCGCCCGCGGCCACGGTGACCGACGCCGTGGCCGGGGTGGTGGCCCTGCACGCCACCGACCCGGCGACCGTCCACCTGTCAGCGTCCGCGCGGCTCGCGATGCCAGGGGTTTCCCTGGTCGAGCAAGCGTTGTACGAGGACCGGACGGTGCTGCGGCTGCTCGGCATGCGCCGCACGGTGTTCGTGACGACCCTGGACACCGCGGCGCTCGTGCAGGCCGGGTGCTCGGCGGACATCGCCGTCAAGCAGCGGAAGCTCCTCGAACAGCACCTCGGGCGGCAAGGTCACCCGGAGAACGTGCCGGAACCGGGGAAGTGGCTGGCGGACGTCGAGGCGTCGGTCGAAGCGGCGTTGCGCGCCCGCGGCTCGGCGACGGCGCAGCAGTTGAGCGAGGACGAGCCGCGGTTGCGCCAGCAGCTGCGGATGGCGCCGGGCAAGCCGTACGAGGCGATCGGGAACGTGACGAGCCGGGTGCTGTTCCTGCTGGCGGCCGAGGGCCGGATCGTGCGCGGCCGGCCGCGGGGGAGCTGGACCAGCAGCCAGTACGTGTGGCACCCGCTGGATTCCTGGGCGCCGGGGCTGCGGGAGTGGGCCGCGGAGGAGGCGCGCGCGGAGCTGGCGCGGCGCTGGCTGCGGGCGTACGGCCCGGCGCCGGTGGCGGACCTGCGCTGGTGGACGGGCTGGACGGCGGGGCAGACGAAGAAGGCCCTCGCCGCGGTGTCCCCGGTGGAGGTGGATCTCGACGGCGTACCGGGCGTGGCGCTGGCGGACGACCTCGCGCCGGTGCCTCCGCCGTCGCCGTGGGTGGCGTTCCTCCCGGCCCTGGACCCCACCCCGATGGGCTGGCAGGAGCGCGACTGGTTCTTGGGCCCGCACCGCCCGGCGTTGTTCGACCGCAGCGGCAACATCGGCCCGACGATCTGGTCCTCCGGGCGGATCGTGGGCGGCTGGGCCCAGCGCGCCTCGGGCGAAATCGCGTACCGGCTCCTGGAGGACGTGGGCACGGAGGTCGCGGCGAGGATCGAGGAGGAGGCGGACCGGTGCGCGAGCTGGTATGGCGAGGTCAGGGCCGTGCCGCGGTTCCGGACCCCGCTGGAACGCGAGCTGACGGGGTGAACGACGTCGCTGGATCGGTCGAGTCACCGACCTCACGCTCGCTCGCGCCCGCGCGGGATCCCGCTCCGACGAGGGCTTGGCGGCGGGGTTTGCGCAAGATCGACTGAATCGATCCAGTGTCTCCGGCGCCCGACCGTTCCGCGCCCGCTCGCACCCCGGTCTGCCAGCCGAAATCGCCGAACCGCGAGCCGGACCGGTCCACCATGGTCCAGGTGTCGAGCGCGTAACTCGCACCCGTCGGCGGGCCCGCGCTTCTTAATCGATTCTTGACCCGTTCGCCAAGTGGTGGAAGTCTCGTCAGGGCAGTCAGGGACGCGCGCGCCCGCACGCTAGGGTTGCCGCGAGCCCGCAAGTCACGGCCGGGTCACCCGGCCGATCCCCAGAGGAGTGGCAGCAGTGACCGTTCGCGTAGGTGTCAACGGCTTCGGCCGCATCGGCCGCAACTTCTTCCGCGCCGTGCAGGCCAGCGGCCACGACATCGAGGTCGTCGCGTTCAACGACCTCGGCGACGTCGCGACCATGGCCCACCTGCTGAAGTACGACTCCATCCTGGGCCGGTTCCCGGGTGAGGTCAGCGTCAGCGACGAGGGCATCGTCGTCGACGGCAAGACCATCAAGGCCCTCGCCGAGCGCGACCCGGCCAACCTGCCCTGGGGCGACCTGGGCGTGGACGTCGTCGTCGAGTCGACCGGCTTCTTCACCAACGCCGACGCCGCCAAGGCGCACATCGCCGGCGGTGCCAAGAAGGTCATCATCTCCGCGCCCGCCAAGGGCGAGGACCTGACCATCGTGCTCGGCGTCAACGACGACAAGTACGACGGCTCGCAGGTCATCATCTCCAACGCCTCCTGCACCACCAACTGCCTCGGCCCGCTGGCCAAGGTGCTGCACGACGCGTTCGGCATCGAGCAGGGCCTGATGACCACCGTGCACGCCTACACGCAGGACCAGAACCTGCAGGACGCGCCGCACAAGGACCTCCGCCGCGCCCGCGCCGCCGCCCTGAGCGTCGTCCCGACCTCGACCGGCGCCGCCAAGGCCATCGGCCTCGTGCTGCCGGAGCTGCAGGGCAAGCTGGACGGCTACGCGCTGCGCGTCCCGGTCCCGACCGGCTCGGCCACCGACCTCACCGTCACCCTCACCAAGGCCGCCACGGTCGAGGAGATCAACGCCGCCTACAAGGCCGCCGCCGAGGGTCCCCTCGCCGGCATCCTGCGCTACTCGGACGACCCGATCGTCTCGGCCGACATCGTCACCGACCCGGCGTCCTGCATCTACGACGCGCCGCTGACCAAGGTCATCGGCAACCAGGTCAAGGTCGTCGGCTGGTACGACAACGAGTGGGGCTACTCCAACCGCCTCGCCGACCTGGTCAAGCTCGTCGGTACGAAGATCTCCTGAACCCGATGAGCGTCAAGAACCTCGACGACCTGCTGGGCGAGGGCGTTCAGGGCCGGTACGTGCTCGTGCGTTCCGACCTGAACGTCCCGCTCGACGGGGAGCGCATCACCGACGACGGCCGGGTCCGCGCGGCCCTGCCGACGATCAAGAAGCTCGCCGACGCGGGCGCCAAGGTCGTCGTCACCGCGCACCTCGGCCGCCCGAAGGGCGAGCCGGACCCGAAGTACACCCTCGCGCCCGTCGCGAAGCGGCTGTCCGAGCTGCTTGGCGCCGAGGTCGCGCTGGCCGGTGACCTGGTCGGCGAGTCCGCGAAGGCACTGACCGGCGGCCTGGCCGACGGCGGCGTCGTCCTGCTGGAGAACGTGCGCTTCGACGCACGCGAGACCAGCAAGGACGCCGTGGACCGTTCCGAGCTGGCCGCCGAGCTGGGCGCCCTCGTCCCGGGCGGCGCGTTCGTCTCCGACGGCTTCGGCGTCGTCCACCGCAAGCAGGCCTCGGTCTACGAGGTCGCGTCGGTGCTGCCGGCGTACGCGGGCGGCCTGGTGCTGGCCGAGCTGGACGTGCTGAAGAAGCTGACCGACGACGTCCAGCGGCCCTACGTGGTCGTGCTCGGCGGCGCGAAGGTGTCCGACAAGCTCGGCGTCATCGCGAACCTGCTGACCAAGGTCGACCGGCTGATCGTCGGCGGCGGCATGGCGTACACCTTCCTCAAGGCCCAGGGCCACGAGGTCGGCCAGTCGCTGCTGCAGGAGGACCAGCTCGACCAGGTGAAGGGCTTCCTCGCCGAGGCCGAGAAGCGCGGCGTCGAACTGGTCCTGCCGGTCGACGTCCTGGCCGCCACGGAGTTCTCGGCCGACGCCGAAAACGAGGCCGTCGACGCCACCGCGATCCCGGCCGACCGCCAGGGCCTCGACATCGGCCCGCGTTCGCGTGAGCTGTTCGCGAGCAAGCTGGCCGACGCCAGGACCGTGTTCTGGAACGGCCCGATGGGCGTGTTCGAGTTCGAGGCCTTCTCCGGCGGCACCCGGGCCGTCGCGGAGGCGCTCGTGAAGAGCGACGCGTTCACCGTGGTCGGCGGCGGCGACTCGGCGGCCGCGGTGCGGCAGCTGGGCCTGCCCGAGGACGGCTTCTCGCACATCTCCACCGGCGGCGGTGCCTCCCTGGAGTACCTCGAAGGCAAGGAACTGCCGGGCGTGGTCGCCCTGGAGGAGAAGAACTAGTGGCACGCAAGCCGTTCATCGCCGGCAACTGGAAGATGAACCAGAACCACCTCGAGGCGATCGCGCTCGTCCAGAAGATCGCCTTCGCGCTGCCGGAGAAGTACTACGCGAAGGTCGACGTGGCGGTGCTGCCGCCGTTCACCGACATCCGCAGCGTGCAGACCCTGGTCGACGGCGACAAGCTGTCGCTGACCTACGGCGCGCAGGACCTCGCGCCACAGGATTCGGGCGCCTACACCGGCGACATCTCGGGCCCGATGCTGGCCAAGCTGGGCTGCAAGTTCGTCACGGTCGGCCACTCGGAGCGGCGCGAGTACCACGCCGAGTCCGACGAGCTGGTCAACAAGAAGGTCAAGGCCGCGCTCAAGCACGGCATCACGCCGATCCTCTGCATCGGGGAGAAGCTCGAGGTCCGCGAGGCCGGCGAGCACATCCACCACACCACGACGCAGCTGATCGAGGGCCTGAAGGGCCTCAAGGCCGAGCAGGTCAAGGACGTGGTGGTCGCGTACGAGCCGGTCTGGGCGATCGGCACCGGCAAGGTCGCGTCGTCCGCGGACGCCGAAGAGGTCTGCAAGGCCATCCGGGCGACCCTCCAGGAGAAGTACGGCGACGAGGTCGCTTCGTCCGTCCGGGTGCTCTACGGGGGATCGGTGAAGTCGGGCAACATCAGCGAGCTGGTGGGCTGCGAGAACATCGACGGTGCCCTGGTCGGCGGAGCGAGCCTGGACGGTGAGGAGTTCACGAAACTCTGCGCACTCGCCGCGGGCGGGCCGCTGCCCTGATCGAGGCCACGACCGGGTAGCCTGTGTATCCGGTCCGTCACACAGCAGTGGACGAGTCCAGGGGTACGGTGGTGGTCGGAAACGACCATGCCGTACCCCTGCATTCTCCTAGAGCCCAGAGGATGACATGAAGCTGTTCCTGCAAATCCTGTTGATCGTCTCCAGCGTCCTGCTGGTGGTCGCCGTGCTGCTGCACCGTGGCCGGGGCGGTGGCCTGTCGTCGCTGTTCGGCGGTGGGATGCAGTCGAGCCTGGCCGGGTCGAGCGTGGCCGAGAAGAACCTCGACCGGATCACCCTGCTGCTGGGCGCGGTCTGGCTGATCAGCATCGTGGGCCTGGGTCTGCTGCTCAAGGTGTGAGGCGTCCGGCGTCCCGCCGTCGATCGCGACCGGGTCACGACGGCAGGGCGCAGCGATTCGGCGTGCCTATTGGGGGGCGCGCCGCCGATTCCTAGGTGTGAGGATTCATGGTTGGCGGTAACGCGATTCGGGGCACCCGGGTGGGTGCCGGTCCTACGGGCGAATCGGAACGGGGTGAGTCGGCGCCGCGGCGCCGCGTAGCCTACTGGTGTGCCAACGGGCACGAAGCCCGCCCGTCGTTCGCGCTCGACGCGGAGATCCCGGACGAGTGGGACTGCCCCCGCTGCGGTCTCCCCGGTGGGCAGGACGAGAAGAACCCGCCGGCCGCACCGCGGACCGAGCCGTACAAGACGCACCTGGCGTACGTGAAGGAGCGGCGCAGCGACGCCGACGGCGAGGCCATCCTGGCCGAAGCCCTCGAGCGCCTGCGCCAGCGCCGGGAGATCATCTAAGTTCGGCGAAAAGCCACCCCGGGACACCTCGGGGTGGCTTTTCGCGCGTTCCGAGCCTGAGCAGCCCCCGTTTTCCACGCTACCGGGAGCCACCGACAGTTCCGGGCGAAAAAGCCGCGAACGGCGAATCCCGGCCCGCAACGTCCGGAATCCGCCGTTCGCGGCTCCATCGAAAACGAAATCGTCGTACCCCGCCGATAGACTGGATACCGGGGGCCGGTGGCCGCCCTCAGCGGTCCAGCGGATAGCGGGCCCGCACGCGGAACCCGCCGTCCTCCGTCCCGGACGTCTCGAAGCTCCCGCCCAGCAGCCGCGCCCGCTCGGCCAGCCCCGTCAGACCGTGCCCGCCCGACGGCAGCGCCTCCGCCGCCCGGCGAGCGCGCTCGTTGCGGACCTCGATCTTGAGCGCTCCGTGCTCACCCTGGATGCGGATCGTCGCCGTCGCGCCCGGGGCGTGCTTGTGGACGTTCGTCAAGCACTCCTGCACCGTCCGGTACGCCGCCGCCGACACCTGGTTCGGCAGCGCCTCCGGCAGGTGCTCCACCGACAGGTGCACCGGCACCTCCGACGTCCGGATCAGCCGGTCTAGGTCGTTGATCCCGGGGCGCGGGCCGTCGTCGTCGGCGCCCGCGCGCAGCACGCTCAGCAGGGAACGCAGCTCTTCCAGGGTCCGCTTCGACAGCGTCCGGATGACCTGCGCGGTCTCCTGCGCCCGCTCGTCGGTCGACTGGGTCTGCAGCGCGCCGGCCTGCATCGCGATCAGCGTGATCTGGTGCGAGACGACGTCGTGCATCTCCCGGGCCAGCCGGGCGCGCTCCTCGGCGCGGACGGCGTCGGCGTGGAAGCGGCGCTCGCGGTCGCGGCTCGTGGCCAGCTCGGCGAGCTTGTTCGAGACCTCCGCGCGCGCCCCGATGAGCAGGCCGATCGCGATCGGCATGCCGGCGACGAGGACGCCGTAGATGCCGTCGAGGATGTGTTCGCGCCAGCTGAGCTCGGCGAAGTCCTCCAGCGGCCACTGCACGAACCGGCAGCACCACACCAGCGCCGCGCCGACCCAGACCTGCCAGTGCAGCTGGCGGCGGGTGGCGAGCATGCCGAGGGTGATCATCGACGCCAGCTGCGCCCAGCCGGCGAGGAAGCCGGGGACCGCGACGAGCACGGCGAGGAACGGGAACTTCCGGCGGAACACCACCGCGAGGCAGGCGGCGCCGGAAAGCCAGATCGAATAGGGCTGGGCCTTTTCGGGGATCACCAGCCACACGTCGAGCACGGCCAGGATGACCGCGGCCGCCTCGATGGCGAACGTGACCACAGCGGGGCGCGGCACCGAGCCGAACAGGCTGAATCCGCGCTTGCGCACCCGCTCGGCGGCCGATGGCCCCGAGCCGGCGATCGAGATGCCTGGAATCGAGAGTCCCTCTGTACTCATCGCTGGCGACCCCATTCGTCTTGTGGACTTGTTGGTGAGAGGTGCTCAGGGCCCGATCGGGACGCGCAGCAACGGACAAATGTGCGGATGCTAACGAGGTCGCGTACGAAGACGGTAAGTTTCACCCGTTGCCGGAGTTTCGGCGTCCGAATTCCGTAGTCGGCTGCTCCATCTGGGGTAGGGCGACGGAAGGGTGCTACCCGGAGTGGGAGTACTGCTCCGTACTGTGCACCGAGACGACCACATCGTGGGAATCATGTTACCCACGTGTGGTCGCCCGGCAAGGGGTCATCAGGCCGCCATGGACCGGAGGTCGTCGCTGAGCAGGTCGTGCAGGCCGGTGGCGCACGCCTTCGCCGTCTCGATCGACCGCGGCAGCATCCCGGCCTCGTAGGCGCGGACGGCTTCCCCGACGCTCGGCGACGTCGCCAGTGCGGTGGCGAGCTCGGTGCCGTCGAGCAGCGCGAGGTTCGCGCCGACGCCCAGCGGCGGCATCAGGTGCGCCGCGTCGCCGAGCAGCGTGAGCCCGGGGGTGTGGGTCCAGGCGTGCGGCACCGGCAGAACCTGCAGCGGCCGGTGCGCGAAGCCGCCGTCGGCGTCGTGCAGGAACGCGAGCAGGCTCGGGTGCCAGCCGGCGTAGCGCTCCAGCAGGTTCGCGCGCACGGCCGCCGGGTCGGCGAAGTCGAGGCCGGTGGCCCAGTCTTCGGGTGCGTAGAACGTCGCGTAGCAGCGGATGTGGCCGGTGCTGGTGCGCTGCGCGACGAGTGCCTTGCCGTCGACCTTCGTCATCAGCGTGCCCTGGCCGGTGAGCGCGGCCAGGTCCGGGTGGCGGCGGTCGGCGTCGTCGAGACCGAACTCGACGAACGTGACGCCGCTGTACTCGGGTCGGACGCCGGTGAGGGCGCGGCGGACGCGCGACCACGCGCCGTCCGCGCCCACGATCAGCTCGAACTCGGCCGTGCCGCCGTCGCCGAAGGTCAGGCGGCCGGGGGTGACCTCGGTGATCGAGTGGCCCCACCGGACGGTGCCGGGTGTCAGGGACTCGAGGAGCAGGCCGCGGAGCTGGCCGCGGTCGATTTCGGGACGGGAGTCGTCGCCCTCGGCAGGGACCTCGTCCATGACGACGTCGCCGGTGCGCGGGTCGACGGCCCGCATCTGCTGGCCCTCGGGGCGGGCCAGGGCGCGGAACGGTTCGTACAGCCGCGCGGTGCGCAGGGCGACCTGGCCGGTGTCGCCGTGGAGGTCGAGCGTGCCGCCCTGGGGACGGGCGCCGGCCGAGGGTTCTTGTTCGAAGACGGTGACGTCGATGCCGTGGAGCTGCAGGACGCGGGCACAGGCGAGCCCGCCGAGGCCGGCGCCGACGATCGCGATGGAGTTCATGGCTTCCCCCTGGAAGTCCGGGGCCGCCGGCTGGTCCGGCGGCCTGCGCCCAGAAAAGCATAGTGACTCAAAAGATGCAACGACTTAACTTTTGAAGTGAGTCCACTATCACGTAGGGTGGAAGGCATGACCGAAGTGATCGGACGCCGCGAGCGCAAGAAGGCGCAGACCCGGCAGGCGCTGGCCGACGCGGCGCTGGAGCTGTTCCTGGCGCGCGGCTACGACGAGGTCGGGGTGAAGGAGGTGGCGGACGCGGCGGACGTCTCGGTGACGACGTTGTTCAAGTACTTCCCGAGCAAGGAAGCCCTGCTGTTCGACCAGGACGACGACATCGAGGCGGGGCTGGTCCGCGCGGTCCACGGCCGCCCACCGGGCTACTCGATCGTGGACGCGCTGCGCGAGCACATGCTGAGGGACAGCGCGGACGGCGGCCCGAGCCCGGAGTTCATCCGTCTCATTGAGAGCACCCCGGTCCTGCGCGACTACGCGCGCAGCATGTGGATGCGCCACGAGACAGCGCTGGCGAAGGCGATCGCGGAGGAGATGGGCGCGCCCGAGGACGACGTGTCGTGCGCGTCCTTGGCGAGGTTCGCGCTGGCATCCCGGGAGCTGATCGTGGCGAGCGCGAACCCGAGGAAGGCGGCGGAGACGATCTTCGGCAACCTGGGCCGGGGCTGGCGGGTGGAGTAGGTCCGATGCGCTGTCCGGGTGACGGTGGCGAGACCTTGCAACGCCGGGCGCGTGTCAGGCGTACCCAGTCACTGTGAGCCGGAAAACTTGGGCGTGGGCGTTGGGCGCAGCGGTCGTGACGTCGGGCCTGGGCGTGGCGATCAACATCGCCACCGACGTGAAGGACGCTTGGTGGGCATGGGCGGCGGTGGCGGTGCTGACGGTGGTCAGCGCTGGGGTGAGCGGCTGGCTGCAGTCTTCCGGCGCTCCACCGATCACCCAGCAGGCGACGGCCTCGGGCAACGCGACGATCCAGCAGGCGGGCCGGGACATCAACCCGCCCGGCTGACCCAGGACGCCAGGGCGTCCGACAGCGGAGTCGTCCAGCAGGCCGGGCGGGATGTGAACAACACCTACGTCCTGCCCGGGCGACAGCCGGTGGAGCTGCCGTACCAAGCCGGGTTGATGCCACCGGCGGCGCCCGCGTTCCAAAGTCGGGCGGCTATGCGGCTGGTGCACGAGGCTGTCGCGCAAGGCGACGCGGTGGTTTTGACGTCGGAGCCGACGAAGGTCCTGTCCGGCCTCGGCGGAGTCGGCAAGACGCAGCTGGCGGTCAACTACGCCGAGACGCTCTGGACGGACCAGCGGGTCGACCTGCTCGTATGGGTGACGGCAGGCTCGCGTGAGGCGATCGTCTCGACGTACGCGAAGGTCGCCGAAGCGGTCATGGGCATCGCCATCGACGACCCCGAGGAAGGTGCCCGCGGATTCCTCGAGTGGCTGTGCGCGACTTCAGCCCGCTGGCTTGTCGTCCTCGACGACCTCCAAGACCCCGAACACCTCGAAGCCCTCTGGCCGCCGCAGAACGGCCAGGTACTGGTCACGACCCGCCGGCGGGACGCCGCCCTACGAGGACGGCACCGCCGAATCATCGATGTGGACGTGTTCACCCCGGAGGAAGCCCACGCCTATCTCGTCGCGACGTTCGCCGACCGCCCCGCGTCCCTCGACGGCGCCGACGAACTCGCCGCCGAGCTGGGTTTCCTGCCCCTGGCCCTCGCGCAGGCAACGGCCTACGCGCTCGACCGGGTGCTGACGTGCCGCGAGTACCTCGCGCGGTTCACCGACCGGCAGCGGTCGTCGGGCAGTCACCAGCAGACGGTCGCCACTACGTGGTCCATGTCGATCGAGCTGGCCGACAGCCTGGAGCCGGCCGGGCTCGCCCGTCCGTTGCTGGAGATCGCCGCTCTGCTCGACCCGAACGGCATTCCGCTCTCGGTCTTCACGACCGACGCCGTCGCCGAAGCGCTGGACGCGACGCCGGAGCACGCCCGCGACGGCTTGTCTTGCCTGCACCGGCTGAGCCTGATCACCTTCGATCCCACGTCCAACGCCCGCTCGGTCCGAGTGCACGCGTTGGTGCAGCGGGCCGTGCGCGACCGGATTCCCGCCGGGGACCTGCCCGTTCTCGCGTCGGGGGCCGCGGACGCATTGGTGGAAGCGTGGCCCGAGATCGAACGGGACGTCACGCTCGGGCAAGTGCTGCGGACCAACGTCGAAACCCTCATCGGGCTCGCCGGAGCGCACCTGTGGTCGTCCGAGGTCCATCCGTTGGTCTTCCGGGCCGGCAGCAGCCTCGGCGAGAGCGGTCACGCCGGCCCGGCCGCCGACTACTTCCGCCGCCTGCACGGCCTGGTCTCGGAGGCGCTCGGCGGTGACCACGTGGACGCGATGACCTGCCGCCACAACTTCGCTTACTGGACCGGCCAGGCAGGTGATCCCGCCTCGGCGGTCACCGCGCTGGAGGAGCTTCTCGAAGCACGCGTCCGGCTGCTCGGTCCCGATCACGAGCACGTTCTCACGACCAGGTCCAACCTCGCTCGGTACCGCGGGCAAGCCGGTGATCTGGACGGAGCCATCGCCGCCTACGAGGAAGTCATCGCCGATCGTCTCCGGGTGCTCGGTCCTGATGCCGAGGGCACCCTCATCGCCCGCCACAACCTCGCCATCTACCGCGGGGAAGCCGGCGATCCCGCCCAAGCGGTGCGGGACCTGGAACACCTCCTCGCCGACCGGATCCGGGTGCTCGGTCCCGACCACGAGCGGGTTCTCGTGACCCGGGCGAATCTCGGCAGCTACCACGGGCACGCAGGAGATCCGGCACGAGCTGTCGCCGCTCACGAGGAAGTTCTCGGCGATTACCTTCGCGTGCTCGGCCCTGATCACCTGTTCACCCTCAAGACCCGGGTCAATCTCGCCACCTGGCGCGGGCGGGCCGGTGACCCGGCCGGAGCCGCTGCCGCGCTCGAGGAGGTGCTCGCCGACGAACGGCGGGTGCTCGGTGCCGGCCACCCGGAGGTCGTGAAGAGCGAAGAGATCCTCGAGCGATGGCGAGCCCGCGCAAATGAGTGAAGGCCCCCTGCCGAAGCAGGAGGCCTTCACCGGCAAACCAACTCAAGCCGTGGGCGGCTGGTACACCTTCGTCAGCTTCCCCGCCGCAGCCCGATCCAACAGCCACAGCGTCCGCCGGTGCCCGCGGGCGCCGGCCACCGGCAACTGGACCTCTCCAGCCCCCGACAACGCCAGCGCCACGGCGTCCGCCTTCGCCTCGCCCGCGGTCATCAGCCAGATGTCCCGCGCCTGGCGGATGGCCGGCAGCGTCAGCGAAATCCGCGTCGGCGGGGGCTTGGGGCAGTTGCGGACCGCCACCACCGACCGCTCGGTCTCGTACACCGCCGGCGACTCCGGGAACACCGATGCCGTGTGCCCCTCGCCGCCCAGGCCCAGCAGCATGATGTCGAACGACGGCACGTCGCCGTGGTCCTCCGGGCCGGCGTTCGCAGCCAGCACCGAAGCGTAGGCCGAAGCCGCCGCGTCCACGTCGGACCCGAACTCGCCGTCCGACGGGGCCATCGCGTGGACCCGCTTCGGGTCCAGCGGCACGTGGTCCAGCAGCGCCTCGCGGGCCTGCTTCTCGTTCCGCTCGTCCGAATCCGCCGGGACGAACCGCTCGTCGCCCCAGTAGATGTCCAGCCGGGACCAGTCGATCGCGTCGCGGGCCGAGGACGCCCGCAGCTCCGACAGCACCGCGATGCCCGTTCCGCCGCCGGTCAGCACCAGCGATGCCGATCCCTTGGCCGCCTGGACGTCCACCAGTCGCGTGACCAGCCTGGCGGCCGCCGCGGCCGCCAGGAGGTCCTGGTTCGCGTAGACGACTACTTCCGTCTTGCTCATTTCTTCGGACCAGCGGCAGCGGCCGCCGCGGCGGGCGACGTGACGTCGGCCTTCGGCGGCGCCCCCGTCTTGCCGTTCGTGCCGGAGGTGATCTTCGAAAGCCCGTGCAGCGCGGCCTCGTACACCTCGTCCGGGTCGAGCCGCCGCAGCTCCTCGACCAGGCAGTCCTGCGTGTTGCGCCGCTGCAGGGCGATCCGCCGGGTCGGCTGGCCCGGCTGGGTCAGCGTGCCGACGCGGCCGTCCGGCCGGTGCAGCTCCACCGGGCCCGAACGGCGATCCAGCGTCACCGAGATGATCCCCGCCGCGCCCGAGCTCTTGACCCGCTTGACCGGCACCTTCAGGTACTCGGCGAGCCAAGCCGCCAGCAGTTCGGTGGACGGCGAGTCGGCCTCGCCGGTCACGGTCGCACCGGTGACCTTCTCGTACGGCGGCAGGTCCAGCGCCGAGACGAGCTGTGCGCGCCAGTGCGTCAGCCGCGTCCAGGCGAGGTCGGTGTCGCCCTCGGTGTACGCCTTCGCCCGCGTGGTCAGCGCCTTGACCGGGTTCTTCTCCGCGGCCGAGTCGGTGATCCGGCGCTGGGCCAGCTCGCCGAGCGGGTCCTTGTCCGGGTCCTTCGGGCCGGCCCCGGGCCACCAGCAGACGATCGGCGCGTCGGGCAGCAGCAGCGGCACCACCGCGCTCTGCCCCTGCGCGGCCAGCGGGCCGTACAGGCGCAGCACGATGACTTCGCTCGCGCCGGCGTCGCCGCCGACCCGGATCTGGCCGTCGATGCGCGGGGCCGCCGTGCGGGCGCCCTTGGCCACCACGATCACCCGCGACGGGTGTTCGCGGCTCGCGCCGTTGGCCGCTTCGATCGCCGCTTCGAGATGGCTGTCGTCATCGGCCACGATGACCAGCGTCAGCACCCGCCCCAGCGCGACTTGGCCGCCCTGTTCGCGGATCTCCACCAGCTTCTTGTTGAGTGCCGAAGTCGTGGTGGACGGCAGGTCGATGATCACGGGCGCCTCCATTTCCGGCCGGTGCGCTCCAGCATTTCGTCGGCGGAGGCCGGGCCCCAGGTGCCGGGTGCGTACTGCTCCGGCGCGCCTTCCTTCGCCCAGTGGTCGAGGATCGGGTCGAGGATCTTCCAGGACAGCTCGACCTCTTCGTTCACCGGGAACAGCGACGGCTCGCCCAGCAGGACGTCCAGGATGAGCCGCTCGTAGGCCTCGGGGGAGGACTCGGTGAACGCGTGCCCGTACCCGAAGTCCATCGTGACGTCGCGGACCTCCATCGTGGTCCCCGGCACCTTCGAGCCGAACCGCAGCGTGATGCCCTCGTCCGGCTGCACCCGGATGACCAGGGCGTTCTGCCCCAGCTCCTCGGTCGACGTCGAGTCGAACGGCAGGTGGGGCGCCCGCTTGAACACGACGGCGATCTCGGTGACGCGGCGGCCGAGCCGCTTGCCGGTGCGCAGGTAGAACGGCACCCCGGCCCAGCGGCGGTTCTGCACCTCGAGGGTCACGGCCGCGTAGGTCTCGGTCTTCGAGTCCTTCGCGAAACCCTCCTCCTGCAGCAGGCCCGGCACCTTCGTGCCGCCCTGCCAGCCGCCGGCGTACTGCCCGCGGGCGGTCGTCGCGCTCAGCGGGCCCACCGGCGTGACGCCGGAGAGCACCTTGATCTTCTCCGCGCGCAGGGCCCGCGGCTCGAACGACAGCGGCTCCTCCATCGCGGTGAAGGCGAGCAGCTGCAGCAGGTGGTTCTGGATGACGTCCCGGGCCGCGCCGATGCCGTCGTAGTACCCCGCGCGGCCGCCGAGGCCGATGTCCTCGGCCATGGTGATCTGCACGTGGTCGACGAAGTTGGCGTTCCAGATCGGCTCGAACAGCTGGTTCGCGAAGCGCAGCGCCAGGATGTTCTGCACCGTCTCCTTGCCGAGGTAGTGGTCGATGCGGAACACCGACTCCTCGGGGAAGACGTCGTTGACGATCGCGTTCAGCTCTTCGGCGCTCTTCAGGTCGTGCCCGAAGGGCTTCTCGATGACCACGCGCCGCCAGGTCTTCTCGTCGGCGTTCGCCAGCCCGGAGCGGGCCAGCTGCTTGGTCACCACCGGGAAGGCGCCGGGCGGGATCGACAGGTAGAACGCGGTGTTGCCGCCCGTGCCGCGTTCCTTGTCCAGCTCGCGGACGGTCTCGGCGAGCCGGTCGAAGGCGTCGTCGTCGTCGAAGGTGCCCTGCACGAACCGGATGCCTTCGGCGAGCCGGTTCCACACCGACTCCTTGAACGGCGTCCGTGCGTGCTCCTTGACCGAGTCGTGCACGAGCTCGCCGAAGTCCTGGTGCTCCCAGTCGCGCCGGGCGAACCCGACGAGCGAGAAGCCCGCGGGCAGCAGCCCGCGGTTGGCCAGGTCGTAGATGGCGGGCATCAGCTTCTTGCGGGCCAGGTCGCCGGTGACCCCGAAGATCACCAGGCTGGACGGCCCGGCGATCCGCGGGAGCCGCTTGTCCCGCGGGTCGCGCAGCGGGTTCTTCCACGTCATGCGCCGGCCTCCTGTACCGCGCGGACGACGGCCGCGAGGCCCGCGGCCCGGTCGGTCAGGTGCAGGCGCAACACCGGGCGGCCGTGCTCGGCGAGCACCTGCCCGTCGCCGAGGGCCTGCGCGTGCTGCAGCTGCCCCAGCGTGTAGGGCCGGTCCGGCACGTCGAGGTCGGTCTCGACGGCGCCGGTCAGCTGCAGGAAGACGCCGTTCTGGTGCCCGCCCTTGTGGTACTGGCCGGTGGAGTGCAGGAACCGCGGGCCCCAGCCGAACGTCGTCTGCTTCCCGGTGCGCTTGGCGATCTCGCCGCGCAGCAGGGACGTCGACGCGTCGTCGAGCCGGTCGAGGTAGGCCTGCACCGCGATGTAGCCCGCGTCCGGCGCCGAAGCGAAGAACGCGCGCAGCACGTCGGTCAGGCTGCCGTCCGTGGACACCCCGTCGCTGCCGAAGATCTCGACCGGACCGTCCACATTGGACGCCGTCTCGCCGCCCTTGAGCTTCTCGGGGTCGTCCAGCAGCGCGCGGGCCGCCTTCTTGGCCGCCTCGACGTCGGGCTGGTCGAACGGGTTGATCCCGATCAGCCGGCCGGCCAGCGCCGTCGCGAACTCCCAGAGCAGGAACTGCGCGCCGAGCGAGCCGGTGACGGCGATCTTCGCCGCGCCCTGCGGGCCGCCGATCGCGGTCGGGGTCGCGTCGGACTTCGCGTCGGCGAAGCCGGGTGCGTCCGGGCTCTCGACCGCGACCGGCAGGAGGCCGGTGCCCTGCTTGCCGGTGGACTCCGCGATGAGCTGCTCCGCCCAGTCGGGGAAGCCCTTGATGCCCGAACCGGTGTCGGCCAGCACGACCTTCTCGGCGCCGGCCTCGTGCGCGGCGGCCCAGGCGGCGGCCAGCTTGACCGCCGGGTTGTCCGCGGAGTCCGCCGCGAGCTCTTCGGCCACCGAGGCGGCCTGGTCGAGCAGCCGGGCGACGTCCGCGCCGGCCAGGCCGGCCGGGACGAGCCCGAACGCGGTCAGCGCCGAGTAGCGGCCGCCGACGTGCGGGTCGGCGAGGAAGACCTTGCGGTAGCCCTCCTTTTCGGACAGTTCCTGGAACGGCGAGCCCGGGTCGGTGACGACCACGATCCGCCGTCCCGCGTCGATCCCCGCGTCGGCGAACGCTTTCGCGAAGATCCGCCGGTGGCTGTCGGTCTCGACGGTGCCGCCCGACTTCGACGACACCACGATCACCGTGCGCTCGAGGTCGCCGGCGAGCGCGTCGGCGACCTGGCCCGGGTCGGTGGTGTCGAGGACGGTCAGCGCGACACCGTCGGTCGCGGTGATCACCTCCGGCGCCAGCGACGAGCCGCCCATGCCGGCCAGCACGACGCGGTCGACGCCCTCGGACCGCAGCTCCGTCCGCAACGCCTCGATCTCGCCGATCAGCGGCCGCGACGACTTGTGCAGCGTCGTCCACGACAGCCGGATCGACGCCTCGGATTCGGCGTCCGGCCCCCAGAGCGTCGCGTCCTGCGCCGCCAGCTTCGACGCGGCCTGGTCGGCGACCAGCCGCTCGGCCAGCGGGGTGGCCCGCTCCGCCAGTGCGGCGTCCACGATCTCGACGCCGGTTTTCTCAGCAGTCGTCATGTCGTGCTTCAGCCCTTCGCCTGCTCGAGCTGCCCGTTCACGGTCTCCAGAAGCTCGGTCCACGACTTCTCGAACTTCTCGACGCCCTCGTTCTCCAGCGTCAGGAACACGTCGGTGATGTCGATGCCGACTGCTGCCAGCTGGTCGAACACCTTCTGCGCGTCCTTGCCGTGGCCGCTGACCCGGTCGCCCTGGAGGTCGGCGTGCTCGGCGACGGCGTCGAGGGTCTTCTCCGGCATGGTGTTGACGGTGTTCGCCACCACCAGGTCGTCGACGTAGAGCGTGGGGGAGTAGTCCGGGTTCTTCACGCCGGTCGAGGCCCACAGCGGGCGCTGCGCGTTCGCGCCGTCGGCCGCGAGGGCCTTCCAGCGGTCCGAAGCGAACAGCTCCTCGAAGGCCGCGTACGCGAGACGCGCGTTGGCGACGGCGGCCTTGCCGCGCAGCGCCAGTGCCTCGTCGGTGCCGATGGCTTCCAGGCGCTTGTCGACCTCGGTGTCCACACGGGACACGAAGAACGACGCCACCGAGTGGATGCCGCGCAGGTCGTGACCGTTGGCCTTCGCCTGCTCCAGGCCCGCGAAGAAGGCCTCGATGACCTTCTTGTAGCGCTCGACGGAGAAGATCAGCGTGACGTTGACGCTGATGCCCTCGGCCAGGGTCTTCGTGATGGCGGGCAGGCCCTCTTCGGTGGCCGGGATCTTGATCAGCACGTTCGGCCGGTCCACGGTCTTCCACAGGTCCTTCGCCTCGGCCACCGTCTTCTCGGTGTCCTTGGCCAGGCGCGGGTCGACCTCGATGGAGACACGGCCGTCGACGCCGTTCGTGGCGGTGTAGACGTCGCGGAACAGGTCCGCGGCGTTGCGCACGTCGGTCGTCGTCAGGTCGCGGATGGTCGCCTCGACGTCGGCGCCCTGGGCGGCCAGCTCCCGCGTGCGCTCGTCGTAGGCGTCGCCCTTCGACATCGCGTTGGCGAAGATCGTCGGGTTGGTCGTCACGCCCACGACGTGCTTGTCGCGGATCAGGGCGGCCAGGTTGCCGGTGTTCAGGCGTTCACGCGAAAGGTCGTCCAGCCAGATCGATACGCCGGCCTCGGACAGCTGCGCGAGCTTGTCGGTGCTCATTACTGTCATCCCCTTCAGGAATTCTTGGTGTTCTGGATCGAGCGGCGCGCGGCCTCGACGACTGCTTCCGCGGTGAACCCGAACTCACGGAACAGTGTGGCGGCATCGGCGGAGGCGCCGAAGTGCTCGATCGAAACGTTCACCCCGGCGTCACCGGTGAAGCGGTGCCACGACTGGGCGATGCCCGCCTCGACGGACACGCGGGCCTTCACACCGGCCGGGATGACGGATTCGCGGTAGGCCGCGTCCTGCGCGTCGAACCACTCGACGCACGGCATGGACACGACCCGCGCCTTGACGCCGTCGGCGTCCAGGGTCTTCTTCGCCTCGACCGCCAGCTGGACCTCGGAACCGGTGGCGATGAGGACCACGTCCGGGGTGCCGTCGGAGTCGGCCAGGACGTACCCGCCCTTCTTCACGCCCTCGGCGCTGGTGCCCTCGAGCACCGGCACGTTCTGGCGGGTCAGCGCCAGGCCGGACGGGTGGTGGATGTCCTCCAGGACCGCCTTCCACGCGTACGCGGTCTCGTTGGCGTCCGCCGGGCGGACGACGTTGAGGCCCGGGATCGCGCGCAGCGCGGAAAGCTGCTCGATCGGCTGGTGCGTCGGGCCGTCCTCGCCGAGGCCGATCGAGTCGTGCGTCCACACGTAGGTGACCGGCGCCTTCATCAGCGCGGCCAGCCGGACCGGCGGGCGCATGTAGTCGGAGAAGATGAGGAACGTCGCGCCGTACGGGCGGGTGCCGCCGTGCAGCGCGATCCCGTTGAGGATCGAGCCCATGGCGTGCTCGCGGACGCCGAAGTGCAGCGTCCGGCCGTACGGGTTGGCCTGCCACATGTCGGTGGCGGCCTTCTCGGGACCGAACGAGTCGGCGCCCTTCATCGTGGTGTTGTTGCTCTCGGCCAGGTCGGCCGAGCCGCCCCACAGCTCCGGCAGCGGCTCGGCGAGGGCGTTGAGCACCTCACCGGAGGCCTTGCGCGTCGCGATGCCCTTGGCGTCCGGCTCCCACTTCGGCAGGTTGTCGGCGAAGCCCTCCGGCAGCGTGCGGGTGGCCATCCGGTCGCCGATCTTCTTGCGCTCCGGGTTCGCCTTGCCCCAGGCCTCGTACTTCTCCTGCCACTCGGCGTGCGCGGCCTTGCCGCGGTCGAGCGCCTGGCGGGTGTGCTTGAGCACCTCGTCCTCGACCACGAACGACTGGTTCGGGTCGAAGCCGAGGATCTCCTTGACCGCGGCGACCTCTTCGGCGCCCAGCGCGGCGCCGTGCGCCTTGCCGGTGCCCATCTTCTTCGGCGCCGGGTAGCCGATGACGGTCCGCAGCGCGATGAACGACGGCCGCTGCGTCTCGGCCTTGGCGGCCTTGATGGCCTCCTCGATCGCGACGACGTCCTCGCCGCCCTCGACGACCTGGGTGTGCCACCCGTAGGCCTCGTAGCGCGCGACGGTGTCCTCGGACAGCGCGATGTTGGTGTCGTCCTCGATCGAGATCTTGTTGTCGTCGTAGAAGACGATCAGGTTCCCCAGCTCCTGGCGGCCCGCGATGGACGAGGCTTCGGAGGTGACGCCCTCTTCGATGTCGCCGTCGGAGGCGATCACGTAGATGAAGTGGTCGAAGATGCTCTCGCCGGGCGCGGCGTCCGGGTCCAGCAGGCCGCGCTCGCGGCGGGCGGCCATCGCCATGCCCACGGCGTTCGCCAGGCCCTGCCCCAGTGGGCCGGTGGTGGTCTCGACGCCGTCGGTGTGGCGGTACTCCGGGTGGCCCGGGGTCTTGGAGCCCCACTTGCGCAGCTGCTTGAGGTCCTCGAGCTCGAGGCCGTAGCCGGCGAGGAACAGCTGGATGTAGAGCGTCAGGCTCGAGTGCCCGGCCGAGAGGACGAAGCGGTCGCGGCCCGGCCAGTGCTGGTCGTTCGGGTCGTGACGCAGCGTGCGCTGGAACAGCGTGTAGGCCAGCGGCGCCAGGCTCATCGCCGTGCCGGGGTGGCCACTGCCACAGTTTTCGACCGCGTCGGCGGCCAGCACCCGGACGGTGTCCACGGCGCGGGTGTCGGTGTCGGTCCAGTCGGCGGGCACGTTGCGCCGGAGGAGTGGGTTGTTCTCGCTGGTAGTGGCGGTTTCGGACACTGAACTCCAACTCCCGGTCATGATGGTTGCGGCTGGTCTTCCTCGTTCCGGTTACCCGTGCGCGCGGCTACCTATCTCAATCGATCCCGAAGGGACGATATTCCTGCTCGCGGCCATGCGCAGGGGCAATCGCGGCCCGTCGCGGCCAGCCTAGTGCTTCGGGCAGTCGAGGACCCGCGATCACCCACGGGATTCACCACGTCTAACATCGTTCGAGGGTTCAGTAGGGCTGGTTCTTCGGCTACCCGGACTGGTCCCGCCCGAACCTGACGCAGGGAGTGAAATGTCGTTGGTGAACGCTGCGCACGGACGCAGTGACGACACCAGCGCCGTGCACCCGACCGGTGAGCGACCGCACGGTGACCGGCGAAGCCTCCGCCGGGTCGTCGGCGCCTACGCGGCGCTGGCGAAGCCGCGGGTCATCGAGCTCCTCCTGGTGACCACCATCCCGGCGATGTTCCTCGCCGGCCGGCAGATCCCGTCGCCGTGGCTGGTGCTGGCCACGCTGGTCGGCGGGACGATGGCCGCGGGCAGCGCGAACGCGCTCAACTGCGTGATCGACGCGGACATCGACAAGGTGATGAACCGCACGAAGCGCCGCCCGCTGGTGAAGGACTCGGTGCCCCGGCGCGGCGCGCTGATCTTCGGCTTGGTGCTGGGTGTCGCCTCGGCCGTCGTGCTCTATTTCACGGTGAACCTGCTGTCGGCGATCCTCGCGGTGGCGACGATCCTCTTCTACATCTTCGTCTACACGCTCGGCCTCAAGCGGCGCACGTCACAGAACGTGGTCTGGGGCGGCGCGGCGGGGTGCATGCCGGTGGTCATCGGCTGGGCGGCCGTGACCGGCACGGTGCAGTGGCCGGCGTTCGTGATGTTCGGCGTGATCTTCTTCTGGACGCCCCCGCACACGTGGGCGCTGGGCATGAAGTACCGCGACGACTACGAGCGCGCGGGTGTCCCGATGCTGCCGGTGGTCGCCACCGCCCAGCACGTCGCCCGCCAGATCGTCATCTACTCGTGGGTGATGGTGGCGTGGACGCTGCTGCTGCTCCCGGTGACGTCCTGGCTGTACGGCACGTTCGCGATCCTCGCGGGCGGCTGGTTCCTCTTCTACGCGCACAGCCTCCAGGCGGCGGTCCGGCGCGGCGAGGAGACCAAGCCGATGGCGCTGTTCCACCGGTCGAACACGTACCTGATGATCGTGTTCGTCGCCTTGGCGGTCGACTCCGCCATCGGGCTGCCCACGCTCGGCCTGCCGTTCTGAGCCTGGCCCCGGGCACGCCGTGATGCCGCGCCTGGGCAAGGACCGGATCCTGGCGGTGCTGGCGGCCGTCGTGGTCCTCGGCCTGCTGGTCTTCATCGGCCGCGGCAGGGTGTCGCTCGATACGAACGAGCTGCTCGGCACGGCCTGCGCCATCCCGTCCCGCATCACCGCGGTCCCGGGCGCGGCCGACGCGGCCCCCGGTGGCGGCGGTCTCCGCGTCGTCGAACAGGGCGCCGGGACCGTGCTCGAGAACACCAGCGCCCAGTTCGCCTACCGGATCCCGGTGGCGGCGGGCTCGACTCACGCCGAGGTGCCGCTGCTCGCCCCCGGCCAACGCACCGCGGTCGCGGGCGCGGGGCCGGTGACGTTCGGCCCGGTCGTCTGGCTGGCCCCGGAAAGCCTGGGCGGCTACACCCCGATCACCGCGACGCCGGTCCCGGGCGGCATCCGCTACACGTCGGCCAACTGCCGGGCACTGACCAGCCGTGGCGCGGTGGTGCTCCAGCGCGGCGGCAACACGGGCCGGATTCTGCGGAGCGACGAGCTGCCCCCGGCGAGCGTGTCGTGCGCGCCGGGCGAAAAGGTGCTGCCGGTCACCCTCCCGCCGCACAGCGAGGTCTACCCGTACTGCGCCCTCGGGGCGGAATGATCGCGCTGCGGTCGCCGTTAAACTCTGGTGGCTCTTTTCCTTGAGGCGAAAGCAGGATCTTTGTCTTCGGACGACTTCTCCGCCGAGCTCGCCCGCGAGCAGGCGTACGTCACCACCCTCTACGCGAAGCTCGACGCCGAGCGCGTCGAGGCCCAGCGCCGCCTCGACGAGACCCTGCGGCAGACCGGTGGCACCCCGCAGGCCCGCACCGAACGCGACGTCGCCACCACCCTCTACACCGACCGGCTCGCCCAGCTCGGCTCCGTCGAGCAGAGCCTCGCCTTCGGGCGGCTCGACTTCGTCCCCGGCAGCGCCGAGGAAACCACCTACATCGGCCGGCTCGGGCTGTTCGACGAGGACGACGACTACCGGCCGCTCTTGGTCGACTGGCGGGCGCCCGTCGCGCGGCCCTTCTACCTCGCCACCGCGGCTTCACCCGAAGGCGTACGCCGACGCCGTCACCTGCGGTCGCTGACCCGCAAGGTCACCGGCTTCGACGACGAGATCCTCGACCTCACCGCCGCCGACCAGGGCCAGGACCTCGGGCTGGCCGGCGAGGCCGCGCTGCTCGCCGCCCTCGAACAGCGGCGCACCGGTGAGATGAGCGACATCGTCGCGACCATCCAGGCCGAGCAGGACCGCATCATCCGCGCCCCGCTCGGCGGCGTCATGGTCGTGCAGGGCGGTCCCGGCACCGGCAAGACCGCCGTCGCGCTCCACCGCGCGGCCTACCTGCTCTACACGCACCGCCAGCAGCTCACCACCCGCGGCGTGCTCGTCGTCGGGCCGAACAGCACGTTCCTGCGCTACATCGGCCAGGTGCTGCCGTCGCTCGGCGAGACCGGCGTGCTGCTGGCCACCATCGGGCAGCTCTACCCCGGCCTGGACGCGGACGGCGTCGAATCCCGCGAGACGACCGAGGTCAAGGGGCGCCTCGTCATGGCCGATGTGCTCGCCAACGCCGTGCGCGACCGCCAGCGCGTGCCCGAGCCGGTCCTGGAGATCGAGTACGAGCACGACGTCCTCAAGCTCGACCGCAAGACCTGCACCGACGCCCGGACCCGCGCCCGCCGCTCGCGCCGGCCGCACAACCCGGCGCGGCGCCTGTTCGTCTCCGACGTCCTCGACGCGCTGACCCGCCAAGCCGCCCGGAAGCTGGGGGAGGACCTCCTCGACGGGCAGGACCTGGCCGACATCCGCGCCGAGCTGGCCGCCGACGAAAACGTCGCCGCCGCACTGGACTCGCTGTGGCCGGTGCTGACGCCGGAAGGCGTGCTCGACGACCTGTTCGCCGACCGCGAACGGCTCGACAGCGCGGCCCGCAAGCTGCTGTCTCCCGAGGACCGTGCCCTCCTGGAGAGCGGCCGCGACGCGCGCTGGACGCCGGCCGACGTGCCGCTGCTCGACGAGCTGGCCGAGCTGATCGGCGTCGACGACACCGAGGCCCGCGTCGAGCGCAAACGCCGTGAACGCGAAGACCGCGCGTACGCCGAGGGCGTGCTCGACATCCTCGAACAGGACGAGGAGATCATCGACGAGGAGCTGCTGCGCGTCTCCGACGTCCTCGACGCCGAGCTGTTCGCCGAACGCCAGCAGGCGCGCAGCGAGCTGACCGCCGCCCAGCGCGCCGCGCAGGACCGGACGTGGACGTTCGGGCACGTCATCGTCGACGAGGCCCAGGAGCTGTCGGCGATGGACTGGCGGCTGCTCATGCGGCGCTCGCCGAACCGGTCGATGACGCTGGTCGGCGACGTCGCCCAGACCGGCGCCGCCGGGGGCGCGCGGTCGTGGGACGAGGTGCTCGGCCCGTACGTCGAGAACCGGTGGCGCCTCGAAGAGCTGACCGTGAACTACCGCACGCCCGCCGAGATCATGGCGGTCGCGGCGCGGGTCCTCGCGGAGGTCTCCCCGGGGCTGGCGGCGCCGTCTTCGGTGCGGGAGACCGGGGTGCCGCCGTGGTCGGCGCGCCCGGCCTCCCTGGCCGCGGAGCTGCCCGGGCTGGTGGACCGCGAGCTGTCCGAAGTGGACGGTGGCACGGTGGCGGTCCTGGTGCCGGGCGGGCGCTTCGACGAGGTGTCGGCGTGGCTTTCCGGGCACGACGAGCGGCTGAGCGTGCTGACCGTCGAGCGGTCGAAGGGCCTGGAGTTCGACTCGGTGGTGCTGGTCGCGCCGGACGAGGTCGTCGCGGGCTCTCCCCGCGGGCTCAACGACCTCTACGTGGCGCTGACGCGGGCTACGCGGCGGCTCGGCGTGGTCGCCACGGGTGACGACGTCCCGGCACTCTCCGTGCTTGGCTAGGGTGCCTCGCATGCAGAAGATCGGGAAGATCGTGGTCGCCGCCGCGGCGGCGCTGTCGCTGGCCGCGTGCGGCCAGCAGGCCAAGACCGAGACGGCCGCCCCCGCGGGGCCGTCGGTGCCGCCGTCGTCGGCCGCCGCCCAGGCGACCCAGAGCAAGGGCCGCGAGTGCACCGCGGACGACATCAAGACGACGGGCAAGTTCGGCGAGAAGCCGGCGATCACCATCCCCGACGACTGCGACCCGCCGAAGAAGCTGATCACCAAGGACCTGTCCGAGGGCACCGGCGGCGCGGCGAAGGCGGGCCAGCAGCTGAAGATGAACTACCTGCTGGTGACGTGGTCGGACAAGAAGGTCCTGGACAACTCCTACGACCGCGGCGAGACGTTCGACCTCAACCTCGGCGCGGGCGAGGTCATCCCGGGCTGGGACCAGGGCCTGGCCGGCATCAAGCAGGGCGGCCGCCGCCTGCTGATCATCCCGCCGGACCTGGCGTACGGCCAGGGCGGCCGCGGCATCCAGCCGAACGAGACGCTCGTCTTCGTCACCGACGCCGTTTCGGTCCCCGCCGCGTAGTTCGGGAAGGCCACCTCGGGGAAGCCGAGGTGGCCTTCACCGCGTTCAGGGGATGAGCAGGAGCTTGCCGGTGGTGCGGCGGCCCTGCAGGTCCTCGTGGGCCTTGCGCGCGTCGGCCAGGGGGTACTTGCCGCCGATCCGGACGGTCAGGTCGCCCGCCTGGACCGCGTCGAACAGCTCCTTCGCGCGCCAGTCGATCTCCTCGCGGGTGCGCGTGTAGTGCGCCGACGTCGGGCGGGTCAGGTACAGCGAGCCGCCGGAGTTGAGGCGCTGCGGGTCGATCGGCGGCACCGGGCCGCTGGCCGCGCCGAACAGCGCGAGCAGGCCGCGGACCTTGAGGCTGGCCAGGCTGCCGTCGACGGTGTCCTTGCCGACGCCGTCGTAGACCACGTCGACGCCTTCGCCGCCGGTCAGGTCGCGGGTGAGCTTGGCGAAGTCGTCGCGGTCGTAGCGGATCACCTCGTCGGCGCCGGCCTCGCGGGCGAGCTTCTCCTTCTCCTCGGTCGACACCGTGCCGATCACGCGGGCGCCGCGCGCCTTCGCCAGCTGGACGAGCAGCAGGCCGACGCCGCCCGCGGCCGCGTGCACCAGCACGTCGTGGCCCGGCTTGACCTCGAACGTCGAAGCGACCAGGTAGTGCGCGGTCATGCCCTGCAGCATCGTCGCGGCGGCGGTCTCCAGGGACACGCCTTCGGGCACCTTCACCGCCATCGACGCCGGGACGAGCTTGCGCGCCGCGTAGCTGCCGAGCGAGCCCTGCCAGGCGACGCGGTCGCCGGGTTCGAAGCCGGTGTCCGCACCCGCCTCGACGACCGTGCCCGCGCCCTCGAGGCCGAGGACGAACGGCAGGTCGATGGGGTAGATGCCCTGCCGCTGGTAGGTGTCGATGTAGTTGACGCCGGCCGCGGCGACGTCGACCAGCAGTTCGCCGGCCTGCGGGGCCGCGACGTCCACTTCGGCCGTTTCGAGCACCTCCGGGCCGCCGGTCTTCGTCACCTGCACTGCGGTGGGCATGCGTCCTCCTCGGGTCGGGTTCTCCCGGTAGCAACTATGGCCGACGCCACGCTGTTCCGCGTTCCGGCTCTCCTTTGGTTATGGTTCGGTACGTGTCCGAAACATCTGAAGCCGTCGTCCCGCCGACCAGCGCGCAGCTGGGCGCGGCCCGCAAGTTCGTGAAGGCGCACGGCAAGCCGTCCCGCGCGGTGGTGGAGAACATCGGCCGGGCGGGCGCGCGCGTCGTCCTGGTGGGTGCCGACGGCGCGCTCGGCGACGTCGTGGTGCCCAGCGTCGAGACCGGTTCGGCCTTGATCGAGGCGGTCGAGGACCTCTCGCCGGCCGAGTGGGACGCGGAGACGGTCAAGCAGACGAAGATCGGCCCGGAGCACCGCCGCAAGATGGCGGGCCGGTGACCCGCAGCGCGATCCTGGTCGGCTGCGCGGAACTCCCTTCGGGTGACGGCGACGACGACGCCGTGGTGCCCGCATTGACATCGCTGGGCTTTTCGGTGTCCTGGGCGGCGTGGGATTCGGCTTTTGATTTCGCGTCCGCCGACGCGGTGATCCTGCGGGCGACCTGGGACTACGCGGATCGCCGTGCGGAGTTCCTGTCGTGGTGCGAGTCGGTGCCGTCGCTGATCAACTCGGCCGACGTGGTGCGGTGGAACACGGACAAGTCGTACCTGGTGGAGCTGCTCGACGCGGGTGTCGCGGTGGTGCCGACGGTGTTGGTTTCGCCGGGCGACCCGGTTCGCTTCCCGTCGTCGGACTTCGTGGTGAAGCCCTCGGTGGGCGCGGGTTCCCGCGGCGCGGCCCGCTTCGCTCTGGGTGCCGACGCAGCCTCGCACGTCTCGGCTTTGCACGCCGAGGGGCACACGGCGCTGATCCAGCCGTACCAGTCCAGTGTGGACACTTCGGGCGAACTGGCTCTGGTGTACCTGGGCGGGATCTACTCGCACGCGTTTTCGAAGAGCGCGATGCTGGGGTCCACAATGGATGAATCGGGCCTGTACCTTTCGGAGAAGCTGGCGCCGGCTTCCCCGCCCGCGGACGCGGTGGCCTTGGCGGAGGACGTCCTGGACGCGGCTTCGGCGTTGCTGGGGATCCTGCGGGCCGAGTTGTTGTACGCGCGGGTGGACTTGGTGCGTGACGAGGACGGCAAGCCGTTGCTGCTGGAGCTGGAGCTGACGGAGCCGTCGCTGGGCTTCCGCCAGACGGACCCGGCGGCGGCGATGCGGTTCGCTTCGGCGGTGCGGCAGCAGCTGGCGTAGTCACCGCACGGCCGTCGGCGCGAGCCTCGCGCGGATTCGCTTGTCCTTTCTTCGGTCACTGTGTTACACCTTTATTGGTGTACTAGTACTCTCATGGTGACGATCGGAATGGGCAGTGAGTTGAGCGATGACGCGGCTTCGCCCGAGGCAGTCGAAACCGCATTGCGTTGGTTGGCCAGACGCAAAGACGGCGAGCCGCTGCACTTTTTCCGCGACGCGATCGAAAACCCGGCGGGCGAACCGGCGACCGTACTGCGCTCTCTGGTGGCGCCGACGGCGTCGTTGGCGCCCGAGTTGCGCGCGTACGCGGTGTGGGGCCTGCTGGTCGACGAGATCGGCGTGGCCGCGAATTCCCGCCGTTGCCACACTTTGATGGCGGCGTTCCGGATCCCGCCGGCGCCGGGCGGGACCGCGTGGAAAGCGACGCTGGGCGACCGCTTCCGGCAGTTGATGCTGCCACCGGGCGTCTTCGGCGATCCGCCGCCAACCACTCCCACGCCGATGCACCAAGCCTGGAGGTCGTCGCTCGCGGCGCTGGCGCCCTCGCTGGGGGAAAAGCTGGCGGCCGGTTCGGACTGGCCGGCGTACATCAGCATCGGCCGGGCGGCGGACGAGCGCACCTGGCGCGCCCGGGCGGCGTCGCAAGGGGCGCAACCGGTGTTCATCGAGCGCATGCTCATCACCGCGGTGATGCACCGCCGGACGATCCGGCGCCGCATCACCGAACGCGACATCATCGCCTGCGAGGACGGCGTCGACGGCTACGACACGCACGCGGCGATCGGCTGGGAGCACGACCCGGAGGACCTGCCGGTGACGGCCCTGTGGGGGTGCCGGGTGGTCGCCTCACCCTGGGTGCACCCAGGCGACCCGATCCAGGCGCGCCTGCGGTTTCGCCGGAGGCTGCGGCAGGGTGAGCGCTACACGTTCGTTTCCGAGGCGCTCGACGGGCAGCTCGACGAGGAACGCCGGTGGCTCAACGTCGATATCGACCACCACGGCATCGAGCCCGGCGGACTGACGATCCAGCTGAGCTTCGACGCGAAGCACCTTCCCGAGGCGTGCTGGTGGTACTCGGAACAGCTCGAATTCGAGCGGACCCGGAAACCACCAGACGGTGATCCACATCTGCTTCCCGTAGGGGACGGGTTTGTCCGCCACACTTTCGTTGACGGGTGTCATCCGCGAGAGAGCTACGGTATCGCGTTCAGATGGGAGTCCTCGTCACCAGGGTGAAGCCTCCGCCAATGAGGTTCCCGGTGTTGCCGCCCCCGCCGCCTGCGGGCGGAGCCGAGATGTTGACAGTAGCCGCAAGGGTAGCCGTGGTACTCGCTGGTCCGTAACTGCTCAATCCGATAGCGATTGCTGCGGCAACTACGAGGATCGAGGTACCCGCCGTCACGAGTCGCTGGGTCGGTTCACATCTCGGAGTGGTGCTGCACTTCTCCATGAGTCTCCTTCGGTGATGGGAAAGTTGGCTCACCGTAGGAGGAACTGGGCGACACGACCGAGCGGGCCGTCTCTCTTTCGTGGCGTCGCAGGCAGATTATGCTTGTTCGCTTACCCGCTTGGCGGTGAGCCGATCAGCTCGAGGCCACCGAACGTCGGTCGCCCAGCCGAGTTGCTCAAAGGTCCGGATCACCCGCGCCGACACGTCCACCTGTCCCCGCAGCACCCCGTGCCGGGCGCAAGTCGGGTCCGCGTGGTGCGAGTTGTGCCACGACTCGCCCATCGACAACAACGCCAGCGGCCAAAAGTTCGCCGCCTTGTCACGCGAAGCGAACGGCCTTTCCCCGATCAGGTGACAAATCGAATTCACCGACCAAGACACGTGGTGCAGGAAAGCGATCCGCACCAACCCCGCCCAGAAGAACGCGGTAACGACGCCCCACCACGACCACGACAGCAACCCGCCCAGCACAGCCGGCAGGGCCAGGCTCAACGTGATCCACAACCAGAAGTACCGGTTCACCACTCGCAGATCGCGATCCGCCACCAGATCGGGGGCGAACCGGTCCGCGTTGGTCACCTCACGCGAGAACATCCACCCCATGTGCGCGTGCCAGAACCCGCGCAGCAACGCCGACGGCGAGGTCCCGTACAGCCACGGCGAATGCGGGTCACCCTCGCGGTCGGCGAACGCGTGGTGCCGCCGGTGGCTCGCCACCCAGAAGATCACCGATCCCTGGACCGCCATGCTCCCCGCGATCGCCAGAGCCACGCGCAACGGCCGGGACGCCTTGAACGCTCCGTGCGTGAAGTAGCGGTGGTAACCCACCGTCACGCCGAGCGTCGCGAACACGTAGAACGCCGCCGCGAGGATCAAGTCGATCCAGGTCATTCCCCAGCCCCACACCAGCGGGACCGCGAGCAGGAGCGCCGCGAACGGCACCAGCAGGAACGTCTTCAGCACGAGCATCTCGCCGGTGCCCCGGCGGTGGGAGATGAGCGGCTTGGGCGCGGAGCGCGTCGTCATGGGCGCACCGTAACCGCACCGAGTTACGGTGGTGTGTTCAGGCGGTGGCGAGTTCCTTAGGGGCCGCCGTCAGGGAAACCACCGGGCCGCGGTCGCGGCTGCCGACCCACAGCGACGCCGTCGCGATGATCACCGCCATCGCGCCGAGCACGTGGAACGACACCATCGCCTCCGGCACGCCCAGCGCGTACTGCAGCGAACCGAGCCCGCCCTGCGCCACCGCGACCACCCAGACCACGATGTAGCGCTGCCAGAGGCCCTTCGGCGCGCCGATGCGCATCAGCTGCAGGCCGAACACCGCGAGCAGCAGCAGGTAGAGCACCAGGAGACCGCCGTGGACCTGGGCGAGCGACTCCACCGGGGCGTCGAGGCGGTGGGTGTTGATGTCGCCGCTGTGCGGGCCGGCGCCGGTCACCGTCGTGCCCGCCGCGAGGACCAGCCACATCACCACGGCCAGCGCCACCAGGATGCCCCGGCCGGACGCGGGCACGAGCGAGCGCGCCGGCTCGTCGCCCTCGCGGAACGCGCGCAGCAGCAGGACCGCGAGCCACACCAGGGGAGTGGTGGCGAGGAAGTGGATCGCGACGGTCCACCACTCGAGCTTCGCGAGCACGGTCATCCCGCCGACGACGGCCTGCAGCACGACGCCGCCGGGCATCGTCCAGGCCAGCTTCACCAGGCGCTTGCGGGAGGGGTGGTCGATCTGCACGCGCCAGGCAGTGATGACGGCGATGGCCGCGACGACGATGACGACACCGGTCAGCAGCCGGTTGCCGAACTCGATCCACTGGTTGAGGGCGTCGATGCCGGAGTCGTGCTTGGGGACGAGGCTGCCGGCGACGCACTGCGGCCACGTCGGGCAGCCGAGGCCGGAGCCGGTGACGCGCACGATGGAGCCGGTGACGCCGATCAGCGCCTGCGCGACGACGGCGGCGATCCCGACGGCCCGCTGCACGGCGGCGGACGGAAACGGCAGGCGGGCGACGAGGCTGGTGAACGGCACGCCGTCGATGGTAGAACCGCGCGGGAAACGGGCTTTCGGCAGGTCCCGGCGCCCACAAGAGGGACGTGGGGCGCAAGGGACCTAGGTCACGCGCGGGGGGAGACCGAATGTCATGTGCCGGGACGGAGACCCGGACGAAGGACCGGCGGGGTCGACCGCTCTGGGGGCCGCAGGTTGTGACTCAGTCGGGTTCGGCTTCGCCTTTCCGATCGTCGTTCATGCCGATCTCTCGTCCGCGTGATTGGTCCGAAGCGACGTCGTCACCCGAGGGGCCGGCCAGGAACGCCGCGACAGCGACCAGAGCGTTCAGCAACGCAGCGATCGCCGCGCCGGAGGAGAGAACCGCGACTGTGACCGGCTCTCCGTTGATCCAAGCGACCAGACCGGCCGCCGAACCCAGGGATACGACTGCGGCTCCGCCGACCTCGACCAAGGTTCGCGACCGGCTGGCTCGTGAGGTGGACCGGCTCGACTTGGGCATCGGGGCACTTCCTTGGTCCCAGCAACTTGTGCGAACCACGATGACGGTCGGTAGCGGACCGACGGTAATGAGTGCCGTTACAGACGCTTACGGTGGCTGGCAACTTCTTTCATGCTGGTGACGCATCGAAGGAGGTCTTCGTGACGCCCGAGGAGTCACTGGCGGCGGAACTGCGCAAGCTGCACCTTCGAGCCGGGAAGCCCAGCACCCGGAAGATTGCCGCCGCGGTGGGCGATGTCAGCCACACGACGGTCAATGAAATGCTCCGAGGATCACGGGTTCCGGCATGGGAATTCGTCAAGAAAGTCGGCCTCTACCTGGACGGTGACGAACAGGAGTTATGGGCGCTGTGGTCGGCTACTCGGAAGACGCCGCTGCCAAGGGGTGAAGCGCACAACGACCTCTGGGATCCGGTGTACCTGGACCGCTTGGTCGTCACCTCGTTCGTCAGCGGGAGGGGGACCAGGGAGACCCGCACGGTCGAGCGCTGGATCAGGGCCACGAGCGACGAGGTGGACCGCTACGTCGTCCGGGCCGCGGCGCGGAGGGGAGTGAGCCATTCCGGGCGTGGGAAGGTCAATGTCGAGCCGTACCTCAACTGCACGATCGGCAAGGTTAGGCCCGTCTCGGTTTCGGAAGGAGGCGATGTGCTCCTTGTCGACGTGATGCTGGCCGCTCCGCTCAACGAAGGCGAATACGGGTTCTTCGCCACGAGGAGCCGCTATGTCCACCCCGCTCGGTACACCGGCTTCTCCGAGAGCGTGATCACCGGTCAGGGCGCTCGGGAGGTGCTGGTCCGGGCCCAATTCTCACGTGACAGCATCCCGCGGACGTGCTGGAAACTCGTCGGTCCACCCGACGCCGTCATATACGACGAGCCGCCGCCCGGTTCACGGCGGATGCTGACTGTTTCCTCGTCGCGGTACGTGGAGTTCATTGCTCGGAGCTTGTCACCGGGAGAGCGGGTCGGAATTGCCTGGAAGTGGGGCACAGCGCTTCCGAAAGGGTGACTCGGCCTCGGTCAGGTAAGTTTCGTGGTGCGCGAAGCCAACGCGCCCGCCAGCACCGCCCAGACGGCCAGCACCGCGAGCGGCCCGGGCGCGAAAGCCCCATCGACCAAGGCCGAACGCATGCCCTCCGCCAGCGCGCCCGAAGGCAGCAGCTCGACCACCACAGCCAGCCCGGAAGGCAGCGACGAAGGCGCCAGCAGGATGCCGCCCGCCAGCAGCAGCACGAACCACACGATGTTGGCCAACGCCAGCACCGCCTCGGCCCGCAGAGCGCCGCCCAGCAGCACGCCCAGCGCCCCGAACGCCAACGTCCCGAGCACCAGCAGGAGCACCGCCGAGAAAAGCCCGGACAGCGAAGGCGACCACCCGAGGAACGCGGCCACCACGCCGATGATCACCGACTGCAGGACGACCACCACCAGCGCGGCGATCAGCCGCCCCGCCACCAGCAGCCACCGCGGCAACGCCGTCGCCGACAGGCGCTTCAGCACCCCGTAGCGCCGGTCGAAGCCCAGTGCGATCGCCTGGCCCGTGAACGCCGACGACATCACCGCCAGCGCCAGGATGCGGGGCGTGATCCAGTCCACTTTGGACGTCGAGCCGAGCGACGACGCCGGCAGGATGTCCAGCAGCGACAACCCGATCAGCAGCGCCAGCGGGATCAGCAGCGTCAGCAGCACCTGCTCGCCGTGGCGCAAGGTCAAGCTCGCCTCGACCCGCGCGTGCGTCCGCAGCATGCGGCCGAGGGAGCCGCGCCCGGGGGCCGGGGTGAAAGTGCCGGGAGCGAAAGTCATGCCCGCAGCTCCCGTCCGGTCAGCTCGAGGAAGACCTCTTCGAGCGTCCGCCTGCCGACCTGCAGCTCCTCCGGCAGGACGCCCTGCTGCGCGCACCACGCCGTGACCGTCGACACGACCTGGGGGTCGACCGACCCGGCCACGACGTACGTGCCCGGCGCCGACTCGCGCACCGCGTAGCCCGCCGGCAGCGCCGCCGTCAGCAACGCCGTGTCCAGCCTCGTGCGGGCCTTGAACCGCAGGCCCGCGGTGCCGCTCTCGTCCACCGTCAGCGACTGCGGTGCCCCCGAGACGACCACCTTGCCGTGGTCCACGATCACCACCGTGTCGGCGAGCGCCTCGGCCTCCTCCATCAGGTGCGTGGTCAGCAGCACCGAAACGCCGTCGCGGCGCAACGCCGAAAGCAGGTCCCACACCAGCCGGCGGGCCTGCGGGTCCATGCCCGCGGTCGGCTCGTCGAGGAACACCAGCTCGGGCCGCCCGACCAGGGCGCACGCCAGCGAAAGCCGCTGCTGCTGCCCGCCGGACAGGCGCTTGAACGGCGTCCGCCGGACCGAAGCCAGCCCGAGGACCTCCAGCAGCCACGCCGGGTCGAGCGGGGACGCCGCGCAGGAGGCCACCAGGTTCAGCATTTCGTCGGCGCGGACGCCGGGGTAGGCGCCGCCGCCCTGGGGCATGATCCCGACGCGCGGGCGCAGCTGCGCCGATTCGCGGACGGGGTCGAGGCCGAGCACGCGCACCGAACCGGCGTCAGGCTTGAGGAAGCCTTCGCAGACCTCGACGGTGGTGGTCTTGCCGGCCCCGTTCGGGCCGAGCAGGGCGAGCAGGCTGCCGCGCTCCATCCGCAGGTCGAGACCGTCGACCGCCCGGGTGGAGCCGTAGCTTTTCACCAGCCCGGTGATCTCGACGGCGGGGGCACTCACATCGGGTCACGATACGGGCTCGGCCCGCGCGGGCAGCCGCGGGGACGGCCTGGACAGCAGGACGGGCGCGAGGCGCCGCACGACCAGCATCCCGCCGCCGCACACGACGATCGCCGCGACGTAGGCGAACGGCAGCACGTACGGGCGGCCGTCGAAGGTGCTGCCGGTCGGCGGCAGCAGGAACGGCAGGGCAGCGGACAACACCGCCGCGGCCACCCGGAAGCGGGACGTCCCGGCCGCGGCCGCCAGCGGGATGACCGCCCACAGGACGTACCAGGGCTGCAGGTTGATCTGCAGGATCATCACCGCGCCCAGCGACACCCCGAGGCCGATGATCGGCCGGTAGCGCCACTTGAAGCTGTCCCACAGGAACTTGACCGTGATCGCGACGGCCACGAGGTAGCCGAGCGCGCCGAGGATCGGCACCAGGCCGTTGGTGTGGTTGCCGAGGCCGAGGGCGATGCCGAGGACGCCGGAGAGGTTGGCCAGCTCGGCGGTGGGCGAGATCCAGGAGCGGACCAGGCCCGGGGTGTTGAAGGTCGCGCCGACCCAGCCGAAGCCGAGCCCGGTGCCGAAGCACACGGCGACGAGGACGACGCCGAACCACGCCGCCATCGGCGCGCCGGCGTAGAAGAGGTCCTTGAGCCGCCCGTGCCAGCGCCGCGCGACCATCACGGCGAAGAACGGCAGCGCGAACACCGCGGGCAGCTTGACCGCGACGCCGAGGGTGATGATCGCCACGCCCAGCCCGATGTACAGCAGTTCCCCGCGCGCCAGCGGCGGTGGCGTGTCGCCCTTCACCCGGATCGGCAGCCGCCGGATGCCGACCTCCAGGCCGGCGAGCATCAGGCCGACGGCGAGCGCGTCGTTGTGGGCGCCGGCGACGAAGTGGAAGATCAGCAGCGGGTTCAGCGCGCCGAGCCACAGCGCCGTCGCGGGCTGGACGCCGAAGCGGCGGGCCAGCCGGGGCAGCGCCCAGACGATGAGGACGACGCCGGCGAGCGCGAGCAGCCGCTGCAGCAGCACGCCGACGGCGATGCTGTTGCCGGCCAGCGGCGCGAGCCAGCCGCCGAGGCGCAGCACGAGCGGCCCGTACGGCGCCGGCGTCTCGCGCCACATGTTCGACACGCCCGCGGTGAACGGGTCGGCGACGCCGAGGGCCTGGGCCGGCCCGAGCACGTACGGGTCCATCCCGCGGTGCACGATCTCGCTCTGCGCGAGGTAGCTGTAGACGTCGCGGGAGAACAGCGGCGGGATGACCAGCAGCGGCAGCACCCACAGCGCGATGGTCCGGGCGAGCTGGCCCTGCGACGCGAGCCGCGCGCTGTCGGGGCGGGCGAACCGGCCGAGCATCAGCCAGCTCAGCACCAGGATGCCCATCCCGGAGATGGCGATGGCCAGCGACACCGTCGGGATCCGGGTGAACAGCCGCAGCACCGGGATCTCCTGCACCGGGTTGATCACCGGGGCGGCGCCGGCGCCCAGGGACCCCAGGGCGAGGAAGAGCGACCCGACCGTGCCGAAGCGGCGGACGACGTTCAGGCCCCGCCGCTCGTCGGCCTCCAGGGGCAGCGGCTCCAGCGGGCGGACGGGCGAAAGCGTGACGGGGTGGGCACTGCCCGTGTCCAGCTCCGCCACTTGCCGGTCCTGCTGCGCAGGATGTTCGCCCACAGCCACGCGTGCAGGGTATCGGTCCGCCCGGGAGTGAGTCGGGTCACTGCCGAAGACCCCGCCTTTGCGGGTCATCCGGAAATAAGACACACTTGTGTTGTGAAAAAGACGGAGGCGGGTGACCAGGCGGGCGGCGACATGCCCCGCGCCGCGCACCCGCACGTCCCGTCGCAGGTCAGCGCCGAGGGCAAGACCCGGCACGAGGTCGCCCGGCTCCTGCTGGAACAGGGTCCCATGACCGCCGTCGTGGTCGCCGAGCAGCTCGGGATCAGCCCCGCGGCCGTCCGGCGGCACCTCGACGCGCTGCTCGCCGACGGCGAGGCCGAGACCAGGGACGCGCCGCGCCGCGGACCCCGGGGCCGGGGTCGTCCGGCGAAGCTGTTCCTGCTCACCGAGCCCGGCCGCGCGCGGTTCGGGCACGCCTACGACGACCTGGCCGTGTCGGCCATCCGCTTCCTCGCCGAGCACGCCGGCGAAGACGCCGTCCGCGCCTTCGCCGAGCGCCGCATCGAGAAGCTGGTCGGGCCGCACCGCTCGGCGATCACCGGGGCGAGTGATCCCGCGGCGCGCGCGGAAGCCCTCGCGGCCGCGCTGACCAGGGAGGGCTACGCTGCGTCGACCCGCCAGGTCGGTGCCCCGGCACCCGGTCAGAACGTGGGTGCGCAGCTCTGCCAGCACCACTGCCCGGTCGCCCACGTCGCCGCGGAGTTCCCGCAGCTGTGCGAGGCGGAGACCGAGGCGTTCGCCGAGCTGCTGGGCACCCACGTCCAGCGGCTGGCGACCATCGCGCGCGGTGACTCCGCGTGCACCACCCACGTACCCGTCACGGCGGGTCAGCCGGCCCATCCCGAGCCGGTGAGAACGGTGTCCCCCGAGGGGCACACAGCACGGATCCCGAATGGAGGGAAACCCGCATGACTGCCGCTGCCGAGCAGCGCACTCCCACCACCGCGCCACTGAGCCAGGAAGAGACCATCGAGTCCCTTGGCAAGTACGCGTTCGGCTGGGCGGACTCCGACGTGGCGGGCGCCAGCGCCCGCCGCGGGCTGAATGAGGACGTCGTCACCGACATCTCCTCGAAGAAGTCCGAGCCGGAGTGGATGCGCGAAGCGCGACTCAAGGCGCTCAAGCTCTTCGAGAAGAAGCCCATGCCCAACTGGGGGGCCGACCTCTCCGGGATCGACTTCGACAACATCAAGTACTTCGTGCGGTCCACGGAGAAGCAGGCCACCTCCTGGGAGGAACTGCCCGAGGACATCAAGAACACGTACGACAAGCTGGGCATCCCCGAGGCGGAGAAGCAGCGCCTCGTCGCCGGTGTCGCCGCGCAGTACGAGTCCGAGGTCGTCTACCACCAGATCCGCGAGGACCTGGAGGAGCAGGGCGTGATCTTCCTGGACACCGACTCGGGCCTGCGCGAGCACCCCGAGCTGTTCCAGGAGTACTTCGGCTCGGTCATCCCGGCCGGGGACAACAAGTTCTCCGCGCTGAACACGGCGGTGTGGTCCGGCGGCTCGTTCATCTACGTGCCGAAGGGCGTGCACGTCGAGATCCCGCTGCAGGCCTACTTCCGGATCAACACCGAGAACATGGGCCAGTTCGAGCGCACCCTGATCATCGTCGACGAAGGTGCGTACGTGCACTACGTCGAGGGTTGCACGGCGCCGATCTACCAGTCCGACTCGCTGCACTCGGCGGTCGTGGAGATCATCGTCAAGAAGGGCGCCCGCTGCCGCTACACGACCATCCAGAACTGGTCGAACAACGTCTACAACCTGGTCACCAAGCGCGCCAAGTGCGAAGAGGGCGCGACCATGGAATGGATCGACGGCAACATCGGTTCCAAGGTGACGATGAAGTACCCGTCGGTGTTCCTCATGGGCGAGCACGCCAAGGGCGAGGTCCTGTCGGTCGCGTTCGCGGGCGAGGGCCAGCACCAGGACGCGGGCGCCAAGATGGAGCACCTCGCGCCGCACACGTCCTCGACCATCGTGTCGAAGTCGGTGGCGCGCGGCGGCGGCCGCACCTCCTACCGCGGCCTGGTCCGCGTGGCGAAGCGGGCGCACCACTCGCGCTCCAGCGTGGTCTGCGACGCGCTGCTGGTCGACACCATCTCGCGCTCGGACACGTACCCGTACGTGGACATCCGCAACGACGAGGTGTCCATGGGCCACGAGGCCACGGTGTCCAAGGTCAGCGAGGACCAGCTGTTCTACCTGATGTCGCGCGGTCTCGACGAGGCCGAGGCGATGGCGATGATCGTGCGCGGCTTCGTGGAGCCGATCGCCCGTGAGCTGCCGATGGAGTACGCGCTCGAGCTGAACCGCCTGATCGAGCTCCAGATGGAAGGGTCCGTCGGCTAGTCATGTCGGTTACCGAGAACAACGTTTCCGAGGCTCTTCGCGAGGGGGCGGTCATCCCGGCCGCCTCCCGCGCGGAGCGCTTCACCTCCTACGACGTCGAGGCCTTCGAGGTCCCCGGTGGTCGTGAGGAGAACTGGCGCTTCACGCCGATGAAGCGCCTCCGCGGCCTGCACGACGGCAGCGCCGTCGCCACCGGCGAGATCACGCTCGACGCCGAGGCCGCGCCCGAGCTGAAGATCGAGACCGTCGGCCGTGACGACGAGCGGCTGGGTGCCGCCGGCGTCCCGAGCGACCGGATCGCCGCGCAGGCGTACTCGTCCTTCAAGCAGGCCACCGTCGTGACGGTGCCGAAGGAGACGAAGGCGTCGAAGCCGTCCGTGCTGCGGATCCACGGCCCGGGCGAGGGCCAGGTCGCCTACGGGCACCTGCAGGTCCGCGCCGAGGCGTTCGCCGAGGCCGTCGTCGTGCTCGACCACGTCGGCTCCGGCACCTACGCCGACAACGTCGAGTTCGTCATCGGCGACGGCGCCAAGGTCACCGTGGTCAGCGTCCAGGACTGGGCCGACGACGCCGTGCACGTCTCCGAGCAGCACCTGAAGCTCGGCCGCGACGCCGCGCTGCGGCACACCGTCATCACCCTGGGCGGCGACCTGGTCCGCGTCTCGCCGACCGCGACCTTCGCCGACAAGGGCGGCGACGTCGAGATGCTCGGCGTCTACTTCGCCGACCAGGGCCAGCATCAGGAGCACCGCCTCTTCGTCGACCACGCGGTCCCGAACTGCAAGTCGCGCGTGATGTACAAGGGCGCGCTGCAGGGCGACGACGCGCACACGGTCTGGATCGGCGACGTCCTGATCCGCGCCGCGGCCGAGGCCACCGACACCTACGAGCTCAACCGCAACCTGGTGCTCACCCCGGGCGCCCGCGCGGACTCGGTGCCGAACCTCGAGATCGAGACCGGCGAGATCGAAGGCGCCGGCCACGCGAGCGCGACGGGAAGGTTCGACGACGAGCAGTTGTTCTACCTCCAGTCGCGTGGGATCGCCGAGGAAGCCGCGCGGCGCTTGGTCGTGCGCGGGTTCTTCCACGAGATCCTGGTGAAGATCGACGTCCCCGAGGTGCGCGAGCGCCTCGAAGCCGCGATCGAAGCCGAACTCGAAGCCGTTGGCGCCTGACCGCTCACCGAACTTAGGAAACGAAGAAATGGCTACCCTGGAAATCAAGGACCTCCACGCCTCGGTCACGACCGACGAGGGCGCCAAGGAGATCCTCAAGGGCGTCAACCTGACCATCAAGTCGGGCGAGACGCACGCGATCATGGGCCCCAACGGCTCCGGCAAGTCCACGCTGTCCTACGCGATCGCCGGCCACCCGAAGTACGAAGTGACCTCGGGTGAGGTGCTGCTCGACGGCGAGAACGTCCTCGAGATGAGCGTCGACGAGCGCGCCCGCGCGGGCCTGTTCCTCGCGATGCAGTACCCGGTCGAGGTGCCGGGCGTGTCCATGTCCAACTTCCTCCGCACCGCGGCCACCGCGGTCCGTGGCGAGGCCCCCAAGCTGCGCCACTGGGTCAAGGAGGTCAAGGAGGAGATGGGCAAGCTCGAGATCTCGCAGGAGTTCGCCGAGCGCTCGGTCAACGAGGGCTTCTCCGGCGGCGAGAAGAAGCGCCACGAGATCCTGCAGCTGGCGCTGCTCAAGCCGAAGATCGCCATCCTCGACGAGACCGACTCCGGTCTGGACGTCGACGCCCTGCGCGTCGTCTCCGAGGGCGTCAACGCGTACAAGGCTTCGAGCGAGGTCGGCGTCATGCTGATCACGCACTACACCCGGATCCTCCGCCACATCACGCCGGACTTCGTGCACGTCTTCGCGGGCGGCAAGATCGTCGAGTCGGGCGGCAAGGAACTGGCCGACGAGCTCGAGGAAAACGGGTACGTCAAGTACACCGGCAAGACCGAGCCCGCCGCGGTCTGACCCGTTCCACCACACCGAGAACGAGAGGAGTCGGCCCGATGACCACCACCTCGGCCAGCTCTTTGCCACTGGACGTGGCGGCCCTGAGGGCCGACTTCCCCATCCTGTCGCGCACGGTCCGCGACGGGAAACCCTTGGTGTACCTGGACTCCGGGGCGACTTCGCAACGTCCCACCGCGGTGTTCGAGGCCGAGCGCGAGTACGTCTTCACGTCGAACGCCGCCGTGCACCGCGGCGCGCACCAGCTGTCGGAAGAGGCGACCGACGCCTACGAGTCCGCGCGGGCGAAGATCGCCGAGTTCGTCGGCGCCGACCCCGAAGAGCTGGTGTTCACCAAGAACGCCACCGAGGGCATCAACCTCGTCGCGTACTCGATGAGCAACGCCGCCACCGCCGGTCCCGAGGTCGCGCGGTTCGTGGTCGGCCCGGGTGACGAGATCGTCGTCACCGAGATGGAGCACCACGCGAACCTCGTGCCGTGGCAGCAGCTGTGCCAGCGTACCGGGGCGACGCTGAAGTGGTTCAAGGTCACTTCCGACGGCCGCCTCGACCTGTCCGATGTGGACGAGCTGATCACGCCGCGCACCAAGGTGGTCGCGTTCGCGCACCAGTCCAACGTGCTCGGCACGGTCAACCCGGTCTCGCTGCTGGTCGAGAAGGCCAAGGCCGTCGGTGCGCTCACCGTGCTCGACGCCTGCCAGTCGGTGCCGCACTTCCCCGTGGACTTCCACGCCCTCGGCGTCGACTTCGCCGCGTTCTCCGGGCACAAGATGCTCGGCCCGTCCGGCATCGGCGTCCTCTACGGCCGCACCGAACTGCTCGAAGCGATGCCGCCGTTCCTGACCGGCGGGTCGATGATCGAGATGGTCCGCATGGAGGGCTCGACCTTCGCGCCGCCGCCGCAGCGGTTCGAGGCGGGCGTCCCGATGACGTCGCAGGCCATCGGCCTCGGCGCGGCCGTCGACTACCTCTCGGCCATCGGCATGGACCGGGTCGCGGCCCACGAGAAGGAACTGGCCGCGGCGGCGCTGGAAGGCATCGGCGCGATCCCGGGTGTCCGGATCGTTGGGCCGACCGACCTGGCGGACCGGGGCGCGACCGTGTCGTTCGTGATCGACGGCGTGCACCCGCACGACGCCGGCCAGGTGCTCGACAGCCTCGGCATCGCCGTGCGCGTCGGCCACCACTGCGCGTGGCCGCTGCACCGGGCCTGCAACGCGCAGGCGACCGTGCGCGCGTCGTTCTACCTCTACAACGACCTGTCCGAAGTGGACGCCCTCGTCGCGGGCATCCGCGAGGCGCAGAAGTTCTTCGGGGTGGGACAGTGAACCTGGAGAGCATGTACCAGGAGATCATCCTGGACCACTACAAGAACCCGCACGGGCGCGGCCTGCGCGACCCGTTCGACGCCGAGTCGTTCCAGGTCAACCCGACCTGCGGCGACGAGGTGACGCTGCGGGTCAAGGTCGACGACGGGAAGGTCGCCGACGTCTCCTACGACGGCCAGGGCTGCTCGATCAGCCAGGCCTCGACGTCGGTCTTGACGGACCTCGTCGTCGGCCACACGATCGAGGAGGCGTTCACCACCATGGACGCCTTCGTGGAACTGATGCAGGGCAAGGGAAAGGTCGAGCCGGACGAGGACGTGCTGGAGGACGGGGTCGCCTTCGCCGGCGTCGCCAAGTACCCCGCCCGCGTGAAGTGCGCCCTCCTCGGCTGGATGGCTTTCAAGGACGCCGTCGCCCGGACGACCAGTGGAGCTGAAAAGGCATGACCGAAGACACCGCCACCGACACTCGCGAGGGCCGGACCGCCGCCGACCTCGACGCCGAGACCACCGCGAAGCAGGACCTCGACCTCGCCAAGATCGAGGACGTCGAAGAAGCCATGCGCGACGTCGTCGACCCCGAGCTCGGCATCAACGTCGTCGACCTCGGCCTCGTCTACGACATCCGCGTCGAGCCGGACAACACGGCCACCCTCGACATGACCCTGACGTCCGCGGCCTGCCCGCTGACGGATGTGATCGAGGACCAGACGTCGGCCGCGCTGACCAGCGGCGGCCTGGTCAAGGACTTCCGGATCAACTGGGTCTGGATGCCGCCGTGGGGCCCGGAGAAGATCACCGAGGACGGCCGCGAGCAGCTGCGCGCCCTCGGCTTCACCGTCTGACCGCTTCCTCGGAAGGGCCGCTCTCCGGAGCGGCCCTTCTTGTGTATAACGACCTATACCGCGCGTGCCAGGCCAGTGCGTAGCCGACGAGCGCGACCAGAAACCCGCTGCCGGCGCCGGTGACCGCGAGGTAGGTGGCGTTGCCGACGACACCCGCGTGGGTCATCGGATCGTGGTGGGCCACGAACGGCAGCACCTGCACGAGGACGCCGGTGAGCGCGCCGCCGCTCAGGAACGCCGAGACGGCCTTGCGGTGGCGGGTGCCCGGCGCGACCTCCCGGGTGGGCGCCGTGCGGTACCAGCGCACGAGCCACCACGCGAGGACCGCGGCGCCGGCGATCGTGCTGAGCAGCTGGATCAGCCGTCCGACGTCGATCCCCGTGACGATCGGGGTCCGGAGGAAGGGGAAGCCGCCGCTTTCGTGGGTGAACGCGTCCCAGCCGACGTGCGTGGCGGCGCCGAGCACCAGCGAGAGCGCCAGCCGGCCCGGCCGCCGCCAGCTGAAGTGGCGGGGGAGTCGTTCGGCGAGGGGTTTCGGCGCGAGGGCGAGCAGGGGCCGCTTCAGCAGGAGCTGGAACAGGGCCAAGCCGGCCAGCGCGAGGAGCGGGTCGAGCCAGAGGACCGACGCGAATTCGTGCGTCTTCGTCAAGCCGACCCCGGGCAGCCGCGGCACGAACCAGAAGACGTCCGGCGCCACCGAGCCGGCGACGAGGGCGGAGGGGACCAGGGGACGCCTCGCCAGCGGGAGCACGGCGGCCGGATGACTCAGCGTGAACGGCACGGGAGCTAGTATCCCGGGGTGCCGCTGCGTTCGATCGTCCTGTTCCTCGCCGCGGCGGTCTGCGAAATCGGCGGCGCGTGGCTGGTCTGGCAGGGCGTGCGGGAACACCGCGGCTGGCTCTGGATCGGCGGCGGGGTCCTGGCCCTGGGCGTGTACGGCTTCGTGGCGACGCTCCAGCCGGACGCCCACTTCGGCCGCATCCTCGCCGCGTACGGCGGCGTGTTCGTCGCCGGCTCGCTGGCCTGGGGGATGGTCGCGGACGGTTACCGCCCGGACCGCTACGACGTCCTCGGCGCGCTGCTGTGCCTGGCCGGGGTCGCGGTGATCATGTACGCGCCCCGGACGGGGTAACGAAGCCGAGGGCGGCCCGATAGATGACCATGACCGGACCGAGAACTACCTCAGCCAGGACGAGTACGCGCACGACTCGGTCGTGACCACCCCCTACCTCACCCGCGTGCACGAGGGTGAGGTGTTCGCGCTCGGGGACCAGCGCGGCAACGCGGACGATTCGCGTTTCCGCGGCGTGGGGTTTCGTGGTCGGCGCCGGAGCCGTCCTCTACCCGTCACCGCTGCCCCGCACCACGGCGTTCACCGACGCGGGCCTGCCCGGCGCGCCGTTCTACGACACCACGTTCACCGGCCTGCGCTGGTGGATCCTCGCCGGGGTCGTGCTGGTCGCCGTCGCGGTCATCGGGCTGATCGTGACCGCCGTCCGGAGCGGCGGAAGACGACGAAGAGCAGCCGCAGCCCCACCAGTGCGCTGATCACCAGCAGGTTGTAGCCGAACGCCTGGTGCAGCGTCAGGCCGGCGGCGATGCGTGGCCCGCCGTCGCCGGCCAGCAGCAGGACGGCCATCAGGCCCGTCGCCGCGCCGACGAACGCCAGCAGGACCTCGTGCACGAGCGTCGTGACGACGTCGCGGTCGCGCTCGTCGGAGAACAGCCGGACGTTCACCGACAGCCTGCCCTCCTCCAGCGCGGCGCCGATGCGGTCGACGCGGCGGGGGAGGCGGCGCAGGACCGGCAGCAGCGCCATGACTTCGGTGAGCGCGGTGTGGCGCAGCGAGTCCGGCCGGAGCCGGGTGCCGACCTGCTCGGCGGCGAACGCGCGGGACTCGGCCAGGACGTCGAACCCGGGGTCGAGCGCCGAGAGCGTCCCTTCGACGGTGGCGAGCGCCCGGAACACCGCGGCGACCGGCGGCGGCACGCTCAGCCGGAAGTCCGCGACGAGCCGGAACAGGCTGGTGAACAGGTCGAGGCCGGGGGAGCGGCCGGGGCCGAAGTGGCGGGCCACGAGCGCGCCGAGCGCGCGGTCGAGGCGCTGCTCGTCGATGTCGCCGGTGCGGTCGACGATCTCCAGCAGGCCGTCGCGCAGGGCCGCCGGGTCGCCGCGGTCGAGGGCCAGCACGAGGTTCTGCAGGCCGCCGCGCAGCCCGGCGTCGAGCCGGCCGACCGAGCCGAAGTCGAGCAGGCCCAGCCGGCCGTCGGGGAGCAGCATGAGGTTGCCCGGGTGCGGGTCGGCGTGGAAGACGCCGCCGAGCAGCACCTGGTCGAGCAGGCACCGCAGGAGCGCCCGCGCGAGCCGCTTCCGGTCGGCCGCCGGGGCCGTCTCCAGTGGCTTTCCGGCCAATCGGGACATGACGAGCACCCGCTCGGTGGACAGTGCTTTGTGGACGGTCGGAAGGGCGACGTTCGGGCACGACGTGGCGGCCACAGCGGCGATGTTGCGGGCTTCGATGGTGAAGTCGAGCTCCTCGGCCAGCGCTTCGGCGAACCCGTCGGCGAGTTCGGCGACCCCGAGCGAGCGCGCCCAATCGGCGCGGTCCTCGAGGGCCGCGGCGACGCGGCGGACGATGTCGATGTCGCGTTCGGCCTGCTCCCGCACGCCCGGGCGCTGCACCTTGACCACGACGTCTTCACCGCTTCGCAGACGAGCCCGGTAGACCTGCGCGACCGACGCGGCGGCCAGGGGTTCCGGGTCGAACTCGGCGAAGACGTCGTCGGGCGAGCCGCCGAGCTCTTCGGTGAGCACGGCCCACACGGCGTCGGCCTTCGCGGGCGCCACGCGGTCCTGCAGCTTGGCGAGCTCGTCGACGAACACCGGCGGCAGCAGGTCCGCGCGCGTCGACAGCAGCTGGCCGAGCTTGACGAACGTCACGCCGCCCTCCTCCAACGCGTGGCGCAGGGAGCGGGCGAGCTTGGCGTGCCGGACGCCGGATTCGTCGCGGCCGGTCAGGTAGCGGCCGAGGCCGTGCTTGACCGCGATCCGGCTGATCTGCGAGTAGCGGCGGGCGCGCCGGACCTTGGCGCGCAGCGACCGCGGCCGGAACCCGCGCGGCAGGGCCAGCTCGGCGACGAAGAGGAAGATCAGCGTCGCCAGGAAAGCGCTGCCCGCCAACGGGATCAGCAGGCCGATGGCCGCCCCGCCGTGGTGCAGCAGGGATACCGGGAAGGCCTGCCCGATACCGCCCGCGACGAGCCAGCCGAACGCGGCCCCGCACAGCGCGCGGACGGCGCCGATCCGCACCCCGAGCACGCGCCGGGACGCGACCACCAGCGGCCACAGCACGAGCGCGTAGAGGGGGAGGGTCAGCAGGCCCAGCAGGATGTCCATGGGGCGAGCAGACCACGGCGGCCGGGCCGGCGGGCTCACGCGGCGGCGGGACGCGGCTCCCTCCGGCGAGGGAGCTACTTTCGGCCGTGGCCGCGGTGTCCGTGGACTTCTAACCTGATCGCTCGAACCACGGTGAAGTGTTCTCTGAATCGGACGAAGGAGACACGATGGACGCACGCGTGATCAGCCGGATCGCGGCACTGGCCCTGGTGGCCCCGCTGGGCCTGGGCTTCACGCCCGCCGCTTCGGCGGCCGCGGTCACGACGCTCTACTACAGCTCGACGGGCGCACCGGACTACCTCGCCCAGATCGACCAGGGCGCGGCCAACTGGAACGCCGCGGTCACCGACGTGAAGCTGGTCAAGCGCAGCACGGGCGCGACGATCAAGTTCCACGAGATCCACAGCGGCGGTTCGTACACGAACACCAACGGCCACGGCCGAGGCGACATCTACCTGGACACGAGCCAGGTGGCGGAGGGCTACGACCCGACCTGCATCGCGGCGCACGAGCTGGGCCACAACCTGGGCTTGCCGGACCACTACGAGGGCCCGTGCACGGAGTTGATGTCCGGACACGGGCCGGGAACGTCGTGCAAGAACGCGAAGCCGTCGGCGGCCGAGGCGGCGAAGGTGCAGTCGTTGTGGGTCAACGGATTGGCGGCGGCCGAAACCCCGCACCGGGTCGCCTGAGCAACCACGGCCGGCCTGGTTGTCCACATCCGGCCCGCGTTGTGGACAACCAGGCTCCGGCCCCGCGCTTTCCGGCTTTTGGTCGGGCGGGCCCGATACACTGGGTGCGGGGCCGGACCCCCGGAGAGGGCGGGGGCTGCCTCCACCTCGAGAGGGAGGCGCACACCTCCGCCGCCTGCGAAGATCGGCCCGTGCGCATCCTCCGCCCCCTGACGAGCAAAGCGACCTACCGTCGCTGGGTCTACCTCGTCCTCGGCGGCGCCATCAGCGTCCCCTACCTGCTCTTCTCCGCCGTCGCCGTGCCTTCGGTGCTGCCCTTCGTCACCACCGCCGAGCAGGCCGTCCTCGTCGGCGGCGCCATCACCCTGCTCGTCCTCGGCGGGACCGCCTTCCTGCCCGCCGTGCACGTCCTCGAATCCACCGCCGTCCGGGAGCTGCTCGACGATCCCGTTCCGGATGCGCCCGCGAAACCGCGCAGCCGGCCCGGGCGGCGGCGGGCCGCCGTCATGTTCGTCGTGCACGTCGTCGCCGGGTTCGTCGTCAGCTTCTTCAGCCTCGCCGCCCCCGTCGCGATCGGTGTCTCGGTCAGCGCCGTCTTCACCGGGCACCTCTTCCAGACCGACGGCGGTGGCGAGGTCACCGTGCCGGCCGGCTGGTCTTCGGTGTGGCTGCCCGTCGCCTTCACCCTCGCCGCGGTGGTGCTCGTCTACGCCGTCTGGGTGGTCGGGGGCGTGCTGCGCCGGGTCGCGGCCCGGCTGCTCGGGATGACCGCCGCCGACCGGATCGCCCAGCTGGAACGGCGGACCGGGCAGCTCGCCGAGCGCAACCGCCTGGCCCGCGAACTGCACGACTCGGTCGGGCACGCGCTGAGCGTCGTCACCCTCCAGGCGGGCGCCGCCCGGCGGACGCTGCGGACCGACCCGGACTTCACCGAACGCGCGCTCGGCGCGATCGAGGAGTCCGCCCGCACCGCCCTCGACGACCTCGACCACGTCCTCGGGCTGCTGCGCGACGAGGCGGCGGCCCGGACGCCGCAGCCGGCGCTGACCGAGCTGCCGACCCTGCTCGACACGACCCGGCTGGCCGGCACCGACGTCACCGCGTCGATCGACGGCGACCTGGCCGCCGTGCCCGCGGTGGTGTCGCGCGAGGTGTACCGGATCCTGCAGGAATGCCTGACCAACGCCGTCCGGCACGCCGGTAGGGTCCCGGTGACGGTGGCTCTCGCGGTCACCGCGCACGGCTTGGCCGCCCGGGTCGCCAACCCGCTCGGCAGCGGCACGGGCAGCGCCGGCGGCGGCCGCGGCCTGCGCGGGATGACCGAGCGGGTCGCGGTGCTGGGCGGCGAACTGTCGGCCGGGCGGGTGGACGAGCGGTGGGAGGTCGAGGTGCGGGTGCCGTGGGGGAGCTGAGCGTGCTGCTGGTCGACGACGAGCCGCTGATCCGCGCCGGGCTCCGGGCGATCGTCGAGAGCGAGCCGGGGTTGGCGGTGGCCGGCGAAGCGGCCGACGGCGCCGAGGTGCCCGGCCTGGTCGCGCGGCTGCGCCCGGACGTCGTCCTGATGGACGTGCGGATGCCCGCGGTGGACGGGATCCGCGCCACCGCGCACCTGATGTCCACTGTGGACCGGCCGCCGAAGGTGATCGTGGTGACGACCTTCGAAAACGACGACTACGTGTACGACGCGCTGCTCGCGGGCGCGAGCGGGTTCCTGCTCAAGCGGGCGCGGCCGGAGGAGATCGTGGCGGCGATCCGCACGGTGGTGACGGGCGATTCGGTGCTGTTCCCGTCGGCGATCCGCCGCTTGGCGGCGCACCGGGCCCCGTCCGGGGACGGCTTGGCGGCGGCGGGGCTGACCGAGCGCGAGCGCGAAGTGCTGCGGTTGATGGCGAGTGGACTGTCCAATGTGGAGATCGCGGGCGAGCTGTACCTGGGGATCCAGACGGTGAAGACCCACGTGGGCAACGTGCTGGCGAAGCTCGGGGCGCGCGATCGGACCCAGGCGGTGATCCGGGCGTACGACTCGGGGTTCGTGGCGCCGGCGGGCTGACGCGGGCACTATGGGCCGCATGACTCCGGTTGCCGCGTACGACGAGTTCGCCGATGCCTACACGGCCGAGAACGAAACCAGCCTGATGAACGCCTACTACGAACGGCCCGCCACCCTCGCGCTCGCCGGCGACGTGGCCGGACGGCGGATCCTCGACGCCGGCTGCGGCTCGGGCCCGCTGTTCGCGGCGCTGCGCGAGCGGGGCGCCGTGGTGACCGGCTTCGACCAGAGCGCCGCGATGATCGAGCACGCCCGGAAGCGGCTCGGCGCCGACGCCGACCTGCGCGTCGCCGACCTCGCCGAGCCGCTGCCCTATCCCGACGACGCCTTCGACGATGTCGTCGCGTCCCTGGTGCTGCACTACCTGCGGGACTGGGCGCCGACGCTGGCGGAGTTCCGGCGGGTGCTCAAGACCGGCGGCCGGCTCATCGCGTCGGTCAACCACCCGTTCATGAACAACCTGATCCACCGCCAAACCGGCCCCCGGCCCGACTACTTCGAGTCCTACACCTGGACCGACGAGTTCGAGCTGCACGGCCAAGCCGCGCGGATGACGTTCTGGCACAAGCCGCTGCACGCGATGACCGACGCCTTCACCGCGGCCGGTTTCCGGATCGCCGTGATCAGCGAACCGCACCCGGTGCCGGAAGCGCGGGACCTGTTCCCGGACGACTTCCACCTGCTCGACACGTTCCCGAGCTTCCTGTTCTTCGTGGTCGAGGCCGGTTAGAGCCGGTCGGCCAGCAGTTTCGCGAGGGTGGTGTAGCTGTCCGCGCGGCCCTCGGAGCCCAGGAACAGGGTCGCGGTGCGCAGCTGTCCGTGGCTGTGCTTGGCGACGACGAGCTGCTCGCCCGCGTCCTTCGTCGTGCAGTGCAGCGCACCTTCGCCGATCCCCGGCAGTGGCACCACGTTCGTGCAGTCCTTCTTCGTTCGCGCGAGGAACTGCGCGGGCGTGGTGGAGTCCGTGGCGACGTACAGGCTCCCCGTCCGGCCGCCGCCGTATTCGCAGTCGTAAGCCTTGCCGACGCCCGTCTGCACCGGATCGCTCTCCTTCGATCCACTGGCGAGCACCTGGGTCAGCGCCTGCATGATCTCCTCGGCGCTGAGGAACGGGCAGGCCGCGGTCAAGGTGGCCGGTGAGGCCGCCGGCGTGAAGGTGGGTGCCGTCGTCTTCGGCTTGCTCACCGTGCTGGACGGCGCCGCCGAGGTCGACGCCGGCGGTGCGGCCGACGGCGTGCCGCCCGAACACGCGGCGACACCGGTCAGCAGGCAGGCGGCGAGAATCCCCCCGAGAAAGCGCATGTCGGTAATCTAACCTTTGACCACTCGCGTGCGGTCTCGATCTTGCAACGTACCGGTATCGTCAGCCGACGTCGTCGAGGAGGGCCTGGATCGCCGCCGCCATCGTCGCCGGGTCGCCGTCGGCCGGCTTCAATACCAGGTCGGGCGACGACGGGCGCTCGTACGGCGCGTCGATGCCGGTGAACCCGGTGATCTCCCCGGCCCGCGCCTTCGCGTACATCCCCTTCGGGTCGCGTGCTTCGCAGACCTCCAACGGCGTGTCGACGAAGACCTCCACGAACGGCAGCTCCCCGGAGATCGCCCGCGCCGAAGCCCGGTCCGACGCATAAGGGCTGATCAGGGACGCGATCGCCACCACGCCCGCGTCCGCGAACAGGCGCGCCACCTCCGCCACCCGCCGCACGTTCTCCGCGCGGTCCTCGGGGCTGAACCCCAGCCCGGCGTTCAGCCCGTGGCGGAGGTTGTCGCCGTCCAGGAGGTACGCCGGGCGGCCCGCCGCCACCAGGCGGCGCTCCAGCTCCACCGCCACCGACGACTTGCCCGACGCCGACAGGCCGGTCAGCCACACCGTCGCGCCGCGGGTCGGGCGGTCCTCGCGGCGGACCGCCGCCTGGTGCCAGACCACCGGGGACGTCGGCGCCCCGGTGATCATGCCCGCCGCGACCGTGTCGCCCGTGTGCTCGTCCACCAGCAGGAACCCGCCCGTCGCGCGGTTGCGGCGGTACGGGTCGAACAGCAACGGCGCCCGCGTGCGCAGCCGGATGCGGCCGATGTCGTTCAACGACAACGACTTAGCCTCGGTACGGTGCAGCGTCGTCACGTCGAGGCGGTACTCCAGCCGCTCCACCGTGCCTCGCGTCTCGGTGGTCGTGTGGCGGACCGCGTACGTCGCGCCGGGCGTCAGCGACGACCGCTCCGAGAACCAGCACACGAGAGCGTCGACTTCGCGGGCCGACTCCGCTCGGTTGCCCGGCCGGCACAGCATCGCGCCGCGCCCCAGATCCAGGTCGTCGGTCAGCTCGACCGCGACCGCCTGCCCGGTGAAGGCTTCCGAAAGCGGTTTCCCGCCGGGGCCCCACACCGCGCGCACCCGCGAGGTGAATCCCGACGGCAGCGCCACGACCTCGTCGCCCGGCTTGAACACCCCGCCCGCGATGGTGCCCGCGTAACCGCGGAAGTCGGCGCGGCGGATGACGTACTGCACCGGGAACCGCGCGTCGATCAGGTTGCGGTCGGACGCGACGTGCACCTCCTCCAGCTGGTGCAGCAGCGAAGTCCCTTCGTACCAGGGCATGCTCGCGCTGCGGTGGACGACGTTGTCGCCGTGCAGCGCCGAGACCGGCACGAACGTCAGGTCGGCGACGTCGAGCTTCATCGCGAACCGGCGGAAGTCCTCGCGGATCTCGTCGAACCGTTCCCGCGACCAGCCGACGAGGTCCATCTTGTTCACGCACACCACGAGGTGCCCGATGCCGAGCAGCGACGCGAGGAACGCGTGCCGCCGCGACTGCTCCAGCACGCCCTTGCGCGCGTCCACCAGGACCAGCGCCAGGTCGGCCGTCGACGCGCCGGTCACCATGTTCCGCGTGTACTGCAGGTGCCCCGGGGTGTCGGCGATGATGAACTTGCGCTTGGGCGTGGCGAAGTAGCGGTGGGCGACGTCGATGGTGATGCCCTGCTCGCGCTCGGCGCGCAGGCCGTCGGTGAGCAGCGCGAGGTCCGGGTAGTCTTCGCCGCGGTCGCGGCTGGCGCGTTCGACGGCGGCGAGCTGGTCGGTGAAGATCGCCTTCGAGTCGAACAGCAGCCTGCCGATCAAAGTGGACTTCCCGTCGTCCACGCTCCCCGCCGTGGCGATCCGCAGCAGCTGCATCAGAAGTAGCCCTCCCGCTTGCGGTCTTCCATGCCTGCCTCGGAAATCCGGTCGTCGGCACGCGTGGCTCCGCGTTCGGTGACGCGCGTGGCGGCCACCTCGGCGACCACTTCGGACGGTGTCGCCGCCGACGATTCGACGCAGCCGGTGCAGGTGGCGTCGCCGACGGTCCGGAAGCGCACGGTCGCCTCGTACGGCGTCTCGCCGTCCACAAGGGACAGGAACCGCGTGGCCGCGAGCAGCATGCCGTCCCGCTGGACCACCGGGCGCCGGTGCGCGTAGTACAGCGGGGGCAGCGCGATCCGCTCGTCGCGGACGTACTGCCAGATGTCCAGCTCGGTCCAGTTCGACAGCGGGAAGACGCGGATGTGCTCGCCGCGCCGGTGCCGCCCGTTGTAGAGGTTCCACAGCTCCGGGCGCTGGCCGCGCGGGTCCCACTGGCCGTGCTCGTCGCGGAAGCTGAACACGCGCTCCTTGGCGCGCGCCTTCTCCTCGTCGCGGCGGGCGCCGCCGAACACGGCGTCGAAGCCGCCTTCGCGGATCGCGCGCAGGAGCGTGACCGTCTGCAGCCGGTTGCGGCTGGCCCGCGGCCCGGTCTCCTCGACGACGCGGCCGGCGTCGATGTCATCCTGCACCCTGGACACTTCGAGGCGCAGGTTCAGGGCGGCGACGGTCTCGTCGCGGAACCGGATGACCTCGTCGAAGTTGTGGCCGGTGTCGACGTGCAGCACGGGGAACGGCAGCGGCGCCGGCCAGAACGCCTTCGCGGCGGCGTGCAGCATCACCACCGAGTCCTTGCCGCCGGAGAAGAGCAGCACCGGGCGTTCGAAGGTCGCCGCGACTTCGCGGAAGACGTGCACGGCCTCCGCTTCGAGCGCGGCCAGGTGGGACAGCTCATAGGCCACGGACACCGGAAAAAAGTAGAACATGTTCTTGTCATCGGTCAAGCGGTGCGGGACCCTGTGCACATGGACCTGGTCGTACTCGAAGAGATCAAGCGGCTGAAGTACCGGTACCTGCGCGGGGTGGACCTGAAGCTGTGGGACGAGGTGGCCGACACGTTCACCGTCGACGCCACGGCCGACTACGGGACGCACGCCGTGGGCGGGGACGGGAAGAAGTTCGAGGGGCGCGAGGCCATCCTCGAGTTCCTCACCACGAGCCTCGGCAACGGCATCATCACCGTCCACCACGCAGGTCAGCCCGAGATCGAGGTCGACGGCGACACCGCGACCGGGCGGTGGTCGTTCACCGACAAGGTCATCGTCCCCGACCACAAGGTGATCATCGAGGGCGCCGCCTTCTACGAGGACACCTACCGCCGGGACGCCGACGGCGCCTGGCGGATGTCGCACATCGGGTACGTCCGGACCTACGAGTCGATGCTCTCGTGGGAGGGCAACCCGGGCTTCCGGCTGCTCGCCAACCGCTGGGCCGTTCCGGCATGATCGAGAACGAGTTCTCGTTGACGCGGCCGTTCGCCGACGCGATCGTCGAGGCCGAGAAGCTGATTACCGAGGCGCCGCCGGCGCAGACCGAGCAGGGCCTGCTGGAAGGGCTCGACTACCTCGCGGGCAGCATCCGCGCGTCGCTGCAGATGGCCTGGGCCTACCAGCGCGACTTCCCGTACTTCACCGCGTCCACCGGGCCGTACACGAAGATGGGCCTGGACAACCCGGACACGCTGTACTTCAACGCGAACATCCGCGCCGACCGCGAATACGTGGTCACCGGCGTCCGCGGGACCACCGCCGACCTGAGCTTCCAGATCCTCAACGGCGACTACTCGCCGGTCGTGGTGCCCGACAGCCTCGCCGCGTTCGACGACCGCGCCATCGACATCGACGAGGACGGCCGGTTCGAGCTGCGGTTCGGCCCGGCCCGCGAGAACCCGGGGCCGAACTACTTCGTCCTCGGCGAAGGCGCGTCGATGCTCGTCGTGCGCGAGGTCCACAGCGACTGGGCGACCGAGAAGCGCGGCGAGATCCGCATCCGGTGCGTCGACACGGCGGGCCAGGCGCCGCCGGTGCCGGACCGGTCGGCGCTGGCCAAGCGCTACGGCGTCACCGGCAAGATCCTGCTGAGCCGCCTGAAGACGTTCCTCGCGTTCCCGAAGTGGTTCTACGACAACCTGCCGGTGAACACGATGACCGAGCCGCGGTCGACGCCGGGCGGGCTGACCACGCAGTTCTCCTCGGCCGGGCACTACGAGCTGAGCGACGAAGAGGCGATGATCGTCACCGTGCCGCGGTGTGCGGACGCGCCGTACCAGGGCATCCAGCTCGGCAGCCTCTGGTACGTCTCGCTCGACTACATCAACCACCAGACGAGCCTCACCGCCGACCAGGCCCGCGTCGACCCGGACGGCAGGATCCGGTTCGTGATCAGCGAGCGCGATCCCGGCCTGGCGAACTGGCTGGAGCGCACGGGCCACGACCGCGGGTACGTCCAGATCCGCTGGCAGCGGCTGGCGCGCGACCTCGGCCCGGAGGACGGCCCGGTCGTCGAGGTCGTCAAGGTGGACGAGCTGCCGGACCGGCTGCCGTACCACGAGGAAGCACGCGTGACGCCGGCCGAGTGGTCGGCGCGGATCGCGGCGCGGCAGGACGCCGTCGCCGCCCGGATGCTGGGGTGAGTGTGCCGGACCTGTTGCGGGACAAGGTGGTCGTGGTATCCGGCATCGGGCCGGGGCTCGGCCGGTCGATCGCCGTGCGCAGCGCGGAGGCGGGCGCGGACGTCGTGCTCGCGGCGCGCACCGAATCGCGGCTCACCGAGGTCGCCAAGGAGGTGACCGACCTCGGGCGGCGTGCTGTCGCGGTCCGGACCGACATCGACGACGCCGATTCCGCGGCGAACCTGGTGCGCGAGGCGCTCGAAGCGTTCGGCCGGGTGGACGCGGTGGTGCACAACGCCTTCGCCGTCCCGCCGCTGACCGATCTGGCCACTGTGGACCTCGACGCCGTCCGCGCCGGGTTCGAGACGGCCGGCATCTCGGTGCTGCGGCTGACCCGGTTGTTCCTGCCCGCGCTCAAGGAGAGCAAGGGCTCGCTGGTGATGATCAATTCGGCGGTGCTGCGGCATTCGCGGCGCACGTTCGGCGCGTACAAGATGGCGAAGTCGGCGCTGCTGTCGCTCTCGCAGAGCCTGGCCAGCGAACTCGGGCCGGACGGGATCCGCGTCAACACCGTCGCGCCCGGCTACATCTGGGCGCCGAACCTCAAGTGGTACTTCGCCTACCTGGCCAAGGAACGCGGCATCACCCCCGAAGAGGTCTACGCCGAAACCGCGTCCACCATAGACCTGCGCAAGCTGCCGGAACCGGACGAGATCGCCGACGCCGTGGTGTTCCTCGCCTCGCCGATGGCGCGGGCGATCACCGGGCAGTGCCTCGACGTCAACGGCGGCGAGTACCACCACTAGGAGGTTCCATGCGTCCCGGCCGGGAAGACGTCGGCACCGTCGAGGACCTGCACGCGTCGGCCGCCAAGCTCACCGGGCTCGACGACTTCGGCTCGGACGAGTACCTCGAAGGCCTGCGCGTGCTGCTGGAGTCGTACGAGGCGGACGAGGACCTCACGCCGTACGGCAACAAGGTGCACCGGGCGTTCCTACGCGGCGCGCTCGTGGCGCGGCTGCTCAGCGAGGCGGGCTGGAAGCAGCACCCGGAGTCGGCTTCGGTGGCGATCGAGCGGCCGATCTTCGTGACCGGCCTGCCGCGCACCGGCACGACCGCCCTGCACCGGCTGCTGGCCGAGGACCCCGGGCACCAGGGCCTCGAAGTGTGGCTCGCCGAAGTCCCGCAGCCGCGGCCGCCGCGCGCGACGTGGCCGGACAACCCCGTGTACCAAGGGATCCAGGCCGGCTACGAGCGCCACCACGTCGAGCACCCGGAGTTCATGGGCGTGCACCACATGTCCGCGGACCAGGTCGAGGAGTGCTGGCAGCTGCTGCGGCAGTCGATGCGGTCGATCTCCTTCGAATGCCTCGCGCACGTGCCGCGGTACTCGCGCTGGCTGGCGAAGCAGGATTGGACGGACGCGTACGCCCGGCATCGGCGCAACCTGCAGCTCATCGGGCTGCCGGACGCGGGCAAGCGCTGGGTGCTCAAGAACCCGAGCCACCTGTTCGCGCTGGACGCGCTGATGGCGGCGTACCCGGATGCGCTGGTGATCCAGACCCACCGCGCGCCGCGCACGATCATGGGCTCGATGTGCAGCCTCGCGGAGAAGGCGGCCGACGGCTGGTCCACGAAGTTCCGCGGCGAGGTGATCGGCCGCTCCCAGCTCGACCTGTGGGCCCGCGGCGCGGAGGAGTTCCGCACGGCCCGCGCCCGCTATGCCGCGGCCCAGTTCTGCGACGTGGCGTACGAGGACTTCGTCGCCGACCCGATCGGCACGGTGTCCACTGTGTACGACCACTTCGGACTGTCCTTGACGGACGAGGCCCGCGCGGCGATGACGGCGTTGCACGCGGAAAGCCGGTCGGGGGACCGGAAGCCGGTGCACCGCTACCGGCTGGAGGACTTCGGGTTGACGGCGGCGGAGGTCGACGAGCGGTTCAGTGCCCCGTGATCAGCTCGACCACCTCGGCCATCGACGGCGCGGCCGCCATCTCCGCGGCCAGCTCCTTCGCCCGGTCGCGGTAGCGCGGCTCGGCCAGGACGGTGCGGATGTCCCGCCGCAGCGTCTTCGGTGACGCCGAACCCCGCGCGCGGCCGATCCCGGCGCCGGACCAGGTGACCCGGGCGGCCACCTCGCGCTTGTCCTGGCTGGCGCCGACCACGACCAGCGGTACGCCGTACCGGAGGGCGTGGTTGACGCCGCCGTACCCGCCGTTCGTGACCACCGCGGCGCAGCGGGGGAGCAGGTCGTCGTAGGGCAGGAAATCGGCGACGCGGACGTTGTCCGGCAGCGGGCCGGGCCGCAGCGTGCCGCCGCACGTCGTCACGACGACCAGGACGTTTTCGCCGGCCAGGGCGTCGATCGCGGGCTCGGCCAGCCGGCTCAGGTCGTCGTTGGCCACCGTTCCCTGGGTCACGTGCACGATCGGCCGGGAGCCGTCGAGGTCGGGCCACCACGGCGGCAGCGGGTGCTCGCTCGCGCCGCTGACCGTCGTCGGGCCGATGAAGTGCAGCGGGGCGTTCGGGCGCGGGTATTCGAAGCCGGGGCAGGTCATCTGCAGGACGCCGTCGCTGTGCAGCGGCCAGTCCGCGAACAGCATGCCGGGGTCCTCGCCCAGCACCTCACGAGCCCGCCGCTGCGCCGGCCCGAGCACCCACGGCGCGAACACCTTGAGGATCGCGCTGTTCGGGCCGCTGGGCACCGGTGGCAGGAACGGCAGGAAGCCCAGCACCAGCACGCGCGGCCGGTGCTCGCGCCGCACCAGCTCGAGGCCGGCCATGAAGAGCGGGTCGCACAGGACGACGTCGACGTCGAGGTCCAGGACGCTCAGCTGGGCGGGCAGCGCGCCCACGAAGTTCGCCAGTTCGAACCGCGCCAGCCGCAGCCCGCGTTTTCCTGCCCGGCCGGGGATGGAGCCGTCGAGGTCGGTTTCGTCGAAGTCGGCTTCCGGCGGCAGGAGTCGCACGGTGGCCGTCCCGAAGGCCTCCCGGTAGCGCTTGCCCGTGACGACGGTGACGTCGTGCCCGGCGGCGAGCAGGGCTTCGACGATCGGCTTGGTCGGGCCCACGTGGCCGCGGGCCGGCTGGACGCAGACGAGGACGCGGGCCATGGTTCCCCCTTGATTGACCGATACGCTGTACCATCCAATTGATGACGATACCCGAACGACGCCGCTACTCGTCACCCGTGCGCTCGGCGCGAGCCCGGCAGACCCGCGCCCACGTGGTGGCGACAGCGGGGCGGCTGTTCGCCGAGCGCGGCTACGCGGGCACGAGCATGCGGCAGATCGCGGCCGCGGCGGAGGTGAGCCTGGAGACGGTCACGCAGACCGGCCGCAAGGCGGATCTGCTGCTGGCCGCGTTCCGCGACGGCTTCGCCGGCAACCCGGACGCGGTGGACCTGGACGGCCTGGTGGGGCGCAGCACGCTGGAGGACCTGCCGGAGCTGGTCGCGCGGCTGGCGTCGGGCGTACGCCGGTCCCTGCCGATCTGGCGCGCGTTCACGACGGCGGCGATGGCCGACCCCGCGGTGGCGGCGGTCCGCGCGGAGCTGGCGGTGGCCCGCCGGGCGGAGATCAAGGAGCGGTTGACGCAGGCGGGGGCACCGGCTTCGGACCGGCTCGCGGACGCGATCGGGTTGCTGACGTCGCACGAGGCCTACGACCACTTGACCGGGGTGTGCGGCTGGCCGCACGAGGACTACGTGACCTGGACGGCCGAGGCGATCCGGGCCCAGCTAGCCGGCGGCCGCCTGTAGGCCGCGGGTGCCGATGCCGCGCAGCACTTCCACCCGGTCCGCGCCCGGGCGGCTCAGCACCCAGCTCGACCCCGGCACCGCCTTCGCGCGCTTCTTCAACGGCGCCAGCAGCCGCGACACCTCCTGGTACGAGCGGATCGACCCGCTCGCGCACACCAGCGTCGCCAGCGAGACCGTCACCGGCATCCCGTCCGCCGTCCACTGGCGGTCCAGCAGCGCTCCCGCCACGGTCGCGATCTCGTCGACGTCGCAGACCACCAGGAAGTCGTCGCCGCCCACGTGGCTCACCCGCATCCGCCGCAGCTGCCCGGACAACGCCGTGAGCGCGCCGCCCAGTTCGCGGATCAGGTCGTCGCCCGCCGCGAAGCCCGCCGTGTCGTTGACCGCCTTGAACGCGTCGATGTCCAGCCACGCCGCCACGAACGGCTCGCCGATCGTGATCCGGCGGGCGACGTCGCGGGCCACCGTGTCGCTGCCCGGCAGCCGGGTCAGCGGGTTCAGCGCCGCCGCGGCCTCGACCTTCGCCTCGGCCACCCCGCGCACCACCTCGGTCACCAGCACCACACCGAGGCAGCGGCCGGCCTCGTCGACCACCACGACGTCGTCGCCGGTGCGGCCCCAGTCGGCGTCGGTGACCAGCTCGAGGAACTCCATCGCGCCCGCGCGGGCCTCGATCGTGTGCGGCGTGTCCGCGAGCCGCGCCGCCGGGCGCTTCGCGTGCAACGCGTGCCCGTACGGGCCGGTGACCGCGACCAGGAACCGCGTCCGGTCGACCGACCAGCGCGGCCGGTTCAGCTCGTCGACCCCGACGACGCCCGAGGGCGCGTCGGCCGCGGCCAGCACCTCGCGGACTTCGTCGCACGTCGCGGACTCCGGCAGCGTCGTGGCCGGCCGGAGGAAGTCGCCGACGCACTGCGCCGGCCCCGGCGCACGCGGGGCCTGCTGGGGCCGCGTGAGCAGCGCCGGGGCGGGCCCGGCGGCGGTCGGCGGGGCGAGCAGGTTCCCCTGGGCGATCCGGACGCCGAGACCGCGGACGGCGTCGAGCTGCCCGTCGGTCTCCACGCCGGTCGCGACCAGCCGCGTGCCGGTGCGGTTCGTGTAGTGCAGCAGCGCCTCGACGACGGCGACCGACGCCTGGTCGTCGGGCAGCCCGCGCAGCACCGTGCGGTCGAGCTTGACCAGGTCGACCGGCGCGTCGACGAGCAGGCCCAGCGGCAGGTCGCCGCGGCCGAGGCCGTCGAGCGCGAGCCGGAAGCCGAGCTCGGTCAGCGTCCGCATCCCGGCCAGCGCGCGGTCGGCGGGCAGCGGCGCGAACGGCGGCCCGATCTCGAGGACGACGTCGCGCGTGCGGCGCCCGGCGTCGCCGAGCTCGGCCAGGAGGTCGTCGTACATCGCCGCCGGCGCCGCGAGGGTGCGCGCGGAGAGGTTGAGGTGCAGGGGGAGCGCCGTCTCGTCCTGCCGGACGGCGGCGATCGCGAGGCCGAGGTCGACCTCGGCGAGCCGGCCTTCGCGGCGCGCCTGGGTGAGCAGCTCGGGGACGGTGCCCTGGCCCGGCCTGGCCAACGCTTCGTGCGCCACGACGCCCCCGGTGTGGAGGCTGTACAGCGGCTGGAAGGCGAAGCGGACCGCGCGTGGCGACTTCACGCCCCCGATCGTCGCGGGTCGGGCCGCGAAACGAAACGGATGTCGACTGATGTTCACCGCCGTTACCCACATCGGAGTAACGCAGAGTGATGTCCGCCACTAGTTCAGCCTTGACTTATATAAGTCACTGCTTGTAGCTTGACGACGTGCACGCGTTCGACGTCCTCGGCGACCCGGTCCGCCGCCGGATCCTCGAGCTGCTGGCCGAGGGCGAACGGGCCGCCGGCGCGGTGACCGAGGTGATCCGGGCCGAGTTCGGCATCTCGCAGCCGGCGGTGTCGCAGCACCTGAAGGTGTTGCGGGACAACGGCTTCGCGGTCGTCCGCCAGGACGGCGCGCGGCGGCTGTACGCGGTCGGGCACGACCCGCTGCGCGACGTCGACGCCTGGCTCGACCGGTTCCGCCGGTTCTGGACCCCGCCGCTCGACGCACTGGCCACCGAAATCGCCCGCGGCAAGCGCGCCCGGCGAAACACCGAAGAAGGAGAAGGTTCGTGATCGAGGTCAGCCACCAGATCAGCGCCGTCCGCCGGACGCTCGGCGACCGGGTGCTCGAGGGGAAGGAGGCCCGCGTCCTCACGATCAGCCAGGTCTACGACACCGACGTCGACGACCTCTGGGACGCCTGCACGAACCCCGAGCGCATCCCGCGCTGGTTCCTGCCGGTCAGCGGCGAGCTGAAGGTCGGCGGGAAGTACCAGTTCGAGGGCAACGCGGGCGGCACGGTCGAACGCTGCGACCCGCCGAAGAGCTTCGCCGCCACCTGGGAGTTCGGCGGCAACGTCAGCTGGATCGAGGTGCGCCTGACGCCGGAGGGCGACGGCACCCGGTTCGAGCTGGAGCACGTCGCCCACGTCGACGAGCGCTGGGGCGAGTTCGGCCCGGGTGCGGTGGGCATCGGCTGGGACGGCGCGCTGGTCGGCCTGGTCCTGCACCTGCGCGCGCCGGGCACGGCCGTCGACCCGGAGGCCGCGATGGCCTGGATGATGTCGCCCGACGGCATCCGGTTCATGACCGCGTCGGGCGAGGCCTGGTACGAAGCCGACGTCGCGGCGGGCGCGGACCCGGAGCAGGCCCGGGCGGCGGCCGACCGCACGCTCAAGGCCTACACGACCCCGCCGGAGGCCTAGCGGTCGGTGTACTTGACCGCGGTCAGGGTGATCACCGCGTCGGCCGGGACCTCGGTGCCCGCCGCCGGGTCCTGGCCGGTCTGGACCCAGTTGCGGTCGATCACCAGCGCCCGGCCCCGGCCGGTGCCGTCGACCTCGCGCAGGTTGTAGAGGCCGGCGCGCTGCATCGCGTCCTGGGCGTCCTGGTGGTTCATGCCGGAGACGTCGGGGACCTTGATCCGCTTTGCCGGCTCCGAGGTCGGGGCCGGCGCGGCGGAGGTCGTGATTTCGGCGCCGGTCGTGACGGTTGCGGTGGTCGACGCGGGGCCGCCCGCCGGCCCGGCGCCGCAGGCGGCGAGCCCGGTACCGAGCACCAGGGCGGCGGCGAGGCGAATCGGGCGGTTCATGGCGGCTCCTCTTCCTGTGGCGGATACCCCCTTCAATCGATCCGCGAACTCGTGATGTTGCCCATCGATCGGGTGAACCGGAACCCGCCGGATAAGGTCGGGCGCATGGATCAGGGCAGCGAACACACCGACCCGAGGGTGGCGCGGCGGGACCCCGTCGCCAACGTCGGCGGGTTCACCGACCTGGCGACCAGCCCGTTCCGGATCGACCGCGACCGCATCGCCGCCTCGCCGTTCTTCGCCCGGCTCGGCGGGGTGACGCAGGTGGTCAGCGCCGGCGGGGCCGGGCTGCTGCACAACCGGCTGACCCACAGCCTGAAGGTCGCCCAGGTCGCCCGCGCCATCGCCGAGCGGATCACCACCGGGCCCGACGCCGGCCTGGCCGACAAGCTCGGCGGCTGCGACCCCGACGTCGCCGAGGCCGCCGCGCTCGCCCACGACCTCGGGCACCCGCCGTTCGGGCACCTCGGCGAGCAGACGCTCGACCGCATCGCCCGGCACCGCTTCGGCCTGGCCGACGGCTTCGAAGGCAACGCGCAGACGTTCCGCATCATCACCACGACCGACGTGCGCGGGCCGTCGGCGATCGGGCTCGACCTCACCACGGCGGTGCGCGCCGCCGTCCTCAAGTACCCGTGGCTGCGGCTGCACCACCCGGCGCCGCACCCGTCCGCGATGGCCGTCCCGCCGCGCGGGGCCGGCGAACCCGAGGACCTGCCCGGCACCGGCGCGGCCAAGTTCTCCGCCTACGCCACCGAACTCGACGACTTCGAGCAGGCGCGCGCGGCGTTCGCCGGGCGCGTCGAAGGCTGGCAGCAGACGGTCGAAGCGTCCGTGATGGACACCGCCGACGACATCGCCTACGCCATCCACGACCTGCAGGACTTCCACCGCATCGGCGTCCTGCAGCACGCGCCGGTGGCCGCGGAGCTGGGGGAGTGGCTCGAGCACGCGGGCGAGCTGGCCGCGCTCGACGACGAGACGCTGCACGCCGAACTGCGCCGCCCGGGTCGCTCGCTCGAGCGCGTCCGCCGCCGGATGCACGTCAAGGACGCGTGGATCGTCGACGACGACGCGTTCGCCGCCGCCGTCGCGCGGGTGCGCGCCGAACTGGTCGACGGGCTGCTCGCCGGGGAGTTCGACGGCTCGATCGAGGCCGAGCAGGCCACGGCGGCGTTCTCCGCGAACTGGACCGCGAGGCTGGTCGACGGCGTGTTCGTGCTGGCGGACCCCTCCACCCGCGCCGGTCACGTCTCGCTGCGGCCCGCGCAGTGGCACGAAGTCCAGGTGCTCAAGTTCGTGCACCGCCGGTTCGTGCTGCTGCGCCCGGACCTCGCGCTGCACCAGCGTGGCCAGGCCGGGCTGGTGACCAGCCTGGTCGACGCGCTCGACGCGTGGCTGTCCGACCGCGACGAGGTTTCGCGGCTGCCGCGGCGGTTGCACGACCTGGTCGAGCTGGCGCACGCGGAGTACACGGGGCTGGCGCGCACGGCGCCGGAGCTGCTCGTCGGGGCGACGGGGGAGCCGGTGTCCGGGCCGGACGCCGTGCGCGGCCTGGCGCGGGGCCGCGCGGTCGTGGACTTCGTGGCTTCGCTGACCGACAAGCAGGCAGTGACCCTTTTGGACGCGCTGTCGGGCCGCGCCGCGCAGCCGTGGTCGGACTCGTTCGTGCTCTGACCGGCCGGTAACGGGTTCCGCCGCCGCGGACGGCCGTTGCACGTCGCGAACCCGTTGTCCGGTGGTTGTCCGGTGACCGGCATTCCGTTGCGCTGAACGGCCTACGACCTGTGGCCGGTTCGGGAAATTATCCGTCCTTTGTCACTCCAACGGCCGCTTTTTACGATGAACGCACCGTACTTAGCTTGATCCAGCCGGTGATCACCGGCGTCGGTCAGCGTGAGTCGGGGCACGCGCCTTGGAGATATCGGAGGGCGCTCGTGCGTCGTACCCGTTCCACGAGATCGAGATCCACTGTGCTCACCGCCGGGGCCGCGGCACTGCTCGCCGCGCTCGGCCTCGTGTCGCCGCCCGTCGCGGGCGCCGCCACCGCGTCCACTCCGGACGCCTTCACCGAAACCGCCCAGCAGCAGATCGCCGCGCTGCAGGCGGTCAAGGCGGGCCGCTCGGCCGCCGAGTCCAAAGTGGACAGCAAGCTGCTCGTCGCCGAAAAGGGCGTCGCCAAGCAGCTGACCGCGCTGCAGTCGGGGGCTGCGGTGTCCTCGGCCGGGACCGTCCTGGTCGACATCCGCGCGAGCAAGGTCACCCCGGACCTCATCGGCTCGCTGACCAAGGCCGGTGCGGGCATCCGCGCGGTGTCGGACCGCTACGGCAGCGTCCGCGCCGAGGTGCCGCTGAGCCAGGTCACCGCGATCGCCGCCCGCGGCGACGTCCAGCGCGTCGAGCAGGCCGACCAGGCCATGACCGCCCGCGAGCTGGCCACCCCGGCGACGACGCCGGCCAAGACCGAAACCAAGCAGCAGAAGGCCGACCGCATCGCCGGTGAGCTGCAGAAAGCGGTTGCCGCGAAGTCGCAGCGCAGCGCCGCGGCGGCCGCCACCCTGACCAGCGAGGGCGACCGCGCCCACAACGCCGACCTCGCCCGCCAGCAGTTCGGCGTCACCGGCGTCGGCGTCAAGGCGTGCGCGCTGTCCGACGGCGTCGACTCCCTGGCCGCCTCGGTGGCCAAGGGTGAGCTCCCGCCGGACGTCGACGTCATCGCCGGGCAGGAGGGCGACGGCGACGAGGGCACCGCGATGCTCGAGATCATCCACGACCTCGCGCCCAACGCGAAGCTCGGCTTCGCCTCGGCGTTCAACTCCGACGCCAGCTTCGCGGACAACATCCGCAAGCTGCGCTTCGAGTCGCACTGCGACGTCATCGTCGACGACGTCATCTACTTCAAGGAATCCCCGTTCCAGGACTGGATCATCGCCCAGGCCGTGAACGACGTGACCGCGAACGGCGCGCTGTACTTCTCCTCGGCGGGCAACGAGGGCAACGTCGCCGACGGCACCGCCGCGCACTGGGAGGGCGACTTCGTCGACTCCGGCAAGTCGGTCGGCAAGTTCGCCGGCGTCGCGCACAACTTCGCCGGCGCCGCGGGCAACCAGATCTACGAGCCCATCTCCGACGCCTCCTCGGCCGGCGTCCCGGTGACGCTGCACTGGTCCGACCCGCTCGGGCACTCGGCCAACGACTACGACCTCTACCTGCTCAACGCCGCGGGTGCCGTGGTCAGCTTCAGCCAGAACGTCCAGGACGGCACGCAGGACCCGTACGAGATCCTGCAGACGCCGCTCTTCGGCGGCACCGGGCTGCGCCTGGCCGTCGTGAAGTTCTCGGGTGCGAACCGCTACCTGTCGCTGTCCGCGCTGCGCGGCCGGTTCAAGGACTCGGCGGACGGCCTCAAGGCCTACAACACCCCGGGTGTCACGGTCGGCCACTCGGCCGCGCGGGACGCCTTCAGCGTCGCGGCGGCCCCGGCGGCCAAGGCCTTCGGCCGTGCCCTCGAGCCCGGTGACCCGGCCAACCCCGCGGGCCCGTACCCGGCGGCGTTCAGCGGTGCCACCAAGGCCGAGCGGTTCACTTCCGACGGCCCGCGCCGCGTGTTCTACGAAGCCGACGGCACGCCCATCACCCCGGGCAACGTGTCCTCGACCGGCGGCGAGGTCCGGAACAAGCCGGAGATCACCGCGGCCGACGGCGTGCAGACCAGCGTGACCGGGTTCAACCCGTTCTTCGGCACCTCGGCCGCCGCGCCGCACGCGGCCGCCATCGCCTCGCTGGTGCTGTCCGGCAACCCCGGCCTGCCGCCGTCCGAGGTGCGCGAGGCACTGATCAACACCGCGATCGACATCGAAACCCCGGGCCGCGACAACTTCACCGGCGCCGGCGTCATCCTCGCGGACAAGGTGCTCGCCTACACCGGCGCCAGCCCGCAGCCCCTCGCGGTGGCGAAGCAGCCGACGGTCACCCCGGCCGACGGCGGCTCCGCGCTCGACCCGGGCGACACCGCCAAGGTGACCCTGCCGGTGACCAACGAAGGCGACGGCACGGCCGTGTCCACCAGCGTCGTGCTCAGCAGCCCGACCCCGGGTGTCACGGTGGCGCCGCGGTCGAAGTCCTACGGCACCATCAGCCCGGGACAGACCGGCGTCAACGACTTCACCATCACCGTCCCGGCGACGCAGCAGCTCGGCGCGCCGGTCGTGCTGAACGCCCGCGTCACCTTCGCCGGCGCGCACTCGCCGACGACGACGTCGTTCTCGCTCCCGGTCGGCACCCCGTCGCCGGTCGCGCAGGACTTCGCCTACACCGGCGCGCCGGTGGCGATCCCGGACAACAGCCCGGTCGGGGCGTCGGTGACCATCCCGGTCACCGGGGTCGGCCGCGCGTCCAAGGTGACGTTCTCGGTCGACGGCACCACCTGCAGCACCGACCCGAACTCGACGACGGTGGGGCTCAACCACTCCTACGTCGGTGACCTGGTCGGCACGCTGACGGCGCCTTCGGGTGCGAAGGCGACGGTGTTCCAGCGCAACGGCGGCTCCGGCAAGAACCTGTGCCAGGTCGTCTTCGCGGACAACGCCGCGGCCGCGTTCAGCACGGTGACCTCGGCCAACGCGCCGTTCACCGGCTCGTGGCGGCCGACGCAGGCGCTGACCGGCGGCCTGACCGGTGCGGCGGTCGACGGCACGTGGACGTTCGGCGTGGTCGACGCGGCGGGCGGCGACGTCGGCTCGATCCGCTCGGTCGCCCTGCACATCAACGGGTTCGTCCAGCCCCCGGCGGCCGGCGCGCCGTCGAACGTGCGGGGCTACACGAACAACGGCCCGGTGCACCCGCTGTAAGCAGTGGTCCGGAGCGGGGCCGTCGCGGTGATCGCGGCGGCCCCGTACCGTTTCGCCCGTGAAGCCACGGGAAGTCGCGGGCGGCGGCCGCGCGGTCGAGGTGCCGCCGGAGCGCCTGGACGGGTTCTTCGCCCGGTTCGCCGAGCGGCACGGTGGGATCACCGCCACCGAAACCGCGCCGTTCGAGGTCCGGGTGACCGCGGCCGACGGGGCCTCCGCGACCGCGACCGTCCCTTTCGGACCGCTCCCCGAGGGCAGTTCCCTCGCCGCCCACGCCCTCGTGCCCCGGCGGATCGCGCTCCTGCTGGTGCGGCTCGGCGGCCACAGCGTCGGGATCGCCCGGGACGGCCGGATCGAGGTCTCCCGCACCGACCGGCACCTGGTGCAGGGCCGCTCCGCCGCGGGCGGCTGGTCGCAGCAGCGCTTCGCCCGGCGTCGCGCGGGACAGGCGCGGCACGCGCTCCAAGACGCGGCGAAGGACGCCTTCGAGGTGCTCGTCCCGCGACTGTCCGCAGTGGACGCCGTGGTGCTCGGCGGAGACCGCCGCGCGCTCGACGAGCTGCGCGAGGACCGCCGGCTCGCCCCGCTGTTCGCCCGTGCGGAACCGCGCGTGCTGGACGTCGGCGACCCGAGCTACGCCGTTCTCGAGGACGCCGCCGCGCGGGCGCTGTCGGTGCAGGTCACGCTGCGCGACGGGTGAGACCGCACACGTCCGGAAAAACCCCTCGACCCCGGCCCGTACACTGGTCCTCGTGGATATCCAGCTGGAGTGACGCCGCGGCCCTCGCGGCCGCCTGACGCTGTCCTCCGTACGCCCCCTTTCCACGGGAGTTTCCCTTGATCACGGCCACCGGCCTTGAGCTGCGCGCTGGTTCGCGCATCCTGCTCAACGGCGTCACCGTCCGCATCCAGTCCGGCGACCGCATCGGTCTCGTCGGCCGCAACGGCGCGGGCAAGACCACCTCGCTGAAGGTCCTCGCCGGCGAAGGCGAGCCGCACGCGGGCGAGGTCCGCCGCACCGGCGAGCTCGGCTACCTGCCGCAGGACCCGCGCGAAGGTGATCTTTCGGTCACCGCGAAGGACCGCGTGCTGTCCGCGCGCGGCCTCGACAAGCTGATGCGCGACATGGAGAAGGCGCAGGCCTCGATGGCCGAGCTCGTCGACGACGCCGCGCGCGACAAGGCCATCAACCGCTACGCCCGGCTCGAAGAGCGCTTCGCGTCGCTCGGCGGGTACGCCGCGGAGAGCGAAGCCGCGCGGATCTGCTCCAACCTCGGCCTGGCCGACCGGATCCTCGCCCAGACGCTGCAGACGCTTTCCGGCGGCCAGCGCCGCCGCGTCGAGCTGGCGCGGATCCTGTTCGCCGCGGCCGAAGCGGGCGCCGGCGGCAAGTCCGAGACGATCCTGCTGCTCGACGAGCCGACCAACCACCTCGACGCCGACTCCATCAACTGGCTGCGCGGGTTCCTCAAGCAGCACGACGGTGGCCTGGTCGTGATCAGCCACGACGTCGAGCTGCTGGCCGACGTGGTCAACAAGGTGTGGTTCCTCGACGCCACCCGGGGCGAGCTCGACCTGTACAACATGGGCTGGCAGCGCTACCTCGACGCGCGCGCCACCGACGAGAAGCGCCGCCGCCGCGAGCGCGCCAACGCCGAGAAGAAGGCGTCGGCGCTGCAGCAGCAGGCCGCGAAGCTCGGCGCGAAGGCGACGAAGGCCGTGGCGGCGAAGAACATGGCCCGCCGGGCCGAGCAGATGCTCAACGCGCTCGAGGACACCCGTCAGGCCGACAAGGTCGCCCGGATCAAGTTCCCCGAGCCCGCCCCCTGCGGCCGGACCCCGCTCACCGCCGAGGACCTCTCGAAGTCCTACGGCTCACTGGAAATCTTCACCGGCGTCGATCTCGCGATCGACCGCGGTTCGAAGGTCGTCGTACTCGGGCTCAACGGCGCGGGAAAGACGACATTGCTCCGGCTCCTCGGCGGAATGGAAACCCCGGACACCGGATCCGTCGTTCCGGGTCACGGATTGCGTTTGGGCTATTACGCACAGGAACACGAAACTCTTGATCATGATGCGTCGGTGTGGGAAAACATCCGACATCTCGCCCCGGACACGGGCGCTCAGGAGTTGCGGAACCTGCTCGGCTCCTTCCTCTTCACCGGCGAACAACTCGACCAGCCGGCCGGCACGCTTTCCGGCGGCGAGAAGACCCGGCTCGCCCTGGCGGGCCTGGTGTCCAGCGCTGCCAACGTGTTGCTGCTCGACGAGCCGACGAACAACCTCGACCCGGCCAGCCGCGCCCAGGTCCTGGACGCTTTGCGCAGCTTCGCGGGCGCCGTCGTGCTGGTCACCCACGACCCCGGCGCGGTCGAGGCGCTCGAGCCGGAGCGGGTCATCCTGCTGCCCGACGGCACCGAGGACCACTGGTCGGCGGACTACCTGGAACTTGTCCAGCTCGCGTGATCGATGCGTCCATTCGGGTGCAAGATCACTCCCGCCCGGCACTGGAATGGCCCAATGTGATCGCAATTTCGGCTGTTTTAGGGCTGTCGTCTGGCAATCCGGCGCTCAGTGTTCGATCATTGCCCCGGCAGGGGCCGATATGTGGCCCAGAACACTCTCGGCGGGAAGGCGATCGACGTGGCTGATCTCAAGAAAGGCGCGCGGATCACCGGCAACACGCGCGACAAGCTGGCCGCTGACCTGAAGAAGAAATACGAGAAGGGCTCGAGCATCCGGGCCCTCGCGGAGTCGACGGGCCGGTCCTACGGGTTCGTGCACCGGGTGCTGTCGGAGTCCGGAGTCCAGCTGCGGGGGCGCGGCGGGGCCACGCGGGTCAAGAAGAAGTAGTCGCGGACTGCTGCGCGGGGGGCGCAGCGGGAGCTTCGGCCACGCGGAACACCAGGTGGGCCCCGAGCAGGACCAGCGGGTACACCAGGTAGCCGTAGCGGGTGGCCGGGGTGAGCAGGATCAACGCGCCGAGTCCGACGGCGATGCGCAGGACTGCGCCGGAGCCGTTCGCGGGGGGCCGGCGCACCAGCCAGACCAGCATGGCCACGGCCGCGGCGCCGACGAGCACGAACGCCGTCACCCGGCCGAGGACGCCGAGCTCGGCGACGAGGTGACCCGGCAGCGGGCTCGCCGCGGGCGAGCGTACGACGCCCATCCCGAGGGGGAACCGGAAGACGTGCTCGGCGAACGCCGCCGGATCCACCAGGTACACGGGCAGGTGCAGCGCGGCCGTCGTCGCCACCAGCGCTGAGGCGAACCGCCCGACCGCGGGCCAGTCCAGCCCGTTCCTTCCCCGGCGCACCAGCACGAACACCACCAGCACCGCGGCCGCGGGCGCCACGATGAGCTTCGCGCTGACGACCAGCGCCAGTACCAGGCCCGACCACGCGGCCCGCCCGGTGGCGGCGAGCGCGCAGGCGAGCACCAGCAACCCGACGATCGCCAGGTCCGGCCCGGCGACGGCCCAGGTGAGCGCGGTCAGCGGGCAGGCCAGCGCGAGCTGCGCGGCGCCGACCGGCACCTTCGGCCACTTCAGCAGCTTCAGCGTGCCCAGCACGCACGCGCAGGCGGCGAGGGCGAACATCCAGCGGGCGTCGGTGAGCGCGTCGCCGAGCGGGGTGCCGCCGAACAGCGCCCGCGGCAGGCCGAAGACCGCCATGACCGGGCCGTAGGGGGTGTAGTCGTTGACCTCCGGCGCCCGGCCGAGCGCGGTGACGTCGACGTATGGGGTTCCGTGGTGCAGCAGCAGATCCGCGGACCGCTCGATCACCCAGACCTCAGGCTGCGCGGCCCACGAGAACGGCGTGATCAGCCAGTCCACCCCGGTCAGCCGACGGATCACCAGAAGCAGCAACGGAAGGATCATTGCCAACAGCGCGACCGCGGCGATGCCGCACCAGCGCGAGCCGAGTACTCCGTGCGGCGTACGGCCGCTGCGCGCCGACAGCAGCAGCAGCCACCCGCTGTGGAGCGCGCCGAAGCCGTACGCGACGGTCGCGAAGTTGCCCCAGACGCGGTAGCCGTAGAACTCGGCGACGAGCGCGGTCGGCAGCGCGAAAGCCAGGCAGGCGAGGTAAAAGCCCAGGTCCCAGCGCAGGGCGGCCGCGCCGGGTTCGCGCGCGGGGGCCGTGAAGAGCTGTGCCGCGCGCCGCCATGCGGGCGCCCGGCCCACCTCCGTTTCCACCTCTTGAGGCTACCGAGGGCCCCGCTGCCCGGTTCAGCCGACGTCGCGCAGGCGGGGGAGCAGCTCCGCCGCCGCGTCGACCGCCTTCTCGACGTCGTCGTGCCCGGTCGGCATCAGCACCAGCTCGGTGAAGCCCGCCTCGACGTAGCTGCGCGCCAGCCGCACCGCACTGTCCGCATCGGACGGCAGGCGGAACTGCACCGCCCGGCGGATCGTCGCCGGGTCGCGCCCCACTGCCGCGCAGTGTTCGTCGAGCACGCGCGAAAGCCGTTGCAGCTCGGCGATTTCCGTGCCCGGCAGCGCCGCGTTGAGCCACACGTCGGCGTGCGACGCGACGACCCGCAGGCCGCGCTTCTCGCCGCTGCTGCCCAGCCACAGCGGCGGCTTCGGCTGCACCGGCTTCGGATCGCTGACCGCGCCCGTGAGCGTGTAGTGGCGGCCGGCGTAACCGGTTTCCGGCCGGGTCCACAGCAGACCGAGGATCTCGCAGGTCTCGGCGAGCATTTCGACGCGTTCGACCGGCGGTGGTGTCGGCGTGCCCATCATCGCGTCGGTGAGGGTGTCGCCGCCGGCGCCGAGGCCGACGTCGAGCCGTCCGCCGGAGAGGTGGTCGACGGTCGCCGCGATCTTGGCCAGCGTGCCCGGGTGGCGGTTGGTGTTGCCCGAGACCAGGCAGCCGATGCGCACCCGCTTCGTCGCTTCGGCCATCGCCGCGAGGAGCGTCCAGCCGTCGAAGATGTCGCCGGTCCGGTCGCGGCCCATGGGGGCCAGGTGGTCGAACACCCAGCAACCGTCGAACCCGGCGTCGTCGGCGACGGCCCAGATCCGGCGGAGCGCGGCGATGCCGATGTGCTGCTGGGGTGGCTTGAGCCCGACCGTGGTCATCGTGACCTCCTGATTATCAGCTCATAGAATCATCAGTACAACTGACGATCAGCGTAGAGGTAGAGTTCTCACATGTCCAGCGACCTCGGTGCGCCGCCCGCCGTCACACGGCGCCTCGGTTACCTGCTCAAGCACGCCCAGCTGCGGCTCGCCGAGCTGGCCGAGCCGTTGTACGCCCCGCTGGGGATCACCGGCCGCCAGCTCGCGCTGCTCACGCTGTTCGGGGACGGCCCGGCGCTGTCCCAACAGGACGGTGCGGCGCGCCTGGGCATCGACCGGACCACGATGGTCGCGCTCGTCGACGAGCTGGAAGCCAAGGGACTGGTCCGGCGCGAGGTCGCGCCGGGCGACCGCCGCAAGCGCCTCGTTACGCTGACCGCCGAAGGCGAGCGGGTCCGCGCGGAAGGCGAAGAGGTCACCGGGCGGGCCGAGGCACGGTTGCTGGCGCCCCTCGCGGATGCGGAGCAGTTCCGGGACGCGCTGGGGCGGGTTGTTCGCGGGGAGTGAACGGCGGCGGGAAGCAAACGGACAGCGGCCGCGTTGTCCAGGTCATATCCGGAGAAAACCTCAGCTATAGTAGAGGTTTTGAGACTGGGGGTTCCCCATGGACAACACCTGGGCGCTGCTGAGCTCGGCGATGCGCGCCAACGACGTGCCGAAGGGGCTGAGCCGCGGCACGCTGAAACGCGTCGCGCGGTTCGCCCGGCCGCACTGGCGGCGGCTGCTGGCCTTCCTCGTGCTGACCGTGGTCTCGGCGGTCCTCGCGGTGACCACGCCGGTGCTGGCGGGCAAGGTGGTCGACGCGATCGTCGGCGGGCGTGACCTGCCGCTGGTCGTCTGGCTCGCCGTCGTCATCGCCGCGCTGGCGATCGCCGACGCCGGGTTCGGCCTGGTCGAGCGGTGGCAGTCCGCGCGCATCGGCGAAGGCATCATCTTCGACCTGCGCCGCGCGGTGTTCGAGCACGTGCAGCGGATGCCGATCGCGTTCTTCACCCGCACCCGCACCGGCGCGCTGGTCTCGCGGCTCAACAACGACGTCATCGGCGCGCAGCGGACGTTCACCGCGACGCTGTCCGGCCTGGTCACCAACACGATCCAGCTGGCGCTGTCGCTGGCGGTCATGCTGACGCTGTCGTGGCAGGTCACCCTGCTCGCGCTGGTGCTGCTGCCGATCTTCGTGGTGCCGGCGCGCCGGCTCGGCCGCCGGATGGCCGGGCTGCAGCGCGAGGCCGCCAACCTCAACGCGGGCATGACGACGCAGATGACCGAGCGGTTCTCCGCGCCGGGCGCGACGCTGGTGAAGCTGTTCGGCCGGCCGGTGCAGGAGGCGGACGACTTCGCCCTGCGGGCCGGGCGGGTGCGCGACATCGGCGTCCGGACCGCGATGCTGACCCGCTGGTTCATGACCAGCCTGACCCTGGTTTCGGCGCTGGCGCAGGCGCTCGTCTACGGCCTCGGCGGCTACCTCGCGCTGACCGGCGTGCTCGCGCCGGGCACGGTCGTCGCGCTGGCGCTGCTGCTGACCCGGCTGTACGCGCCGCTGACCGCGCTGGCCAACGTCCGCGTCGACGTCATGACCGCGCTGGTGTCCTTCGAGCGGGTCTTCGAGGTCCTGGACCTGGAGCCGATGATCAAGGAGAAGCCGGACGCGCGTGCTCTGCCCGCTTCGGACGGCGTTTCGGTGGAGTTCTCGGACGTCCGCTTCGGCTACCCGGCGGCGGACCGGTACTCGCTGGCGTCGCTGGAAGACGTCGCGACCCTCGACCACCGCGGCGGCGAAGAGGTGCTGCACGGCATCTCGTTCCGCGCCGAGCCGGGTCAGATGGTCGCGCTGGTCGGGTCGTCGGGCGCGGGCAAGTCGACGATCGCGTCGCTGCTGCCGCGCCTGTACGACGTCGACTCCGGGTCGGTGCGGCTGTCCGATGTGGACGTCCGCGACCTGACTTTCGCTTCGCTGAGGGAAACCGTCGGCGTCGTGACGCAGGACGGGCACCTCTTCCACGACACGATCCGCGCCAACCTCGCCTACGCGCGGCCCGGCGTCACCGACGACGAGATCTGGGAGGCCCTGGAGCGGGCGCGGCTCGGCGAGCTGGTGCGGTCGCTGCCCGACGGCCTCGACACGACGGTGGGCGAGCGCGGCTACCGGTTGTCCGGCGGCGAACGCCAGCGGCTGACCATCGCGCGGCTGCTGCTCGCGCAGCCGAAGGTGGTCATCCTCGACGAGGCGACGGCCCACCTGGACTCGGAGTCCGAAGCGGCGGTCGGCGAGGCGTTGACCCACGCGCTGGCCGGCCGGACGGCGTTGGTCATCGCGCACCGGCTGTCGACGGTGCGGGCGGCCGACCGGATCCTGGTGCTGGAGCACGGGGAGATCGTCGAGAGCGGCACGCACGAGGAGCTGCTGGCCGCAGGTGGCCGGTACGCGACGTTGCACGCGACGCAGTTCGCGGAGGAGGAGCCGGCGGTGGCGTGAGCAGGCAAGGTTGCGCGCGGGTTGCCGCGCGCCACCTCGCTGTCAGCCCTGCTGCGCGTCCAGGCTCTCGTACACCGCGTTGACCAGCGCCATCTTCCGCGGGTCGTCGCGGATCAGCGGGCCCAGCTGGTTGAGCGTGTAGCCGAAGGAGATGCCGTTCTCCGGGTCCGCGCCGCCCGTCGAACCGCCCAGGCCGTCGTGGCCGAAGGCCGCCGGGTTCGGGCCGAAGCCCCGGGCGTCGCTGCCCAGGTAGAAGCCCAGCCCCCATTCGTTCGGCAGGCCGAGGACCGCGTCGATCTCCTTGCCCTGGCTCTCCCGCGCGCGAGCCAGCGTCGGCGCCGACAGCAGGCCGCCGGTGGCCAGTGCCCCGTAGATCGTCGCGATCGCGCGGGCCGTGCCGTGGCCGTTCAACGCCGGCATCACCGCGCGGCGGAACGCCGGGTCGTTCGCGTGGTGGCCCGCCAGCTGCGGGTTGGTCAGCGCGGCCTGCGCGACCGGGCCGGCCGCGGCGAACGCCGTGGCCAGCGCGTTCGCCATCTCCTCGGTCATGACCGGGTCGACGAGCGTCGCGCAGCGGTCCAGGTCGGCGTCCGACGCCAGGCCGATCGAGAAATCCGCGTCCAGCGGCCCGGCGACCTGCTCGGCGAAGAACTCGCGGATGCCCTGCCCGGCGATCCGCCGGACGACCTCGCCGACGAGCCAGCCGTAGGCCAGCGCGTGGTAGCCGCCCGCGGAACCGGGCACGTACAACGGTTCCTGCGCCGCCAGCAGCGACGTCATGAGGTCCCAGTCGTACAGCTCCTCGACCCGCACGGGCCGGTCCAGGCCGATCCCGGGGACGCCGGAGCGGTGGGTGAGTAGCCACCGCACGGGGACTTCCGCCTTGCCCGCCGCGGCGAACTCGGGCCAGTACTTCGCGACCGGCGCGTCCACGTCCAGCTCGCCGGCGTCGACGAGCTTGTGCGCGCAGATCGCCGTCATGCCCTTGGTCGTCGACCACACGTTGGCGAGGGTGTCCGGCTGCCATTCGGCGGTGCGCTCGGGCCCGGACCAGCCGCCCCACAGGTCCACCACGACCTCGCCGTCGCGGAGGGCGGTGAACGCGGCGCCCAGCTCGCCACGGGAGCGGAAGTTCTCCTCGAAGGCCGCGCGCACCGGTTCGAAGCCGGGAGCGCATTCGCCGTGCACCGTCGCCGTGGCGCTGTCCATCGGACCTCCTCGGGGAGCGACCGGTCCACACCGACCAGTCGGTATGTCGACGCTAAAGGGGACCGGGCACGCCCGTCAAGGCGTGCCCGGCCGGTGCTTTTTCACGAGATGGGCTAGCGCAGCCGCGGGACGATCTCGCCGTACTTGGCCAGCAGCGCCGCGTTGGCCTCGTCGCCACCCTCCACATTGGAGCTTCGCCACAGTGGGACGTCGAGCCCTTCGGCCGTGCCGCGGTCGTAGACCTGGGCCAGCACGAGGTTCCACAGGAACGCGTTGACCACAGTGGACAGCGGCGCGGTGCGCGGCGCGTCCGGCGGGTAGCTCGCGTCGCCGGGGATCACCAGCGAGTCCAGCACCACCGTGCCCTGCTCCACGAGGGTGCTCGACGACCGCTTCGGCGCCGCCGCCACGCACGCCCGCGACGTGATCGCGATGACCGCGGCCCCCCGCTTGCGGGCTTCGATGCACAGCTCGACCGGGTACGGGTTCGACCCGGACGTCGAGAAGACCACCAGCACGTCGTCCGGTCCGGGCGCGCGCTCGGCCAGCACTTCGGCGGCCAGCCCGCTGCGCCGCTCGGTCTGCGTGCTGCTCACCGCGCCGTGCAGCGGCAGCAGGTCCGGGTGGTACAGCGGGTAGACGCAGGCCAGGCCGCCGGCCCGGTAGAACGTCTCGGCGACGGCCGCCAGCGAGTGTCCGGCCCCGGCGGTATAGACCAGTGCGTCGGCCCGGATCACCCCCAGCACCAGGTCCGCGGCTTCGCGTACCGCCTCGGCGTTGGCCTGCTCGACGTCCGCCAGTTGCTTGGCGACGCTGCCCGAGATGTCCGTGGCGCTCACCACACCCACCCTTCCGTAGGGGATCGGGCGCCGAATCTACCGCGAAGATGGTGGTGCGCGGTGGAATAGCCCGGTGGGCGGGCGGGGTTGACCCGGATGCGGTGTCAGGAGGACGTGGGGTGGGCGAAGCGGAACCAGCGGTGTCGGTGTGGCCGGCGCGCGGGCGGACCGAGGCGGTCGTGCTCGTGCTGCACGGCGGCGCCGAACGCGGCACCGGCAGGGTGGCGCCCTGGAAGCTCGCCTTCCTGCGGATGGTGCCGATCGCGCGCGCCCTGCACCGCGCCGGCCGCGGCCACGGCGTCGAGGTGCGCCTGGTGCGCAACCGCCGCTACGGCTGGAACGCCCCCGCGATGGACCCCGTCGACGACGCCCGGTGGGCCCTCGAACGCATCCGCGCCGACCACCCCGGCCTGCCGGTCGTGCTGGTCGGCCACTCCATGGGTGCCCGGGTGGCGCTGCGCGTGGCCGATGACCCGGCCGTGCGCGGGGTGTGCGCGCTGGCGCCGTGGACGCCCCGCGGCGAGCCGGTGGACGCGGTCGCCGGCCGGGCGGTGCTGATCGTGCACGGCACCCGCGACCGGATGACCAGCCCGGCCGAGTCGCACGCCTTCGCCGAACGCGCCGAGGGCGTCGCCGCCCGCGTCGCCCGGTTCGAGATCGCCAACGAAGGCCACGCGATGCTCCGCCGGTCGTCCGTGTGGACCCGGCTGACGATTGCTTTCACACTTGAAGTGCTCGCCGGGAACCCCGGCCCGGAGCTCCGCGGCGCCTGGGCCGCGCCGGGGCCCGAGCGCCTGCGGATACCCGTGTGAAAGGGCCCCGAACAGGGCATTCGGCGAAGCGCGCCGCGGGGGTGCGGCGACTAGGATCGATCACCGGCGTACCTGGCCGGCCGGAGGGAGAACCGTGACCACCTCGAGTGTTGACCGTGCCCGGGAAATCCCCGACGAGTCCCGCTGGCCGGGTCTGGCCGCTCCGCCGCACTCCGCGCTGCGCGCGCGGATCGCCGCCGCGTTGTTCCGCCGTGCCGTCCGCCCGCTCGACGTGCGGGTGACGTTCCCGGACGGCACCGTCCTCGGTGCCGGTGGCCCGGAATCGCCGGAAATGCGCATTTTGCGGCCGGAGTCCTTCTTCCACCGCCTCGGCGTCGACGCCAAGATCGGCTTCGGCGAGTCCTACATGGCCGGTGACTGGACCGCCTCCGACCTGGCCGAGGTGCTGACGCCGTTCGCCGAGCGGATGGCCACCCTGGTGCCGCCGGCGCTGCAGAAGTTCCGGCGGATCGCCGAGCGCACGCAGCCACCGTCCGAGGAGAACACCCTCGAGGGCGCGCGGGCCAACATCCACCGGCACTACGACCTGTCGAACGACCTCTTCGGCGCGTTCCTCGACGAGTCGATGACGTACTCCTCGGCGCTGTTCGGCCCCGGCGACGACCTCACCGGGGCGCAGCACCGCAAGATCGACAGCGTGCTCGACTACGCCGGCGTCCGCGAGGGCAGCGAAGTCCTCGAAATCGGTACCGGATGGGGTGAACTCGCCATCCGCGCCGCCGCCCGCGGCGCGCACGTGACGTCACTGACCATTTCGGAGGAACAGCGGGCGCTGGCCACCGAGCGCATCGCCGCGGCCGGGTTCTCCGACCGCGTCGACGTGAAGCTGTGCGACTACCGCGAGTCGAGCGGCCAGTACGACGCCGTGGTCAGCGTCGAGATGATCGAGGCCGTCGGCGCGTCCTACTGGCCGGAGTTCTACCGGGTGATCGGCGAGCGGCTGCGCCCCGGCGGGCGGTTCGGCCTGCAGGCCATCACCATGGACCACGATCGGATGCTGGCGGCTTCGCGCGCCTACACCTGGATCCACAAGTACATCTTCCCCGGCGGCATCATCCCGTCGGTGCGCTCGATCGAGGAGGGCGTCAAGGCGAACACCCGGCTCAAGCTGGCCGGGATGCGCGAGTTCGGCCAGGACTACGCGCGCACGTTACGGTTGTGGCGCGAACGGTTCCTGCACCGCTGGGCCGACATCGCCGGGTTCGGGTTCGACGACGTCTTCCGCCGGATGTGGGAGTTCTACCTGGCCTATTCGGAGGCCGGGTTCCGCTCCGGGTACCTCAAGGTCCACCAGTTCGGCTACGAGGCGACCGGCGGGTAACCCCGCCGGACAACCCGACCCGGTGCCGGACGTCCTCCTGTAGAGGACGTGCGGTGTACTGACGACGACAGTTTTGTCCGGATCGGGATTGGGTGATGGAGATGACGTACCGTGGCGACGACGGCGGGCGCCGCATGCCGCCCCGGCCTCCCGCACGCCCCCGGGACCACCAGCGCGCGCAGATGATGCCGCTGCCCGGGCGCGGCCGCAGCCCGTACGACGAGCGCACCCGCCCGATGGGCACCCGCGAGGACGAGCCGCAGTACGCGCCGCCCCCGCCGCCCCGGCAGGACCCGCCCCGGCGGCCCGACGACGACTACCCGCCGTCCCGGCCGCCGCGCCGGCGCCGCTGGAGCTTCGGCAGGATCCTGCTGACGCTGCTGCTGGTGTTCGTGGTGTTCCTCGCCGGCATCTGGGTCTACCTGGAGTTCTCCATCAAGCGCGTCGACGCGCTGACCGACTACTCCGGCCGCCCGGTCGCCGCGTCCGGCACCAACTGGCTGATCGTCGGCTCCGACAGCCGCGAAGGCCTCACCGCCGAGGACGAAGAGCGGCTTGCCACCGGCGACGTCGCCGCGGCGGGCGGCGGGCAGCGCACCGACACGATCATGGTCGCGCACATCCCGGACAACTCCACCAAGCCGACACTGCTGTCGCTGCCGCGCGACTCCCAGGTGAAGATCCCGGGCCACGGCACGAACAAGATCAACGCGGCCTTCTCGCTGGGCGGGCCGTCGCTGCTGGCGCAGACCGTCGAGGGCGCCACCGGGCTGCACATCGACCACTACGCGGAGATCGGCTTCGGCGGGTTCGCCAAGATCGTCGACGCGATCGGCGGCGTGGACATGTGCATCGACAAGGACATGAACGACACGGTGACGGGGATCAGCATCAAGGCGGGCTGCCAGTCGCTCGACGGCCGCTCGGCGCTGGGCTTCGTCCGCATGCGCCACAGCGACGCGACGCCGCGCTCGGACCTCGACCGCGTCGCCAACCAGCGCAAGTTCATCGGCGCGCTGGTGAGCCAGATCGCGAGCCCGGGCACGCTGCTCAACCCGTTCCACTTCTTCCCGCTGCTGGGCTCCGGCCCGGACGCGCTGACGATGGACTCGGGCGACCACGTGCACAACCTGGCCGGCCTGGCGATCGCGATGCGCGGCATCTCTTCGGGCGGCGTGGTGACGACGACGGTCCCGGTGACGAACGGGTCGGCGGAGAACTGGGACAAGGCCAAGTCGAAGCAGCTGTTCGACGCGCTGAAGAACGACACGGAGATCCCGGACAGCGTCATCGTCAATTAAATCGGGCGCGGTTTCGATTCGGCCGGGGCACCATGGACGCCATGGAGACCCCGGCCGAGTCGTTCACCCGTGACGAGTTTTCGCTGACCCGCTGGCGGTCCGGCGACGGGCCGGCGGCCGCGGCCGCCGTTTCGGGTTCCGGCGCGCACCTCGCGGACTGGGTGCCGTGGGCGGTGGGCGGCTACCCGGACGAGTCCGCGGCGGACTTCCTGCGGCTGACGCACGAGAACTGGGAAACCGGCCGGGCGTACGAGTGGGCGATCCGCGTCGGCGGCTCGCTCGCGGGCGGTGTCGGCGTGATGACCCGCGAGGGCGGCGTCGAGATCGGCTATTGGCTCGCGCGGGAGTTCACCGGCCGCGGCTTGGTGACGCGCGCGGTGGCGCTGCTCGTCTCGGACGCTTTCGCGCGCGGTGCGGGGTACGTCGAGATCAAGCACGACGAGGCGAACGTCCGAAGTGGAGCGGTCCCGGACCGGCTCGGGTTTTCGGTGGTGCGCAAGGAACCCGCGGAGGAAGGCGTTCATCCGCCGGCCTGTGCGGGTGTCAAGCAGGTGTGGCGGAAGGAGAAGCCGTGAAGGAGACCTACGCCGGCGACGGCTTCACGCTGACCCGCTGGACGTTCGCCGACGAGCCGGACCTCACCGCGGCCGTCGGCGGGTCCCTCGGCCACCTCGGGGCCTGGCTGATCTGGGCGACCGACGGCTACACCGCCGAAGACAGCGCGGAGTTCCTGCGGCGCACCCGGAAGACCTGGGAGAGCGGGGAAACGCACGACTTCGCCATCCGCGTCGACGGCTCGGTCGCGGGTGGCATCGGCACGATGAGGCGCGAGGGCGGGGTCGAGATCGGCTACTGGCTGGCGTCCGGGTACACCGGCCGCGGCTTGATGACCCGCGCGGTCCGGTTGCTCGCCGAGGAGGCGTTCCGGCTGGGTGCCGGGTACGTCGAGATCAAGCACGACGAGCTGAACGTCCGAAGTGGAGCGGTGCCCGCCCGCCTCGGCTTCGAGAAGGTGCGCGAGGAGCCGGCCGAGAAGCCGCTCGCCCCGTCGTGCACGGGTGTCAACCACGTCTGGCGTTGGGAGAAGCCGTGAACCTGGGTTACGTGACCGAACCGGGTCACCGGTGGCTGTGCGAGCGACGCACGGTCGCGAGCCGGGCCGAGAGGCGCGGCAACCGCGCCGAGGCGCACGAGTACGCCGGCCGGCGCCGCCGGCGCGACCGCCCGCGGGGATGGCCGGCGGCCGGCGTGCGCCGCCCGCCGGGCTGGCCCCCGCGGGGGTGGCGCCGCTAGGACACCTTGTTGCGTTCCCGCAGCACCTTGAGCGCCTGGTCGGCGTGCACGGTGAAGTTCAGCTCGCTCTTGATCTTCTCGAGGATCGTCCGGTCTTCGCCGATCACGAACGTGACGCGCTTGGCGTGCAGCGGCAGCAGTTTCCGCCAGACGCCGAACTGCTTCGCGACCGCACCCTCCACATCGGACAGCAGCGGGTAGTCGAAGCCGTTGGCCTCGGCGAACTGCCGCTGCTTGGTGACCCCGTCCGGGCTGATCCCGATCCGGTGCGCGCCGAGCTCGGCGAACTCGGCGGCGAGGTCGCGGAAGTGGCAGCTTTCGGCGGTGCAGCCGGTGGTCATCGCGGCGGGGTAGAAGAACAGCACGACCGGCCCGGTGGCCAGGAAGTCCGACAGCGTGCGCTCGGCGCCCCGGTCGTCGGGCAGCGTGAAGTCGGGGGCGAGGTCTCCGGCGTCCATGGACGTCCCTTCTCGTCGGCGGCAGAACCCATCCTGCCGGTTCTTCGGAGCCGCCGCCGCACCGGCTTGGTCTCCCGCGTGACGCCGTGGTCGTTCATCGTGATCTTGCCGCGGCCTTCGGCGCCTGGTTGCCTCGGACCGATCACCCGAAAAGAGGTCCGCCCAGGTGTTGTCAGACCGTCAACAAGGGTGCATCGTGGAGGGGTAGCCGATCTCAGCGGGGAGATGGTCACTTTGCCGGGCACCGTCAGCCGAGCCGCCGAAGCGCTGCGCGAGCGCGTTCCGCCCTTGACCGCGCTGCCCCTGCCGCCCAAGGTCGACGAACGGTGGCTGCGGTCGCGGTGGCCGGTCAAGGAGCTCGCGACGCCGCCCGCGGGCAGCGGCCTCAAGCCCGTCCTCGGCGACGAAGGGCCGCCCGTCGTCGGGCACATGCTCGAGATGATGCGCTTCGGGCCCGCCTTCGGCCTCCGCCGCTACGAGCTCTACGGCCCCGTGTCCTGGACCGGCGGCTTCGGCCGGCGGATCGTCGCGCTGTCCGGGCCCGAGGCGACGCAGATCGCGCTCGTCAACAAGGACAAGGCGTTCTCCCAGGAGGGCTGGAAGTTCTTCATCGAGAAGTTCTTCGAGCGCGGCCTGATGCTGATGGACTTCGGCGAGCACCACCTGCACCGCCGGATCATGCAGGAGGCGTTCACCCGCCCGCGCCTGGCGGGCTACGTCGGCGAAATGGGCCCGGCGCTGCGCGAAGGCGTCGCGAGCTGGGAAGGCACCGAGCGCCCGCGGCTGTACTGGGCGCTCAAGCAGCTGACCCTCGACGTCGCGACGCGCGTGTTCATGGGCATGCGCAGCGGCGCCGACGCCCACCGGATCAACCGCGCCTTCGTCAGCTCCGTGCGCGCCGGCACCGCGCTGGTGCGCTTCCCGGTGCCCGGCGGGCGCTGGTCGGCGGGCCTGCACGGGCGGAAGGTGCTCGAGCGCTACTTCAGCGAAACCCTGCCCGCCAAGCGGAAGTCGGACGGCGACGACCTGTTCACCGCGCTCTGCCACGCCACCACCGAAGAAGGCGACCGCTTCACCGACACCGACATCGTCAACCACATGATCTTCCTGATGATGGCCGCGCACGACACGACGACCATCACCAGCAGCGCCATGGCCTACTACCTCGCCAAGCACCCGGAGTGGCAGGAGCGCGCCCGCGCGGAGTCGCTGGCTCTCGGCGACGACGTCCTCGACATCGAGGCGATCGACCGGCTGGAGACCCTCGACCTCGTCATGAAGGAGGCGCTGCGGCTCGTCGCGCCGGTGCCGTCGCTGACCCGCCAGACCGTCAAGGACACCGAGGTCCTCGGCCACTACATCCCCGCCGGGACCCTGTGCGGCGTCTCGCCGACGGTCAACCACTTCACGCCCGAGTGCTGGACGAACCCCTTCGAGTTCGACCCGGAGCGCTTCGCCGAGCCGCGGCGCGAGGACAAGTCGCACCGGATGGCGTGGATGCCCTTCGGCGGCGGCGCGCACAAGTGCATCGGGCTCCACTTCGGCAGTCTCGAGGTGAAGTTGCTGATGCACGAAATGCTGCGGGCGTACCGCTGGTCGGTTCCGGAGAGTTACACCGCGAAGTGGGACTACGTGTCCCTTCCGGTCCCCGCCGACGGACTTCCGGTGCGGTTGATCCGTCGCTGACCCGCGGAGTGTCTGCCACTGCATACAGGGTGTAACGAAAAGTTACCGCTTGTGGAGATTCGTTCACTCGTTCAGCCGGTAGACACCCCGTTACGCGCATGATGGCGTGGCATCGGTCGCGGCCGAGGGGTACCTAGTGTGGCTTCATGATCCCCGACACCGTGGCTGAACTGGCCTGACCTGTGCATGAAGAGGTGGAGTGTGCCTGAGCCCGGTGCCGCGCCAGGACTGCTGGACGTGGCGCGCAGGTGGGCGGCGACGTTGGCCGACACCAAAGGAGTAACACTTCCCCCGGAGGAGCTGGAGCCACTCCTGCTGGAGATCGCGCACGACGCGGTCGACCACGCCGGCCCGGGCCACGACGGCGCCCTGCGGCGGTTCACGGCGCTCTACGCCGCGTCGCCGATGGGGATCGCCCTCGCCGACCCCGGCGGCGAGATCGTCGAGGCGAACCTCGCGCTCGGCCAGCTGCTCGGCTGCTCGCCGGACAAGCTGCGCGGCCGGCACCTCACCGACCTCGGCTCGACCGACCACGACGTCTCGCGGCTCAAGGCCGGGCTCGAGCAGGTGCGGGCCGGTCGTGAGCGCTACCAGGAGCGGATGCTGCTCGACCACACCGAGGACGGGCAGCTCTGGACCGACGTCACCCTCGCCCGGCTGCCCGGCGACCGGCCGGGGTCGGTCTACCCGGTGCTGATGGTGTCCGACGCGAACGAGCTGCACCTGCTGCAGGAACGGCTGCTGCACCAGAACGTCCACGACCCGCTGACCGGGTTGCCCAACGCGTCGTCGTTCACCACCAAGCTCGAAGCGGCGCTCGGTGCCGGCGCGCGCGACGACATCGCGCTGATCTACCTCGACGTCGACGGCTTCAAGGTGGTCAACGACGGCCTCGGCGCCGGCGTCGGCGACCAGGTGCTGCGCGGGGTCGCGGGCAAGCTGTCGGCGGTGTTCACCGGCCACCACGACGGGTTCGTCGCGCGGCTGTCCGGCGACGGCTTCGCGGTGCTGCTGCGCGGGCAGCTCACCGCCGCCGAGGTCGTCGAACTCGTCGAGCGGGCCCTGGAGGACCTCAACGAGCCGATCTACCTGGGCGGGCACGGCATCGGGGTGAGCGCGAGCGCGGGCATCGTGGTGCGCGCGGCCGTCGAAGGCGGCGCGGCGGAACTGCTGCGGGCGGCGGAGATCGCGCTGCACCGGGCCAAGGAGGCCGGCAAGGCGCAGTGGATGCTGTTCGACCCCGAACTCGACGCCCGCGACCGCGGGCGCTACCAGCTGGGCGCGGTGATCGCCGGGGCGCTGGAGAACGGCGAGTTCTCGCTCGTCTACCAGCCGACGGTGCGGTTGGCCGACCCCAACCGCCTCGCCGCGGTCAACGCGGGCCTGCGCTGGAACCACCCGGAGAAGGGCGAGCTGGATTCGGACGAGTTCTACCCGCTGGCGCAGACGACGGGGATGACGGTGCCCCTGGGGCGCTGGCTGCTGGCGGAGTCCCTGGCGGCGACGGCCCGCTGGCGCACCCGCTTCGGCGACGCGGCCCCGGACGTGTGCGTCCGGCTGCCGACCCGCCTGGCCATCGACCCGGACCTGGTCCTGCTGGTGAAGGAGCAGCTGGACAAGCACGAGCTGCCGGCCAACGCCCTGCGGCTGTGCACGGACCGGGATTCGGTCCTCGACCCGCGCGGCGAGGTTCTGGACTCGTTCGCGGTGCTGGCCGACCTGGGCACGCAGCTGGTGCTGACGATCTCGGGCTCGGCCGACCTGGAGCTGATCCCGCAGCACCGGCTGCCGGTCCACCACGTCATCCTGTCCGGCCCGGTGGTCGACGCGCTGGACACCGATTCCCCGCCGGAGCCGGCGTTGCGGCACCTGACGCAGCTGGTGACACGGGCGCGCGAGCTGAAGCTCCGGGTAGGTGCGGAGGGGGTCCGCACGTACGAACAGGCGGCCAGGTTGCGACAGCTGGGCGTGATCGCGGCGCGCGGCCCGTTCGTGACGGACTCGGCAACGGGCGACGAGGTCGACGAGCTGATCGCGCGGCACCCCGGCACCTGACCCGCCGGAACCGATGTGGCCTTGGTGACCCCTGTTTGCCGACCCGCGGTCGGAGTCATGGCGCTGCGGCCCCTCGGTGGTTCCGGGCGCGCCGGACGTCCGAAGGGGTGCGGCCGCGCACCCGCTTGAACGCCGCGCTGAACGAGAACGCGTCCGCGTACCCCACGGCGTGCGCGACCTCCGCGACCGTCGCGGTGTCGCGCTCCACCAGGAGGTCCGCCGCGAGCCTCATGCGGTGGCGGGTCAGGTACGTCAGCGGTGGTTCGCCGACCAGGTCGCCGAACCGCTTCGCCAGCGTCGAGCGCGACACCCCCGTGCGGGCGGCCAGCGTCCCGACCGTCCACGGCGCCGCCGGTTCGGCGTGCAGGAGCCGCAGCGCTCGGCCGACGACCGGGTCGCGCTGGGCGGTCCACCACGCCGGGGGTGCGCCGCCGGGCCGGTCGAACCACTCGCGCAGCGTGCAGACCAGCATCCAGTCCAGCAGCCGGTCGAGCACCACCTGCTGGCCCGGCGCGTCGACGGCGACCTCGGCGGCGAGGTGGTCCAGCACGGCGTCGCCGGTGCCGCCGCCGTCCACGCGCAGCACGACCGGCAGGGCGTCCAGCAGCCGGCGGCCGATCTCGCCGCGGACGGGGTAGGCGCCCGTGATGAGGGTCGTCGTGCCTTCGCCGGGATCGTGCCAGCCGCGCCGGTGCCGGGTCCCGCCCTGCTCGGGTGCCGCGCAGAACTCCCCGCACGCCACCGGTTCCGCGGTGGTGCCGGGTTCGTCGACGAAGGTGAACGTCCCGGGCCCGCGCACGACGACGGTGTCGTAGGCGCGCAGCGGTTCGGGCGTCCCGTGGTCCGGCACGATCCAGCCACCGCCGGCGAGGACAGTGCACAGGGTCAGCGGCGCGCCGTCGACGAAGTGCAGGGCCCACGGCGGGGACAGGGCCGAGCTGCCGAACAGCGAGCCGTGGGCCCGCACGTCGCGGAAGAGGTCACCGAAGGCGTCCACCTCGCCGAGGTTAGACGATCACGCAGGTGTTCCGGTGTTCTGCCCATGGGATCGTCCGAGCGGACCGGGTTGACTGGTCGTCATGACCGCGTTGACCGAACAAGACCTCGACTTCCTCCGCCGGCCCCTCCACGGCTTCCTGACGGTGGCGGGCGGCGAGCCCCGGCCCGTCTGGTTCGAGGCGACGGCCGAAGGCACGATCCAGCTGTTCACGGAACCGGACTCGCCGAAGGTGCGCCGGGTGCGCCGCGACCCGCGGGCGTCGCTCGTCGTGGCGGCCCCGGTGGGCGAGCGCGAACGGTGGGTTTCGGCCGCCGGCCCGGTTTCCCTCGAACCCGATGGGGCGCACGACCTCGCGGCGCGACTGGCCGCGCGGTACTGGGACCTCGACGACCCGTCCCGTGCGGCGGACCTCAAGGGAATCCTGGCTGTGGAGCAGCTCCGGCTGGTGATCCACCCGGAGAAGGTGCGCCGCTACACGTACTGACCGAAGTAGCCGGCGAGCTTGTCGACGGCGAGGTCGATGTACTCGCGCTTGTCGTAGAGGTCGACGTGGCTCGCGCCCGCGATCCAGTGGATCTCGGCGGGGCCGGTCGCGCGCCGGTGCGCTTCCAGGCCCATCCACGCGGTGACGGCGCGCTCGCCGAGGATCTGCAGCATCGGCCGCGGGCCGATCAGCGGGACGGCGTGGAAGACGTCGCTCGCGGCCATCTTGTCGACGCTGTCCCAGGTGAGGAACTTCGCCGACCGCTCGTGGTGGCCGCGGGCGCCGCAGTAGTACTCCCACCCTTCGATGCCGTGCTGCCCGCCGAGCGCGCCCGCTTCCGCGGCGGTTTCGGGGAACATCGTCAGCACGCCGGGGTCCTCGCCGCGGGCGGCGGCGGTGCGCGCCTGCGCGGCGGCGTCGAGCAGGCCCTGGAAGACGGCCGGGTCCTGGGTGCCGTCGGCGCCGTAGCGGAACTGGCGGGCGGGTTCGGCCGTGCAGACGGTCGCCACGGCCTTGACCCGGTGGTCGCCACCGGTGGCGGCGAGCGAGTAGCCACCGGAGGCGCAGATGCCCAGCAGCCCGATCCGGCCGGCGTCGACCTCGGGCCGGGTGGTGAGGAACGAGACGGCGGCCTTGAAGTCTTCGATCCGCTGGGCCGGATCCTCCAGGCCGCGCGGCAGGCCACCGGACTCGCCCTGGTGGGCGGCGTCGAAGGCCAGAGTGACGAACCCGCGCTCGGCCATCAGCCGCGCGTAGGTCCCGGAGGTCTGCTCCTTGACACCGGTGCCGGGGTGGCCGACGACAAGAGCCGGGCGCGGGGCGCCGGTGTCGTCGGGGACGTAGAGGTGCGCGGCGATGTCGAGGCCGGCGCTGGGGAAGGTGACGGTGGTCTTGGTCATGAAGACACCATCGCCTGACGAGCGGGGGGCGAAAAGCCGAGAGTTCCTGCCTGGGCAGGATCCTGCCCCCGCACCGGCGTCGCGGAAGCTCCACACTGGAACCATGACCACCTGGACACCCGAAGACCTCGCCCGGCTCGCCGACGGCTACTCGCTCGTCCTGACCGCCGGGGACGGTGGCGGGCCTGGCGTCGAGATCGGCTTGGCGGTCGTCGACGGCGGGGTGTACGTCCGGGCCTACCGCGGCGTCCGCTCGCGCTGGTACCGCGCGGCGAGCGAGCACGGCCACGGCCGGATCGAGCTGGGCGGCATCACCCGCGCGGTGTCGTTCACGCCCGTCGTCGAACCGCCCGCCGGCCTCGACGCCGCCTTCGCCGGCAAGTACGGACCCGTGTCCGACGCCCTCGTCGCGAGCCCCGAGGCCCGGGCCGCGACGGTCCGGATCGACCCGGTGGCGTGAAAAAGCCCGGCCACGCCCCGAAAGGCGTGGCCGGGCCCGGCGGACCTCAGTCCCAGTCGAGCGCGCCGCCCGACTGGTACTCGATGACGCGGGTCTCGAAGAAGTTCTTCTCCTTCTTCAGGTCCATCGCCTCGGACATCCACGGGAACGGGTTCTCGGTCTCGCCGAAGATCGGCGCCAGGCCGATCTGCTGCGCGCGCCGGTCGGTGATGAAGTGCATGTACTGCTCGCACAACTGCGCCGACAGGCCGAGCATGCCGCGCGGCATCGTGTCGCGCGCGTACGCGACCTCCAGCTCGCACGCCTCCTGCAGCATCCCGCGCACCTCGGCCTGGAACTCTTCGGTCCACAGGTGCGGGTTCTCGATCTTGATCTGGTTGATGCAGTCGATGCCGAAGTTCAGGTGGATCGACTCGTCACGCAGGATGTACTGGTACTGCTCGGCGATGCCGACCATCTTGTTCCGGCGGCCCAGCGACAGGATCTGCGCGAAACCGGTGTAGAACCACATGCCCTCGAAGATCACGTAGAACGCGACGAGGTCGCGCAGGAACGCCTGGTCGGCCTCCGGCGTCCCGGTCTCGAAGTCCGGGTTCTCCAGGTTCTGCGTGTACTTCAGCGCCCACGCGTCCTTGTCCGAAATGGACGGAACCTCGCGGTACATGTTGAACAGCTCGCCCTCGACCAGGCCGAGGCTTTCGCAGATGTACTGGAAGGTGTGCGTGTGCACGGCCTCCTCGAACGCCTGGCGCAGCAGGTACTGGCGGCACTCGGGGTTGGTGATCTGCCGGTACACCGCGAGCACGATGTTGTTGGCCACCAAGGACTCCGCGGTTGCGAAGAAGCCCAGATTGCGCTTGAGCATCTGCCGCTCGTCCTCGGTGAGGCCGTCCGGCGACTTCCACAGCGCGATGTCGGCCTGCATGGCGACCTCGGTCGGCATCCAGTGGTTGTTGCAGCCGGCGAGGTACTTCTCCCACGCCCACTTGTACTTCATCGGCAGCAGCTGGTTGACGTCGGCGCGCGCGTTGATCATGCGCTTGTCGTCGACGTTGATCCGGGCGGCGCCGACCTCGATCTCCCCGAGGCCGGTCGCGTCCGTCGTCTCCACGTTCGTCATCTGTGCAGGGATTCCTTTACTGGCAGGCTTCGCAGTCGGGGTCGTCGATGCGGCAGGCGGCGCCTTCGGTGGCCACGAAGTCGACGTCCGGCGCCGGCTTCGGCGCGGGGGACGGCGTCGGGGCCGGGGCCGGAGCGGGCGCCGCGGCCGGCACCGCGGCGGGCGCCGGGGTGGCCGAGACGGCGTTCAGCTTGCCGTCGGTGCCGCGCAGGGTGCTCTTCTCCACGTGCGTCGCGGACTGCGCCCGCAGGTAGTACGTGGTCTTGAGGCCCTTGTGCCACGCGTAGCGGTACAGCTCGTCGAGCTTGCGGCCGCTGGGCGCCGCGATGTACAGGTTCAGCGACTGCGCCTGGTCGATCCACTTCTGGCGCACCGAACCGGCGTCGACGATCCACTTCGACTCGATCTCGAACGCGGTCGCGTACAGCGCCTTCAGGTCGTCCGGCACGCGGTCGATCTGGCCGAGGCTGCCGTCGAAGTACTTGAGGTCGCTGACCATGACCTCGTCCCAGAGCCCGCGTTCCTTGAGGCTCTTCACCAGGTGCGGGTTGACGACGGTGAAGTCGCCGGACATGTTCGACTTGACGAACAGGTTCTGGAACAGCGGCTCGATCGACTGGCCGACGCCCGAGATGTTGGAGATCGTCGCCGTCGGCGCGATCGCCATCACGTTGGAGTTGCGCATGCCGACGGTCTTGACGCGCTCGCGCAGCGGCGCCCAGTCCAGGGTGGACGACAGGTCGACGTCGAGGCCGTCACCCTGGCGCGCGTCGATGAGCAGCTGCATCGAGTCGATCGGCAGGATGCCCTTGCTCCACAGCGATCCCTCGAACGACTGGTACTGGCCGCGCTCCTCGGCGAGGTCCGTCGACGCCGAGATCGCGTAGTAGGAGAGGTGCTCCATCGAGACGTCGGCGAACTTGACGGCCTCTTCCGAGGCGAACGGGACGCCGATCTCGAACAGCGCGTCCTGGAAGCCCATGATGCCCAGGCCGACCGGGCGGTGGCGCAGGTTGGAGCGGCGCGCCTCCGGGATCGTGTAGAAGTTGATGTCGATCACGTTGTCCAGCATGCGGACGGCCGTGCGCACGGTCTTCTCGAGCCGCTTGGTGTCCAAACCGGACGGGGTGACGTGCTTGAGCAGGTTCACCGAGCCGAGGTTGCAGACCGCGACCTCGTCGGTGGTCGTGTTCAGCGTGATCTCGGTGCACAGGTTGGACGAGTGCACGACGCCGACGTGCTGCTGCGGCGAGCGCAGGTTGCACGGGTCCTTGAACGTGATCCACGGGTGGCCGGTCTCGAACAGCATGGTCAGCATGCGGCGCCACAGGTCGACCGCGCGGATCCGGCGGAACACCTTGATCTCGCCGCGGTCGGCCATCGCCTCGTACTCGCGGTAGCGGGCGGCGAACTCGTTGCCGTAGAGGTCGTGCAGGTCCGGCGTCTCGTTCGGCGAGAACAGCGTCCACTCGGCGTTGGCCTCGACGCGGCGGAGGAACTCGTCCGGCACCCAGTTCGCGGTGTTCATGTCGTGGGTGCGGCGGCGGTCGTCACCGGTGTTCTTGCGCAGGTCGAGGAACTCCTCGATGTCCACGTGCCACGTCTCGAGGTACGCGCAGGCCGCGCCCTTGCGCTTGCCGCCCTGGTTGACCGCGACGGCGGTGTCGTTGGCGATCTTGAGGAACGGCACGACGCCCTGCGACTGGCCGTTGGTGCCCTTGATGTGCGCGCCGAGGCCGCGGACCGGGGTCCAGTCGTTGCCGAGGCCGCCCGAGTACTTGGCCAGCAGCGCGTTGTTCTTGTAGGCCTGGAAGATCGAGTCCAGGTCGTCGTCCACGGTGGTCAGGAAGCAGGACGACAGCTGCGGGCGCGTGGTGCCCGAGTTGAACAGCGTCGGCGTGGACGCCATGAAGTGGAAGCTCGACAGCAGCTCGTAGAACTCGATGGCGCGGGCTTCGCGGTCGTCTTCCCGGATCGCGAGACCCATGGCGACGCGCATGAAAAAGGCCTGCGGCAGCTCGAAGCGGGTGCCGTCGTGGTGCTGGAAGTACCGGTCGTAGAGCGTCTGCAGGCCGAGGAACCCGAAGTCGAGGTCGCGCTCGGGGCGGATCGCGGCGGTGATCTTGTCCAGGTCGAAGCGCTGCAGCTCGGGGTCGACCAGCTCCAGCTCGACCGCGCGGCGCAGGTAGGCGCGGAAGTACGCGGGGTACTCGGTGGCCATCTCGTCCTGGCTGGCCTGGCGCGGCTTGCCCGCCAGGTAGCTCAGCGCCTCGCCGCGCAGCTTGTCCAGCAGCAGGCGGGCGGAGACGAAGGAGTAGTTCGGCTCCTGCTCGACGAGCACGCGGGCGGCCAGGACCTGGGCCAGGGCCAGCTCGTCGGCGCTGATGCCGTCGTAGAGGTTGCGCTTGGCCTCGGCGAGCACCGGCTCGGCTTCGACGTCCTCCAGCCCGGCGACGGCCTCGCCCACGACGTGGGACACGCGGGCCCAGTCGAGCGGGCGCAGGACGCCGTCGGCGCCCTTGACGTTCAAGGCGGCCTCGGTGGCGGCGGGCTTGGCGGCCTCGCGGGCCTTGCTGCGCTCCTCGCGGTAGAGGACGTAGGCGCGGGCGACCTTGTGGTGCTCGCCGCGCATCAGCGCGAGTTCGACGATGTCCTGGATCTGCTCGATGTGCAGGGCGGTTTCGGGGCCGGCGTGGCGGAGCAGGGTGGTCTCGACCTGCTGGGTCAGCTCGGCGACGACGTGGTGCACGCGGGAGGACGCGGCGGCGTCGCCGCCCTCGACCGCGAGGAACGCCTTGGTCAGCGCGACCGAGATCTTCCCGGCGTCGAACGGCGACACGCTGCCGTCCCGCCGGATGACCCGGATCGCGGTGGGTGCGTCGGCGGCGGAGGGCCGCTGACCGGTTTCGACTGACATGCGTGTCTCCAAGTTTTGGGCGCGTTGGATCGCCGCACGGCCTCGCGAGGCCGTGCGCTGCAGGTTCTTCAAAGCTGCCCGGCGACCCTCCGCAGCGGTCTCCCCGTCGCTGGGGGCTGCCGGTCACCAGAGACTACATGTAGGGGTCGGTCCCCGCGCGGGACCCAAGGGATGGCGTGTCGGGGGCTCACCCTGGCGGGTTACGTGATCACCCAGAGGTGCAGTTCAGGCGCCGAAGCGCAACTCCGAGGAAGGCAGTTCCAGGCTCGCCACCGGGCGGCGGCCGTCGAGGTAGCCCAGCGGGCCGTCCGGGTTGAAGCTCCAGTCCGCCGACGCCGGGCGCGGGCCGATCTTCGCGCTCACCGGGGTCCGGAGCAGGCCGTCGCGCTCCTGGACCACCTCGAACGACGTCGGGATCCGCAGTGGCAGACCCGGGCGGCGCTTGAAGGCCGCCGTCGCGATCCAGTCGTCGGACGTGGCCGCGGTCGCCGTGAAGGTGGGGCCGCTCGTGAAGTCCAGGGTGGCCAGGCCCTTCGGGATCGCCCACAGCTCGCGGCCGCCGGCCATCGACGCCTCGCTGTCGACCCAGATCTCCGTGATCGAGCACGACACCCGGCGCGCCTTGATCGACACCGCCGCCAGCAGCTCGTGGTAGGACATCTCGCCCGGCGGGGTGTAGTCGATCCACGCCGTGAACACCGACGCCATCCCGGCGACCAGCAATGGGGAAGCGCCGGCGGGCAAGGCGGGCAACGCGGACGGCGGCACCCGCCAGATCGAGACCCGCGCGTCGGCGGTCAGGTGCCAGGGCTGCGGTGGGTAGCGGTTCATGCGTCCAACCAAGGGAGGTACGGGGGCAGGTCCTTGTCGACGCGCATGCCGAACTCCGGCGGCCGCTTCTGCAGGAACGACAGGACGCCCTCGACGGCGTCGGGGCTCGCGCCCAGACCGCCGATCAGCTTCGAATCCAGCTCGTGCACCGGAAACGGCGATTCGGCGCTCGCCATCCGGTAGAGCAGCTGGCGGGTCACCGCGACCGACACCGGGGCGGTCGTCGCGACGATCTCGCGAGCCAGCGCGTAAGCCTCGTCGAGCACCGTTCCCGCCGGGAAAACCTTGTGCACCAGACCCTTTTCCAGAGCCTCGGCCGCCGGGAACACGCGGCCGCTGATCATCCAGTCCAGGGCCGTGCCCATGCCGACGAGCCGGGGGAGGAACCACGCCGACGCGCCTTCGGGGTAGATCCCGCGGCGGGTGAACACGAAGCCGAACCGGGAATCCTCCGACGCGAGCCGGTAGTCGCACGAGAGCGTGATCGTGACGCCGCCGCCGACCGCCGCGCCGTGCAGGGCCGCGATCACCGGCTTGTTCATCGTGAAGATCCGCTTCGAGCACCGGCCGGCGGGCTCCTGCCACGCCGCGTCCGGACCCGTCGACGGGTCGAAGTCGAAACCGCCCTGCGACAGGTCGGCGCCGACGCAGAAGTCCTTGCCCGCCCCGGTCAGCACGACCACGCGGACGTCCTCGTCACGGTCCGCTCGGTCCATCGCCGCGCCGAGCTCGTCGGCCATCCGGATCGTGTAGCCGTTGCGCGCCTCGGGGCGGTTCAGCGTGACCGTGGCAATCCGGTCCGCGACGGCGTAGGTGATCTCGGCGTAGTCGGCCATGGTCAGGAAAGTATTGCAGTCCGACGCTACTGGCAAGATGTCAATAGTGGGTTCGCAGCGTCCGGGCCGAAACAATCAGGCGTGCTTGATTTTTCCGGCGGCCGGTGCGACGCTGGGCGCCAGGACGCAAGGAGGCGGGCGATGGCGGACCTCGGCGTGATCCTCGGGGATCTCGACGCGGAGACACGGACGATCGACGACGTGGTGGCGGACCTGCCGGCGCCGGACTGGGCGCGGGCGACACCCGCCGAAGGGTGGACGATCGCGCACCAGATCGCGCACCTGGCCTGGACCGACCGGAAGGCCCTGATCGCCGCGGCCCGCCCGGAGGACTGGCAGGCCGAGGTCGAGGAGCTGCTCAAGGCGGGGGAGACCTACGTCGACGACGGTGCCGAGGCCGGGGCGCGGCGGCCACCCGCGGAGATCCTCGCGGACTGGCGGGAAGGCCGGGCCGCGCTCGCCGAAGCGCTCGCCGCGGTGCCGGACGGGCAGAAGCTGCCCTGGTACGGCCCGCCGATGAGCGCCGCCTCGATGGCGACCGCGCGGATGATGGAGACCTGGGCACACGGCCAGGACGTCTTCGACGCCCTCGGGCTCACCCGCGAGCCGACCGCCCGCATCTGGCACATCGCCCGCTTCGGCACGCGCACCCGCGACTTCGCCTACAAGGTCAACTCGCTCGCCCCGCCGGCGGAGGAGTTCCGCGTCGAACTCACCGCGCCGGACGGTTCCACCTGGGCGTTCGGCCCGGAAGACGCCGAGCAGAAGCTGACCGGCAGCGCGCTCGACTTCTGCCTGGTCGTCACGCAGCGGCGGCACCCGGCCGACACCGACCTGGTCGCGCACGGCGCCGACGTCGAGGAGTGGCTCGGCATCGCGCAGGCCTTCGCCGGGCCGCCCGGAGCGGGGCGGAAGCCGGGGCAGTTCGCATGACCTACCGCATCGGCAACGCCTCCGGCTTCTACGGCGACCGGTTCTCCGCGGTCCGCGAGATGCTCACCGGTGGCCCGCTGGACGTCCTGACCGGCGACTACCTGGCCGAGCTGACCATGCTCATCCTCGGCCGCGACCGGATGAAGGACGCCAATCGCGGCTACGCCAAGACGTTCCTGCGCCAGATGGAGGAGAACCTCGGCCTGGCACGGGAAAAGGGCGTCAAGATCGTCGCCAACGCGGGCGGGCTCAACCCGGCCGGGCTCGCCGGCGCCCTCCGCGAACTGGCCTCGAAACTGGGCCTCGACGTCAAGATCGCGCACGTCGAAGGCGACGACCTCGTGGCCCGCGCGGACGAGCTGGACCTCGGAAAGCCGTTGACGGCCAACGCCTACCTCGGCGCGTGGGGCATCGTCGAGTGCCTGAACGCGGGTGCCGACGTCGTCGTCACCGGCCGCGTCACCGACGCCTCGGTCATCGTCGGCCCGGCCGCCGCGCACTACGGCTGGGCCCGCGACGACTTCGACGCCCTCGCCGGCGCGGTCGCGGCCGGGCACGTCATCGAATGCGGCGCCCAGGCCACCGGCGGCAACTACGCGTTCTTCACCGAGCACTCCCTGGGCGTGCCGGGCTTCCCGATCGCCGAGATCGAAGCCGACGGCTCCAGCGTCATCACCAAGCACCCGGGCACCGGGGGAGTGGTGAACACCGGAACCGTCACCGCCCAGCTGCTGTACGAGATCACCGGCGCGCGGTACGCCGGGCCCGACGTCACCACCCGGTTCGACACGCTTTCCCTGAGCCAGGACGGACCCGACCGTGTCCGCATCTCGGGCGTCCGCGGGGAAGCTCCACCGCCCACGCTCAAGGTCGCGCTGAACACTCTCGGCGGGTTCCGGAACGAGACGACGTTCGTCCTCACCGGACTCGACATCGAGGCGAAAGCCGCGCTGGTGAAGGAACAGCTCGAAGCCTCCTTGAAGGAGCGGCCGCCCGCCGACGTCCGCTGGACCCTCGCCCGCACCGACCACGCCGACGCCGACACCGAGCAGACCGCCAGTGCGCTGCTGCACGTCGCCGTCAAGGACGCCGACCCGAAGGTGGCTGGGCGAGCGTTCACCGGCGCCGCCGTCGAACTCGCCTTGGCCAGCTACCCGGGCTTCCACGTCACCGCGCCGCCTTCGGACGCCTCGCCGTTCGGTGTCTACACCGCGGCGTACGTGCCGGCGGAAAAGGTCCCGCACGTCGCCGTGCTGCCGGACGGGATGCGGGTCGACATCGCGCCTTCGACGTCCACTCGGGACTTGTCCGATGTGGACGAGCCGGCGCTGCCCGAACCCCTGGACCACGGGCGGGTGCGCCGCGTCCCGCTGGGCACCATCGCCGGTGCCCGCAGCGGCGACAAGGGCGGCAACGCCAACCTCGGCGTCTGGGTGCGGTCCGAAGAAGCGTGGCGGTGGCTGGTGCACCGGCTGACCGTGCCCGAGTTCAAGCTGCTGCTGCCCGAGACCGCCGACCTGCCGGTGACGCGCTACCTGCTGCCGAACCTGTGGGCGATGAACTTCGTCGTGGAAGGCATCCTCGGCCAGGGGGTCGCGTCGCAGGCGCGGTTCGACCCGCAGGCCAAGGCCTTCGGCGAATGGCTGCGGTCCCGCGAGATCGACGTCCCCGAGGTGCTCCTGTGACCGATCCCTTCCGGACGCCCGAACGGGCCGAGCTGCGCAAGACCGTCCGCCGGTTCGTCGAGCAGGAGGTCCTGCCGCACCTCGACGACTGGGAGCGCGCGGGCGAGCTGCCGCGCGACCTGCACCGCAGAGCCGGGGACCTGGGCCTGCTCGGCGTCGCCTTCCCCGAGGAGGTCGGCGGCGGCGACGGCAACTACCTCGACGCGCTGGTCGTCGCCGAGGAGATGCACTACGCGGGCGGGTCCGGCGGGCTCTTCGCGTCGCTGTTCACCTGCGGCATCGCCGTCCCGCACATCGCCGAGGCGAACGACCCGGTGCAGATCGAACGCTGGGTCCGCCCGACCTTGGCCGGTGACAAGATCGGTTCGCTGGCCGTCACCGAACCCGACGGCGGGTCCGACGTCGCCGGGATCCGGACCACCGCCGTCCGCGAAGGCGACGAATACGTCGTCAACGGCGCCAAGACCTACATCACCTCCGGCTGCCGCGCGGACTTCGTCACGACGGTCGTGCGCACCGGCGGCGACGGCGCCCACGGGCTTTCCCTGATCGTCGTCGAGCGCGGGACGCCCGGGTTCACCGTGTCGCGCAAGCTGGAGAAGATGGGCTGGCTCTGCTCCGACACCGCCGAACTGTCCTACGTGGACGTCCGGGTGCCGGTGGAGAACCTGGTCGGCGCCGAGAACAGCGGATTCGCGCAGGTCGCCACCCAGTTCGTCACCGAACGGCTTTCGCTGGCCGTGCAGGCGTACGCGCACGCCCAGCGGGCGCTCGACCTGACGCTGGACTGGTGCCGGCTGCGCGAGACGTTCGGCAGGCCGCTCATCTCGCGGCAGGTCGTGCAGCACAAGCTCACCGAGATGGCGCGGCGCGTCGACGTCGCCCGGACCTACACCCGGCAGGCCGCGATCCGGCACGTCTCGGGGGAAGAGGTCATCGCCGAAGCCTGTTTCGCGAAGAACACCGCCGTCGAAGCCGCCGAGTGGGTGGTCAACGAGGCCGTCCAGCTGCACGGCGGGCTCGGCTACATGCGCGAGTCCGAAGTGGAGCGGCACTACCGCGACGTCCGGATCCTCGGCATCGGCGGCGGCACCACCGAGATCCTCACCGGCCTGGCCGCGAAGCGATTGGGATACACCTCGTGACTACCTTGAGGTCCACAGTGGACACGCGGGCCGCCGAGTTCGGCGCGAACCGCGAGGCGATGCTGGAGAAGCTCGCCGAGATCGACGCCGAGCAGGCCAAGGCCGTGGCCGGCGGCGGTGAAAAGTACGTCGAGCGCCACCGCAAGCGCGGCAAGCTCTTGGCCCGCGAGCGGATCGAGCTGCTGCTCGACCAGGACTCGCCGTTCCTGGAGCTGTCGCCGCTGGCCGCGTGGGGCACCGACTACCGCGTCGGTGCCAGCCTGGTGACCGGCATCGGGGTCGTCGAAGGCGTCGAGTGCCTGATCTCGGCCAGCGACCCGACGGTCAAGGGTGGCGCGAGCAACCCGTGGACCACGAAGAAGAGCTTCCGGGCCGCGGACATCGCCGCGCAGAACCGGCTGCCGTCGATCAACCTCGTCGAGTCCGGCGGCGCGGACCTGCCGACGCAGAAGGAGATCTTCATCCCCGGCGGCCGGATCTTCCGCGACATCACGCGCGCCTCGGCGGCGGGCTGCCCGACGGTCGCGCTGGTCTTCGGCAACTCCACCGCGGGTGGGGCGTACCTGCCGGGCATGTCGGACTACGTCGTGATGGTCAAGGAACGCGCGAAGGTGTTCCTCGGCGGTCCGCCGCTGGTCAAGATGGCCACCGGCGAGGAGTCCGACGACGAGTCGCTCGGCGGCGCCGAGATGCACGCGCGGACGTCCGGCCTGGCCGACTACCTGGCCGTCGACGAGCAGGACGCGATCCGCCTCGGCCGGAACATCATCAAGCGGCTCAACTGGACCAAGCAGGGCCCGACGCCGAAGCCGGACTACGAAGAGCCGCTCTACGACGCCGAAGACCTGCTCGGGATCGTCCCGACCGACCTCAAAGTGCCCTTCGACCCGCGCGAGGTCATCGCCCGCGTCGTCGACGGCTCCGACTTCGACGAGTTCAAGCCGCTCTACGGCTCTTCGCTGGTGACGGGCTGGGCGAGCATCCACGGCTACCCGGTCGGCGTGCTGGCCAACGCCCAGGGTGTGCTGTTCGGCGAGGAGTCGCAGAAGGCCGCGCAGTTCATCCAGCTGGCCAACCAGATCGACACACCGCTGGTGTTCCTGCACAACACGACCGGCTACATGGTCGGCAAGGAGTACGAGCAGAGCGGCATCATCAAGCACGGCGCGATGATGATCAACGCGGTTTCGAACTCGAAGGTGCCGCACCTGTCCGTCCTCATGGGAGCGTCCTACGGCGCCGGCCACTACGGCATGTGCGGCCGGGCCTACGATCCGCGCTTCCTGTTCGCCTGGCCGAGCGCGAAGTCCGCGGTGATGGGCCCGGCGCAGCTGGCCGGCGTGCTCTCCATCGTGGCCCGCGCGGCGGCCGAAAGTCGCGGCCAGGAGTACAACGAGGAGCACGACAAGGCGATGCGCGCCATGGTGGAAGGCCAGATCGAAGCCGAGTCGATGCCGATGTTCCTCTCCGGCATGCTCTACGACGACGGCATCATCGACCCGCGCGACACCCGCACCGTGCTGGGCCTGAGCCTGTCCGCGATCCACAATGGACCAGTGAAGGGCGCCGAGGGCTTCGGCGTCTTCCGGATGTGAGTGAGCGATGATCCAGAACCTGCTGGTCGCCAACCGCGGCGAGATCGCCCGCCGCGTCTTCTCGAGCTGCCGGGACGCCGGGATCGGTACGGTCGCGGTGTTCTCCGACGCCGATGCCGCCGCGCCGCACGTCCTCGAGGCCGACGCGGCCGTGCGGCTGCCCGGCAATGCGCCGTCCGAGACCTACCTGCGTGCCGAGCTGCTGGTGAAGGCCGCGGCCGACACCGGCGCCGACGCCGTACACCCCGGGTACGGCTTCCTCTCCGAGAACGCCGCGTTCGCGCGGGCCGTGCTCGACGCCGGGCTGACGTGGGTCGGCCCGCCGCCGGAGGCCATCGAGACCATGGGCTCCAAAGTGGAGTCCAAGCGGCTGATGGCGGCCGCGGGGGTCCCGGTGCTGTCCGAACTGGACCCGGCTTCGGTCACCGAGGACGACCTGCCGTTGCTGGTCAAGGCATCCGCGGGTGGTGGCGGCCGTGGCATGCGCGTGGTCCGCTCGCTCGACGAGCTGGCCGAGGCGGTGGAAGGCGCCAGCGCGGAGGCCGGCTCCGCGTTCGGTGACCCCACGGTCTTCTGCGAGCGGTACCTGGAGACCGGCCGCCACATCGAGGTCCAGGTGCTCGCCGACACCCACGGTACGGTGTGGGCGGTGGGGGAGCGGGAGTGCTCCATCCAGCGCCGCCACCAGAAGGTCGTCGAAGAGGCGCCGTCGCCGTTCGTCGACGCGGCCATGCGCGAGGAGCTGTTCGAAGCCGCGCGCAAGGCCGCCAAGGCGATCGACTACGTCGGTGCGGGCACGGTCGAGTTCCTCGCCGGGCCCGACGGCCGGTTCTACTTCCTGGAGATGAACACCCGGCTGCAGGTCGAGCACCCGGTCACCGAGAACGTCACCGGCCTCGACCTGGTCGCGCTGCAGCTGCGGATCGCCGAAGGCGAGCGGCTCCCGGCCGATCCGCCACCCACGGTGGGGCACTCCATCGAGGTCCGGCTCTACGCCGAAGATCCGGCGGCCGGGTGGCAGCCGCAGAGCGGCACGCTCCACACGTTCGAAGTGCCCGATGTGGACCGGTCGTTCACCCACGGCCCCGGGCTCCGGCTGGACTCCGGCTTCGAGACCGGCTCGGTGGTGGGCGTCCACTACGACCCGATGCTCGCCAAGGTGATCACCTGGGCCCCGACCCGCGCCGAGGCCGCCCGCCGGCTCGCCAAGGCACTGGCCGCGACGAAGATCCACGGCGTGGTCACCAACCGCGACCTCCTGGTCAACATCCTGCGTCACGAAGCCTTCCTGGCCGGCGAAACCGATACGGCGTTCTTCGACCGCCATGGCCTCGACACCCTCGCCGCGCCGCTGGCCACACCCGACACCGAACGGCTGTCCGCGCTCGCCGCGGCCCTGGCGGACGCCGCGGGCAACCGGGCGCGAGCGACCACGCAGGGCCGGCTGCCCAGTGGCTGGCGCAACGTCCGCTCGGCCGGGCAGCGCAAAGTCTTCACCGTGGCCGACCGCGAACACGAGGTCGTCTATTCGCTCACCCGGGACGGCCTGAAAGCCGACGGGTACGAGGCCGAACTGGTCAGCGCCGAGCCGGGACGGGTCGTGCTGGACGTCGCCGGGGTGCGGCGCGCGTTCGACGTCGCCCGGCACGACGGCGTGTCCTACGTGGACTCCGCGCTCGGTTCGGTGGCGCTGAAGGCCGAGCCGCGGTTCGCCGACCCGGACGCGGCCTTGGCCGCCGGGTCGCTGGTCGCGCCGATGCCGGGCACCGTCGTCCGGCTCGCCGTCCAGGCCGGTGACCCCGTCAAGGCGGGCGACCCGTTGCTGTGGCTCGAAGCGATGAAGATGGAACACCGGATCGCCGCGCCCGCCGACGGCGTGGTCGCGGAGCTGCCGGTGACGGTCGGACAACAGGTCGAAGTGGGCACGATCCTCGCGGTGGTGGGAGAAGCAGAATGAACGCGATGAACTTCATCGAGCCGGAGGAGCGGATCGCGCTTCGCAAGGCCGTCGCCGAGCTGGGCGCCAAGTACGGGCACGAGTACTACGCCCGCAAGGCCCGCGCGGACGAGAAGACGCACGAACTCTGGGACGAGGCCGGGCGCCTCGGCTACCTCGGCGTCAACATCCCCGAGGAGTACGGCGGCGGGGGCGCGGGCATCGCCGACCTCGCCGCGGTGCTCGAAGAGCTCGCCGCCGCGGGCTCGCCGCTGCTGCTGATGGTCGTCTCGCCGGCCATCTGCGGCACCGTCATCTCCCGCTTCGGCACCGAAGAGCAGAAGAAGCAGTGGCTGCCGGGCATCGCCGACGGCAGCAAGCGGATGGTCTTCGCGATCACCGAGCCGGACGCCGGCTCGAACTCGCACAAGATCACCACCACGGCCAAGCGCGACGGCGACGGCTGGGTCCTCAGTGGACGCAAGGTCTACATCTCCGGCGTCGACGAGGCCGACGCCGTGCTGGTCGTCGGCCGCACCGAGGACGCGAAGACCGGCCGGCTCAAGCCCGCGCTCTTCATCCTGCCGACGGGGACCGAGGGCTTCGAGTACACGAAGATCCCGATGGACATCGTCGCGCCGGAGAACCAGTTCTCGCTGTTCCTCGACGACGTCAAGCTCCCGGCCGAAGCGCTGGTCGGCGAGGAGGACGCGGCGATCGCGCAGCTGTTCGCGGGCCTCAACCCCGAGCGCATCATGGGCGCGTCGTTCTCCCTCGGCATCGCCCGGTACGCGCTGGCGAAGGCGGTCGGCTACGCGAACGAGCGGCAGGTCTGGGGCGCCCCGATCGGCACCCACCAGGGCCTCGCGCACCCCCTCGCGGAGATCAAGATCGAGCTGGAGCTGGCGAAGCTGATGACGCAGAAGGCGGCGTCGCTCTACGACTCCGGCGACGACTTCGGCGCCGGGGAGTCGGCCAACATGGCCAAGTACGCCGCCGCCGAGGTGGCCATCCGCGCGACCGACCAGGCCGTGCAGACCCACGGCGGCAACGGCCTCGCCACCGAGTACGGCCTCGGTACGCTCGTCACGGCGGTGCGGCTGGGCCGGATCGCGCCGGTCAGCCGGGAAATGGTGCTGAACTTCGTCGGTCAGCACAGCCTCGGCCTGCCGAAGTCCTACTAGGAGAGTCGACATGGCCACATTGGACGGCAAGACGATCATCATGTCCGGCGGCAGCCGCGGCATCGGCGAGGCGATCGCGCTGCGGGCGGCCGCCGACGGTGCGAACGTGGCGCTGCTGGCGAAGACGGCCGAGCCGCACCCGAAGCTGCCCGGCACGATCTACACCGCGGCGGAGGCGATCGAGAAGGCGGGCGGGCACGCCCTGCCGATCCTCGGCGACGTCCGCGACGACGACGTGGTCGCCGCCGCGGTGGCGAAGACCGTCGAGCAGTTCGGCGGCATCGACATCGTCGTGAACAACGCCAGCGCGATCGACCTGACCCCGACCGAGCAGGTCAGCATGAAGCGCTACGACCTCATGCAGGACATCAACGCGCGCGGCACGTTCCTGCTGTCCAAACTGGCCATCCCGCACCTGAAGAACGCCGCGAACGCCCACATCCTGACGCTGTCGCCGCCGATCAGCCTCGACGAGAAGTGGTTCACCGCCGGGCACCTCGCCTACAGCATCGCGAAGTACTCGATGAGCCTGGTGACCGTCGGGCTCGCGGCCGAGCTGAAGAAGGACGGCATCGCGGCGAACTCGCTGTGGCCGCGCACCACGATCGACACCGCGGCGATCCGCAACGTCGTCGGCGCGGAGCTGGCGTCGCGCAGCCGGACGCCGGAGATCATGGCCGACGCCGCGTACGCGATCCTGACCAAGCCGAGCCGGGAGGTCACCGGGAACTTCTTCCTCGACGACGAGGTGCTGCGGGCCGAAGGCGTCACCGACTTCGCGAAGTACCGCGTCGGCGACACCGCGGAGGAAGACCTGCAGCTCGACTTCTGGGTCGAACCGGCTTGACCGGCGTCCGCGAACCCCAGCAGGAACGCAGCCGCACCACGCGGCGGCGGCTGATCGAGGCCGCGCTCGACGGGTTCGGCGAGCGCGGCTGGCACGGCGTCACGGTGGCCGGGATCGCCGAGCGCGCCGGCGTCTCGCGCGGCGCGGCCCAGCACCACTTCCCGACGCGGGAGGACCTCGTGGTGGCGGCGGTCGACCTGCTCGGCGAGGCGCAGATCGACGAGCTGCGCGCGCAGGCCGCGGACCTGCCGAGCGGGCCGTCGCGCACCGAACGCGTCGTCGAGATGCTGCTGAACCTCTACACCGGGCCGCTGTTCCGCGCGGCCCTGCAGCTGTGGGCGGTCGCGGCGACCGACGAGGCGCTGCGGGACGTGCTGGTGCCCCTGGAAGCGCGGGTCGGGCGCGAGGCGCACCGGGTGGCGGTGGAGCTGCTCGGCGTCGACGAGTCCCGGCCGGGGGTGCGCGAGCTGGTCCAGGCCACCTTGGACCTGGGCCGTGGCCTGGGCCTGGCGAACCTGCTCACCGACGACGCGCGCCGCCGCAAGCAGATCGTCAGGGAGTGGGCGCGGACGCTGGAGCTGCGGCTCGGGTGAGCCGGTCGAGCGCCGCCCGGCTCCGCTCGTCGGCGGCGCGGTGGATCACCAGCAGCTGGTCGGGGTCCTGGACCGGCCGCAGCGTCTCGAACTGCACGGTGAGCACGCCGGCCTCGGGGTGCCGCACGACCTTGCGCCCGCGGCCGTTGACCTTGACGTCCCGTTCGGCCCACAGCCGCGCGAACTCCGCGTTCCCGGTGGTCAGTTCGGCGATGAGGCCGGTCAGCGCCCGGTCGTCGGGGTGTGCGGCCCACGCGGCGCGCAGGTGCGCGATCCCTTCCCGCACCACGGTTTCCCGGTCGACGTAGAACTCGCGCACCCGCGGGTGCATCAGGCACAGCCACATCGCGTTGCGCCGCGAGGGCGGCAGCGTGCCGAAATCCACCAGCAGCCGGGCCATTTCGGCGTTCCAGGCCAGGACGTCGTAGCGGTGGTTGAGGAGCATGGCGGGCAGCGGCGAAAGGTCCGTGACGAGCCGGGCCAGCGGCGGTGTCGCGGTGGTGGCGAGCTCACCGTCGTCCCGGGGGCGCTGCCGGGTCAGGTCGAAGAGGTAGGCGCGTTCGTCGGGACCCAGGCGCAGTGCCTCGGCGAGGGCTTCGACGACATCCGCCGAGGGCCGCAGCCCGCGCGCCTGTTCCAGCCGGACGACGTAGTCGACGCTGATCCCGGCCAGTTCGGCGACGTCTTCCCGGCGCAGCCCCGGGGTCCGCCGCCGCGGCGGCAGGCCGAAGTCGCGCGGGTCCAGGCGTTCCCGCCGGGTCCGCAGGAAGGCGGCCAGCTCCGCGGTGGGGGTCGTCATGATCGCTGCAACGGCGAGGGTGGGACGCGTGTTCCCAGGAAGTCCTTTCCCTTAACGCCGGTCTGTCGAAAGCGAAGACTCGCCGCCATGACATCGACACTCGACACCTACCGGTTGCTGGGCCGGTCCGGGCTGCGGGTTTCCCCGCTGGCACTGGGCACGGCGACGTTCGGCACCGAGTGGGGCTGGGGCGCGGAGAAGGCGGAGGCGCGCAAGCTGTTCGACACGTACGTCGAGCGGGGCGGCAACTTCATCGACACCGCGAACACCTACACCGACGGCAGTGCCGAGCGCCTGCTCGGCGAGTTCACCCGCGACAACCGCGAGAGCCTCGTGCTGGCGACGAAGTACTCGACGCTGCGCCGCCCCGGCGACCCGAATTCGACGGGAGCCCACCGCAAGAGCCTGGCGGCGTCGGTGGAGGCCAGCCTGCGGCGGCTGGGCACGGACTACGTCGACCTGCTGTTCCTGCACGTGTGGGACTTCACGACCCCGGTCGAGGAGATCCTGCGTGGTCTGGACGACCTGGTCAGCCGGGGCAAGGTGCTGTATGTGGCGATCTCGAACGCACCGGCGTGGCAGATCTCGCGCATGCAGGCGACCGCGGACCTGCGCGGCTGGTCCCCATTGGTGGCGCTGCAGGTCGAGTACAACTTGATCAACCGGGCGGCGGAGCGCGACCTGATCCCGATGGCCCGGACGATGGGGCTGGGGGTAACGCCGTACTCACCGCTGGCGGGCGGGTTGCTGACGGGCAAGTACGGCGCCGGCGCCCCCTCGGGCGCGCGCGAGAGCTTCAACGCCGGACTGGGCATGGTCACCGAGCGAAACCTCGCGATAGCGGACGTAGTGACGGAGGTGGCCGGGGAGCTGGGGAACACGCCGGCACAGGTCGCATTGGCATGGCTGCTGCGAAACCCGGGCGTGACGGCCCCGATCATCGGCGCCCGGACGCCCGAGCAGCTGGAGGGCAATCTCGGAGCCTTGGAGGTCGAGTTCACCGACGCGCAGGCGACCCGGCTGGAGGAGGCGAGCAAGATCGAGCTGGGCTACCCCCACGACCTGCTGGCAGGCGACCACATCCGAGCGGTGACGCGAGGCAACCTGAAGTTCGAACCCAGCCACGAGAGCCAGAGTCCCCTCGGGACCCCGAGAGAACAGCTGGGATGACCACCCGGCAACCCACCAGCCAAGGCGAGAGGACAGCGAGGGCCATCCCAGAGCCTGCCCGCCCGGCGAGGGCATCTTTCAAAACGGGGACCTGCCAGAGCGACCGTTCGCCGCGCCCGCCAACCGCTCAAGGCAACCGCTCAAGGCCGCCGCTCGAGGCGACCGTTCAAGGCGACCGTTCGCCGAGACCCCCGAACCGCTCACCGACGAAACCCCCACCCATCCGGAACCCGAACCTGCTCCGAACCGTCATAGTGTCGTAAGTAACACAATAGGCCCAACGGGCGAATGACTATACGTAGCAGATCAGCAGAGGAAGGCAGTCCGGTGTCCGGTTCAGGAGTCGAGCTCACCCACCGCGCGATGGCGATGCTGAAGGCGGTGGCGGCGGGACGTGCGCAGATGTCGTGCAGCTGCGAGCCCGACCTGTTCATCGACGGATTCGCGTGCTGCGATCAGATGACGGCCCACGCACTGGCCCACGGCGGCTACCTGCGTCCCGCGGTCGAAGCCGCCACCGGCCGCGTCCCCGCCGAACTGACCGAGGCCGGACGCGCGGCGCTGGAGATCACCGTCGCCGCCTGAGCACCTGCACGTGCGTCACGCACGGTCGCGGCTCGATCAGGTGTTCGATTCCGACTCGCGCCGGGTGAGCACCCGGGCGTCGCCTTCGGTGATCGCCACCGTGTGCTCGGAGTGGGCCGTCCGGGAACCGTCGGCCGAGCGGATGGTCCAGCCGTCGGGGTCGTAGACGATCCGGTCGGTCGTGCGCGCGAACCAGGGTTCGAGCGCGAGCGTCAGGCCCGGCCGCAGCTTCATCCCGCGGCCGGGGGTGCCCTTGTTGGGCACGTGCAGGTCCTCGTGCATGGTGCGGCCGATGCCGTGCCCGCCGAACTCGGTGTTGACCGGGTAGCCGTACTCGGCGGCCACCGCCCCGATCGCCGCCGAGATGTCGCCCAGCCGGTTGCCCGGGCGGGCCGCGTCGATCGCCGCCTCCAGGGCTTCCTCGGTGGCGCGGACGATCCGCAGGTCCTCCTCGGCGGGCGTGCCGACGATGACCGTGCGCGCCGAGTCGGCCGCCCACCCGTCGATGCTGACCGCGAGGTCGGCGGTCAGCACGTCGCCGTCGCGCAGTACGTAGTCGTGCGGCAGGCCGTGGAGGACGGCGTCGTTGACCGACAGGCAGATGACGTTGCGGAACGGGCCCTTGCCGAAGGACGGCGCGTAGTCCCAGTAGCACGACTCCGCGCCGCGCCGCTTGATCATCCCGCGCGCGTGGTGCTCGAGGTCCAGGAGGTTGACGCCCACGTCGGCGAGCCGGCCGATCTCGGTGAGGATCTCGGCGACGAAGCGGCCGGTCACGTGCATGCGGTCCACTTCCGCGGGCGACTTCAGTTCGATCACGAAAAACCTCGCGTCACAAAGGGTCGGTATAGTTATACCGGAACGGTAGCACGGTCCCGGTATAGGAATACCAGTGCCTCGCACGGAGTCACGAAAGCCCGCCCGACCTGGCAGGCTTGAGCCATGGCGGAACCCCCACCACCGGTCGACGACGAGGCGACGGTCTTCCTCCCCAGCGAGCTGCGCGGTCCCCACTGGCCGACCCGCGACCTCGACCTGTCCCGGCGGCCCTACGACGAGTTCGCCACCCAGATCGTCGCGCGGCCGCCCGCCTCGCCCGTCTCCGCCGGCCGCGGCGAGGGCGCGGGGTCGTCGCTTGCCCGCTCGAGCGGCCGGATGGCCGTCGCCTCGACGGTCAGCCGGATCACCGGGTTCGTCGCGAAGCTGCTGCTCGCCGCCGTCGTCGGCACCGGGGTCGTCAACGACTCCTTCACCGTCGCGAACACCCTGCCCAACATCGTCTTCGAACTGCTCTTCGGCGGTGTCCTCGCCAGCGTCGTCGTGCCGCTGCTGGTCCGCTCGCAGGACGACCCGGACGGCGGCCGCGCCTACACGCAGCGGCTGATCACCATGGCGCTGGTGCTGCTCACCGTCGGCACGGCGGTCGCGGTGGCCATCGCGCCGCTGTTCACCGCGCTCTACGTCGACAAATCGTCCCCGACCGCCAATCCGGCGCTGACCACCGCGCTCGCGTACCTGCTGCTCCCGCAGATCCTCTTCTACGGTCTCTTCGCGCTGCTCTCGGCGATCCTCAACGCCCGCAACGTCTTCGGCCCGCCGGCCTGGGCGCCGGTGCTGAACAACGTCGTCGTCACCGGCACGCTCGTCGTGTTCGCCGTCGTGCCGGGGGAGCTGACGCTCGACCCGGTCCGGATGGGCGATCCGAAGCTGCTGGTCCTCGGCCTCGGCACCACGCTCGGCATCGTCGTGCAGGCCGCGGTGCTGATCCCCGCGTTGCTGCGCACCGGGTTCCGGTTCCGCTGGCGCTGGGGCTTCGACCCGCGGATCAGGGAGTTCGGCGGGCTCGCCGCGTGGATCCTCGGCTACGTCGTGGTCAGCCACGTCGGGTTCGTCGTCACCACCCGCGTGCTGACGCACGGCAGCAGCGGCGGCGTCACGGCCTACAGCTACGCGTCCCTGCTGTTCCAGCTCCCGTACGGCATCCTCGGCGTTTCCCTGCTCACCGCGCTGATGCCGCGGATGAGCCGCGCCGCGGCCGACGGCGACACGGTCGCGCTCGTCGGCGACCTCTCGCTCGCCTCCCGCATCTCGACGGTGCTGTTCGTGCCGATCTCCGCCGTGCTGGCCGTCGTCGGCACGCCGGTCGGCATCGCGATCTTCACCTGGGGCCGCGGCACCCTCGACGACGCCGAGCGGCTCGGCCAGACCCTCGCCGTGTCCGCCGTCGGGCTGCTGCCGTTCGCGCTGGTCATGTTGCAGCTGCGGGTGTTCTACGCGATGAAGGACGCCCGCACGCCCACGCTGATCATGCTCGTGATGACCGCGGTCAAGATCCCGTTGCTGCTGCTGTGCCGCGGGCTGCTCGACGGCGAACACGTCGTCTACGGCGTGATGCTCGTCAACGGCGCCGGGTTCGTCGTCGGTGCCGTCCTCGGCCAGGTCTGGCTGTGGGTCCGGCTCGGGCACCTGCGCAGCAAGCGGTCGCTGCGGGTCGGGCTGATCACCCTCTCGGTCAGCGCGCTGGGTGTCGCGACCGCGGTGCTGGCCGGCTACGCGGTGCCCGGCTCCCTCGGCACGATCGCGGGCGCGTGGGTGAAACTGCCGGTCCAGACCTTGCTCGGGATGGCCGTCCCGTTCGGCTTGCTGGCGTTGCTGAAGCTGCCGGAGTTCACTCCGGTGACCCGGCGCGTGGGCGGTCTCCTGCGGCGGTTCGCGCCTCGTTGACGACTACGGCCGGGAACGCGATCCGGATGTCTCGAAACGGTAACGAGACCGCTGCGATCAGCGCGTTTACAATTCCGGCGCGGCTTCCTAATATCCACCCCGATCAGCGATGGGCGGAGGTCGTGCATGACGCGCAGGGCGCGCAAGCGGCGGGACCGGGTTTCGGTCGACGAACTGCTGCAGCAGGCCGGTGTGCGCCCGCGGCGACCCGGCTCGCGCTCGGCCGAGACGGCGGCCCGCCGTGATCCCGGCGAAGAGCCGCGCGGCGCGGCGGGCCGGATCGCGCTGGCGTCGGCGGTGTTCGTGGTGCTGGGCGGGCTGGTCGTCGTCCTGGCGTCGCGGCCCGAACCCGTCCCGGGGACCACGCAGTTCCCGCAGCTGCAGCCGGCCACCGGCGTCCCGACGTCGACCGTGCTCGCCGTGCCGACGCGCACGACGACGCCGTCCCCGGTGGTGATGCACGCGCGCAAGACGCCGACTCCCACTCCGACGGTGACGGTGGAGCTGCCGCCGTCCCCGACGATCACGGTCACCCTGCCCTCGCCCACCTGGGACTGGAGCGGCTGCTCCCCCTACGGCTGCCGCCGCGACGGCACGCCGGTGCGCTGACGGCGCAGCAGCAGGTACGTGCCGGCGGCGAGCACGAACCCGGCGGCGAACGTCAGGTCGCCGGTGCCGGGCACCGCCTTCGGGATCGGCGCGGTGTAGAGCGCCTGGTTCGCGAACAACCCGACCGACACCACGAGCCCGACGAGGAACGCGGTGAACCCGGCGACGTTGCGGTGGCCCTTGTCGAAGAGCAGGTCGCCGAACTCCGTGCCGCGGCGCAGGTGGTGGTCGGCCAGCAGCACGCCGAGCCACGGGCCGATCCAGTAGGCGATCACGAGCAGGAAGTTCTCGTACGCGTGTCCGGCGTCGGCGAGCCCGAGCCAGGCCAGCACGAACCCGACCGCGCCGAACGCCAGCGCGACGACGGCGCGGCGCCACGCCAGCGGCAGCCGGATGCCGAGCGCGAGGAAGGCGAGCGCGCCCGAGTAGACGTTGAGGACGTTCGCGGCGACGGCGCCGAGCGTGATCGCCAGCAGCGTCGCGGCGGCGAGGAAACCGGGCAGGTGCCCGGTGAACGCCGTGGTGGGGTTGTCCTCGGCCGGGCCCGCGATGGTCGTCGAGGCGGCGCCGGCGAGCATCAGGACCGTCGTCGACAGGAACAGGCCACTGCCGGCGTAGAGGCCGATCGCCCGGCGGGACGCGGTCTTCGGCAGGTAGCGCGTGTAGTCGGCGGCGTAGGGGTTCCAGCCTGCGGTGTAGCCGAACGCCGTCCCGACGGCGAGCAGGAACCCGCCCACGCTGCCGGAGTTGGTGGTCGCGCCCGACTGCCCGAAGACGACCACGCTCGCGACGGCGAACACCACGGCCAGGACGGCGAAGACGTACTTTTCGTACGCCTGCACGAGGTTGTGCCCGAAGAAGGCGATGACGATCTGGAGCGCGACGATGAGCACCAGGCAGGCGAGCGTCGGCAGCCCGGTGAGGCTGGCGAGCGCGAAGGCACCGCTGACGCTGTTGACGGCGAACCAGCCGACGCCCGCCATGACCGACATGAGCGCGGCGGGCAGCAGGTTCCCGCGGTAGCCGAAGGCGGCCCGCCCGAGCACCATCTGCGGCACGCCGTACCGCGGGCCGCGGGCGCTCAGGACGCCGTGCGCGAGCGCGCCCAGCCCGTTGCCGACGACCGCGGCGAGCGCGGCCTGGGTGAAGGAGAGCCCGAACGCGGTGACGGCGAGGACACCGACGAAGACGGTGGCGAACTCGAGGTTGGGCGAGGCCCACGTCCACGCGAGCTGCCGGGGCGTGCCGTGCCGGTCGGCGTCGGCCACGGGTTCGACCCCGCCGGGCTCGACCGCGACGACCTTGTCGCCGTAGGAAGGGTGCCCGTAGGAAGGGTGCTCGGTGCTCGTCATGCGAAGACGGTAGGCGACGAAGATTTCGGCGGTGTGACGGAATCCCGGTCCCGCTGACCGGTACCCGCGAAGGCCCCCTCACCGGCCCCGATGCCGGTGAGAGGGCCTCCGACAGCCCCACTACGGGTCTCGCGTCAGCCGGCGTACCCGGCGACGATCTTCGTGAACGCGTACTTGTCCTGCGTGATCCCGCTGCACTCGCCGCCGCCGCTGCAGTCGCGGTTGGTGGCCCAGAACGTGAAGCGGGCCAGGTGGTGGCTCGTCGCGTAGCTGCGGATGGAGGTGAAGTTCGAGACCGTGACCGTCTCGCCCGCGTTGTCGGTCTTGCCGTTCATCGACGAGAGGCCGCTGTGCCGGTAGGCGGTGTCGTCGGTCCAGCCGAAGGTGGTCTTGAGCTGGTTCTTCAGCCCGTCGACCGCGGACTTCGTCATCGCCGCCATGTCACCGCCGCTGGAGAAGTCGAACGGCATGACCGACCAGACGTCGACCGGCGCGCCGATCGCCTTGGCCTGGTTGATCAGGCGCTTGCCCCACGAGTCGGGGCCGGTCGTGGTGGTGCCGATGGTGATGACGACCTTCAGGTTCGGGTTCTTCTGCTTGGTCAGCTTGACCGCGCCCAAGATGCGGTCCTGCACCGTGTTGTTCTGGAACTCGTCGGTGTTCTCGATGTCGAGGTCGATCGCCTTGAGGCCGTAGGCGTCGATCACCTTCTGGTAGGCGCCCGCCAGCGCGCTCGCCGACGTGCACTTCGAGCCCAGCTTCGTGCCGGACCAGCCGCCGAAGGAGGGGATCACGTCCCCGCCCGCGTTGCGGATGTTCTGGATCATCGTCTTGTCGGAGCCGGTCAGCGAGCGGCTGCCGTCCCACTTCGGGTTGCAGGTGCCGTCGGAGAGGACGAACGCGAGGGTAAACGCTTTCACGCCGGTCGCGGACATCGCCGCGGTCGGGCTGGTCTGCCCGCCCCACTGGTACAGGTACGGGGACGCGAGCACCGGGTCGACCGCGGCCATGGCCTGCGGGGCGAGACCGACCGCCGTCGCCAGCGCGGCTGTCGCCGCGAGCGCGAGGGTCACCAGACGGCGCACTGATTTCATGGGGGTCCTCCAATTGCGCAGGTGGAGCACCTCCGGTTTGAGGCGGCGGGATCAACCCGGGAGGAGCAGTGTGTGCCACCACACAGTGGACTAGACCAATGTTGCGTGTCAACCCTCCTTCGGCCGGAAAATGACCCACGGTGCGCGCGCGGGTGCCCAGCGTCGGCGGGCGTGAGATTCCCCTGAAGGCGGAGTGACACCGCCCGCCATTCCGGCTACTTTGCCGAAATGGTGGGGGATTCGGTCGCCGCCGGCGGAGGACGCCGCCCGGGTCGGTTCCTGCCCGCCGTCGTGCCGGGGCGCTGGGCGCTCTGGCGGCTGCCGCGCCGCGGTCAGGTCCTCTACCTCGTCGCGATCGACGTCCTCGCCGTCGCCGCCACCGTGCTCGCCGCCGTCCGGTTCCCGCCGCTCGCGGTCATGCTCACGCCGTTCGCGCTGCTCCTGGCCGGCATGCTCGCCTCGGCCGAGCTCGCCAGGACCGTGGAGCGCCACCGCGAGGACACCCTCCTCGGCCCCGGCGTCGACACGCCGTGGATCTTCGCCGGGGTCCTCGTGCTCCGGCCGGGTCTCGCCGTCGCACTGGTCGTGCTCTCCGCGCTGCACCAGTGGTTCCGGGTCCGCAGAAGACCCGGGTACCGGCAGGTGTTCGGCGCCGCGGCGACGGCGCTCGCGGGTCTCGTCGCCGGCGCGTTCCTCACCGCGACCGGAGCCCGCCCCCTCGGCGAAGTCCTCGATACGCGCACCGTCGCCCTGCTGACCCTCGCCGGCGTGGTGTTCCTGGCGGTGAACGCCGCGCTCGTCACCGCCGCCGACGGACCCCGCCGGCTCCGCGCCGCCCTTCCCGGCCACGCCTTCGACGCCGCGATGACGGCTTTCGCCTTGCCGCTCGCCTGGGCCGTCGAAGCCGCGCCCCTCCTGGTCCCGGTGCTGGCCGGCGCGACCGTCGTGCTGCACCGCGGCGGGCTCGGCCACGGCCGCCGCGACCACGTCACCCTCGATCCCGGCACGGGCGTGCTGACCGCGGCGTCCTGGCGCGGCGCCGCCGAAGCCGAACTGGACCGGCTCGGCCGCCACGGCCCCGGTCAGGCGGTGCTGGTGCTCGACCTCGACCACTTCCGCCAGCTCAACGACCGCTACGGCGCCCGCATCGGCGACGCCGTTCTGCGCGCGGTCGCCGACACCCTGCGCGACGAGGTCCGGGCCGCGGACCTCGTGGGCCGGTCCGGCGGCGAGGAGTTCGCGGTGCTGCTGCCGGGCACCGGCCCCTTCGACGCGATGGCGATCGCCGAGCGGATCCGGTTGCGGGTGGCCTCGACGTTGGTGGCGCTGAAGGCGTCCGGCGACGGCCCGCAGTTCGTCGGCGTGACGGTGTCGATCGGCGTCGCGGGCTGCCCGCCCGGGGCGGAACTGGCGGACGCGCTGCTGGCGGCGGAGGCGGCGGTGCTGCGCGCGAAGGCGGCGGGCCGCAACCGCACGATCTGCGCCGAACCCGCGTCGTGATCCGTCCGTTAGGAATGCCCGGCAACCGGACATACCGCCGGGCGTCTTGAACGGCAGGAAGGCGGCGAGGGGCCGCCGGGGAAATCCAGGGGGAAACAATGCGTTCACTTCGTCATGCCATCGGAGCCGGCGTCGTCGTGGCGGCGGCGGCAATTCTGTCCGCCTGCACCGGTCAGCAGGATGCGCCGGCGGTCGGGTCGACCACGACGGCGCCGCCCGCGACCATGACACCGGCCGCGACGACGGCCGTCGTCGCTCCCGCGCAGGCCACCACGTCCGCGCAGGCGGCGAAGCCCGCGCCGGCCAAGGTGAGCGTCTGCGCTTCGGCGACCGAGGCGGCGCTGGAAGCCGCGCTCAAGGCGGACGAAAAGCTCTCCGGCGCGCTGATCGTCGACGGCAACGGCCTGCAGCGCATCAAATGCGTCTTGCCGTGGGCGTTCGCGCGTTTCACCAACGAAATCGACGGGGGCAGCGTTTTGTTCACCCACCGGAACGGGACCTGGGTTCCGGTGAACGGGGGAACGGGGGAATTGTGCGAAGAGGTCCCGCCCGCGACCGCGAAGCAGATCTGCTACTGAGTAACCGTGATGGCGTCGAGCTTCTCGCGCAGGTAGTCGGCGGCGATGACCTCGGGGTAGGTCGTCTTGCCCAGCGGCGGGGCCAGTGACGTGATCCGCGCGTCGTGGTCGGTCTCGTAGAAGAAGATCAGCGACACCAGGTCCTCGTCCGGGGCGGCGGCCGCCGGCGGGAGGACGCGGTGGCGGGTCGAGCGCCAGCGGTCGCCCGTCCAGCGGGCCATCAGGTCGCCGATGTTGACCGTGAAGGCGTCCGGGTGGAACGGCGCGTCCTCCCACTCGCCGTCGGCGGTGTAGACCTGCAGGCCGCCGAGGCCGGCCTGGCGGTCGAGCACCGTCACCGTGCCGAAGTCGGTGTGCGGGCCGATCCGGAACTGCTCCGGCGCCGGCTCGCCGACGTGGGTCATCGGCGGGTACCAGTTGATGTTGAACGTGTAGGTCGGGTGCGCCGTGTGCCGCGTGAAGTGGCTTTCGGCCAGGCCGAGGGCCGCGGCGAAGATCTCGAGGAGGTGGTCCGACAGCGCGCGCATCCGGCGCATGTACTCCGTCGCCGTCTCGGCCAGGCCCGGGACCTCGGCCGGCCAGACGTTGGGCTGGAACCAGAACCCGTCGATCTCGGCGACCCCGACGCCGAGGTCCGCGCCCGCGGAGTACGACTCCTTGAGGTCCGGCGGGGTCTCGGTGCCCTCGGCGTAGCCGTTCGCTTCGACGCCCGGCGGCAGCCACCCGCGACCGCCGACGGTGACGGCGTAGCGCTGCTTGACGTCTTCGGGCAGCGCGAAGAACTCCCGCGCCAGCTCACGCGTCCGGTGGCGCAGGTCGTCCGGCACGCCGTGCCCGGTGACCAGCAGGAACCCGGACTCCCGCAGCGCCGCGTCGATCCGCGTCGCCACCTCGGCCCGGCCCTCGGACGTGCCCGCGAACCACGGCGAGAGGTCCACGAGCGGAACGGTTGACGGCATACCGGCTCCTCAAGCACTGTCCTATTCGGACTTTTCGACCCCGATGTCTTCGAACCACAGGTCCGGGCGCGCGGCGATGAACTCCGTCATCAGCGCGGTGCAGGCCGGATCGTCGAGCAGGGTGATCTCCACGCCGAGCCCGGCGAGCCAGTCGTGCCCGCCGTGGAACGTCGTCGCCTCGCCGATGATGACGCGCCCGATCCCGAACTGACGGACGAGCCCGGAGCAGTACCAGCACGGCGAAAGCGTCGTGACCATGATCGTGTCGCGGTAGTGCGGGCGGCGGCCGGCGTTGCGGAACGCCGAGGTCTCGGCGTGCATCGACGGGTCGTCGTCCTGCACGCGCCGGTTGTGCCCGCGGCCCAGCAGCGTGCCCGCGGTGTCGAACAGCGCGGCCCCGATCGGCACGCCGCCCTCGGCCTTGCCCAGCTCGGCTTCTTCACGGGCGACGGCCAGCAGGGCGTCCGGGTCGATCGGCATGCGTCACTCTTTCCGCCCGAGCCCGTCCGTGGCAAGTGTTTGACGATTCAACTGCACCTTCCGGGCGGATCGCGGACGGATCCTGTCCTCGATGTCTGGCACACTGCGTCCCATGTACGGGACATCGGAACGCCTGCTCAGGCTGCTGTCGCTGCTGCAGGCCCGCCGCGACTGGCCGGGCGCGGACCTCGCGTCGCGGCTGGAGGTCGACGTCCGCACGATCCGCCGCGACGTCGAGCGGCTGCGGTCCCTGGGGTACCCGGTGCACGCGACGCCCGGCGTCGCCGGCGGCTACCGGCTCGGCGCGGGCGCCGCCCTGCCGCCGTTGCTGCTGGACGACGACGAGGCCGTCGCGGTGGCGGTCGGCCTGCGCACGGCGGCGAACGGCACGGTCAGCGGCATCGAGGAGACGTCGGTGCGCGCGCTGGCGAAGCTGGAGCAGGTGCTCCCGGCCCGGCTGCGGCCGCGGGTGGGCGCACTGGGCGCGGCGACGGTGTCGCTCCCGGGCGGCGGCCCGGTGGTGGACGCGTCGGTGCTGACGGCGATCGCGGCGGCCTGCCGCGACCACGAGCGGCTGCGCTTCCCCTACGGCGACCACGCCGGCACCGAGACGGAGCGGTCGGTCGAGCCGCTGCGGCTGGTCCACACGGGACGGCGCTGGTACCTGGTCGCCTACGACCTGGACCGCGCCGGCTGGCGCACGTTCCGCGTCGACCGGATCACCGGGGTGCCGGCGGCGAGCTTCCGGTTCACCCCGCGCGAGCCGCCGGCCGAGGACCTGGCGGCGTACGTGTCCCGCCAGATTTCGTCGGCGCCGTACCCGCACCGGCTGGTGCTGCGCGTGGCCGCGCCGGCGGCGGTGCTGGCCGGGCGCGTCCCGCCGACGGCCGGCGCGGTGGAGCCGATCGACGAGCACAGCTGCCGGGTCCGGACCGGGGCGAACACCCTGGACACGGTGCCCTACTACCTGGCGCAGTGGGGGTACGACTTCGTGGTGGAGGAGGCCCCGCCGGGGTTGGTGGAGCGGCTGCGGGAGGTGGCCGAGCGCTTCGCGCGCGCGGTCGGTTAGCTCGCTGCCAGCCGGACGCGATCGCTTTCGCCGTCGGAGAGGAACGCCGCCAGCGCGCTTCCCTCTTCGGCCACGGCGGTGCGTTCGGCCTTGGCCAGTTTTCGCAGCGGTACCACGGTGACGGTGTCGTGCTCGACCGTCCACGTCGCCGAGACCCGGCCGTCCACCAGCACGACCCGCTCGCCGGCCACCGAGAGCCCGCGGTGGGCGTCGTCGATGACGCGGGTGCGGTCGTCGTAGCCGAGGATCGCGTTGTCGAAGGCCGGCAGGAACCGCACGGGAGCGGGCGTGCCCGGGTCGGGGCGCGGCGCGTCCGGCAGGTCGAGCAGCTCGCGGCCGCGCTCGTCGCGGAAGCCCACCAGCTCGTCGCGCACGGCCTTCACCGCCGCGGGCAGCCCGGCCAGGCCGGACCACGCGCGCAGGTCCGCCGTCGCCGCCGGGCCGTAGGCCGCCAGGTAGCGGCGGACCAGCGCCCGCCCGACCGTGTCGTCCGCGGCGAGCGGGTCGACCTCGCGGCCCAGCCACGTCGAGAGGGGCAGGTTCCGCACGCCGGCTTTGACGCGCCACAGCCCCCGTGGCGGCAGCTGGGCGACGGGGATCAGCGCGGCGACGAGCATTTCGCCGAGCGGCCGCGGCCCGGCATCCGGCCACCGGTGGGCGACCGCCCGCGCGAGGTCGCCCATCGACCGCGGCTCGCCGTCGGCCAGGATGGCGAGCCCAGCCTTTTCGAGTTCCTCGAGGTCGACGCCGTCGAGCTCACGCCGGTAGGTGCCGAGGACACGCTGGCGCAGCATGGCGTCGAAGCGCGCCCGCCACGCCAGGACGTCGTCGGCGGTGAGCAGGTGGACGGTCCGGCGCATCAGGTGCGTCCGCACGACGCGCCGTCCGGTGAGCAGGTCCGACAGGGCCGCCGGGTCGAACCCGCGCAGCCGCGACCACAGCCCGGTGAACGGCTCCTGCGGTTCCTGGGCCTGCAGGCCGCCGAGGTGCGCGACGGCGTCGTGCACGGCGAGGTCGGCACGGTCGAGCAGGAGCTGCCGGGCGAGGGTGGCGCGGTTGAGGGCCGCGGTGCCGAGCACGGTCACGTCGGCTTCTGCCCGTCGGGTTCGGTATCCGAGGTCATGGGCCCAGGGTGTCAGGGATAGCGGACAGGGAGGGTCCGCTATTGCGGCTGCGACACACCGAGCATACGCAGCACCAGGCCGCCGTACTCCTTGCCCAGCGCGGCCGGCGTCTGGCGGGCGCGCTCGGTGTACCAGCGGGCGACGTCGACGCCGAGGGAGAGCACCGCGCGGGCCGAAATGTGCGGGTCGGAGACGGTGAAGACGCCGTCCTCGACGCCGTCGGCGATGACCTCGCGGACGATCCGCTCGATGCGCCGCCGCAGCTCGGCGACCACCTGGAACTCCTGCTCGGGCAGGGCCTGCAGCTCGTACTGGACGACCCGGGCGACGGTGTGGCGTCGCGCGTGCCAGGCGACGAAGTCCTCGACGATCAGCCGGATCCGTTCGACGGGGTCGGACTCCTTCGCGACGACGTTCTCGACGAGGGCGAGGGTCTGCTCGTGGCCGTACCGGCTGATGGCGAAGAGCAGCGCGGCCTTGGAGGGGAAGTGCACGTAGAGGGCGGCGGGACTCATCCCGGCGGCCCCGGCGATGTCCCGCGTGGTGGTGGCGTGGTACCCGCGCTTGGCGAAGGCCTCCACCCCGGCCAGCATCAACCGGCGAGCGGTCTCGGGCTGCACGTCCGGCCACAGATCGGCCGACAGCGACATCGTCATCCGTGATCCTCCCAGACCCCACCGCCCAGGATGGCCGGCCGCGGTCGTGCCCATTGTAAGCGGGCGCTAACCTGACGTTTCGGGGGAACCATCCCGGTGTCGACACGCTGCCGGAGGCCCTTCGGTTGCCGCAGCTGCCTGTGCCTTTCTCGCAGGAACGGCGCCGTCCGGCGGTCCTATTCTCGACTGGTGGAGCCTGGAAGACGTCGGACCGCCTGGCTGGTCGCGACGGTGGTCGCGGTGCTGGTCTTCCTGTTCGTCGGCGCGGGTACGACCTACTCGCTGCTCGATCCGGCCTACGTCTTCGAGGAGGGCGAACTCCCCACCGAGGCCGCCATCCTGACCGGATCCCTTGCCCTGACCGTCTTCGGCGCGTATCGCCTGGGGATCCCGGACCGTCGGCTGCGTGCCGAGCTGCCGGGCTACGGCGCCTGGCTGCCCGCCCGCGACGCGACCAACGGAGAGGGCCGCATCGACCTCGACGCGCAGACCGCCGGGCTGCGCCGGATCGCCCGGCGCGCGGCGGCGCTGGCGCTGGTCTGGACCGCGGTGTTCGCGGGCGGGCTCGCCGGCATCATCGCCGCCGACCATGCCTCGGCCGCCCTCCTCGTCACCGGGGTCCGCGTCGAAGGCGTGGTGCTCTCGGTCCACGAGCCGACGCGGGGCCCGTCGTCGTTCTGGGTCCGCTACCACTCACCGGGCCAGTCCTGGACCGAGGAGATCGCCCGCGACTCCGCGCGCTCGTACCGCGCCGGTGACGCGGTGACCGTCGTCTACGACCCGGACGACCCGCGGCACGTGCGCACCACCGAGGAGCCGAACGAGAACCGGATCCTCGTCGGCTTCAGCGTGCTCCCGCTGGTGGCCGGCGTGGCCGGGCTGCCGTTCGCGGCCAAGGCGGCGATGGGCTGGCGCCGCCGCGCCCGAGCGGTGGCCCGCACCGGCTGGCGGATCGCGGCGGTGACCGTCGTGCCCGGTTTCCTGGCCCGCGGGCACACCGCGGAGGTCCTGGTCCGCTACCGCGACGGCAGCGAGCTGGTGCTGCGGACCACGATGTCGGGCCACGGCACCGGGTTCCTGGCAGGCGAGGAGAATCGCCGAGCGTGGATCGGCGGCTGGGGGCGGCGGATGGTCGTCCTGTTCCCGTACGGTCCCCGCAAGCCCCGCCCGCACGCCGTGCCCGGCTCCGCGGAAGGGCCGCGGGTCACCCGATCTCGGCGGTGAGACAGCGCCGCGATCACTCCCCGCGTCACGGAACTTCTTGTGGTTGCGAAGCCTCGGACGGCTGGGCGGCCGAATGGGTGCTGTTCGCTTCGGGGCTGTCGCCGGTGAAGGACGTGAAGGCGAATCGGACCGTGCTCGCGGCCGCGTCCGTGAGCGGGGGGTCGGTGGCCAGTGGCGTGATCACGCCCGCGCTGTCCGGTTGGTCCAGCTCGGCCAGGAGACGGGCGAGTGCTTCGGGCGCGCCCGCCGGTTCGGCGGGGGTCTGGATCAACGTGCGGTGCAGGATCCCGATGTCCCAGCCGTTGCCGCCGCCGCTGCCCGCGGGGACGGCGACGGTGGCGTCCAGCAGCCACCGTGAGGTCTTGCCCGGCAGGGACGGGGTGGCGTGCGCGGTCAGGCCGACGATCTGGTCGGCGCGCAGCAGGCCGTCGCTGAGCGTCTGGATCCAGACCTTGTTCAGCCCCATGATCGTCCTCCGTCCGTCGTAGGCGCTCCGCATGGTTAGCACTCGGTGGCCGTGAGTGCCAATTCTGATTTAGCACCAGTTCGTCGACGTCGCAAGCAGCCGGCGCGGCGGTGGTCGCCTCTAGGCTGGGCCGGGTGGAGGACCCGACGCCGCCGCGCATCCTGGTGATCGAAGACGCGGAGGCGATCCGCGTGCCGGTCGAGTCGGCGCTGGCCGACGCGGGCTTCTCGGTGCGTTCGCGGCCCGACGGAGCCGCTCTCGAAACCGATCTCGTCCGCGTCCGCCCGGACTTGGTGGTGCTGGACGTGATGCTGCCCGGCCGGGACGGGTTCGAGCTGCTGCGGGTGATCCGGCGGACCTCGGCCGCCGGGGTGGTGATGCTGACCGCGCGGGACGGGGTCGAAGACCGGCTGCGCGGGCTCGGCGAGGGCGCCGACGACTACGTGGTGAAGCCGTTCGTCCTCGCCGAACTGGTCGCGAGGGTGACCGCGGTGCTGCGCCGGACCGGCCGCACCCGGCCGACGGTCGAGATCGGTGACCTCGTGATCGACGTCGAGGGCGGCCGGGCCCGCTATGGCGCCGCGGATGTCGAGCTGACCTCCACCGAATGGAAGGTGCTGCTGTACCTCGCCCAGCACCGGGACCGGGTCGTCTCCAAGACGCAGATCCTCACCTCGGTGTGGGGCTACGGCGACTCCGCGCCGAACCTCGTCGAAGTCAACGTCAGCACGCTGCGGCGCAAGCTCGAAGCACACGGACCCCGCGTGGTGCACACCGTGCGCGGCCAGGGGTATGTCCTGCGTGGTGCGCCGTGAGCCTGCGGACCGCTTCGCTGCGCCGGCGGGTCACGGTCACCGTGCTGGTGGTGCTGGCCGTGGTGCTCGTCGCGGTCGGCCTGGTGGTGGACGCGGTGTTCCGCGCGCAGGCCGAACGGGACGTCAACGCGGTGCTCACCGCCCGGGTCCAGCTGGCGCAGCAGCTCGCCAAGCAGAACGTGGCGCCGCCGAACCTGCTCCGGCGCGTCGAGACGCGCGGGGTGCAGGGGTCGCTTACCCTGCCCGACGGCACGGTCCTCGGCGGGCCCGGCCTGCCGGCGGACGCCCGGATCCGGCAGGTGCGCGCGACGCTGGCCGGGCCGGCCCGCATCAACGGCGCGAAGCTGACCCTCACCGCGGACGACTCGCTGATCGCGGCCGCCGAGCAGAGCCTGCGGTGGGTGCTGCTGGCCACCGGCGTCGGCGCGCTGGTCGTCGCCGCGGTCGCGCTGCTGCTGGCCGTCCGGTTCGCGCTCGCGCCGCTGGACGCGATGACGCGGTTGGCGCGCTCGATCGTCTCCGGCGAGCGGGGCGGCCGGCTCGCGCCGGAACGGACCGGCACCGAGCTGGGCCGCGCGGCGGCGGCGTTCGACTCCGCACTCGACGCGCTCGAAGGCGCCGAGCGAGCGGCTCGGGCTTCCGAGGCACGGACCCGGCAGTTCGTCGCCGACGCCGCCCACGAACTGCGGACCCCGCTGGCGGGCGTCCAAGCGGCGGCCGAGGCGTTGCTGCAGCAACCTCCGGACACGCCGCACGAACGGCGGGAGCAGCTGGAGCTGCTCGTGGTCCGCGAGTCGCAGCGGGCCGGGAAACTCGTCGGCGACCTGCTGGAGCTGGCCCGGCTCGACGCCGGCGCCGAACTCGAGCGGGCACCGGTTCCGCTGCGGGAACTGGCCACCGCGCAAGCCGAGCAGGTCCGGCTGACCGCGCCGGACGTCACGGTCGAAATCACCGGCCCCGACACGATCGTGCTCGGCGACCGGGCGCGGCTCACGCAGATCCTGGCCAACCTGACCGGCAACGCCGTCCGCGCGATGGACGGCCGGGGCACGCTCACCCTGGAGGTCACCGGCGACGGCGTCACGGTGACCGACACCGGGCCCGGCGTCCCGGGACCGGAGCGTGAGCGCATCTTCGACCGGCTCGTCCGGTTGGACGCGGCGCGCAGCCGGGGTGGGTCGGGACTGGGCCTGCCGATCGCCCGTGGGTTCGCCCGTGCCCATGGCGGCGATCTGTGGTGCGAGGCCGCGCCAGGCGGGGGAGCCCGGTTCCGGCTGACCGGGCTGCCGGCCGCGGGCTAGGCGAACAGGCCGTCCAGCCGGCCGGAGTGGCCGGTCAGCACCTTGCCCGCCTCCGTGCCCAGCACGTCCTCCACCAGCGTCGCGTAGACGTCACGGAAGTCCGTGGTCAGCTTCAGGTCGCCGTCGTCCAGGTCGGTCAGGCTCGGCTCGGCGCCGTGGAACCCGCCCTTGACGCGGGAGCCGAGGACGAACACCGGACCCGCGGTGCCGTGGTCGGTGCCCTGGCTGGCGTTCGCCGTGACGCGCCTGCCGAACTCCGAATACACCAGCACGATCGCCTGCTTGCCGCGGTCGGACTTCGCCAGCCGCTGCACGAACGGCGTCAGCGCACCGTCCAGTTCGGTCAGCAGCCGCTGCTGGGTGCCGCGTTCGTCGGCGTGCGTGTCGAACCCGCCCAGCGACACCGAATACGCCCGCGTCGGCACGCCCGCCTCGATCAGCCCGGCGACCACGTCCAGCTGGGCGGCCAGCTCGCCCTTCGCCTTCTTCCCGCTCTCGCCGGGCTTTCCCAGGGTCTGCACGGCCCGGTGCAGGTCGGTCACCGACCGCGCGGCGCGTGCCTGCCAGAGCCCTTCGCCCGGCTGGGCGGCGCCGAGGTCTTCGAACGCCTTGCCCAGCGCGCCTTCCGGAAGCTTGAGCCCGCCGACCGGCAGCGACGCCGCCGCGGTCCGCTCCCCGGCGAGCAGCGGCGGCAGCACCGGGTCGACCGAGACCGCGCGCAGCGGGTCGTCGCCGGTGGCGTCCAGCCAGCGGCCGAGCCAGCCGGTCGGCACGGACGTCTCCGGCGAGGCCGTCTGCCAGATCGCCATCGACCGGAAGTGGCTGTGGTCGGGCTTCGGGTAGCCGACGCCGCGCAGCACGGCGAGCTGCTTGTCGTCCCAGAGGGACTTGAACCCCTTCATGCCCGGGTTCAGGCCGAGGCCCTCGCCGAGGTCGAGCACCTCTTCCGGCCTATACGCCAGCTCCGGGCGCGCGTCCTGGTACGCCGGGTCGCCCGCGGGGACGACGGTGTTGAGGCCGTCGTTGCCGCCGTAGAGGGTGACGACCACGAGCACGCCCGCGTCCGGGTCGAGCGGGTTCTCCTGCGCCGCCGACAGCAGCTGCCCCCAGTCGATCTGCGTGGCGCCGGCGGCCAGGGCCGCGGCGGCCGTCACGCCGGTCGCGGTGAGGAACCTGCGACGGTTCACCTGCTGCACGATCGTCACCCGCTCACTACGTATTCGGGGGCACAAGCGGCCACTGTGGACAGTTGGCGGACGTTGCCGGCCACGCCGGCCAGCGCGGCGCGCGTCCGGTCCGACCACGCGTCGACGCCGAGCAGGTCGCCGATCGCGCCGGCCTTGTCCCGCGCCGTCGCCACCGCGCCCAGGTCGGCGTGCTCGGCGACCAGCTGGGCCGCGTGCAGGCGCGCCACGCCCGCCGACGTCGTCAGCCAGGCCCCGCCGGCCGCCCACCCGCCGACGCTGGGCGGCTGGAACGGTACTTGGCCCATTCCGCGCAACGCCGCCAGCAGCTGGGTCCGGGTCTTGTCGTCGAGCTTCGCCGGCCGTACCCCCAGGGCGCGCAGCAGCCCGGCCAGCCACTCGACGGGCTGCTTGACCAGCGAGGTCGCGCTGTCGTGGAAGGCGGCTTCGTCGGTGACGGCACGCAGCAGCGCGCGGATGTCGCGGCGGCCGCCGTAGGCGGCGACCAGGCGGTTGAGCGCGTCGGCCGGCGGCGGTGTGGCGGAGACGAGCCGGAACCAGACGCGCCCGGCGACGAACGGCGCCGATTCGGGCCTGCCGAGCACGAGGTCCACAAAGGACTGCGCGGCGAAGTCGCCGACGGCTCCGAGGATGTGTTTGACGCCGTCGTCGTGGCGCTTGGCGACCAGCTGGGCGCCGGCGGCGTCGCGCTTGGCGGTCCAGCCGGTGAGCGCGCGGGCCGCCTCGCGGACGTCGTTTTCCGTGTAGTGCCCGACGCCGAGGGTGAACAGCTCCATGAATTCGCGGGAGAGGTTCTCGTTGGGTTTGCCCGCCTTGTTGCTGTTGCCGTCGAGCCACAGCAGCATCGCGGGATCGACGACCATGGCACGGGCGAGGTCGGTGAAGCTGCCGAGGGCGTGTTCGCGCTGGGTCCGGTTCTGCGCGAGCATCAGCGCCGGGCTGCGGACCTTCTGCTCGCCGGTGGCGAAGTGGCCGTGCCAGAACCAGGTCAGCCGCTCCACGGAGGCGAGGTCGGCGGCGACCATCCGGTCCAGCCACCAGCTCACGGCCTGCGTGGCCTGCGCCTGGGTCTGCTTGCGGGCCTGCTGCTTCGCGGTCTGGTCGGCGTTCTTGCCGGGTTTGTCCGGCGGCGGCCCGAGATCGGGCATGGGCGTCGCGGCCGCCCCGGCGTCCGGCCCGTCGCCCAGCAGCCGGTCACGGGTCTCGGCGAACCCCCGGTCGAGGTCGCCGGGCCGCGGCCCGAAGCCGAGGCGGTCGTGCAGCCGCCGGACGGCCGCTCGTTCGGAGAGCACCACCATGCCTCCGATGGTGGGCTTCGGGGCGGCCGGGCCGCGACGTCCGGAGACCTTTCTTAAGCCAACCCACAGCTACCCACCGCCGGACGCTGCCCGCGCAGTGTCAATGGCGACGTGGCAGCGGCTGAAGGCCTGCTCGTTGCCGGACCCGCGTCACCGGGCGTCCTGGTCGAGCTTGCCGTGGGCCGCCACCGAAAGGTCTTGCCCGTCGGCCCAGGTCTTGAGGCGGTCGGCGTAGGCCTGCTGGATCATGGGATAGAAACCCTGTCCGAAAAGGACTCGAAGCGGCGGGTTGTCCATGTCGGCGATCTTGAGGAGCGTCCGGGCCGCGGCGGCCGGGTCGCCGGCGGGCTGCTTGTTCGTGAAGCCGGCCAAGCGCCGGCGGACGTCGTCGTAGGCCGGGTTCGTCCGGGCCAGGTGGCCGTTGTCGAGCGGGTTCGGGTTCTTGCCGTCCCTCGTGGCGAAGCCGCCGGGCTCGATGATGGTCACCTTGACGCCGAAGCCGGCGACCTCACCGGCGAGGGCCTCGTTCAGGGCTTCCACCGCCCACTTGGAGACGTGGTACGCGCCTCCGAGCGGGACGGCGATGAGCCCGGCCGCCGAGGACAGCTGGACGATGTGCCCCGCGCCCTGCTCGCGCAGGTGGGGCAGCACGGCCTGGATGACCCACAGCGCGCCGAACAGGTTGGTCTCCAGCTGGTCCCGCATCTCCTGCTCGGTCAGCTCCTCGATCGCGCCGACCTGGGCGTACCCGGCGTTGTTCACGACGACGTCCAACCGGCCGAAGTGGTCCTTGGCCCGCTGCACGCTCGCGAAGACAGCGGCCTTGTCGATCACGTCCAGCTCGAGCGGGAGCACCGCGTCGCCGTACTTGGTGACCAGGTCGTCCAGACTGGCGGCCGTTCGGGCGGTCGCGGCCACCTTGTCACCGCGGGACAGGGCGGCCTCGACGAACTCGCGACCGAGACCGCGGGAGGAACCGGTGACGAACCAAACCTTGCTGTTCACGTCTTTCCCTTTCGGTGGAGGTGGTTACCAGGCCACGGGGCCGAGGCGGTCGACGAAGATCCCGGTCGGTCCGTCGGCGCCGAGCGTCGCGAGCTCGATGAACGGGTCGGTGCCCTCGGTGACCGTCAGCGTGCCCGTGTGGTTGTTCATGTCCGTGGCGGCGAACTTGCGGTTGGCGACCTCGCCGGGCGTGACGGCGTTGAACTTGATGTCCGGGAACGCCTGGGCGTACCGGACGGTGAGCATGTTCAGCGCCGCCTTGGACGAGCTGTAGGCGAGCTCGTGCATCTTCGAGGCGGCCTGGTTCGGGTCGGTCACGACCGCGAAGGAGCCGACGCCGCTGGACACCATCACCACCCGAGGCTGATCGGCGGCCCGCAGCAGGGGCAGGAACGCGTGCGTGACCCGGACCGGCCCGTACACGTTGGTGTCGTAGACGGAGTGGATCTCGTCGGCCGTGGCCTCCGCGGGGTGGACGGCCCCGCCCGGCGCGCCGGCGTTGTTGATCAGCACGTCCAGCCGGTCGGTGTGCTGTCGAACCAGCCGCACGGCGTCGGCCACCGACTCGTCCGAAGTCACGTCCAGCGGGACCAGGACCACGTGCGCGCCGCCGGCGGCCAGCTTGTCGGCCGCCGCCTGTCCGCGATCTTTGTCGCGCGAGCCGAGAAAGATCGTCCAGCCCAGCTCGCCGAGCCTACGGGCCGCCTCGAGACCGAGTCCCTTGTTGCCTCCGGTGATCAACACCGTGGTCTGTTCCGTGTTCGTCATGCCCACCAGACACCGGTTCCGGCTCGGCTGTGACCAGGTGTGAACCAGGTCACAGCCGGACGTCTTTCGGTCAGAGCGGTGGGCATGGGTCGATCCGATGTACGGACCGAGTGGCCCGACGCGGCCGCGTCACGATGAGACCTCGGTGGCGAAGCCGTCCAATTTGGCCCGGACGTCGAGGACTTCGGGATGGTGCAGCCGATCCAGGATCGAGGCGGCCTCGCTCCACGCCGCTATCGCTTCGTCTCGGGCGCCCCACAGCCGATGCGTGTCGCCGATCTGGATCAGGGCCTCCGCCTCCCAGTACTGGACGCCCAGTTCGCGGTCGGTCGCCAACGCGAGCTCGAACCACTCGAGCGCGCGCTCGTACTCGCCGAGCGCCTGGTACGTACAACCCAGCGTGATGCACGCGTACGCCTCGCCGTCGCGATGGTCGATGCCGCGGTACAGATCGAGGGAGCGCTCGGCCAGCTCGAGCGCCTCGGCCGGTGAGCCGAGCCAGGATTGCTGCCGGGCGATTCTGCAGAGCGTGTCGGCGTGGAGCATCGGGTTCGGCAGTTCCCGCACCAGCGACCACATCCGCCGCAGGCACTCGAGCGCCTTGTCGTGCAGCTTCTGGTCCTCGTACAAGTCCGCGTTTCCCATCAGCACCCTGATCTTCGCGTCGCGGTCGTCGCGGTCGGCGACCATCGCGGCGGCGGCGTCGAACATCTCCTGCGCTTCCTCGTGGCGTCCCAGCCGGAACAGCGCGCGGGCGAGGGCGGGCAACGCGATCAGCCGTGCGTCGTCGTCGCGGGCGACCGCGAGCGCCTTGCGGAGCACCGCTTCTCGTTCGTGGCGTTGACCGGTGCGGTTGAGGAAGGTGTTCAACGCCCACGCGAGCCGGCCGACGTGGTCGGCGAAACCGGTGCGGGCAGCGAAGTCGACGATCGCGAGCAGGGTGGCGTTCTCTTCCGCCAGCCACGCCATGGCTTCGTGGTAGCCGGTGAGGTACGGGATCGTGTCCGCGGACGGAGCGGGGCGGAACACCCCTTCGCGCCAGGGGAGTACGTGGCAGTCCGCTACCAGCGCGGCAGCCACGTAGTGGTCCAGGATACGAACCTTCACCGCTTCGAGTTCAGGCTCTTGAAGCTCCGCGCACTCCTGGGCGTACACGCGAAGCAGGTCGTGGAAGCGAAATCGACCCGGTCGGTGCTCTTCGAGCAGGTGCGCGGCGGTGAGCTCGGTGAGGAGGGGGCGCACGCGTCCGTCGTCGAGCAGTGCCGTGCAGGCGAGCACGTCGATGTCGGGTCCCGGGTGGACGCCGAGCAGGCGGAAGAGCCGTGCTGCCTTCGGCGACAACCGGCGGTACGACCAGGAAACGACCGCGCGGAAGTCGAGGTCGTGCCCGCCGAGGTCGAGCGTGTCCAGCCGATCCCGCTCGTCGCGCAGTTGCCCGGCGAGCCGGCTGAGTGCCAGGAGCGGCTGGTTCGCCGCGCGCGCCGCGACGATGCTCAACGCCAGCGGCAGCCGCGCGCACAGCTCGACGAGGTCGGCGACGGCCGCGGGTTCGGCGGCGATCCGGTCCGGCGCGATGTGGCAGGCGAGCACGCGCGCCGCGTCGTCTTCGGGCAGCACGTCCAGGCTCAGGCGGTGCGCACCCTCGTGGACCACCAGGCTGTCCAGGCGGTCCCGGCTCGTGATCAGCACGAGGCACGTCGGGGAGTTCGGCAGCAGCGGCCGGATCTGCTCCGCGGACCGGGCGTTGTCCAGCATGACCAGCATGCGCCGGTCGGCGAGGAGCCCGCGGTAGAGCGCCGACCGCCCGTCCAGGTCGCCGGGCATCGCCGACGCCGCGACGCCCAGCGCTTCCAGGAACCCGTGCAGCACCTGGACGGGATCGAGCTCGGCGCGGTGGTCGAAGCCGCGCAGGTCGACGTGCAGCTGACCGTCGGGGTAGCGGCCGCGGACCGCATTGGCCCACCTGGTCGCGAGCGTCGTCTTGCCGATGCCCGCGGTGCCGGCGATGGCGGTGATCACCACGGTCTGCGCGTCGCCGGCCATGACGAACGAAGCCAGCGCGTCGAGTTCCGCGGTCCGGCCGACGAAATGCCGGCTCGGCGGCGGAAGCTGGCGTGGCGGGGCGGTGACCACCGGCGGCGGTGTCGCCTGGCCGCCCCAGAGCCGCACCCACGCGGTCGTCTCGGTCTCCTTGACCGCGGCGTACAGCGGCCGGTACGCGTCGGGGACACCGAGATCGCTGTGCCGGACCACGTTGTCGAAGAACCACGCCGAAACGACCAGCCCCAGCTCGCCGTCCGAGCGGGCGAACATCGACCCGAAGGCGTGCGACTCGATCAGCCGGAACGCGTGGTTGACCGCGGTGCCCACCACCCCGTGCTCGTCGTAGCGGACCTCGCCGGCGTGAAGTGCCATCCGCAGCCGGATCTGCCTCGTGCTGCCGCTGCGCTGGTTGTGCCGGCGCAGCCCGGCGATCAGGTTGCCGGGCAGCAGCTCGACGAACGCGCTCTTCGGCACCGTCGGCGGAACCACGACGAGGACGCCGTCGCCGCTGTTCAGCCGGTCGCAGTCATCCCACCGGAGCGCGGCCTTGGCGAACGCGTCTTCGAGGGCCCGGTAGAGCCCGGCGCGGATGGCCACGCGGTCGGAGTCCGACCGCACGGGCGAGCCGTACCGCTCGACGTCCACGACGAGGATCGTGCGATGCACCGCGGGCATGGCGACCTCGTCACTCGTTCCGGCAACGTCTGCCGTCCCAGCATGAGCAGGCGAGGAACGAGAGCACAACGGCCGTCAACCGGACGCCGCAACGACCGGTCGAAGGCCGCCGGGGGACAGGACCGGTCCGCACCCGCGTTGTACGTTGTCCACGAGCCGTCGACGCCGATGGGACGCTTTGGCCGCGTGGCTAGGAGGCAGGGTGCTGGAAGCGCTGGGCATGACTCCCGACGAAGAACGGGTCTACCGCGTGATCGTCGGCGGCTACCGGACCGCACCCGACGAGATCGCCGGCCAGACCGGCGTGGGCCGCGGCGAGGTGGAGCCGATCCTGGAGGTCCTGCTGGCGAAGGGGCTCGTCAGCATGGCCGACGGGCACTACATGTCCGCGCCACCGGATGTCTCCCTCGGCCCGCTGCTGGTGCGGGGCCAGGAGAAACTGGAGGCCGCCAGGGCCGCGGTGTCCCAGCTCGCCGAGGAGTACCGCGGCAGCGCACGGCGGCGTGACTCCGCGCAGCTCGTCGAGGTCGTCACCGGGGCGGACGCGATCCGGCGGCAGGCCCTCGCCATCCAGCGCAGCGCCCGCGAAGAGTCCCTGTGGTTCTGCCTGGAGGGCAACGTCGCGATGGCGGCGTCCGAGAACGTCGAGGAGGCGCTGGCCCAGGCGCGCGGCGTGCAGTACCGCGTGATCTACGAGACCGGGCTGCTCGAAGAACCCGGCCGGATCGTCAACGTCCTGGAGGGGATCGAAGGCGGCGAGATCGCCCGCTCGATTTCGAAGCTTCCGGTGCGTCTGGCCATCTCCGACCGCAAGGTGGCGCTGTGCCCGCTGGTCAGCCACGACAGCACGGGCGAGCCCACCGCCGCGCTCGTCCGGGAAAGCAGCCTGCTGTCCGCGCTGGTCGCGTTGTTCGAGGTCTACTGGGAACGCGCGTCGCCGCTGCGGATCGGCGACACCGCGCCCACCGCCCACCTCGACCCCGACGAGCGGCGGCTGCTGTCCCTGCTCATCGGCGGGGTCAGCGACAAGTCGATCGCGACCCAGCTCAACGTCAGCTACCGGACCGTCCAGCGGCGCCTGCAGGACCTCATGCGCCGGGTCAACGCCCGCACCCGGATGCAGCTGGCCTGGCAGGCCAGCAAGCTCGGCTGGCTGGACGAGCCGAGCCCCGGGTACCTCCTGCAGCCAAGCGGCGGAAGGCACCCGGAGCCCCTGAGCGACGTCGTTCCTAGCTGAGCCCGTACGCCCGCAGCACCGTCTGGTCGACGGCGTTGCCCGCGTTGTCGGTGGCCTGCACCCGCAACGCGACGTAGGAGTTCGTGGCGCCGAGCGCCGGGTGGTCGATCGTGGCCTCGTAGGACTTCCCGGTGCGCCTGACGTCGACGGCGCGCCAGGTCTTGCCGTCGTCGTAGGACGCCCAGGCCCTCATCGACCGCACGTCCGGCGCGGCCATCCCGTCCTGGAACCGGGCGGTCAGGCCGATCCTGGCCTTGCGTCCGGCCGGGAGCCGGTTGCCTGCGTCCGCGTCGACCGTGTAGTCCAGCTGCAGCAGCGGAAGCAGCGCCGGGGCCGCCGACCGGGCCGAGCGGAACGTCCACGACGTCTGCGTACCGGTGCCGAACAGCCACTCCGGCGAGTCACGCCGCACCGACAGGTCGAGCCGGTAGGTCGCCGGGTCCGCGCCGGCGGGGAAGGTGCCGAAGGCGTACGGCTGTTCCGACACGAGATTGCCGTCGCGGAACAGCTTCGCCGACGTGACGGCGGGGCCGGCCTGGTCGTCGCCTTCGTTGAAGCCGTAGTGCCCGGCCTGGCTGTCGACGAACTCCGGGATCCGGATCTGCAGCTTGTCCCCTTCACGGGTCGACTCCGAGCCCGGCACGCCACGCGGGATGGCCGGCCGGACGACCGGCGCGAACCAGTCCTCGGTGATGTTCTCCTTCCCCGTGTAGGTGCGCGGCGCCGCGGTCATGCCGCCCTGGAGCGGGGACATCTCGTCCCAGATGAGCCCGTGCTTGACCCGGTGCTGCCACAGGACGTCCCCGGAGCTGACGTACTCCACCCGCGTCGACGGCGTCGTCACGTACCGCTGGTACTCGTTGACGGCGAAGTCCTGCCACGGCTTCCACGCGAACCGCTGTTCCTTGGCCTCACCCCCGCTGCCGGTCTGGCGGTAGTGGGTGGTGACGGTCGCGGTGTTCGCCGCGGTGACCCGGTGGACGGGCTGGTCCGGGATCCGGTCGCGTTCGGTCTGCACCACGTCGTAGAGGTACGGGCTGACCGCGACCCCTTGCAGGCTCAGGAGAACCGGGAAGCGCTTGATCTTCTCGAGCAGCGCGAGCCCCTCGCCGCGGTCGAGCTGGACGGTCGGGATCTTGAGGAACGGCGCCGCGCTGATCGACGGCACGCTGTTCGACGGCACCGAGGCGGTGCCCCAGCCGTCCGGCACGACGATGAAGACGATCGCCGCCCCGGCGTCCGCGGCGGCGCGGGAGACGTCGTCGCGGTTGTAGTCCGCCGGGTCCGGGTCGACGATCGCGGCCTTCCCGCGCACGTTCTGGAAGTCCGCCGGTTTGCCCTGCCCCGCGGAGACGGCCTGCAGCAACCGCCGGCCGTCCAGTTTGGGCGAGCCGGCCAGGTAGCGGTTCGTCAGCGCGTCCCGGCCGCCCAGGACGTTCACCGTCAACGGCGGTGCGATCCTCGACCAGCGGGAGCCGAACTCGAAGGCGCCGGTGGTCACCTTCGGGGTCGGGGTGACGCGGAGTTCGCGGGTGTAGTCGAACTGCATGGCGTAGTTCGCGATCCGGCGTGGCCCGAGTTCCCGGTAGGTGTAGTAGCTCCAGATCCCGGCCTGTTCGGACGGTTGCGGGGTCTGGATGTCCACCTTCACCGCCTTGCGGGCGTCCAGCACGACGGTCGTGTCGCCGGTGATCCGCAGCTCCGGCAGGACGACCTGGGACACGGTGAGGCCGTCGCGGGTCCCGTCGACCTCGGCGGTCAGGTAGTACACGCCCGCGCCGAGCTCGACCGTCAGGCTTCCGCCGCCCAGCCAGGTGTTGACGTCGAAGCGGTAGTCCTCGCCGTACATCAGCAGCCACGGCGCGACGGCCGGCTTGCCCTGCAGGTCGAGCGCAGTGAGGGTGACCTTGTGCTTCGGCGCCGTCTTGTCCGCGCCGAGCGCGGTGTGCACCGCCACCCCGTCGGCCGTCGCGGTGAGCCGCCCGCTGTAGGTGCCCGCCGCCAGTTTCGCCGGGTCGCCGGTGATCGTGACGCTCGCCTGCCCACCGGCCGGAACGTCCACAGTGGATTTGTCGACCCGGATCCCGGAGCCGGCGGGGACACCGGCGAGGGACTTGGCGTCGAGCGCGAGCTTCAGCGAAACCGGCGTGGTGCCGACGTTCGTGTAGGTGACCTCTTTGGACACCGCGCCCTTGCCGTCCTCGACCGCGCCGAGGTCGAGCGTGCCGGTGCCGAAGACCTGCTGCTTGACCGCGCGGGCCACGTCGACCCGGCCGCCGCCCTGCTCGAACACCGAGAGCCCGGTGGCGGTCAGGGACGTGCCGGCCAGCGCGTCCTTCAGCTGCCGGCCCGTCCAGCCGGGGTGCTGCTGGGCGAGGATCGCCGCCGCGCCGGCGACGTGCGGCGTGGCCATCGAGGTGCCGGAGGCGGCGGTGTAGTGGTCGTCGACGACGTCGCCCATGGCGGTCCCCGCGGCGCGGGCGGCGACGATGCCGACGCCGGGCGCGGTGATGTCGGGCTTGACGGCGTTGTCGCCCAGGCGCGGGCCGCGGCTGGAGAACGGCGCCAGTTTCTCGTCCCGGCCGACCGCGCCGACGGTCAGCGCGGCCTCGGCGGTGCCCGGCGAGCCGACCGTGTAGGCGCCCTGCTCGCCGTCGTTGCCCGCGGCCACCACGAAGAGCGTGCCGGTCTGTGCGCTGAGCGCGTCGAGGCCGACGCTGAGCGCGTCGGTGCCGTCGGTCGGGCCGCCGCCGAGGCTCATGTTGACCGCCTTGGCGCCGGAGTGCGCCGCCCACTCCATCCCGGCGAGGACCCAGGACTCGTAGCCGAAGCCGTCGTCGTCGAGCACCTTGCCGACGAGCAGTTTCGCGCCCGGCGCGGCGCCCTTGAGCCGGCCGCCCGAGGCGGCGCCGGAGCCCGCGATCGTCGAGGCGACGTGCGTGCCGTGGCCGAAGTGGTCGGTCGTGTCGGGGCTGGTCGTGAAGTTGACCGCCTCGCTCACGCGCCCGGCCAGGTCGGGGTGGGTGGGGTCGTAACCCGTGTCGAGGACGGCGACCGTGGTGCCGGTGCCGTCGTAGCCCGCCGCCCACGCCTCCGGGGCGCCGATCTGCGGCACGCTCCGGTCGAGGGAGGCCCGGACCTTGCGGTCGAGGGAGATCCGCTCGACGTCGCCCGACGAGGCCCAGAACGCGGCGGCGTTCGCCTTGCTCGCCCGCGCGGACCGGCCGTTGACACTGGTCAGCGTCGCGCCGAGGTCGGCTTTCGCGGTCGTTTTCCGGAGGTCGGTGCCCTTGCCGTAGGTGAGGATCAGCGGGAGGGTCGCCGACTGCTCGTCGGCGTAGCCCTCGGCGATCAGCTCGGTGACGTCGAAGAGGGTCCGGTCGACCTGCTTCGCGGCCAGCCGCGGGGTGACGTCCTCGGGGAAGACGCTGAGGTGGCCGTCGACCTCCTGCTGGTGGAACCGGATCTTCTCCCGGCCCGGCGAGGGCTGGACGGTGGCGGCCTGCTTGCCGCCGGGCTGCCGTTCGACCTGGACGACGTCCCCGGTGAGCAGGGTGACCGAGTGCCGTTCGGCGGCCGCGGGTGACGGTGCCGCCGTCGGGCCGGGGACCGCGCCCGCGGCTCCGGCGGTGCCCGCGGCGAGGGTGCCGACGCAGGTCAGGACCAGAACAGATGATCTCCAGTGCATCGCACCAGGCTCGCCCGGCCGCCGCGATCCGTCACTAGGGCGGCGGCGTCCGAATCACGACACGTCGCATCTTCGTCAGCGGAGGCAAGTGGCCGCCGACAGCGCCGGTCGGGGCGAGCCGTTGCTCGACCGGGAGCGGGAGGCCTAACGCCACCAAGGGCGATGGCGTTGGGCCGCCACGACGTTCGCCGGCTCGACGAGTTCCGCGAGCCGTGCCGCGAGGTGCTTGATGTGTTCGTGGACCCACAGCGCGCACGCCAGGTCGCGCACCGAAGCGCCGGGTTGCTGGAGGAGGTCCGGGAACGTGGGCGGGGCGAGGATCGGTACGTCGCCGTGGTCGGTGCGGTCCAGGCGGGATGCGAGGTGGTCGTACCAGGCGGCGAGCTGGCCCGCTTGGTCGCCGAGGAGCCGGCGGAACGGGTCCGGCTCGACGTGCGGGTTCGGGAGGCCGGCCAGTGACTGCGCGGTCAGCCGCGAGCGGACCGTGCCCATGACCAGCCGCCACAGGTCGGGTTTGGGCACGTGCTTGGTGCCCTGCTCGCTGAGGAACCCGCGGAGCGCGTCGTCGAGGCGGGCTCCGGCCGCGGTCGCCGCGGCCGGGGCCGGCGAGTCGTGGCGGAGGCCGAGGGCCCAGTTCGCCGCCGCGGCCAGGTACGCGCCGCCCGTGCGGAACGCGTCGGCGAGGTCGTCGGCGACGACAGCCCGGGCGCCGCGCGGCCAGAACAGCGCGCCCGCCACCAGGCACACCGCGCAGCCGATCGCGACGTCTTCGATCCGCACCACCCCGATCCGCCAGCCGGCCGGTGCGAGCAGGTTGAACAGCACGGACACCGTCACCGTGAAAGCGGCCTGGCCGGCGGTGAAGGGCAGGGCGCCGGGCGCGTAGGCGGCGACCAGCACCGCGATCGGGAGGGCGATCCACAAGGCGGGCGCGCTGGTGCCGATCACCAGCAGCAACAGCGCGCCGACGACGACGCCGAGTGCGGTGCCGAGCAGTGCCCGGAGCGCGGTCGACCCGGTTGCCGCCGCGTTGCCGCGCAGCACCGACAGAGTGCCGAGAACCACCCAGAACCCGTGCTCGACCCCGCTGACGCCGGCGACCACGACCGCGGCGGTCAGGGCCACCGCGCCGCGGAGGCTGTTGACGAACCACACCGACCGCAGGCTCGTGTGGGGGGACGCGACCCGCGTCAGCGACGCCAGTGACAGCCCGCGCGGACGCCGGCCGCCCGGTGTCGCGGCACTCGCTTCGACAGCCGCGGCGCGGACGGCGAACGCGGCGGTGCGGGCGTGGAAGGACAGGTGCACCGCGTCGGCGTAACCCGGGTCGCCGGAATCGAGGTCGCGCAGCCACGCCACGCTCGCCTCGATCCGGCGGTCCAGTTCGTCCGCGTCGAACGAGGCTGCCCGGCCGGACACCAGCCGCGTGACCGTGCGCAGACAGGCGGCGGTTTCGGCGAGGAGCTGCCGTTCGACTTCCGGCGCGCCGCCGAGGTCCGGGTATTCGCCGAGGGTGTCGGCGATGACCGAACCGCACCACTCGAGCAGGCCCACCAGGTTGTCGAGGGCCTGGTCTTCGGCGGCCAGCCCGGTCTGGCGGTACGGCGTCGCGGTGAACTCGTCGATCAGGTGGTGCTTGGCCTCGACCACTGCTTCGTGGGCGGTGCCGACGTCCGGGGCGCCGCGCAGGGCCGCGTCCAGGTAGTCGGCCATCGCGCCGGCCGCCCGGGCCGCCGCGTCACGCAGGGTCGTGGCGGGCGAGCGGGGGGACAGCAGCAGGACGGCCGCGGTGCCGACCACCGACGCCAGCCACCAGCCGCCGAGGCGGGCGGGCACCATGCTCATGGCACCGGGGGAGGCGGCGGGGAGGACGTAGGCGAGCAGTGCGGCGGTGCCCCCGGCGGCCGCGTTCGGTCCCGCGACCCCGCCGAACAGCACCAGGAAGGCCACGACCAGCGTGACGACCGCGGCCAGCGGCAGCGACGCGCTGGCGGCGGTGCCGACGACCAGCAGGACACTGCCCACGACGGCGAGCCCGAAGTGCGCGCGCAGCTTGTCGAGCCGATCGCCGCCGAACGAGGCCATGACGAGCGTGGCGAACCCGCCGAACGCCGCGAAGGTCGCCACCTGCAGGTCGCCGAGCACGGTGATGCTGAACGCGAACAGGGCGGGCACCACCAGCGTGGCACGGACGGCGCGCAGGGCCGCCGCCGTCGACCACTGGGGAACCCACGCTCGAAGTGCCACCCGGCGGGCCGGCCGGGCGGGGGAGTCGATCGCCACCGGGCGAGCATAGTCGGCGGCGACGCCGCGAACAGCGGGTTGACGACGTCCTGCCGGGAGCTGTCCGGATTGGACGGCGATCGTCAGGTCTTGCGGACGGCGCCGGTGAATCCCGCGATGAACAGCGTGGCGAACGCCCAGGCCAAGAGGCGTAGCGCCCAGCCGATCAGAGTGAGGGCGTGACCGGCCGGGGTGTCGGTGGTGTCGCACCGGGTGCGGGCGCCGGTGCTGATCAGCGGGGTGCCGATGTCGAGGCCGACGCCGATTTCGTCGATCCAGGCACAGGGTGCCGGTGTCGCCGGGGGCGGGGTGCGGACCTGGGCGAGCGCACCGTGACCGCCGATGACCAGCGCAGCCAGGACGGCGGCGGTGAGGACCGCGGTGAGGGCGATGAGCGCACGCCAGGGTTTGTAGCCGTAGCCGAGCAGCAGGCCGGTGACGCGGGCCCACGTGCGCTCGGCGCGGCCGGTGAGGGCCCGGCGCTTGATTTGGTCGTGGCGTTGGGCGATGAGGACGCGGCGGGCTTCGCGGTCGTGGCCCGCCGCGCGAAACGCGGCAGCCAGGTGCTGGTACGGCTGGGCGGCATACTCCGGTGTGCCGTGGCGAAGCAGCGTCAACCACTCCTCCGGCGGGACGCCCAACGGCAGGCCGGTGTAGGTGAGGCCGTCGATACTGACCAGTTGCTCCGGGACGGTGAGGTGCTCCAGCTTGTCCGGGGCGAACACCAGTGCGCCGCGGACGGTCGCGTAACTCAGGTCGATCACGACTTCGTCTTCGCCGGATCCGGTGGCTTCGAACCCGAAGCCGATGTACAGGTTCTGGTCGACCCGCAGGCTGTCCGCGGACAGGGCCGGTCCGGAGCTGTTGGACAGCCGCGCACCCGTGAGGATGAATCCTCCCCCGAAGTGGCCGCCGCGCATCCGGATCGCACCTTCTTCGCCGGATCCGCTGGCTTCGAACCCGTCGCCGAAACGCGTGTTCTGGTCGACTCGCAGGTTGTCGACCCACAGGGCCGGCCCCGAGTCGTTGACGAACCGCGCGCCGGCGCAGTCGAATTCGCCGAGGTGCGCACCGAGCATCCGGACCGCGCCCAGTTCGCCGGACCCGATGGCTTCGAAGCCGTCGTTCAGACGCAGGTCCTCGTCGACGCGCAGACGGTCGGCGCCGAGGGCGGGCCCTGAGTCGTTGACGAACCGCGCGCCGGCGCAGTCGAGCCCGGCGACGTGGGCACCGAGCATCCGGACCGCGCCGTATCCGCCCGATCCGGAGGCCGCGAATCCCCCGTCCAAGCGCACGTACTCGTCGACGCGCAGGCGATCGGCGGTCAGGGCGGGGCCGGACGCATTGGACAGTCGCGCGCCGGACAAGGTGAGCTGTCCGCCGACCTGGGCGCCCGGCAGCCGGATCGCGCCGTCTTCGCCGGAACCGGTGGCCTCGAATCCGTAGCCGAGGATCAGGTCCTGGCCCACCTGCAGGCCGTCGGCGACCAGCGCGGGTCCGGAGTTGCCGACCAGCCGCGACCCCGAGCAGTTGAGTTGCACGCCGATTTCGGCACCCGGTACCCGGACCGCGCCCGGCTTGCCCGACCCGGTGGCCGTGGACCCGTTGTGCAGGAACGCGCTCCGTTCGACCCGCATACCGTCGGCGGTCAAGGCCGGCCCGGAGTCGTTGACCAACCGCACGCCGTCGCAATTCAGCACACCGAGGCGTGCCTCGGGAAGGTGCAGGGCGCCCTCGCGGCAGTGTGCGTCGAGGCTGGTGCGGCCGAGGTGGACGACGGCAGCCGTCAAGCGGGCGCCGTCGAGGGGCGGCTCGGTCGGGTGGCTGAGCCGGCATCCGACCAAGCTGAGCGCGCCGAGCGTGGCGTCGCGCGCGGTTATGCCACCGTCGAGCAGGCAGTCGACGAGTTCGAGCTCGAGGACGCTGCTGATGTTCTCCAGGTCGAGCCGGCCGGCCACCCGTGCTCCGCGGAGCCGTAGTCCGTGCGGATCGGGGTCGTCGACGTGCCGGCCCCGCAGGATGTCCCGGATCACGGTGGCGGAGATGGTGTGGGTGTCGTCCCACGCCGACATCGCCGCGTCGTCGAGCGGACCGTAGACCGCGAGGTCGAGCATTTCGCCGGTTCGCACGTGGTCGACCAGCGCTCGGTCGGCCGAGGTCAGCGACTCATCGTCTGCCGTGGTAGCCACGTCTCTCGCATCGCTCGGCGGCGCAGGGGTGTTAGTGCCGGGACGGGTGTCTGCACCGAAGCCGGGCCCGTTCCGGTGTTAGCTTGGCACCATGCTGGTGGGCGCGGACGAAGTCGCGGTGTTCGAGGGGGCAAGGCCGCGGTTGGAGGCGATCGCGTACCGCCTGCTCGGGTCGGCGACCGATGCCGAGGACGCCGTGCAGGACACCTTCCTGCGCTGGCAGTCCGCCGACCGGGAGCTCATCGAGACGCCCGAGGCCTGGCTGACGAAGGTGCTCACCAACCTCTGCCTCAACCGGCTCACCTCCGCGCGCGCCAAGCGGGAGACCTACGTGGGCCAGTGGCTGCCCGAGCCCGTCTTCGCCGGCGACCGGATGCTGGGTCCGTCGGACACCGTCGAGCAGCGTGAATCGGTCTCGATCGCGATGCTCACGCTGATGGAACGGCTTTCGGCCCGGGAGCGTGTCGTGTACGTGCTGCGCGAGGCGTTCGGCTACTCGCACGGCGAGATCGCCGAGGTGCTCGACCTGACCGAGGCGAACTGCCAGCAGATCCACCGGCGCGCCAAGCAGCATCTGGCCACCGACCGGCGCCGGGTGGCGGTCGACGCGGGCGCGGCCCGCAAGATCGTCGAGGAGTTCCTCGCCGCGGCGCTCAGCGGCCGGACCGACTCGCTGGTCAAGCTGCTGACCGACGACGCGACCAGCGTCGGCGACGGCGGCGGCGTGCTCTTCTCGCTGCCGCGGCCGGTCACCGGCGCGGTGCGGGTGGCGCGGTTCCTGCGCGGGCTGTTCGCGCCCAGCGCGGCCAAGTGGGACCTGATCGGCGGCAAGCCCGACCTGTACGCCGAGGTCACCAACGGCGTGCCCGCCCTGGTGCTGGTGGTCGGCGACCGGGTCGCCGGCGTCGTCTCGCTGGACGTCACCGCCGAGGGCATCGCGGCCGTCCATGCCCAGGTGAACCCGGCCAAGCTCGACCGCGCGGCGCGCCAGTGGGCCACCGCCGACCACGGGGAGCCACTCGCCGGCGTCTGGTGACCCGGATCACACCTCACTGCTGTCAGGTTTCGCGCCGCTGCCCGGTTCAGGGAGCGACCCACCAGCCGGACAGGAATGAGGGAAACCATGAAGCACCGCATCGTCGTCCTCGGGGCCGGGTACGCCGGGGCCAACGCGGCCGGGCGGCTGGCCAAGCGGCTGCACCCCGCCGACACCGAGATCACGCTCGTCAACGCCGACCCCGAGTTCGTCGAGCGCGTCCGCATGCACCAGCTCGCGACCGGCCAGGACCTGCGGCCGCGCGCCCTCGCCGATCTCTTCGCGGGCACCGGCGTGCGGGTGCGGATCGCCCGGGTCGCCGCCGTGGACGCCGACCGCAAGACCGTCGCCCTCGACGACGGCGAACTCGCTTACGACACGCTCGTCTACGCCCTCGGCAGCACGGCCGCCGACGCCGGTGTCGCCGAGCACGCGCACTTCCTCGCGGGCAAGCAGCAGGCGCTGCGGCTGCGCGAGCGGCTGACCGGGCTCGCCGCGGGCGAACCGGTGCTCGTCGTCGGTGGCGGCCTCACGGGGATCGAAGCCGTCACCGAGATCGCCGAAGCGCGCCCGGACCTCGACGTCGCCCTCGCCGCCCGCGGCGGGCTCGGCGACTGGCTGAGCGAGAAGGCCCAGCGTCACCTGCGCACGACGTTCAACCGGCTCGGCATCACCGCGCACGAGCACACGGACATCGCGGGCGTCGAGCCGGACCGCGCGGTGACCGCGGACGGCCGCGTGCTCCCGGCGCGGGTGACGGTCTGGACGGCCGGGTTCGCCGTGCACCCCATCGCCGCCGCGACGACGCTCTCGGTTTCCGAGACGGGCCAGATCGTCGTCGACGAAACGATGCGGTCGGTCTCGCACCCGGACGTCTACGCGGTCGGGGACGCCGCGCTCGCCCCGGGCGCGAACGGCGCCCCGCTGCGGATGTCGTGCGCGTCGGGAGTCCCGACGGCTCACCAGGCGGCGGACGCGATCGCCGCCCGCCTGACCGGCCGCGGGCTGCCGCAGAACAAGATCGGCTACACCGCGCAGTGCATCAGCCTGGGCCGCCGCGACGCGATCGTGCAGTGGGTGACGCCGGACGACCGGCCCAAGCCGTCGGCGCTGACGGGCCGGACGGCCGCGCGGCTCAAGGAAGTGATCTGCTCGGCCGCGGCTTGGAGCGTCTCCCACCCGACGTCGCTGCTCCCGGTGCGCCGGCGGCGCACCGTCCAGCTGCCCGTCCTGGCGAACTACTGAAGCCGCCTCCCCAGGATTTCGACGAACCCGTGGTCGGCGTCGAGGCGGAGGTGGTCGCCGGTGTGGATCACCGCCACCGGGTCGTCGTCGAGGTCGCTGAGCGCCGGTACCCGGGTCACCACCGCGCCCAGTGCCGCCTTCGTCGTCACCACCGTGAAGACCATGCCCAGCGGCGCCGTGCCGAGCAGGCGGGTCGACTGGAAGAACCCCGACCAGCCCGACGAGCCCTTCGCGCCGGGGAACACGAGGATCTTCCCCGTGAAGCACACTCCGTGCAGCTCGTGGCGGCGTTCGATGATCGTCCCGGTGGCCGGGTCGATGCCGCCCCAGCCCGAGATCGTCTCGTGCGAGACCAGCGCCTCGCCCTCGACGATGCCGGGGACGATCGTCCGCCCGCGCAGGACCGTCATCGCAGGTCACCGCGCCAGCGCCCGGTGACCGCGGCGTCGACGCAGTCCTCCAGGGACCCGAACCACGCTTCGATCCCGAGGATCGCGGGCAGGTAGTGCGCCTGCTTCGCCGAGTCGGTGGCGAAGACGCGGGTGCCCGGCGGTGCGACGCGGGACATCGCCGGGCACGAGTCGGCGAGCAGCCGCCCGCCCGCGGCCTCGATCACCGCGGTGTAGCCGCTGCGGTCGGCCACCGCCTTCAGCGCCCGGGGCGCCATGATCCACAGCTGCGTCCCGGAGTGCAGCCGCTTGCCGTCCAAAGCGCGGGCGGCGGCGCGGATCTGGTCGATCGACGCGTGCGGGCAGCCCAGCAGCACGAAGTCGACGTCGGTCGAGCGGCCCTGGTCGTTCAGCGTGTCGTAGACCGCACGCCGCTCACGGAGTCCATAGTGGACGGCCGAAGGCGCGCGGCCGCGGAAGGCCGCTTCGACCGTCGGCGCCTCCGGCGTGATCCCCGGCAGGTGGTACAGCTCGACCCCGCCGGAGGAGGCCGCGGCCGCGCCGAAGTGCTTGAGCTCGACCAGATCGGGACGCGGGAACGCCCCGGTGACCACCGGGCGTTCGTCCTGGACCAGCCCGCCCGCGAAGTAGCCGAGCATGCCCCAGTCCATGAAGTCGCGGACGCCCGCGTCCACCTCCACGAGGTGCGTGCCGAACCGGTTCTCCGGAAGGTGGTTGCCCCAGCAGGGAATCTTGCCGGTGAGCGACGCCGCCCCGGTCGACGTCCCGCCTTCGCAGTTGGTCCGGGCGCCGAGCACGGAGTTGGCGTACACGACCGCCGACGACTCCATCCACGCGCAGTGCTCGCCGCGGACCGGGAGGTTGCCGACCTGGTACGGCGTGCAGGTCGCGAGGATGTTCACCCCGCGCCGCCCGTAGAACGCTTCGGCGTCGCTCTGCAGCTCGACGAACTCCTTCGGGTAGGGCACCACGCCGAGCGAGTCCGGGCCGAAGCCCTGTTGCAGCTGGCAGGTCGGCACCCGCATGTCGGGGATCTCGACGGCGTCGTCGCAGTCGAGGTTGAGCACCGCGAACGCCTTGTTCCAGCCGCCCTCGGCCACCAGCTTCGCCTTCACCGGCGACGGCTGGGTGCTCGTGCCGGCGACGTTGCGGGTGTCGCACAGCTTTTCCGCGCCCAGCGCTTCGCCGTAGCGGATGAGCAAGTCCATGGCCGCCGCGACCGCGGGCCCGTCGGCGCCGTCCCGCATGGCCTTCTCGTCGTCGGTGAGGATCACCGCGCGACCTCCTGCGGCGAGACCGCCGGGACCGGGTCGGTGACGCCGTTGGTCTCCGGACCCCGCCGCACGGCCTCGAACATCAGCAGGCCGCCGAAGACGATCAGCGCGATCGGGGTGAACTCGTACGGCATGATCGAGCTGAGCGCCAGCAGCCAGAACGTGTAGAGGCCGGGCAGGATCAGGCCGAACATGTAGCCGATGCCGTAGCCGCTGGCCCGCACGGACGCCGGGAACCGCTCGTTGAGGTACACGAGGATGACGCCGAGCGGCGCGGACGGCAGCACCTTCGCCACCACGGCGATCAGCGCGATCAGCCACGCGGGCGCCCCGGCCCGGCCGGCCACCGCGAGCACCGCGAACGCGCCGCCCACGACGAACGTGAGCACCAGCGCCCAGCGCATCAGCAGCGCGCGCCTGCCGATCCGCTGGCCGACCGCGGCGAGCACCAGGATCAGCACGATCGTGAGGCACGAACTGATGATCTCCACCGTGGACGACAGCCGCGGGCTCTGGTCCAGCACCTGCACCAGCAGGGTCGGCAGGAACGACACCGACATCTGGGTGGCGAACCAGTACCCGCAGGTGAACAGGAAGACGCTGAAGAACAGCGCGCGGTGCGTGGTGAACAGCTCGGCCACCGGCTGGCGCCCCGTGCGACGTCGCCGGAACACCGAGTCGTCCTCCTTCACGCCGCGGTAGTGCCACAGGTAGACCAGGCCGAGCACGAACCCGAGGAAGAACGGGATCCGCCAGCCCCAGGCCAGGAAACCGCCGTGGGGCAGCACGTCGAGCAAGCCGAGCAGGAGCAGGTTGATCACCAGGAACGACCCGGGCGCGCCCACGCCGATGAGCCCGCCGACCCGGCCGCGCCGCGCGGGCTTCGCCTGCTCCAGCGCGAGCGGCATCGGGGCGGCGTACCCGCCGGCGAGGAAGATCCCGCCGATCAGCCGCAGCACGGCGAACACCGCGATCGCGCCGTAGTTCCACGTCGCGAAGCCGGGCAGCAGGCCGATGAGCAGGGTGACGATCGTGAAGCCCCAGCCGCTGATCATGGTGACCGGCTTGCGCCCGATCCGGTCGGACAGGTTGCCGAAGATCACGCTGCCGATCGGCCGCGCGAGCAGCCCGACCGTGAACAGCAGGGTCGTGAACGTCGCGCGGATCGTCGGCGACAGGTTCGACGGCATGAAGTACGCCATGGCGGCCGGCAGCACGAGCGCCGGGAGGTACACGTCGAAGCTGTCGACGAACATCGAGAACGCGCCACCGCGGGCGGAGCGCCGTTCGTCGGCTTCGGTGATGACGGTGGACGGGGGGACGTCGGGCAGCGCCATTGCGGCCTCCTGATCGTGGGTGTCTAGGGGCGGAGCACGGCTCCCTGGCCGAGCGGGCGCACGGTGCGCCGGTAGACCGACAACCAGCCGGTTTCGTGGTGATCCGCAACAGGTTCCGGAGTCCTCGCGGCGAGGTCGGCCGCGTCGACGCGCAGGTCGCACACCCGCCCCGGCAGGTCGATGTGGACGGTGTCGCCGTCGCGGACGAGCGACAATGGACCGCCGTCGGCGGCTTCGGGGCGGACCTCGCCGACCACGATGCCGCGGTTGACGAGCCCGGACAGCTGGCCGTCGGTGACCACCGCGACCTCGCCGGTGAGCCCGGCGCGGTCGAGGGCGAAGACGATCTGCGACGCCATCCCCATGCCGGGCCGTCCGCGCGGCCCGAGCCCGCGGACGACCACGACGTCGCCCGCGGTGATGGTCCCGTCCGCCAGGGCGGCGACCGCGGCCTCCTGGCTTTCGAAGCAGCGGGCCGGACCGGTGAAGGCGGCCGGGCGCTCGTCGCCGACCGCGAGCTTGACGATGCCGCCGTCGGGGGTCAGTGATCCGCGCAGGACCATGATCAGCGGCTCTGTCGCGAAGGGACGGTCGGCGGGGCGGATGACTTCGGGATCCGCGACTTCGGCCGTGGACAGGTTGTCGCCCACCGAACCGCCGCTCACGGTCATCGGCGCCGGGTCGATCAGGTCGCCGAGCTGTTTCAGCACCGCCCGCGCGCCACCCGCGGCCTCGAACTGCTCGATGAGGTGCGGCCCGTTCGGCCGGACCGCCGACACCACCGGGGTGTCCCGGCCGAACTCGGCGTACAGACCGAGAACGTCGACGTCCACATCGGACTCCTGGGCCACCGCTTGGAGGTGCTTCACGGTGTTGATCGAGGCACCCACCGCCAGCGCGACTCGGACGGCGTTGCCGAACGCGGCGGCCGTCATGATCCGGCGCGGGCGCAGGTCCTCGGCCACCATCCGCACGATCCGGGCCGCGGCGGCGTCGGCCGCGGCCCACATCGACGGCGAGTTCGCCGCGACGGGCGTGGTGCCGGGCAGCGCCATGCCGAGTGCTTCGGCGACGACGTGCATGGAGTTCGCGGTGCCCATGCCCGGGCAGACGCCGGGTCCGCCGACGGCGTTCTCGCTCATCTCGGCGAGTTCGTCCGCAGTGGACGTCCCGCAGGCGTGGAGGAAGACGTCCTCGATGTCGCAGTGGCCGCCCCGGAAGCAGCCGCTGGGCTGGTAGCCGCAGGCGACGAGCAGGGTCGGGATGTTCAGCCGCCCGGCGGCCATCAGCTGCGCGGGTGCGGTCTTGTCGCAGCTGGCCAGGCACACCATCCCGTCCAGCTGCGCACCTTCGACGCCGACCTCGATGTCGTTCACGATGAGGTCGCGCGCGGAGAGGATGTACCCGCCGCCGTGCCCGGCCGAGTGGATGAAGTCGCTCGGCGCCGTCGTGCGCACCTCGAACGCGAGCCCGCCGGCGGCGGCGATGCCCTTCTTGATCCGGGCCGCGATGGGGTCGAGGTGGCTGAAGCAGATCGCCAGGTCCGACGAGGAGTTGACGACGGCGATCTTCGGCTTGGCCAGGTCTTCGTCGGTGAGCCCGAGTGCCCGCCACTGGGCGCGCCGGGTGGCCCAGCGGACCGTGCCGGGCGGGAAGTCGCTGCGGACCATCGCTTTTCCTCCGTTCAGGACTCGAGGTTGCGGGCCAGGCGGCCGGCCAGCTCGCCGTGGTCGACGTCGTGCACGCTGTCCTTCCCGGCGATGTCCAGTGCGTGCGCCGCGGCCATGCCCATCGCCCCGCACGGGCCCATGACGCGCACGCTCGACAGCGCGGCCGCGTCGCCGTCGACGCAGCGGCCGGCGACCAGGACGTTGTGGACGTCCGGGGGAGTCATCGAGCGCAGGGGGACGTAGTGGACGTGGTCGGGGCCGAACGTCTCCCACACGTAGCCTTCGGGGCTGTCGTGCAGTTCCACCGGCCAGGCGGTCCGTGCGACGGCGTCCGGAAAGCGCGTTCCGGCCCGCACCTCGTCGATGGTCAGCTGGTGCACCCCCTGCGCCCACCGGGTTTGCCGCCGTCCGGGCAGCCCGTACGCCCGGACCCGGATGCGCCCGAACGCCTCGGGGAACTCCGCGCGCAGGAACGCCACCACCCGGTCGGCCTGGGCCTTGCCTTCGAGCTGGGCCCGGGCCGCGGCGATCGGTTCGAGGGGCGCCTCGATGTGGGTCATGTTCAGCACCGCGGTGCCCCGGCCGGGGAAGTGGAAGGCCAGCCCGTCGTGGCGGCGCAGGCCGTACTGCCCGGCTTTCGCGCCGACGCGCTCGGCCAGCTCGTCCGGCCCGGGCGCGGCCTCCTCGGCGACGTGCTCGACGACGAGCTGCTGCGAGCCGTAGATCTCCCGCTCCGGCAGGCGGCACGGCAACCCCGCTTCCCAGATCAGGGCGGCGTCCCCGCTCGCGTCGACGAAGCCGGTGGCGTCGACGTCCACGGCGCCGTAGCGGGTGGCGAAGGTGACGGACTCGATGCGGTCGCCACCGCGGACGACGCCGGTGATCGCGGCGCCGGTGATCACCCGGATCCCGTGTTCCCGCACGGTGTCTTCGACCCACCGGCCGAGCACGACTTCGTCGTAGCCGACGGTGAGCGTGTGCCGCCGCTGCCGGAACAGGTCGTCCGTGGCGCCCAGGTCGCGGAAGATGTCGTCGAAGATCCCGTGCGTCAGCTGGCGGTAGTCCGGGGCGTTGCCGAAGACCCCGCAGAACAACCCGATCAGCGAGTTGACCATCTGGCCGCCGAGCACCGGCAGCGCGTCGACGAGCACGACGTCGCGGCCGAGCCGGGCGGACTCGATCGCCGCGGACAGCCCGGCGATGCCGGCGCCGACGACGCAGACGTCGGCGGAGACCTGGTGGGCGGGGGAACCGGCGGGCTTGCGGACGGTGCGGACCTTCAGCTCGGTGAGGGGGTGCGGCATGGCTCACACGCTAGGTCGGGCGCCCGCGCCCCCGGAAATAGAGAATCGCGCTGCGGGAGTATCAGGATGGGTTATACCTGGCGGGCGAGGTCGGTCAGCACGGTCCGGAACCAGCGGTGGGCCGGGTCGCCGTCGTAGCCGGCGTGCCACCAGAACCGTTCGACGATCGGCTCCGGATCGCCGGGGCACGGCAGGATCCGCAGGCCGAGCCGGTCGGCGACGCGCGTCGCGAGGCGTTCCTGCAGCAGCGCGACGCGGTCGGTGCCCGCGACGAAGTGGGGCACGGCCTGGTAGCTCTCGACGCGGACCCGGATGCGCGGCTGGATGCCGAAGAGCGCGAGCTGGCGGCCCATCGGCGCGGCGGGCGGGAACCCGCGGTCCGGCTGGAACGGCGCGACCCACGGCAGCGCGGCGAGCTGCTCGAGGCCGAGCTCGGCACCCCGCACCGCCGGGTTCGCCGCGTCGACGACGCAGACCCAGCGGTCGGTGAACAACGCGACCGACCGCACGTCGGGGAGCTCGAACCGGCTGACCGGGGGCGCCACCATGCCGTCGATCAGCCGGATCGTGTCGGTGATGTCGCTGGCGAAGGCCTCTCGGACCAGCCGGACGTGCAGCTGGACGTCCGGCGCCTGGTCCGCGAGCAAGGCCGACAGCCGGGAGCCGAGTACCTCGATCGTGTAGTCCGCCATGACCAGGGTGAACTCGCGGGCGGACGTGCCAGGGTCGAAGTCGTGGCCGGTGCCGAAGAGCCGCTCCGCGCCGGTGCACACGGCCTCGACCTGGTCGGCCAGCTGCGTGGCCAGCGCGGACAGCACGTAGCCGTTCCCGGACCGGACCAGCAGCTCGTCGCCGAAGTGCCGTCGCAGCCGGGCGAGCGCGGCACTCGCCGCGGGCTGCGACACCCCGAGCCGGGCCGCCGCGCGGGTGACGTTCCGCTCGCCGAGCAGCTCGCGCAGGACCACCAGCAGGTTGAGGTCCAGGTTCGCCAGGTGCACCGCGGAGTGCCTCGCCACGATCGAACTATAAATCAGGCTGACACCCCTCGCGGGCCCGCGGCGGGTTAGGGTGAGCGCCCGACGAGAGGGGAGTGCCTTGGCCGTGTTCAGCCGGGGGTTCCAGGGGCGCCGCGAGCGCGACGTCACCCTGCCGCCGGGTCAGTACCTCACCGACGACTTCCCCGTCCTCTCGGCGGGACCGACCCCGCCGGTGACGACCGAGGACTGGTCGTTCACGGTCACCACGGAAGCCGGCGTGCGGACGTCGTGGAGCTGGGCCGACCTGATGGCGCTGCCCGCCGAGGAACCGACCGTCGACATCCACTGCGTGACCCGCTGGTCGAAGCTCGGCACCACCTGGCGCGGTGTGTCGTTCGACGTGCTGCTCGCCGACGTCGAGACCGCCGCCGACTACGCGATGGTGCACAGCTCCGGGGGCTACACCACGAACCTCCCGCTGGACGACCTGCTCGACGGCCAGGCGTGGATCGCCTACGAGTTCGACGGCGAGCCCCTCGAACCGGTGCACGGCGGCCCCGCGCGGCTGCTCGTGCCGCACCTGTACTTCTGGAAGTCCGCCAAGTGGGTCAGCGGCCTGGAGCTGCTGCCCGACGACGAGCCCGGGTTCTGGGAAGAGCTCGGCTACCACAACTACGGAGACCCGTGGCGGGAACAACGCTACGACGGCGACTAGGCCGGCGCCGCCTCACCGCCCGGCTCGTCGGGACCCGCGACGAGACGGCCACCGCGCGCACCCTCCGGTTCGCCGTACCGGACTGGCCGGGCCACCTCGCCGGGCAGCACGTCGACCTCCGGCTCACCGCCGAGGACGGCTACACCGCGCAGCGCAGCTATTCGCTGTCCGCGCCCGCCGACGGCGAGTTCATCGAGGTGACCGTCCAATTGGTACCCGACGGGGAGGTCTCGCCCTACCTCGTGCGCGACATCGAGGTCGGCGACGTCGTCGAGGTGCTCGGCCCGCTGGGCGGCTGGTTCGTGTGGCGGCCGGAACAGCCCGAGCCGGTGCTGCTGATCGGCGGCGGCTCCGGGGTCGCCCCGCTGATGGCGATGGTGCGGGCCCGTTCGGCGGGGAAACCGCCCTTCCGGCTGTTGTACTCGGCCCGGACCCCGGCCGACGTGTACTTCGCCGGCGAACTGGGCGGTCCCGAGACGGTCGTGTTGTACACACGGGAAGCACCCGACGGCGTCGAGCGCGCACCGCACCGGATCGACGCGGCCGACCTGAAGGCGTACGGGCTGTCCCCGGACGACGCGCCGACCTGCTACGTGTGCGGGCCGACGCCGTTCGTCGAGACGGTCACCGGGTTGCTGGTCGACGCCGGGCACGACCCCGGCCGCGTGCGCGCGGAGCGGTTCGGAGCGAGCGGAGGGTGAAATGACGGACGCACACATCGACGGGAACGTCCTGGCGGGCCCACTGAGCAGCGTGTTCACCGCCGACGTCACGAGCGCGACGGCGGTGTGCGCCGGCTGCGGCCGATCCGACCGCCTCGCCGCGGCGGCGGTGTACGGCGCCCCGATGGGCTACGTCGCCCGGTGCCCCGGTTGTGACCAGGTGTTGTTGCGGTACGCCGAAGTCCCCGCCGGGGCCACGCTCGACATGCGCGGGATCGCCACCCTGCGCCTGACGACGGGCTGACCGGCGGGACTCCGTCCTTTAAACATCGTCCTACTGGAACACCTCCGGCCGCTTCTTCGCGAAGGCGATCAACCCGCCGGCGTCGAGCATCTCGACCAGGAACGGGTCGGCCGCCGCGCCGCGGACGCTCGTGCCCGTCGTGAGGTTGGTGAACTCGCCGGTGGTGAGGTCGACGCGGACCCGGTCGCCGTCGTCCGCCAGGTCCGGGTTGAGCCCGATCTCCAGCGCCGGCAAGCCGATCTCGAAGCAGTTGCGGTAGAACGTCCGCGCGAACGTCTCCGCCACCACGCAGCCGATCCCGGTCGCCTGCAACGCCTTCGTGGCGATCGCGCGGCCCGACGACTGGCCGAAGTGCTTGCCCGCGAACACGATGTCGCCCGGCCGCACCTTCTTCGGGAACTCCGGGTTGAGGTCCTCGAGCACGTGCCGCACCAGCACGTCCATGGGTTCGAACACGTACTGCGTCTTCACGAGCCGGTCGGTCGGGATGTTGTCCCCGAACCGCCAGCAGCGGCCTTCGAACTTCACGCGGTCCTCCCTGCGATGACGCCCGCCACGGCCGACGCGGCGACGGTCTCCGACGACGCCAGGTACATCGCCGCGTCCGGGCTTCCGTTGCGGCCCGGGAAGTTGCGGGCGTGCGTGGAGATCATCGCCTCGTCCGCGGCCAGCGCGCCCATGTTGTACGCCTGGTTCGAGCCCGTGCTCGGCGGGAACCACGTCGCACCCGCCTCGTGCAGCGCGAGCACGAGGCCCTCCCGCGCCGCCTCGGCGAACACCTCGCGGCTGGACGGCACGAGGTGGAACCGGACGTCCGGGTGGACCCCGCGCCCGGCCAGCACCGTGGCCGCCGCACGGAAGTCCTCGAGCCGGCCGCCGCCGTGCCCACCCAGCTCGGCGTACTGGACCGGCGTGCCCGCGACCTCCGCGACCGGCTTGACGTTGCCGACGGTCGGCGGGCAGGCGACCTGCGGGGCGACCTCGCCGACGTCGAAACGCACCACCTGCGCCGCCTCTTCGCCGTCGCCGCGCACCAGCAGGTCTCCTCCGCCGCCCGGCAGCGTCCGCACGAACGCCTCGGTCACCTCGTCCGGCTCGACGAAGCTGCACTTCGCCCCGAGGTCCACGCACAGCAACGGGAACAGCCAGCGGTCCCAAAAGGACAGTCCGCGCACGTACGGCCCGCCGAACTCGACGGCCCGGTAGTTCAGCTCGCCCTCGCCGATGCGGCCGACGAGCCACAGCGCGACGTCGCGCGGTGTCACGCCCGGCTCCGGCGTGCCTTCGAGGTGCACGCGGGTCGTCTCGGGCACCTTGAACCAGGCCTTCCCGTACGGCAGCACGGTTCCGGCGTGCGAGTCGTTGCCCAGCGCCACGGCGAGCGCGCCCAGCGTCCCGTGCACGGGAGTGTGGCTGTCGGACCCCACCACGATCATGCCCGGCTTGATGTGTCCATTGCGGACGGCCGCGTGGTGCAGGTTGCCGTTGCCGCAGTCGTAGAGCGTCAGGCCGTGCTTGCGGGCCCATTCCCGGTTGTGCCGCAGCACGTTCGCCTGCTGCTCGGTGGGCGGGGCGAAGTGGTGGTCGAACACCATGACGGCCCGCTCGGGGTCCGGGATGGGCACGTTGACCCGCTTCTCGTACACCTGCGACGTCAAGTACCCGGACAGGTCGTGCATGATCAGCCGGTCGACCTTCGCGACGACGATCTCGCCGGGCTCCACCGACTCGCGGCCGCTCGCGCGGGCGAGGATCTTCTCGACGAGGTTCACGCGACCACCGCCGTCGCGACGACCTCACGCGGGTCGGTGATGACCCCGCGGATCGCCGACGCCGCGGCCGTTGCCGGGCTGGACAGGAAGATCTTCGCGTCGTAACTGCCCATGCGGCCCTGGAAGTTGCGGTTGGCCGTCGACAGCGTCGTCTCACCGTCGGCCATCGCGCCGCCGTTGCCCGCGCAGGCGCCGCAGCCCGGGTTCGTGATCATCGCCCCCGCGTTGATGAGCTTCGTGAGCACGCCGTTCTCCGCCGCCTTCGCCATGATCTTCGCCGACGCCGGCGTCACGATGAGCCGGAGACCCGGCGCGACGCGGTGACCGGCGAGCACGTCGGCCGCGATCACCAGGTCGTCGTACTTGGCGTTGGCGCACGAGCCGATGAACACCTGGTCGAGCTTGGTCCCGGCGACGTCGCCGACGCCGACGACGTTGTCGACGGTGTGCGGCACGGCGATCTGCGGGGCCAGCGTCGGACCGTCGAGGGACACCGTCGCTCGGTAGGTCGCGTCTTCGTCCGGCAGCAGGATGTCCAGCTCGTCGCGGGGCACTCCGGCCTCGTCGAGGTAGGCGAGCGTCGTGGCGTCCGGGGCCACGTAGGCGTTCTTGGCGCCCATCTCCATGGCCAGGTTGCAGAACGTCATGCGCTCCGACACGGACATGCCCGCGACGTAGGAGCCGGAGAACTCGGCCGAGTCGTAGGTGAGCCCGTCGGCGCCGAGGTCGCCGATGAGCTTGAGCATCACGTCCTTGGCGTACACGCCGGGGGCGAGGTCGCCGTCGATGACCACGCGGACCGACTCGGGCACCTTGACCCACAGCTTGCCGGTGACCCACGCGGCGGTGATCTCGCTGAACCCGACGCCGGTGCCGAAGGCGCCCAGCGCACCGTAGATCGTGGAGTGCGAGTCGGTGCCGATGATGAACTGCCCGGGCCGCACGAGACCGTGTTCCATCAGGACGATGTGCGCGATCCCGCTGTCGACGTCGAAGAAGTTCTTCACGCCCATCTTCTTCGCGAACTCGCGGCACAGCGCGTGGTCGGCGGCCGTCTTCGCGTTCATGGCGGGGGAGAGGTGGTCCATCACCATCGCCACGCGGTCGACGTCGAAGAGCCGCTCGACGCCCATCTTCTCCAGTGTCCGGATGCACCGCCAGCTCGCGGTGTGGCTCATGTACAGGTCCGGGTACGCGTCGACGATCTGCCCTGGCACGAGGTCCGCGACCGCGGACGCGCGCTCGATCGCCTTCTGCGCGAAGGTCTTGCCGGTCATTTCGTTCCTCCCGCCGCGAAGCTCGCCATCAGGTGCGGGATCAGGCCGCCGTCGGCCATGATCTCCCGCAACACGGGCGGGTACGGGCTGAACGGGAAGGTCCGCCCACCCGTTTCGACCGTGCCCGCGTCGTAGTCGACCCACAGCTCGCCGCCGTCGGCGGCCGCTTCCGCCGCGGCGGGCGACTCGACCGCGACGAGCCCGGTGTTGATCGCGTTGCGGAAGAACACGCGGGAGAAGGAGGCCGCGACGACCGCCTTGATCCCGGCGCCGATCAGGCACGTGGCGGCCTGCTCCCGCGCGCTGCCGCAGCCGAAGTTGCGGCCGGCGACGACGACGTCGCTGGCCCGCAGCCGCTGTTGGGTTTCCGGCCCCAGCGGCTCGAAAGCGTGCTCGGCGAGTTCCGCCGGGTCGATGCTCACGAGGTAGCGGCCGGGGATGATGACGTCGGTGTTGACGTTTTCGCCGAAGGTGATGACCTTGCCTCCGACGCGATGTGCACTGCCCATGGTTGCGTCTCCGCTCGAAGTTCCGGTGGTGGCCGCGCGCCCGGTCAGGGGCTGGTCTCCTCCAGGAACCAGTCGGTCGGCACGGTGTTCCCGAGGTCGCGCCGCTCGGCGAGGGCGAGCGCCCGCGCGCAGACCGCCGCGAACTGGATGCCCATGCCGGTGTTGTTGGCGAACACGGTGATGTCGTCGGGGCTGGTGCGGCCGGGCGCGTCGCCGAGCAGCAGGTCGCCGAGTTCGCGGATGTCGTCCCACCGCATCAGGCCGCGCTCGACCGGCCCGAGGATGTCGTACTGCTTGTCGTGGTGCACCTGCTCGCGCGAGAGCACGGTGATGCGCGCCGCGCGGTCGAACGTCGTGTCGTCGAGTTCCCGGCGGGTGGCCGTGCCGTCCGGCGAGGTGATCGCCGTGACGTGCGTGCCGGGGTCGAGCCAGGCGCCGTCGAAGCACGGCTCCATGGCGGCGGTGGCGCAGGTGACGATCTGGCAGCCCGCCACCGCGTCGCGCCGGTCGTCGACGGCCACGATCTTGCGGCCGGTCTTCTCGCTCCACACGCGGGCGAACTCCTCGCGGTGCTCGGCCGTCGGGCTGTACACGCGGACCTCTTCGATGCCCGGCCGCACCATGAGGAGGCACTCGAGGTGGGCTTCGGCCTGCCAGCCGGAGCCGAACATCCCGGCGACCGTGGCGTCCGGATTGGACAGTTCACGGATGCCGAGCGCGGAGGTGGCGCCGACGCGCATCTTCTGGATGAAGCTGTCGTGCATGATGGCCAGCGGTTCGAGCGAGGTCAGGCTGTAGAGCGTGACGAGCCCGACGTACCGGCCGCCGGGCGCGGCCGGGATGAGCCGCCGCCGCTGCACGCCGCTCGGCAGCGTTTCGACGCCGGCGATGTCGGAGGTGATCCGCAGCGCCCACACGCCGCTGGAGACGTTGCCGCCTTCCTGGGACTTGAACCGGAAGCGGAAGCCGGGGTGGCGGCTGTCCTCGACCGGGAAGTACGTGTGATTGCGCGGCCGGTTGGCGCCCTGGCCGGAGTTCAGTTCCTGGTACGCGGTTTCCAGCGCGTCGAGCGTCTCGCCGGCGGTGAGCACCTGCTCGATGTCGCCGTTGGAAAGGATCCTCACCGGTGTGCTCCTGTCAGGTGTTCGGGTTCGCCGTCGGTGACGCGAACGGTTTCGGCCACGGCCGCGGTGCCGCCGTCGGAGAAGGCGACCTCCACGGACACCGCGCCGGCTTCACCGTCGGCCAGCACGGTTTCGGGGTCCCGGGCGCGGAATTCGCCCGCGGTGGACAAGTCGGCTTGGTTGACCCAGCGGACTTCGGTTTGGGCGCCGTCGGGCAGCTTCGCCAGCGCGGGTGCGGCGGCCTCGGCGAGGGCACCGACGGTGGCCCCGGCCCGAGCCGCGCCGATCGCCTGCGCGAGGGCCTCCTTCAGGGTGTCGGGCCAGCCGCCGTTGTCGAGCACGCGGCTGGTGTGCACCCAGTTCGTGCGGTACTGGCCGGTGACGGCGAAGGACGTCACACCGTCCGAAGTGGACAGGGAGGTCGGGTACAGGTCGAGGAACCCGCCGCCGCGCAAGGCGCGTTCCACGGTCTCGACCCGGCTGCCCGCCGTGCTGCCCGCGACCGTCGCCTTCGCCGCGGCGTCGTCCAGGATCCGGCCCGCCGCCCGCAGCAGCTCGGTCTCGGCCGCCGACGGCACCAGCCGCCGCTCGCGCACCAGCCCGCCGAGGCGGCGGACCTGCCAGCCGGGGACCGCGTCGACGATTTCGCCGGCCACCTCGGCGGGCCACAGCGCGGCATCGACCAGGCCGACGGTCCCGGCCGGCCGGTCGAGCAGGTACTTCGCGACGAGGTCGGCGAAGTTCTTGCCACTGCCGAACTCCGTGACCGTCGACGAGCGCCGCATCCAGTTCTGCACCCGCAGCGAAAGCTTCGTCAGGAACGTCACGGGCCCGTCGGCGGGGATCGCCAGCACGCCCTCGTTCCAGTAGAGGCACAGGTTGGTCAGGTAGGCCAGGTCGTCCGACCGCGACACGTCGGCATAGACGAGCGCGACGTCGACACCTTCGGCGGCCATGGCGCGCTGCAGCCCGGCGACGCGGTCGTGCCACTCCCGGTCGGGGATCTCCGCGGAATCGAGTACGTGCAACCCTCGTTTCACGCCACGTCTCCTGTCTCGAACAGCTTGCGTTCGGTCGTGATCAGCACTTCGACGCCGTCGGCGGTGACGCGCACGGGGTCGCCGAGCACGTGGTAGCCGGCCAGCGGCGTGTAGGTGTTGGGGTGGATGATGAACACGGAGTTTTCCGGCAGCACCGTGTGGTTGCCCTCGATGATCGGCGTCTCGTCGAGGTGCAGGCCGTGGCCGTGGCCGCGCACGCGGGTGTACTCGCTCGTGCAGTACTCGCCGTAGCCGTATTTGCGGAACACGTCATTCTGCGCCACGGCGACCTCGTGCGCGGTGATGCCGGGCCGCACCACGGAGATGCCCGCCTCGACGGCTTCGTTGAAGAGGTCGAACGACCTGCGCTGCCCGTCGTCGGCCTTGCCCACCACGGCGGAGCGGCAGATCTGCAGCCAGTAACCGGCCATTTTGGGCGTCAGCTCGGTGCGCACCAGGTCACCGGCTTCGAGCCGCCGGTCACCGGGCGGGGTCATGCCGCGGACCTCGTCACGGCCCGAGGCGATGAGCATGAAGTTGTCCTCGGCACCGAGGTTCTTCACCCGGGCCTCGACCTCGGCGACGATCCGGTACTCCGGCAGGCCGGGTTCGAGCACGTCGACGAACGCGTCCCAGCCCGCGGCGCACACGACGGCGCTGCGGCGCATCCGGGCCAGCTCCCACTCGCTCTTCACGAGCCGGGCGGTGTCGAGCAGCTTCGTCGCCGAGACGACTTCGGCGCCCGGCGCCGCGGCGCGGATCGTCTCCATGAGCACGAGCGGCACGAGCTCGTGGAGCGCGATCCCGATGCGCCGCGGCGCCAGCTCCTTCAGGACCACGCCCAGCTCCGCCGGATTCGCCGGGTCGAGGCGGCGGGCGTCGCCGACCCAGCCCTGCGCCGTGAACGCCGGGAGGTCCGACGGCCGGGTCGAGAAGGCGACGGCTCCGCCCTCGGCCGGGAAGACGACGAGCGCGGCGCTGCCCGCCGGGGTCACGTCGGTGAAGTAGCGGATGTTCTCGCGCCGCCAGGCCGGGCCGTAGGCGAGCACGACGTCGAGGTCCTGCTCGGCCATCGCGGCGCGGACCTTGCGCTGCCGCAGGCGCAGCTCCGCCTGGTCGTCGGGTGACATCGTCATGGGTTCCTCCACGGAGTGGGTCAGGAGCGGGCCATCGTCGGCGTGGCCTCCGCCGCCGACGTCCCGGTGATCTCCCGGGTGATCTGCTCGACGGTGCGGCCGCGGGTCTCGAAGGTCGCCACCAATGCGGCGATCCCGGCGAGGACCGAGATGACCCCGAAGAGCAGGAAGAACACGAACTGCGTGGTGTGCATGGCCAGGACGAACCCGACCAGCGCCGGCATGACCAGCCCGCCGACCTTCTGCCACGCCGCGGCCCAGCCGAGCCCGGTCGCGCGGCTCGCGGTCGGGTAGAGCTCGCTGGCGTAGGCGAAGAGCGTGCTACCCGCGAGGCCGCTGCCGAAGAACGTCGCCAGCGAGCCGAGCAGGATCACCGCGCCCGCCGCGGACGTCGTGCCCCAGGCCAGGCACAGCAGTCCACTGAGGACGAACCCGGCACCGAGCACCACGCGGCGGCCGATCCGGTCGATCAGCTGCCCGGCCAGGATCGCGCCGACCACGCCGGCGGTGGTGATGATTGCCGTGTAGCCGAAGCTCTTGAGCAGGCCGACACCCTGCTTTTCGAGGACCGAGGGCAACCAGCTCGAAAGCCCGTAGAGGAACGCGCCGGCGCAGACCTCCATGAACCAGAGGGCGATCGTGTAGCGGAGGTAGCGCCGGGCGACGAGCGTGCGCACGGTGCCCCGGGTCTCGGGCGCCTCGTGGTGCTCGGCGGGTGCGGCCGCGCCGGTGCCGCGGCAGAGGGTGTCGACGATCGCCGTGCCGGCGGCGAGCCGGCCGCGGCGCAGCAGGTAGCGCACCGACTCCGGCAGAGTGGCCAGCATGACCGCGCCGACGAGCACCGGCACGGTGGCGATCGCGAACATCGCGCGCCAGCCCCACACCGGCACCACCGCGGTGCCGACCGCGGCCGCCGTCGGCAGGCCGATCAGCCAGGCGGCCGTGGCCGCGGTGACGAGCGGCCCGCGGTGGCGGGACGGCACGAACTCCGCGATGTAGGGCAGGGCCACGGCGATCTCCGCGCCGAGCCCGATCCCTTGCAGCGCGCGGAAGATGACCAGCGCGCCGAAGCTGGGCGCGAACACGGCGGCCAGCGAGAACAGCGCGTAGACCATGATCGTGACGGCCAGCGGGACCTTCCGGCCGAACCGGTCGGACACGGTGCCGGCGACGGCGGCGCCGACGAGCATGCCGGCGAACAGGACCGAGGAGAACGCCCCGGCCGATTCGCTGGTGAGGTGGAACGTCTTGATGACACCCGGCAGGACGACCCCGGTGAGGTTGATGACGAACCCGCACAGGAAGTGTCCCAACAGGACGGTGGTGTAGATCTTCACGTGCCGCGCGGTGAACGCCGACTCGTCGAGCCGGGCGAGCAGCGCGCGGGCGGAGGCGGTGGGGGACGGGGGCATGGCGGGCCACCTCTCTGTGGCATGGACCAGCGGTTGTGCGCTCTGCGGACCCCCCCGGGGTTCTTCCCTGCTACCGGTCGTCGAGGTTGCCCTGGACGCGGTGGTAGAGCCCGGAGAGCGCGGGCAGGAGCTGCTCGCGGACCTCGGGGGTGAGGCCCGCGGTCAGCTCGGCGGTGAACTTGTCGAGCGCGCGCCGCGCGGCGTCCCGCGCCTCCACCCCTTTGGCGGTGAGCTCGAGCTGCATGGTGCGCCGGCTCTTGGCCGACGGCTGCCGGGACAGGAATCCCTGGTTGACCAGCTTGTCGACGCTTTCGGACATGGTCGAGGGGTTGCGGTGCGCGAGCTTGCACAGCGCGGTGAGCGAGGTGTGCCCGGCCCCGACCCGCGACAGGATCCGGTACTGCCGGATGGTGAGCGGCTGCTCGAGGCCCGCCAGCAGTTCCGTCTGGAGCCGGGTCAGCCGCCCGCCGAGGGCCAGCAGGACCTCGCCCAGGGAGGCGTCCGGCCCCAGCTCGTCGAAGGTTTCGGTGTCGCGAGTTGTCACTTTGGTCCCCGTACGTTCCGGTACCCGAAATAACGTCGGCGCCGACTGTACGTCCGCGAACCGCCTGCTGGGAAGGGCCGATTTCGTGACCGGCCGAGTTTTTCAGCCAGTGAAAACGTGGATGGCCGCCGCGGCGGCCGGGATGGGAACTTCGGGTGGCGACCCCCGACCGAAGGAGCTCTGAGGCGTGATGGCAGCGTTCGCCCGCAACCAGTGGTACGTCGCCGCGTACGGCCGCGAGGTGGGGCGGGAACTCTTCGCCCGCACGGTGCTCGGTGAGCCGATCGTGTTCTACCGCACCGAATCAGGCGAAGTCACCGCGCTCGCCGACCGCTGCGTGCACCGCCGCTACCCGCTGTCCGAGAGCCGCCTCGACGGCGACCGGATCATCTGCGGCTACCACGGCTTCACCTACGACCGCGCCGGCTCGTGCGTGGCCGTCCCCGGCCAGAAGCGCATCCCCCGCACCGCGCGGGTTCCGTCCTACCCCGTGGTCGAGCAGGACTCGTTCGTCTGGGTCTGGATCGGCGACCGCGACCTGGCCGACCCGGCCGCGATCCCGCGCGCGCCGTGGCTCGCCGATCCGGCGTACACCACCGTGAGCGGCATGGAACCGCTCGCCGCGCGCTACGAGCTGCTCGTGGACAACCTGCTCGACCTCTCCCACGAGACCTACCTGCACGGCGGCTACATCGGGACGCCGGAAGTGGCGGAAACGCCCATCACCACGGAGGTCGACGAAGCCCGCGGCATCATCTACGTCAGCAGGCACATGGCCGACGCGGAATGCCCGACGTTCTACGCGAAGTCCACCGGCATCGAAGGCCGGATCACGCGCTGGCAGGACATCGAGTACCACCCGCCGTGCCTTTACCTGCTACACAGCCGGATCGCGCCGGTCGGCGTGCTGCCGAACGACGACGGCACCGACCCCGACGGCTTCCACGTCGAGGTCGTCTACGCCATCACCCCGGAGACCGAGCACAGCACGCACGACTTCTGGGCCGTGGCCCGGGACTTCGCGCTCGAAGACCAGGGCGTGTCCGACTTCCTGGCCGAGAACAACCGCACGGTGGTGCTGCAGGACGTGCGCGCGCTCGACATCCTCGAACGCGTCATCGCCACCGAACCCGAGGGCTACCAGGAGCTTTCGGTCAACATCGACACGGGGGGACTGGCCGCGCGGCGCATCCTCGCCAAGCTGGCGGCCTCGTGAGCACCCGCGTGGCGATGCTGTCCGGGGACGCGGTGGTCCGCATCCACTGGAAGCTCGGCACCGACGTGCTCGTCGGGGTCTGCCACTGCGGCGCCGAGCACGAATCCGAGGATCCGGTGGAGCTGTGGGAGTGGCTGCTGGCCCACCCCGACGGTCACGGCGGGCGGGACCGATGAGCGGCTCGCCCGACCTGGAGCTGGACGTGGTGCTGGCGGCCAAGGAGCGCGTCGCCGACGACGTCGTGCGGCTGACCCTGCGCGCCCCGGACGGCGGCGCGCTGCCCACGTGGGAGCCGGGCGCGCACCTGGACCTGGTGCTGGGCCCCGACCTCTTGCGGCAGTACTCGCTGTGCGGCGACCCGGCCGACCGGTCCGTGCTGCAGGTGGCCGTGCTGCGGGAACCGGACGGCCGCGGCGGGTCGGCGCACGTCCACGAGCGGCTGACGGACGGCGAGACCCTGCGCGTGCGCGGCCCGCGCAACCACTTCGCGCTCGAACCGGCGCCGCGCTACCTGTTCGTCGCGGGCGGGATCGGCATCACGCCGCTCGTGCCGATGATCGCCGCGGCCGAGGCGGCGGGCGCGCGCTGGCGGCTGCTGTACGGCGGGCGCACCCGCGCGTCGATGGCGTTCGCCGCCGAGCTGAAGGACCGCTACGGCGACCGCGTCGAGCTGGTGCCGCAGGACGAGCGCGGTCTGCTCGACCTCGACGCGGCACTGGCCGCCGAGCCGGGGGCGGCGGTGTACTGCTGCGGGCCGGAGCCGCTGCTGGCGGCGATGGAGGAGCGGTGCGCGCCCGGCACACTGCACGTGGAGCGGTTCACGGCCAAACCCGACAGCGGGGCGAAAACCGCGTTCGAGGTCGAACTGGCGCAGTCGGGACGCACCCTTTCCGTGCCGCCGGACCGGTCGGTGCTCGAGGTCGTGGAGGAGTCCGGTGTCCAGGTCCTGTCGTCGTGCCGGGAAGGCACGTGCGGGACGTGCGAGACGGGGGTCCTGGCGGGCGTGCCCGACCACCGCGACGCCGTGCTCACCCCGGCCGAGCAGGAGGCCGGCGACGTGATGATGATCTGCGTGTCGCGCTGCGCCGGCCCGCGGCTGGTGCTGGACCTGTGACGCGCCGGGTAGCGTGAGGCGATGACCCGGCGAGCCGAGCACGGCGCTGGCACCTCGGTGACGAGCAAGGTGCTGGCGCTGCTCGAGGCGTTCACGCCGGAGGCCACCGCGCTCAGCCTGAGCGAGCTGGCCCGCCGCTCGGGCGTCTCCCTCGCCACCGCGCACCGCCGCGCGGCCGAGCTCGTGGAGTGGGGCGCGCTGGAGCGCGACGCGGCGGGCCGCTACCGCGTCGGGCTGCGGCTGTGGGAGGTCGCGTCGCTCGCGCCGCGCGGGCTGGGGCTGCGCGACGCGGCCATGCCGTTCCTCGAAGACCTGTACGAGGTGACGCACGAGAACGTCCAGCTGGCCGTGCGCGAAGGCCTGGAGGTCGTGTTCGTCGAACGCATCGCCGGCCGCGACGCGGTTCCGGTCTGGACCCGCGTCGGCGGCCGGTTCGCCCTGCACGCCACCGGGGTCGGGCTCGTCCTGCTGGCCCACGCGCCGGTGGCGGTGCAGGAGGAGGTGCTGGGCGGGGACCTGCGGACCTACACCCCGAAGACGGTCTCCGATCCCGCCCGGCTGCGCCGCATGCTGGCCGACGTCCGCAAGCTCGGCTACTCGGTGAGCGACGGCCAGGTGACCGTCGACGCCCTCTCCGTCGGCGCGCCGGTTTTCGCCGCCGACGGCACGGTCGCGGCCGCGGTCTCCCTCGTGGTGCGGACCGGGAGTGCCCAGCCGAGCGCGTTGGCGCCGTTGGTGATGGCGGCGGCGCGGGGGATCGGCCGGACGTTGGCAGGCGGGTCGCCCCGGGTGTTCCCCGCCGGGCGGCCGAGGTAGGCCGAGGCCGGCGCCGCGACCAGGCATGAGTGACACTTTTGCGTGAATTGCCACGAAGGGGGACCCGGCCGGGCTATCGTCTGCCTCCGCGAGCGGACACAGTCGAGGGGAAGCGGCGGGGATGAACGACACCTGGAGCGTGCCCGGGTACGCCGAAGTGGACGTGCTCGGCAGCGGCGGCTTCGGGCGGGTCGTGCTGGCCAAGCACGAGACTTCCGGGCGGCTGGCGGCGATCAAGTACCTGCGCGCGGAGTTCCTCGCCGACCCGCGGATCGCCGACGGCTTCCGGCGGGAGGCCTGGCTGCTGTCCGGCGTGCGGAGCCCGCACGTCGTCCGGCTCTTCGACTTCGTCGAGACACCCCACGGCGCCGCCCTGGTCATGGAGGCGGTGCCCGGTGTTTCGCTGCGCGCTCTGCTGGTGGCCGAGAACGTCCTGGCGCCCGAGGCCGCGCTGGCGATCCTCAAGGGCTCGTTGCTCGGCCTCGCCGATGCCCACGCGGCCGGCGTCGTCCACCGGGACTACAAGCCGGGCAACGTGCTGGTGTCGCGGGACGGCGAGTCGAAGCTGGTCGACTTCGGACTGGCCACTTTGGACGGACACAACGGACTGACCGCCGGCTCCCCGTCCTACATGGCGCCGGAGCAGTGGGCGGGGCAGCCGGGCGTGCCCGCCACCGACGTGTACGCGGCCACGTGTGTGTTCTACCAGTGCGTCACCGGGCAGCGGCCGTTCGAGGCGGACACGCGCGAGCAGCTGCGCGTCCTGCACGGCGGAGCACCCGTGCCGATGGACGCGGTGCCCGAGGCGCTGCGTCCGCTGATCGCGCGGGGCATGGCGAAGGACCCGTCGTGGCGGCCGGCGACCGCGGGGGCCTTCGTCACCGAACTGGAAGCCGTCGCGCGCAAGGCCTACGGGAAGAACTGGGAGAAGCGTGGCTGGAAGCGGCTGGCCACCTCCGCCGCGGCGCTGACGGCCTTGACGCCGCTGGCGCTCCTGACGACCGCGGGCACGGCGGCCGCGCCGGTCGCCGCGGCCGCCGGGGCCGGGGCGACGGCCACGGGCACCGGGACCGGGCTGACCGCGGCGGTGGCGGGCAAGATCGCCGCCGCCGTCGCGATCGTCGGCGGGCTGGTCGCCGGCGGGGTGCTGCTCATCCCGAAGGGGGACGACCCGCCCGCCGCGCCGGCGTCGCTGACGGTCGCCCTGCAGACGATGTCCGGCCGGGACCCGGCGCTGCCGATCGGCTACGAGCTCCAGTACCCGCAGGTGTCCGGCGGCGCCGACGCCGCGGTCCGGCAGCGGGTCAACGACGCGCTGCGGGCACCGGTCGACCAGCGGCTCAAGGCCCTCCACGACGGCGTCGCCGAACCGAGCACGCTCGAGCGCGTCCGGCAGGAGGGCGAGACGGTCCGGGTGCACTCGTCCGCGCGCGTCCTGCGACAGACGCCGGGGCTGCTTTCCGTGCGCTACGACCACGATCTCGACTCGGCCGTGCTGTCCCACCCCACCTGGCGGTTCCCCGAAGCGCTCTCCGTCGACCTCGCGACCGGGCAGGCACTGGGTCCGAAGGACGTCTTCCGGCCGGAAATGCTGACGGCCGCGGGCATGCGGACGCTGACCCAGCGGCTGAGCCCGCACACGAAGAACGGGTTCTGCACCGTGCCCACGGTCGTCGGCTACCCGGAGCGGCGGGTCGGCATGGACGCCGCCGAGCGCGCCGGCGGCGGTGACCACGTGCCGGCGGCGACGTTCGGGTTCACCGACGCCGGCGCCGAGTTCGAGATCCGCTGGTACGAGCTCGGCTGCGCCACGGCGGCCGGCACCGAGTCCGTGGTGCTGCCCTACGACGAGCTCGGCGACCTGCTGCAGCCGAAGGTCCTGGCGATGCTGGGCAAGACGGCCGCTCCGTCGACGACGACCGCGCCCCCGTCTTCGGAGCAACCCGATGCCGGGGCCACGTACACGAACGCCCGGTTCGGGTTCAGCACGCCGGTGCCGCCGGGCTACACGGCGTCGGCGTGGGTCCCGCAGGACGGCGAGGGGAGGCGGTTCACCGACGCCGCCCTCGGCGCGACGCTGACGGTGTGGGGGACCAACGCGGCGGGCCTGCGGCCGGCGGAGAAGCTGGCCGAGGTGATCGCGTCGGTGGAGGGGGACGGCGGCCGGGTGACGTTCCGCTCCGCCGACAAGAACGGCTACACGGTGTCCGGCTTCCAGGGTGACGGCAAGATCTTCTACGAGCACGAGGCCATCGGGGCCGGGTCGGCGGCCGGGCTGCGCTGGGTCTACCCGGCCGCGCACAAGGCGGAGCTCGACCAGCCCGTCACGGACACCGTGGAAGGCTTCGAGCCCGGCGATCTCTCCCGGCCGCACTGATCGCTCGCCGCGCATGTTCGGGACGGCTTCCGGTGGGGGACCGCGGGCGGTCGCCGCGGTGAGCGTCACGGGGGGCCAGTGGCAGCGGAGCCTGAGCTCAGGCGGCGCGGGCCGGCTCCTCGCCGCGGTAGGGGCCGGGCTTCGGGCGGGGCTTGCCGCCGGGGAACGCCAGGCGCAGGATCGTGCGGTGCACCGTGCCGAGCTGGCGGGACAGCGGCCCGGTGTTGTAGGGCAGGCCGTAGCGCCGGCAGATGTCCTTGACCCGCGGGGCGATCTCGGCGTAGCGGCTGCTGGGCATGTCGGGGAACAGGTGGTGTTCGACCTGGTAGCCGAGGTTGCCGCTCATGAGGTGGAACAGCGGCGAGCCGGTGATGTTCGCCGCGCCGACGAGCTGGCGGACGTACCAGCCGCCGCGGGTCTCGTCGCGGACCTCCTCCTGGCTGAACGTGTAGGTCTGGTCGGGGAAGTGGCCGCAGAAGATGATCGAGTGCGCCCACACGTTGCGGATGATGTTCGCGGTGAAGTCCGCCCAGAACGTCGCGGCGAACGTCCCGCCGCCCTCCTTGCGGACGGCCGCGAGCTGGGCGCGGACCGCGCGCTTGAACCGCTTGCCGCGGACGCGGTCGGCCAGAACCCGGCGCCGGGACCGGGGTTCGGGGCGCACGAGCCGTCCGACGGCGGTCGCGGCGAGGGCGCTCACCAGCGGCCAGCCGACGTAGTCCTTCAGGATCTGGTCGCGGGCCTTGCCCGAGATGCCCTTGATGTCGTGCCACACGTCCTTCAGCGGCTTCTCGCCGGCGCGGATCGCCTCGATGTCGAGGTCGTGGACCGCGACGCCCCATTCGAAGAAGGCCATCAGCAGCAGGTTGTACACCGGCTGCGCCAGGTAGGCGGGGTGCCACTTCTGGTGCGGGTCGATGCGCATGATCTCGTAGCCGAGATCCTTGTCCTTGCCGCGGATGTTCGTGTACGTGTGGTGGATGTAGTTGTGCGAGTGCTTCCACGCCGCCGCGGTCGACGCCGTGTCCCAGTCCCAAGTGGACGAATGGATGTACGGGTCGTTCATCCAGTCCCACTGGCCGTGCAGGACGTTGTGCCCGATCTCCATGTTCTCCAGGATCTTCGCGACCGCCAGGCAGCCGGTGCCCGCCGCCCAGGCCGCTTTGGACCGGGAACCGAGCAGCAGGACCCGGCCGGCCACCGCGATCTGCCGGTGCAGCCGGATGACGCCCTTGATGTAGCGGCGGTCGCGCTCGCCGAGGTCGGCGCGCACGTCGTCGTGGATGGCGTCGAACTCGCGGGCGAGCTCGGCAAGCCGGTCCGCGCTCAGGTGGGCGAACGGGTGCGTCGGTGTCATGTTTTCCCCTTCCGGAGCTTCAGAGTTCGACCGTGACCCGGCCTTCGGCGCCGTGCACGCAGGTGCGCACGATCTCGTTGTGCTTCTCGCTGACGACGTTCGTGCGCAGGTCGCGGATCCGGCCCTCGCGGATCGGCAGCACGCACGTGTGGCAGACCCCGACCCGGCAGCCGAACGGCATGTCGACGCCCGCTTCTTCGCCGGCGACGAGGATCGGGGTGCCGGGCGGGCACTCGGCGTCGACGTTGCGGTGCGCGAAGTGCACCGTCCCGCCGTCCCCGTCGGCGCCTTCGCCGCCGACGATGGGCTGGAACCGCTCGTGGTGCAGCCGGTCGACGTCACCGTGGCGCTTCCAGTGCTCCCGCAACGCGTCGAGGAGCTCACCGGGACCGCAGGCGTAGGTCTCCCGCTCCGGCCAGTCCGGGCACAGCGCGTCCAGCTCGGCCGGGGTGAACCGGCCGTCCCGGCCGGTGATGCGCAGTTCGAGCCGGAAACCCTCGTGGCGCGCCTCGAGCTCGGCCAGCTCGTCGCCGAAGATGACGCTGCCGGCCTCCCGCGCCGAGTGGACGTGCACGACGTCGCGCAGACCGGGACCCGGCGCCAGGTGCCGCAGCATGCTCATGACCGGCGTGATGCCGCTGCCGGCCGTGACGAACAGCAGGCCGCGCTCGAGGGTGTCCGGCAGGGTGAACGACCCTTCGACCTCGCCGAGCCGGACGAGCTCGCCGGGGCGGGCCCGCTCGACCAGGTACGGCGAGACGACACCGCCGTCGACCTTCTTGGGGGTGACCGAGATGAGCCCGTCGGCGCGGTCGGGGCTCGACGTCAGCGAGTACGCGCGCCAGTGGTGGACGCCGTCGATGACCACGCCCAGCCGCACGTACTGCCCGGGCCGGTGCCCGACCCAGTCGTAGCCCGGCCGGATGAGCACGGTGGCCGCGCCACCCCGTTCGGGCTCGACCCGCTCGACGCGCCCGCGCAGCTCGCGCGTCGACCACAGCGGGTTGATCAGGTCGAGGTAGTCGTCCGGCCGCAGGGGCGTGAACAGCCAGCGCAGCGCGCGCAGTGCCCGGCGCCGCAGCGGCGACGCCGGGGGGCGCATCCCCACTTCGGCCATCACGCACCACCCCGCGGACGACAGGGGGCGCCGGCTTCGAAGGTGACCATGCCCATTGAGTGTACGGGCGTGCACTCAACTTGCAGGATGAAGCCGGAACTCAGGTGCCGGCGCCGGCGAGGACGACGTCGCGCAGCTGGCGGCGGGAGCTGATGCCCAGCTTCGTGAAGATCTTGCGCAGGTGCCATTCGACCGTGCGCGGGCTGAGGAACAGCCGGGTGCCGATCTCGGGGTTCGAATAGCCTTCCCCGGCGAGCCGGGCGATCCGGAACTCCTGCGCGGTCAGCTCGCCCGTGGTTTCCACCGTGCGCTTCCGCGCGGTCTCCCCGGTGGCCTGCAGCTCGCGCCGGGCCCGGTCGGCGAACGCCTCCAGTCCCATGGCCGACAACTGCTCGTGGGCCGTGTGCAGGTGCGCGCGGGCGTCCGCGCGGCGGCCTTCCCGGCGCAGCCATTCGCCGTAGAGCAGGTGGCCGCGGGCGAGGTCCACGCGCAGCGGGGTCCCGTCGAGGTACTCGATCGACTCGCGGTAGCCGCGGTCGGCGTCCGCCCCGGTGGCGCACAACGCCCGCACGCGGGCGTCGAGCCCCAGCGCTTCGGCCGTCCGGGCCGCCGAAGCGCGCTCCGCCGACCGGGCGGCCGCGGCCCGGAGCCGCTCCTCGTCCCCGGTCCGGGAGGCCGCCTCGGCCAGCTCGGCGGTGACGAGGCCCTGGAACCCCACCACGTCGTGGTCGAACACCCGGCGGGCGGCGGCCAGCGCGGCGTCGTGGCGGCCGAGGCCGTTGTACAGCACCGCCCGTCCGTAGTCGGCGAAGGTCACCAGCCGGAGCTGGCCGCGGGCCGACGCGTCCCGCGCGGTGTCCTCGAACAGCTCCGCCGCCGGCGTCTCCCGGCCGCGGAACGCGGCGAGCAGCATCGCGGCGTAGCCGACCGGCGCGTCGCCGGTCGCGCCCGCGATCGCGCCGTCCTCCTCGGCCGAGGCCGCCGCCGCGGTCAGCTCGCCCGCGAGCAGCTCGTTGACGGCGAGGAAGTTGAGCGCGAACTGCAGCTGCACGAGCGCGCCGGCGTCCCGCGCGAGCTGGACCTGGCGCGCGGCGAACGCCCGTGCCGCCGCGAAGTCCGCCGCTTCGGTGGCGACCATGCCGCCGGCCCGGTTGCCCAGCAGCCAGAGCAGCCGCCCGGTCTCCTCGGTGCCGACGTCCAGCGCGTGGACCGCCGCCACCGCCTTGGCCAGCAGCGGCGCCGCGGCCGGGTAACCGCCGGTGAGCCGGGTGGCCAGCGCGTCCAGGACGAGGTCGACGGCGCGCGGCGGTACCGGCGCCGAGGGCGCGGCGCGGGTCGCCTGGGCCACCGCCACGAGATCGGCCCGGTCCGAACCGGCCCACAGAGCCGCCGCCAGCGCCTCCAGGTACGTCTCGCGCGCCCGGTTCGCGTCGAGCGGGGAGAGCCGCTCGGCCGCGCGGAGCAGCAGCCGGGCCGCGTCGCCGCCGCGTCGCCGGTCGAACGCGATCTGCCCGCGCAGGTGCTCGGCTTCGGCGGCGCGCCCGGCGTCCGGCGGTCCGGCCGCCACCGAGTCCAGGAGGCCGAGCGCCGCTTCCAGGGCGCCGGCGTCGCGCTTGACGGCGGCCGCCGCGAGTTCGCGGTGCGCGCGCCGGTCGGGTTCGGGGGTCAGGAGCGCCGCCTGCTCGAGGAACGCGGCCGCCGCGACCAGGCCGCCGCGGGCCCGGGCCCGGCCGGCCGAGCGTTCGAGGTCGGCCGCGACGTCTTCGTCGGGGGAGACGGTCGCCTGCCCGCGGTGCCAGGCCCGGCGGTCGGGGTCGCGGTCCGGGTCGGTCACGTCCGCCAGTGCCCGGTGCACGTCCTGGCGGTCCTGGGGCGGGGCCGACCGGTAGACCGCCGACCGCACCAGCGGGTGGCGGAACCGGATCCGGCGGCCGAACTCGATCAGCCCGGTCGCCTCGGCCGCGGCCGCGGGGTCGGCGCCGAGCCCCAGCTCGCCGGCCGCGGCCCACAGCAGGGTGGCGTCGCCGAGGGGTTCGGCGGCGGCGATGAGCAGGAGCCGCCGCGTGTCGGCGGGCAGCGGCTCCAGCTGCTGGACGTAGTACTGCTCGATGCGCCCGGCGAGCGGCGTCGCCCCGGGCGGGGCGAGACCGTCGGCCGGCCCATCGGCCGTCCAGGCGCGGGGCAGCTCCAGCAGCGCCAGCGGGTTGCCGTGGGTTTCGGCGACGATCCGGGCGCGGACGCGGCTGTCCACCGGTCCCTTGAGCACCGAGGCCAGCAGCGCTTCGGAGTCGGCCTCGCCCAGGCCGCCGATCGGGAGCTCCGGCAGCCCGGCCAGGTCGGGCTCGCGGCCGGGTTCCCGCACCGCGAAGACCACGGCGATCCGCTCGGCGAGGAGCCGGCGGGCCGCGAAGGCGAGGACCAGCGCCGACATCCGGTCGAGCCACTGCGCGTCGTCGACCAGGCAGAGCAGCGGCTGCTCCTCGGCCACGTCGGCGAGCAGCGTGAGCACCGCCAGCCCGACCAGGAAGCGGGTCGGCCGCGCGCCGGCACTCAGCCCGAAGGCCGTGGCGAGCGCGTCGCGCTGGGGCTCGGGCAGGCGGTCGAGCCGGTCGAAGAACGGCGCGCACAGCTGGTGGAGCCCGGCGTAGGCCAGCACCTGCTCGGATTCGACACCGGCGGCGCGCGCGACCCGGAACCCCGGGGCCTGCGCGTGCGCGTACTCCAGCAGCGCGGTCTTGCCGATCCCGGCCTCGCCGCGCAGGACGAGCACCTGGCCCTGCCCCGCGCGGGCCCCGGCGAGAAGGCGGTCGAGCGCGGCGCATTCGCTGTGCCTGCCGATCAGCGCCGGCCCACGCCCCGGCATGCGAACCTCCCACGACCGGCCGGCGACGACCGTGCCGGGTCACCGAACCCTAGCGCAGCCGGCCGGCGCGTCACGCGTCGTCGTGGGTGCCCGCGTACCGCGCTTCGATGGCCTTGGCGGTCTTCGCCAGTTCCCCGCCGAGGACCCGCTTGCCCAGCACGCCGAGCAGGCCGCCGAGCACCCGGCCCTTGAGGTTCTTGCCTTCCCGCACCACCACGGCGTCGACCTGGGTGGTGCCGTCCGGCAGCCGGGTGAAGGTGTAGGTGTGGCCCGAGGCGCCGCCCCAGGTGTTGGAGTCGGTCGTCCGCATCACCACCCGGGTGGGGTCGGACCAGTCGTAGCTCAGCCGCTCCCAGATGCCGCCGGATCCTTCGGTGACGTCGGCGTGGCCGGGGCCCCGGTCGTGCACCTTCAGGTACTCGTTCGCGCTGCGGCCGAAGAGCTTTTCGCGCTCCGGACCGAAGTCCGTCAGCCCGGCGACGAACTGCTCGGGGGACACGGTGGTCGGCTGGCGGAGGTGGATCGTGGACATCTTCGGGGTCTCCTCGGTGGTTCGCAGGGGGTTTCAGGCGCCTTGGTGGTCGGTCATGTACCGCGCGTACCAGACCGGCCAGTTCTCGTCGTACTGCCCGGTTTCCTTCTCGTGTTCGCCGTGCGCGGCGGCGGCTTCGCGCAGGGCCTGCTCGAGCTGCTGCGTCGTGCCGTAGGCGACGCCGTCGACGCGGCCGGGGAAGCGGGTGGTGATCTCCTGCAGCAGCCAGGTGTTGCCGTCGGGGTCGTGGAAGGAGGCGAACGAGCCGTAGGTGCCGCGGTCGGGGTGCACGCCCGGGGCGAAGGCGCCGGTGTCGTCGCGGTGGAAGACCTCGCTGACGTCGACGCCGTGGCCGGTCAGTTCCTTGCGGGCGGCTTCGATGTCGTCGACGACGAGGTAGGTGCCGCGGACCGACCCGGGTGCGGCGTCGGTGAGGCCGGTGCCGAAGTGGACCGAGGCCGCCGAGCCCGGCGGGGTGAGCTGCACGACGCGGGAGGCGCCGAAGTCGATGTCGGCGTCTTCGCGCCAGCCGAGGGTCTTGTAGAAGTGCTTGGTCCGGTCGACGTCGGTGACGGGCAGGACCACGACCTCGAGCTTCATGTCCATGATCGGAACTCCTGGGGTGCGGGGGCGGCGGGGTTCGCCGCTCTGGGACCCACAGTGCTCCGCACGGGTCCCCGTCGCCCCAGGGAGACACCCTGGCCGACCCCCGGGTCGCCGGAACGCCCTCCCCGGGCCCCCGGGTCCCGCTACGATCCGGGCACGGAGCAGGACCGGTGAGCAGGGGGGGGCGCAGTGAGCGGGACCAGGGTGTTGGTGGCCGGAGCGAGCATCGCGGGACCCGCGCTGGCCCACTGGCTGCGGCGGCGCGGGGCCGAGGTGACCGTCGTGGAACGGGCGCCCGGGCTGCGGCCCGGTGGGCAGGCGGTGGACGCACGCGGTGTGACCAGGGAGGTCATCCGGCGGATGGGGCTGGACGCGGCCGTGCGCGCGGCCCGCACCGAGACCGCCGGGGCGCACACCGTGGCCGCGGACGGGACCGTGCTGGAGACCTTCCGCGCCGAGGACGACGGCGGCGACGGCTACATCTCGGAGATCGAGATCCTGCGCGGGGACCTCTCCCGGGTGCTCTACGACGACACCCGCGACGGTGTCGAGTACGTCTTCGGCGACCGGATCGCCGAACTCGCCCAGGACGCCGACGGCGTCGACGTGGTCTTCGCGGGCGGCGACCGGCGGCGCTTCGACCTCGTGGTCGGCGCGGACGGGCTGCACTCGGCGCTGCGGGCGATGGTGTTCGGGCCGCACGAGGAGTGCGTCCGCCACCTCGGGCACGTGCTGGCCTTCTACAGCGTGCCCAACGAGTTCGGGCTCGACCGCTGGCTGATCGAGCACCAGGAGCCGGGGCGCTCGGCGATGCTGCGACCGATCGGGGACGCCTCCCGGGCGATGGCCATGTTCTCGTTCGTCTCGCCCGATTTCGCCGTCGACCACCGGGACGTCGAGGGGCAGAAGCGCCTGCTGCGCGAGCGGGTGGCCGGCCTGGGCTGGCTGACGCCGCGGATCCTCGCGCACCTGGACGACACGCCCGACTTCTACCTCGACCAGGTCGCCCAGGTGGTGCTGGACCGCTGGTCGAGCGGCCGGGTGGCGCTGCTCGGGGACGCGGCGTTCAGCTCGTCGCCGCTGTCCGGGCAGGGCACCGGCCTGGCCCTGGTCGGCGCCTACCTGCTGGCCGGCGAGCTGGCCACCGCCGGGTGGGATCCCGGGCCGGCGTTCGCCGCGTACGAGAGCCGGATGCGCCCGTTCGTCGAGGCGAACCAGGAGATCGGCCGGCTGCACGCGCGGATGCGCGGGGCCCCCGGCCCGGACGCGGAGCCGAGCCCGGAGCCCGACATGGAAGCGCTGACGGCGCTGGTCGAGCGCGCGATCAACGGCGTCGAGCTGCCGGACTACGCGGGGGTGCCGGACTCGGGAGCCCGGGTCACCTCGTAGGTCACCGCGTCCGGTGCCGGTACAGGAGCCACCCGAAGTACGGCGCTCCGATGATCGCCGTCATCAGGCCGGCCGGGAGCTGGCCCGGGGCGATCACCGTGCGGCCCGCGGTGTCCGCCGTGCAGACCAGGATCGCGCCCAGCAGCGCTGCCGCCGGCAGCAGCCGGGCGTGCCTGGTGCCCACGATCGCGCGGGCCGCGTGCGGGGCGACCAGGCCGACGAAGCTCAGCACCCCGATCCCCGCGACCGCCGCGCCGGTCAGGAGCACAGCGCACGACAGCAGCAGCAACCGCGACCGCGCCACCGGCACGCCCAGCACCCGCGGTGTCTCCTCGTCCAGGGACAGCAGGTCGAGCTCGCGCCGCAGGCGGACCAGCACCGGCGCCACCAGCAGCACCGCCAGCGCCATCGGCACCAGGTGCGTGAACGTGCGGCCGTAGGTGGAGCCGCCCAGCCAGGTCAGCGCCTTGGTTTCGTTCCACGGGTCGGTCAGCGTGATCAGCAGCGTCACCAGCGCCTGTGACGCCGCGTGCACCCCGAAGCCGATCAGCACCAGGCGTTCGCTGGTGAACCCGCCGCGGGCGGCCACGGCGAAGACCACGGCCATCGCCACGGCGGCACCCAGGCCCGCGGACCCGGCGAGGGTCCAGAACCCGGCCCCGGACACCAGCGTGAGCACGGTGACCGCGCCGAGCCCCGCCCCGCCGACGACCCCGATCATCCCGGGTTCGGCCAGCGGGTTGCGGGCGACCGCCTGGGTGAGCGCGCCGCCCAGCGCCAGCGCCGCGCCCGCCAGGAGCGCGGCCACCACGCGGGGGACGCGGGTGTCCAGCACGCCGGACACGATCGGGCCCGCCTGACCGGTGACCCAGTTGACGACGTCGCCCAGCAGCAGCTTCGCGTCCCCGAGCAGCACCGCTCCCACGGCGACGCCGACCGCCACGAGCGCCAGCACGCCGAGGACCACGCCGTACCGGAGCGCGGGCGCTCCGGCCGCCGGGGGTTCGGCGGTCGCGGAGGTGATCCGGGCGCCGCGGGCCAGGACCACGAGGAACAGTGCGCCGAGGATGGTCGTCACCACGCCCGACGGCACTTCCAGGGCTCGCTGCGGGCTGACGATCGTGCGGAGCAGCACGTCGGCGCCCAGCAGGAGCGTCGCGCCCAGCGCCGCGGAGAACGGGAGCAGCGCGTGGTGCCGGTGCAGACCCGGCACCACCGACGCCGACAGCCGGGCCAGTGCCGGCGCGGCGAGGCCGACGAACCCGATGGGACCCGCCAGGGTCACCGCCGCCGCGGCGAGGAGCACGGCGAGCCCGATCGCCGCGCCGCGGGTCCGTCCGATGTGGACACCGAGGGTCCTGGCGTGGTCGTCGCCGACGTGGATCAGGTCGAGCCGCCGGGCCATCAGGAGCAGCGCGGCCAGCGCCACGCCGACGACCGGACCGAGCGTGCGGACGCCGCCGAGCCCGTTCTGCTCCAGCGATCCCTCGCCCCAGGCGAACAGGCCGCGGGTTTCCTGCGCGTACAGCAACACCAGGACCTGGGTCACCGAGACCAGCGCCAGCGCGATCGCGGTGCCCGCCAGCACCAGCCGCACGATCCCGGTGCCGCCGGTGCCGGCCAGCGCGAGCACGACCACGGCCGCGGCGAGGCCGCCCGCGAACGCGACCCCGGTCGCGCCGAGCAGCGGCAGCGAGACGCCGAACGCCGCGACGGCGACCACCGCCAGGTGCGCGCCCGCGTTGACGGCGAGGGTGTCCGGCGACGCCAAGGTGTTGCGGGAGACCGACTGCAGCACCGCACCGGCCACGCCGAGCGCGGCCCCGACGACCAGCGCCGCGAGCAGGCGCGGCAACCGCGACTCGACGACCACGGCTGTCGTGTCGCCCGTCGCGCCGCCGAACACCAGCCGCAGCACGTCGAGCGGGTCCAGGTTCGCGGTGCCCTGCGTCAGGTGCACCGCCGAGCCCAGCAGGAGCAGGACGGCGAGCCCGATGCCCAGCAGCGCGAGCCGCCCGGGCCGCCGGACGGCGACCGCGGGCGGCTCGGTCAGGGTGGCCACTAGCCCTTCAGCGCGGCGACGGCCGCGTCGGCGAACTGCGCCATGGACTTCGGGCCGCCGAACATCCACAGGGAGTCCGGGAAGCGGTGCACCTTGCCGCTCTTGACGAACGAGAGGTTCCGCCAGATCGCGTTGCCGGCCAGCTGCTGCTGGTAGGGGTCGCCCTCGGCGTCGTTGGCCAGGTACCAGAACCGCACGTCGGGCAGCTGGGTCAGGCCCTCGACGTCGGCCTGCGCGAGCCCGTAGGCGGGGTCGCCGTCCATCGTCCACGCGGTTTCCAGGCCGAGCCGCCCGAACACCGCCGACACCAGCGCACCCTTGGTGTAAGGCCGGATACCGACCGAACCGGAAGTGACGTAGGCGTCGGAGAACGCGACCTTCTGGCCGGCGGCGCCGAGCTTCGCCACTTCGGCCTTGCCCGCGGTGAGCTTCTGCTCGAACTCGGACTTCAGCTGCGCGGCCCGGGTTTCGGTGCCGGTGGCCTTCGCGATGACGTCCAGGCCGGCGTACATCCCGGCGATCGGGTCCTTGGCGTCGCCGCCGGTGATGACGATGACGGGCACCTTCGCCTCGATCTGCTCGAGCGCCCCTTCGGTCACGCTGTCGGTGACGACCACGAGGTCCAGCCCGAGGGAGCCGAGCGTGTCGAGGCTGGGTTCGCCGCGGGTGCCGATGTCCTTCGGGGTGCCGTCGAGCGGGGCGGCGCTCACCCACTGGCCGTAGCCCTTGATGTCGGCCACGCCGACCGGCATGACGCCGAGCGAAACCAGGTGCTCGACGGCGTTCCACTCGGTCGCCGCGACGCGCTTGGCCGGGTGGGGCAGCTGCACTTCCTTGCCCCGCGAGTCGACGACCGTGACGGGGCCGCCGCCGCTCGGGGCGGCGGTGTCGCCGGCGGGTTCCTCGGTGGTGCCGCAGGCGGCCACGAAGAACGTGGCGGCCGCGGACAGGCCGAGGAGCATCCTGGTGATCCGCATGGTTCTCCTGTTTTCGCTGGGTCAGACCGGCGCTGTGTCGTTGGAGCGGCCCGGCGTGGTGGCGTTGAAGCGGCCGATGGCGCGGGTGTGGATCCGGCCGTCGGCCGGGTCGGCCGCGACGTCCACGCGGATGCCGTAGGCCCGGCTGAGGTTCGCCGAGGTCAGGACGTCGGCGGGGGAGCCGTCGGCGGTGACCCGGCCGTCCTCCAGCAGCAGCACCCGATCGGCGACCGCGGCGGCCTGGTCGAGGTCGTGCAGCACGACGCCGACCCCGACGCCGTGCCGGTCGGCGAGGTCGCGGACGACGTCGAGGATCTCCACCTGGTAGCGCAGGTCGAGGAAGGTCGTGGGTTCGTCGAGCAGCAGCAGCGCGGTGTCCTGGGCCAGGCAGCTCGCGAGCCACACGCGCTGCGCCTGCCCGCCGGAGAGGGCCTGCACCGGCCGGTCGGCGAGGGCCGTGAGGCCCGTCAGCGCCAGCGCCCGTTCGACGGCGGCGGGGCCGTCGGGATCGCGGCCGCCCCAGCGGGACCGGTGCGGGTGCCTGCCGAACTCGACCAGCTCCCGCACGCTGACCCCGCCGGGAGCGGTCCGGTGCTGCGACAGCAGGGTGATCCGCTTGGCGATGTCCTTTCCGGACAGTGCCCGCAGGTCGGCGCCGTCGGCGAAGGTGACCGACCCGGCGACCGGCGGGTGCAGCCGGGCGAGTGCCCGCAGCAGCGTCGACTTCCCGCTGCCGTTCGGCCCGATCAGCGCGGTGACGGTCCCGGCGAGCAGGGAGACGGACGCGGCACGCACGACGACATCGCTCCCGTAGGCGACATCGACCTCGCGGGCGTGGACACCGGCATCGGCGCGGCGGGGGACGACGGACACGGGAGAACGATAAGGGCAGGCTTACCTAACCAACAAGGTGGCGGACAGCACATCGGCGCGGTCAACGCGCGGAGCGGCCGTGGCCGGGTTAGCGTCTCCGCAGCAGGCCGGCGCGCCCCTCCCCCTCGGCGCGCCGGCCTGCTCCCGTGCTCGGGGAGGGTACTTTTGCCCGTCTTGACCTCCGTCGTCCACCAAGGCAATCCTGGGAGTCTTGTCCGCTTTTCCCGGAGGGGGAACAAATGCGACGGCTCCTCGTGCTCCTCTGCGCCCTTTTGCTGACGGTCACCGCCGTGCCCGCGCGGGCCGATACGCCGCCGGATCCGGTTCCCGGGGAAAGACCTCCGCTGGGGATCACCTGGGCCACCGGGGATCCCTACTGCCTCTACCAGCTCGGCGAGGACGCCGTGAAGGCCGCCGCCGATCAGCTCGTCTCCTCCGGGCTGCGGGACGCCGGCTACGAGTACGTCATGCTCGGGGACTGCTGGCAGGCCGCCCAGCGGGACGCCGACGGCAAGCTCACGCCCCGCCCCGGCTTCTCCGCCGACATCCCGGCGCTGGTCGCCTACATCCACCAGCGCGGGCTCAAGATCGGGTTCTACAGCGGCACCGGCGCGAAGACCTGCAGTGCCTACCCGGCGGCCGGCTCGCTCGACCACGAGGACCTCGACGCCCGGACCTTCGCGGCCTGGGGCGCGGATTACCTGCGCTACGACACCTGTTACAGCGTCAACGGCGACGCGCCCGCGCGCGTGAAGAAGATGGCCGACGCGCTCAAGCGCACCGGCCGGCAGATCACGCTCGAGGTCGACGACTACGACCGCAACCAGAGCCCGTGGCTGTGGGCGCGGGCGTCCGGCGCGCAGGTCTGGCGCACGTACAAGAACGCCACCTTCAACTTCGGCTACTCCGCCGGCAGCCTCGACAAGCAGTACGGCCTGGAGGGCTACAACGGCCCGGGCGGCTGGAACATGCCCGGCTCCTTCACCTTCAGCTACCTCGACCCCGCCGAGCGCCAGGCCAAGCTCGGCCTGTGGGCGGTGCTCAACGCGCCCCTGGTGGCCGACATGGCGCTGGCCGCCGACGCCACGCTCCCGGCCGAACTGAACAACCCCGACATCGTCGCCGTCGACCGGGACTGGGCGGGCGTCGGCGGCCACAAGGTCCGCGACACCGGCTGGACCGAGGTGTGGACGAAGCCGATGTCCGACGGCTCGGCCGTGCTCGTCCTGTTCAACCGCGGCGAACTGGCCGCGCCGATCACGACGTCCGTCGCCGACGCCGGGCTCCCCGCCGCGGCCGGGTACCGCGTGCGCGACCTCTGGACCGGCGACGAGACCGAGACGACCGGCGCGCTCGGCGGGACCGTCGGGCGGCACGCCGCCACCATGCTGCGCGTGTGGCCCACCGCCGCGGCCGCCGCACCGCGGACGTCGCTGACCGTCGAGCTGCCCGACTCCGTGCCGCCGGCCCAGCCGGTGACCGCCACGGTCAAGTTCACCAACGCCGGTTCGACGCCGGTCACCGGCGCGCACCTGCGGCTGACCGCGCCGGCGGAATGGCAGTTCGACGGCGCCGCCGAGGCGACCACCGGCACCGTCGAACCCGGTGCCACCTGGGAAACGGAGGTGACGCTGCACCCGGTTTCGACCGCCACCCAGCCGTTCAAGATGCCGGCGACCGTGACCTACACGACCGGGCAAGGCGCGCGGACCGCGACCGCGTCGGCCGAGGCGCCGCTCATGCTCGCGCCGAATCCGCCCTACACCAACGGATTGCTCAACACGCAGCCGTGGATCTCCACCGAGAACGGCCTCGGCCCGGTCGAGCGCGACAGCATCGACAACGGCCACCCGCTCACGATCAACGGCAAGACCGACGCGCACGGCGGGCTGGGCACGCACGCGCCGTCGGTCGTGCGGTACTACCTCGGCGGCAAGTGCAAGCAGTTCACCGCGACCGTCGGCGTCGACGACCGCGGTCCGAACGGGACACTCGGGTTCCGGGTCATCGGCGACGGCGTCGAACTGGAGGCGACCGGCGACCTGCGGCACGGCGACGCCGCGCAGCACCTCGTCGTGCCGGTGACGGGCGTGCAGGTGCTGGCGCTCGCCGTGGACGACGGCAGCGACGGCTCGGCCGGCGACTGGGGCGACTGGCTGTCGCCGTACCTCACCTGCTGACCTTCCCGGCCGGGCCGGCGGGCGCGTGCCAGACTGGTGGCCTGTTCGGCCCGGCACTGGGAAGGGGACCGCGTGACCGTGCCTCTGCGTGGCATCAGCACGCGCGACGCCCTCGTCGCGGAGATCCGGCGGCACATCCTCGGCGGCGATCTCAAGCCGGGGGAGCCGCTCACCGAGGTAGGCCTGGCGAGCATGTTCGGCGTCGCGCGCCCGACCGTGCGCTCGGCCCTGCAGGAGCTGCTGGCCCGGCACCTCGCCGAGCGGTCGGCGGGGCGCTCGCTGCGCGTCCCGGTGTTCACCGCGGACGACGTCCGGGACCTGTTCTTCGTCCGCACGCCGCTCGAGCTGGAGGCGGTCCGGCGCATCGTCGCCGAGCGGCGTCCGGTCGACGCCGCCGAAGCGGGTCTCGCCGCGATGGAGGCCTTGGCGCCGAGCGCGAGCTGGGGCGACCGGGTCGACGCGCACACGAAGTTCCACGTCGCGCTGATCGGCTGCGCCGGCAGCCCGCGGCTCGACCGGATCTACCCGGCGATGCAGGAGGAGATGCAGCTCTGCCTGGCCCAGCTCAGCGACTCCTACCCGCGGGCGGGCGACCTCGCGGCGGAGCACCGGGCGCTGCTGGACGCCGTGCGCTCCGGCGACGAGGACCGCGCGGTCACGGCGATGCGCGAGCACCTTGCGCACGCGCTGGACGGGCTGGTCGGCTGACGGCCATTGTTATACTGTCATACACATGACGGACCTGACGAGCTTCAAGGCGCTCAGCTTCGACTGCTACGGCACCCTGATCGACTGGGAGGCGGGCATCGCGGCCGTCCTGTCGCCGTGGGCCGAAGAACGCGGCCTCGACGTGTCCGGCGAGGACCTGCTGGTCGCCTACGCCGGCAACGAGGCCGCTGTCGAGCGGGAAGCGCCGGCGACGCGGTACCCGGAGGTGCTGGCGGAGGCGTTCCGCCGCACCGGAGCCGGTCTCGGGGCGGGCGTGAGCGACGACTGGGCCCGCCGCCTGGGCGAGTCGGTGCCGGACTGGCCCGCGTTCCCGGATTCGGCCGGCGCGCTGGCGCGGCTCGCCGAGCACTACCGGCTGATCATCCTGTCCAATGTGCACCGCGACGGCTTCGCGGGCAGCAACAAGCGGCTGCGGGGCCGGTTCGCCGCGATCATCACGGCCGAGGACGTCGGCGCCTACAAGCCGGCCGGGAACCACTTCCGCGCGCTGGAGGAGACCTTGCCGTCCTTGGGAGTGGCCCGCGCGGAACTGCTGCACGTGGCGCAAAGCCTGTTCCACGACCACGTTCCCGCGAAGCGCGAAGGGCTGCCGTCGGTGTGGATCAACCGCCGCCACGACCGGCCGGGCTGGGGCGCCACCCCCGAGCCGGGCGGCGACTGGTCGTACGACCTGGAGTTCCCGTCGATGGGCGCCTTCGCGGACGCCGTCGACAAGGCTTTCGCCTGAGCTAGCGGACCACAGTGGACAGAGCGGTGTAGGCGATGTCCGGTCCGGTGCGCTCCCACACGATGTCGGGACAGTCCAAGCCTTCGGCGGAAAGCCGCCGCTTGAGGACCTTGAACGTCGACGTCCGCGGCAGTTCCCGCACCGTGCGCACGTACCTGGGCACCTGCTTGGGTCCGAGGTCGGGCTGGCCGGCGAGGAAGCGGCCGAACCCGGCGGGGTCCAGGGGAGTGCCGCCGGTGACGATGGCGGCCATCACCTGGTCTCCGGTCACCGGGTCGGGCACCGCGTAGACGGCGGCATCGGTGATCGCGGGGTGCCGCAGCAGGATCCGCTCGATCGGGGCCGTGCCGAGGTTCTCCCCGTCGACGCGGAGCCAGTCGCCCAGCCGGCCGGCGAAGTAGCAGAACCCGTCGGCGTCGGCGTAGGCGAGGTCGCCGGTGTGGAACCGGCCGTCGCGCAGGCGCTCCGCGTCGGCTTCGGGGTCCCGGTAGTACCCGGCGAACCAGCCGGCGCCCGCGGTGTTGACCAGCTCGCCGACGGCTTCCCCGGCGTTGACCAGCCGGCCGTCGGCGTCGAATTCGGCCGGAGGGCACGGGCGTCCGGTGTGCGGGTGCAGGATGGCGACGTCGGGCGTCGGCCGGCCGAGCGAGCCGGGCGGGGTGTCGTCGGTGCGCGCGAACCCGATGCCGCCTTCGGTGGAGCCGAACGCGTCGACGACCTTGCAGCCGAAGCGCCGCTCGAACGCGGCGAGGTCGGCGGCGGCCCCTTCGTTGCCGTAGACGAGACGCAGGGGGTTGTCGGCGTCGTCCGGCCGCGGCGGCGTGGCGACCACATAGGACAGTGGCTTGCCCACGTAGTTCGCGTAGGTGACGCCGAACTTCCGCACGTCGGGCAGGAAGCCGGACGCGGAGAACCGGCGCCGCAGGGCGATTGTCGCGCCCGCCGCGAGCCCGACCGCCCACCCGGCCATGATGGCGTTGGAGTGGAACATCGGCATCGCGACGTACACGGTGTCCGATGTGGACAGCCGGAAGCGCTCGGCGAGCATCGCGCCGGGGAAGGCGATCTTGCCGTGGGTGCAGCGGACGGCCTTCGGGTCGCCGCTGGTGCCGGAGGTGAAGATCAGCATGAGCAGGTCGTCGGGTGAGGCGGGGACGGGCTCGATCGGATCGCCCGGCGGCGGCCACGATCCCAGGTCCCGCACGGGGATCCCGCCGAGGTCCAGCCCGGCCAGGAGGGGCCGGTACTTCGGTTCGGCGAGGACGACCTGGCAGTCGGCGAGCCGGACGTCCCGCGCGAGCGCCGCGCCGCGCCGGGTGGGGTTGAGCCCGACGAGCACCGCTCCGGCAAACGCGCAGGCGCCCAGGAGGACGGAGAACGCGGGGACGTTGTCGGCCAGCACGCCGACGTGCGGGGGTTTCTCCCGGTCCAGCGCGTCCCGGAGGCCGGCCGCGCAGCGCGCCGAAGCCCGGACGTGCTCGGCCCACGACCGGGTTTCGTCCTCGAACCGCAGGCCGGGGCGGTCGTCGCCGGCGCGGGCCAGGAGGAGCTCGGTCACGGTCGGGACGCTCATCCGCGCACCTCCATGCGGTCAGAAGTGAAACACGTTCTACTTCTAGCACGGTGCGCGCCGCCGGGTCCAGGGGTCAGGGGCCGTCGATCGCGGGGTCCGGGAACGGGCCGTCGCCGAGGAGGCCGGAGCGGTCGGGGACGCCGGCGGCGACGCGCATCCGGGCGAACTCGACGGCGAGGGCTTCGGGTGGGTAGTGCGCGTTCAAGCCGCTGGGGTTGGGCACGATCCACACGCGGGCGCCGCCGATCGTCCCGGCCTGGGGACCGAGCCTGGCGCGGGGAGCCCCGAACGCCGCCCGGTACCCGGTGACGCCCAGCATCGCCAGCCAGTCCGGCCGGAGGGCCCGGACCCGCTCGGCCAGGTCCCGGCCGCCGGCCACCAGCTCCTCACGCGTCAGCTGCGCGGCGCGGGCCGTGGGGCGGCGCACGATGCTGGTGATGCCCAGTCCCCAGCCGGGCAGCAGCCCTTCCTCCTCTGCGCTCAGTCTTCGGGGTGTGAACCCGGAGCGGTGCAGGGCGGGCCAGAACCGGTTGCCCGGCGTGGCGAAGCTGTGGCCGGCCGCCGCCGAGGAGAGGCCGGGGTTGATGCCGACGAACAGGACCCGCAGCCCCTCGGCGACCACGTCCGGCAGGACGGCGCCCGGTTCCGGTTTTCGCACCCCGTCATCGAACACCGCCGCGGCGAGCCGTCAGCCGTCGGCCTGCTCGTCGGTGATCGAGTCGAGCAGGTCGGCGGTGATGGCGCGGGCCGCAAGCCGCAGTTCGCTGCTCAAGGCGTAGAACAGCTCCTGGGCCGGTTCGGCCGGCCAGTCCGCCGGCAGGTGCTCCCGCGGCAGCCGCGGGTCGGTGCGGATGGTCTGCAGCCAGTCGGACTCCAGGAGCAGGTCGCGGGCGAGGCTGTCCGGTGCCTGGGCCGCCGGGTCCTGCCAGCGGGCCAGGAACGCCCGGTAGTGCCCGGCCACGCGGTCGATGTCCCACGCCTCCCGGACGATCCCGGCGACCTCGGTCGGCGGCAGCGCGCGAGCCTGGAAGACCTTGACGTGACCGTCGGCGCCGAGGCCGTCGAGCAGCGGGACCGGGTCGACCTCGCCCGGTGCGATCCACAGGCCGCCCTGCAGGCTGCCGAAGCCGGCCCACAGCAGCCGGGAGCGCAGGGCGTGCCGCTGGCGCTGCCACGACTCGGGCATCGAGAACCCGAGCAGCGTCCAGGTGCCGTCCCACTGCCGGTTGACCGCCCCGGCCCGCCAGATGCGCCGCTCGCCGTCGTGCAGGATCGCCCGCGACCGCTCGGTGAGGCCGACGTAGACGTGCCGCCCGCGGCGCACCCGGTGGAGCAGGCCGCGCCGGGCCATCCGGCTCAGCGTCGACCGGGTGGCGTGCTCGGAGACGCCGACGCGGTCGAGCACGTCGAGCACGCTCGCGGTGGCGACGTGGATCCCGCGGTCGAGGAGGTGGCCGCCGAAGAACGTGAGCAGCAGCGTCTGCGGACGCGGGGTGTCGGCGCCGATGCCCTCGGCGGCGGAGACGGCCAGATCGCTCACGGCGCGAGCATAGGCCCCGCCCGATATTGGGCAATGTCTTGACGGTGGTCACCAAAGTGCTTAACGTTCGTCGCGGCGTGACGCGGGTCACGCGCGGTCGGCGACGAGGCAGGACGCGATGGCAGAAAACCTCCGCTCGCGGGCGCAACTGCGCCGCGCGGTGCTCTCCAGCTACTTCGGCAGCGTGATCGAGTACTACGACTTCCTGCTCTACGCCACGGCGTCGGCCGTGGTGTTCACCAAGGTCTTCTTCTCCAACCTCGACCCGGTGCTCGGCACGATCGCCAGCCTCGGCACGTTCACCACCGGCTACCTGGCGCGGCCGATCGGCGGGATCATCTTCGGGCACTTCGGCGACCGGCTGGGGCGCAAGCGGATGCTCGTCATCACGATGACGATGATGGGCGTCGCGAGCACGCTGATCGGCGTCCTGCCGACCTACGCCCAGATCGGCGGGTGGGCGCCGGTCCTGCTGGTCGTCCTGCGGGTGCTGCAGGGCATCGCGGTCGGCGGCGAGTGGGGTGGCGCCGTGCTGATGTCGGCCGAGCACGCGACCAGCCGCCGCGGGCTGTGGGCGAGCTTCACCAACGCCGGGGCACCCAGCGGGATGGTGGTCTCGACGCTGCTGCTGACGCTGATGGGCGCGGTGACCACCGACGCGCAGTTCCTCGCGTGGGGCTGGCGCGTGCCGTTCCTGCTCAGCGTCGTGCTGCTCGCGATCGGCCTGTTCATCCGCTTGAAGGTCGACGAGACGCCGGTGTTCGCCGCCGCCGGAGAGCGCTCCGGCGCGCCGCTGCTGGAGGTCCTGCGCCGCCACCCGAAGAACCTGCTGCTGGCGATCGGCGTGGGGTTCGGCGCGTTCGTCGCGCAGGGCACGCTCACGACGTACGTCCTTTCCTACGCCGTGCACGCGGGGTTCTCGCGCCAGACCGTGCTCAACGCGATCACGGTGTCCTCGGTCGGCGCGGTGGTCGCCATCATCGGCTACTCGGCGCTGTCCGACCGGATCGGGCGCCGTCCGGTCGTCATCGCGGGAGCGCTGGCCACCGGCGTGGTCGCCTTCCTGCTGTTCCCGCTGATCGACACCGGCAACGCGGCGCTGCTGACGCTGGCGGTGGTGCTGGGCCAGTCGGTGGCGCACCCGGCGATGTACGGGCCGCTCGCGGCGCTGTACACCGAGCTGTTCTCGACGCGCACCCGCTACACGGGAGCGTCGCTGGGGTACCAGATCGCGGGTCTCGGCGCGGGCCTCGGCCCGGTGGTGTTCGCCTCGATCGCCGGCGCGGGGACGGGCGTGATCTCGGCGGTGATCGCGGGGTGCTGCCTGGTCACGGTGGCGTGCGTGCTGATCCTGCGGGAGAGCCACCGGGCCGACCTCGCGGAGCCGGCGGAGGTGCCTGCGGTGAAGGCGGAACGCTGAGGACTCAGCGGGGGAGCGTCGAGCCGCGCGCGACGAGCTTCGCGCGCAGCTCCACGTGGTGGGGCCGGCGCGTTCCGGACCCGTCCGCGATCCGGTCCAGCAGCTGCTGCCCCGCGCGGGTGCCCAGCTCGTAGGTCGGCTGCTCGACGACCGTGAGCTCCGGCCGGACCAGCGTCGTCCACGGCTCGTCGTCGAAGCCGATCAGGGACAGCTCCTCCGGCATCCGCAGGCCGCGGTCCTGGGCCGCGCGGTAGGCGCCGGTGGCGAGGACGTTGTCCGTGCACAGCACCGCCGTCGGCGGCTCCGGCGTCGCGAGCAGCCGGAGCGTCGCGTCGTAAGCCGACTCGCGGTCGTAGCGGGCCACGCCGATCAGTGCCTCGTCGGGCTCGATGCCCGCCTCGCGGAGGGCGTCGGCGTAGCCGCGCAGGCGGACGGCGCTGGGGAACAGGCCGCGCCGGCGCGGACCGCGGACGGGCGCGCCCGCCTCGGTGATCACGCCGATCCGCCGGTGGCCCAGCTCGAGCAGGTGCGCGACGGCCTCGGCCGCGGCCCGCTCGTTGTCGATCGTCACCGTGTCGGCCTCCGGCACGCCGCGCACCAGCCGGTCGATCAGCACCACCGGCACCCCGGCGCCGATCGCGTTCTTGAGGTGCGCGCCTTCGCCGGGCTGGGCCGCCGCGACGATCACCCCGTCGACCCGCTTCTCCGACATGACCGTGATCGCCCGCCGTTCGGCGTCGAGGTCGCCGCCGGTGTTGGCCAGCAGCACCTCGAAGCCGGCCGGGTGGGTGACGTCGGTGATGCCGCGCAGGGCCGTCGCGAAGAAGGGGTTCGCCACGTCGGTGACCACCACGCCGATCGTCTGCGTGCTGCCGGTGATCATGCTGCGCGCCAGCCCGTTCGTGCGGTAGCCCAGCTCCGCCGCGGCCGCCAGGACCCGTTCCCGGGTGCGGGCGCTGACCTGCCCGTACCCGCCGAGCGCCCGCCCGGCGGTCGCCGTGGCCACGCCGGCCGCGCGGGCCACGTCGATCAGCGACGGTCCGTTGCCTGTCACGTCCCGGCCTCCCCCTGCTCCGCGCGCCCTTTTCCGGCGATGTCTTGACGAGCGTACTCCCGCCTGAGAACCTTCTCATCGACCGCTTACCGAGAACGTTCTCACTACCCTGGCGAGGTCCCGCACATGACACTCCGGATCGGCGTCGACACCGGTGGCACGTTCACCGACGTCTGCGCCCTCGACGAGCGGACCGGCAGGCTCCACGTCCGCAAGGTCTCCAGCACGCCCGACGACCCGGGCCGGGCGATCGTGACCGGCGTGTCGCGGCTGCTCGACGACCTCGGCGGCCGCGGCCTCGGCGAAGTCGGCTACTTCGCCCACGGCACCACGGTCGGCACTAACGCGCTGCTCACGCACCGCGGCGCCCGCACCGGGCTGCTCACCACCGCGGGCTTCCGCGACCTGCTGGAGCTCGGGCGCGGCCGGCGGCCTTCGCTCTACGACCTGCAGGCCGACAAGCCCGCCCCGCTGGTACCCCGCGACCTGCGGCTCGACGTCGACGAGCGCGTCCGGCACGACGGCCGGATCGAGAAGGCCATCGATCCGGCCCAGGTCCGCGCGCTCGCGCGGCGGCTGCGGGAGCAGCGGGTCGAGGCGGTGGCGGTCTGCCTGCTCTACAGCTTCGTGCACCCGGAACACGAGCGGGTCGTGGCCGGGATCCTCGCCGAGGAACTGCCCGGCGTGCACGTTTCGGTGTCCTCGGCGGTGCTCCCGGAGTTCCGCGAGTACGAGCGGCTGTCCACAGTGGTCATCAACGCCTACCTCGGGCCGGTCGTCTCCCGCTACCTCGCGCGGCTGCGCGGCACGCTCGCCGGGCTCGGGCTGGCGGCGACGCCGTACGTGACCCAGTCCAACGGCGGCATCATCCCGTTCGAGGCGGCCGAGCGGATGCCCTCGCGCATGGTCCTGTCCGGACCCAGCACCGGCGTCGTCGGCGCGGCGGAGATCGCGCGCGCCGCGGGCTACCCGGACATCATCACCTTCGACGTCGGCGGTACGTCGTCGGACGTCTCGCTGGTGCGCGACGGCGTCCCGAAGATCGCCAACGGCACCGAGATCGACGGCCGGCCGGTCCGGGCGCCGATGCTCGACATCCACACCGTGGGCGCCGGCGGCGGTTCGATCGCGTGGATCGACGCCGGCGGCGCGCTCAAGGTCGGGCCGGGCAGCGCCGGCGCGGACCCCGGGCCGGCGTGCTACGGGCGCGGCACCGAGCCGACGGTCACCGACGCCAATGTCGTGCTGCGCGTGCTGAACCCCGAACACCTGCTGGACGGGCAGATGAAGATCGACGCCGCAGCGGCCGCCCGCGCGGTGTCCACTGTGGCCGATCCGCTCGGCATGAGCGTGCTCGACGCCGCGCAGGGCATCGTCCGGGTGATCACCGCGAACATGGCACGCGCGATCCGGGTCATCTCGGTGCAGCGCGGCTACGACCCCCGCGACTACGCGCTGGTGCCCTTCGGCGGGGCCGGCCCGCTGCACGCGGTCCGGCTGGCCAGGGAACTCGGGATGCGCACGGTGCTGGTCCCCGAGACCCCGGGCGCGCAGTGCGCCGCCGGCCTGCTGATGACCGACATCCGGGCGGACTTCGTGCGCACCCGGATGACGGGCCTGGCGGGGGAACGAGCGGTCGCGGACGCGTTCGCCGAACTGACCGAAGCCGCCGAAGCCTGGCTGGCCGAGGAGAACGTGCCCGCCGAGCGCCGCCGGCTCGAACGGTGGGTGGAGATGCGGTACGCGGGCCAGAACTACGAACTCCCGGTCCAGGTGCCCGACGGCCGCGTGACCGCGGGGACCGTCGCCCAGCTGGCCAAGCTGTTCGCCGCCGAGCACGAACGCCTCTACGGCTACTCGGCGCACGAAGAGGAGGTGCAGATCGTCACCTTCCGGCTGCGCGCGATCGGCGAGGTCGCGCGGGCGGAGCTGCACCGCGCGCCGCTCGGGGACGCCGACCCGGCCGCGGCCGTGCGCGCCACCCGGGACGTCTACCTGCCGGAAAGCGGCGGGTTCACCCCCTGCCCGGTCTACGACCGCGCCCGGCTCGAACCCGGCCACCGCGTCGAGGGCCCGGCGGTGATCGAGCAGATGGACACGACCACGCTGCTGCTGCCCGGCGACGTCGCGACCGTCGACGGCCTCCGCAACCTCGTGGTGGCGGTCGGCCGATGAACCAGGAGGAGCGCATGACGCAGGACCCCGTGCTGATCGAGGTGATCGGCTCCGCGCTGTCGTCCATCGTGGAGGAGATGGGCGAGACGCTGGTGCGCGCCGCCTACTCGACGAACATCAAGGAACGCCGTGACTGCACGGCTTCGGTGTTCGACGCGGCGGGCCGGATGCTGGCGCAGGACGAAGGCGGCTCGCCGCTGCACCTCGGTTCGCTGATGGGCGTCGTCGACGAGATCACCCGCCGGTACCCGGCCGGGACGATCGACGAAGGCGACACCTTCATCGGCAACGACCCCTTCACCGGCGGCGGTTCGCACCTGCCGGACATCGTGCTGGTTTCGCCGGTGTTCCTCGACGGCGAGATCACCGCGTGGGTCGCGAACCTGGCGCACCACGCCGACTTCGGCGACCGCGGCCACGCGCACATCTTCCAGGAGGGCCTGCGCATCCCGCCGGTGCGGCTGCTGCGCCGCGGCGAGCTGCAGCAGGACCTGTTCGAGCTGATCCTGCTCAACTGCCAGGTCCCGCACGAGCGGCGGGCCGACCTGCGGGCGCAGATCGCGGCCAACCGGCTGGCCGTCACGCGGTACACCGAGCTGGCCGGGCGGTACGGCCGGGAGACCCTCGTCGCCGCGGGGGAGGCGCTGCTGGACTACACCGAACGCCGGACGCGCGCGGCCATCGCGAAGGTGCCGGACGGGGTGTACGAGTTCACCGACCGCTTCGACTGCCCGGAACTGGACGACGAACTCACCCTGGGCGTCACGGTGACCGTGCGCGGCGACGAGGTCGCGTTCGCCTTCACCGCGCCGCCGCAGGTGCGGGCGAGCGTCAACGTGGTCTGGACGGCGTTGTACGCCGCCGTCTACTACTCGCTGAAGACGCTGGTGGACCCGGACATCATCGCCAACGCCGGCCTGCACCGGCCGGTGACCATCACCGCGCCGGAGGCGTCGGTGCTCAACTGCGCCGAGCCCGCCGCCGTCAACGGCCGCAGCGAAACGTGCCAGCGCGTGGTCGACCTCATCCACGGCGCGCTCGCCGAAGCCGTGCCGGAGACGGTGACCGCGGCGAGCAACGGCGCCAACACCGGCGTCCACTTCTCCGGCGTCGATTCCCGCACCGGCCGGTACTTCGTGTACCTGGAGACGATCGGCGGCGGCTGCGGCGCCCGGCTCGGCAAGGACGGCCTGGACGGCGTCCAGGTGCACATGACCAACACCAGCAACCTGCCGGTCGAGGCCCTGGAGACCGAGTACCCGCTGGTGGTCGAGGAGTACGCGCTCATCGACGGCTCCGGCGGCGACGGCCGCACCCGCGGCGGGATGGGCATCCGGCGCACGGTCCGCGTCGAGGACTCCGACGTCCACTTCTGGCTCGACACCTCGCGGCAGCGCAGCCGGCCGTGGGGCCTGTTCGGCGGCGGACCGGGGGCGTCGGCGGGTGTGGAGCTATCCGAAGGGGCGCAACCGATTTCGCACGGTTATACGCGGCTGCAGCCCGGCGATCGCGTGTCGATCCTGACGGCGGGAGCGGGCGGCTACGGACCACCGTCCGAACGCGACCCGGAGCGGGTGCGCCGCGACGTCGCCGAGGGCCGGATCTCCGCCGAGCGCGCCCGCGAGATCTATCTGGAAGGGGAGTCGAACCGATGACCACGGACAAGCGGGTCGTCGTGGTGGGCGGGGGCGTGCTCGGCGTGTCGACCGCCGCCCACCTGCGGCGCGACGGTGCCGACGTCGTGCTGGTGACCGAGGGCGAGCTCGCGGACGGCGCGTCCGGGCGGTCGCTGGCCTGGCTCAACTCGGCCGGGTCGCGATCCGCGGCCTACCACGCACTCCGCGTCGCCGGGATCGACCGCTACCGCACGCTCTTCGCCGCCGATCCCGGCCGGGACTGGCTGCGCTTCGACGGCGGGCTGCACTGGGCCACCGGGTCCACAGTGGCGGAACGGCACCGGGCCGAGATCGCGCACGGCTACGAGTCCCACCTCCTCACCCCGGCCGAGGCGGCGGACCGGGAGCCGGGGATCACCGCGGAGGCCGTCGCCGGTCCCGCGGTGCACAACCCGGGCGAGGGCTGGGTTTCGCTGCCGCACCTGATCGAGCACCTCGCCGCCGAGCTCACCGGTCGGATCGTCACCGGGGCCGGGCGGGCCCACGTCGTCGTCGAGGGCGGCCGGGCCACCGGTGTCGTCACCGACGGCGGCCGCCGGTTCGACGCGGACGTCGTCGTCCTGGCGTGCGGCGCGGCGACCTCCGCGGTCGTCGCGGAGCTCGGCGTGCACATCCCGGACGCCTCGCCGCCCGCCATGCTGGTGCTGACCGAACCGGCCGGGCAGCGGGTGAAGAGCGTGCTGAACACCCCGCGCGTCGCGCTGCGCCCGCACCCCGGCGGCGCGCTGGCGCTGGACCACTCCTGGTACGAGGACCGGATTTCCGAGACCGCGGACGGCGAGTTCGCGATCGACGAGTCGGTCGTGAAGGAGCTGGTCGCCGAGGCCGCGGCGCTCCTGGCCGGGGACGTCGAGCTGACCGCGGCGTCCTGGAAGCTCGGCCGCAAACCGGTTCCCGGCGACGGCGAACCGGTCTTCGGCGAGCTCGCCGAGGTCCCCGGCTGCTTCGTCGGCTTCACCCACTCCGGCGCCACGCTCGGGCTCATCGCCGGGGAACTGCTGTCCCACGAAATCCGCACCGGTGCCCGGCACCCGATGCTCGAGCCGTTCCGCCCGGACCGGTTCCGGCCCTGACCGAGGAGAACCCGTGACCAGTAACGATGTGCACCGGACGACGGAGCCCGGGGCGGACCTGCGGTCCCGGCGGCGGGTGCTCCTGTCCGCGATGCTCGGCAACGTCGTGGAGTACTACGACTTCGGCCTCTACGGCACCCTCGCCGTGATCATCTCCCGGCAGTTCTTCCCCGCCGGGGACACGACGGCCGGGCTGCTGTCGACCTACGCCGGCGTCGTGCTCTCCTACGCGCTGCGGCCGCTGGCGGCGATGTTCCTCGGGCCGCTCGCCGACCTGAGAGGACGGCGGTTCGTCCTGCTGCTCACCATCGCCGTGATGAGCGTGGGCACCGCGGGCATCGGCCTGCTGCCCACCTACGCCGCGATCGGCATCGCCGCCCCGATCGTGCTGCTGTTCTGCCGGATCCTGCAAGGGATCGGGGCCAGCGTCGAGTACACGACGGCGGCGAACTTCATCTTCGAGCACGAGCGCGGCAACCGCCGCAACTACCTCGCCGGGCTCAGCGTGGCGTCCACTTCGGTCGGTCCGCTGCTGGCGACCCTGGTGTCCTACCTGGTGATCACGGCGATGCCGGCGGAGACGTTCAACAGCTGGGGCTGGCGGATCCCGTTCCTGCTGGCGATCCCGATGGCGCTGATCGGCATCTACATCCGGCGGCACGTCGAGGAGACCCCGCAGTTCCAGGAGATGGCCGAGCTCGCCGAGCGCAGCAAGGTCAAGCAGAAGCCGTTCCGCACCGCGGTGCGCGAGCACTGGGGCGCGATGCTGCGCGCGATCGGCCTGGGCGCCGGCCAGCGGGTCGGGTCGTTCGTGATCCAGGCCTACTTCGTCACCGCGATGGTGAAGGCCGGGTTCGCCGAGTCCAACGCGCTGCTGGCCTCGATCCTGACCTACGCCGTCGGCCCGATCCCGGCGATCTGGGGCGGCAAGCTCGCCGACCGCTACGGCGCGCGCATCCCGCTCGTCGTCGGCTACGGGCTGTTCGTGCTGCTGACCGTCCCGACGTTCCTGGCCATCGGCTCGGGGTCGCTCCTGCTGGCGGTGGTCGCGGTGGTGGCGTTCACGTTCATCAACAACTTCGTCGGCGCGCCGCTGACGACGGCCTACGTGATGAGCTTCCCGGCGGAGGTGCGGGCGAGCGCGTCGGCGCTGAACTACAACATCGGCACGACGGCGCTGGGCTCGACGGCCGGCCTGATCGCGGTGTGGCTGTTCGGCCTGACCGGGACGAACGCGACCTTCGGCTGGTACATGACCGGCGTCTGCGTGGTGTCGATCCTGGTGGCGCTGTTCGCGATGCCCGCGGCGGTCGACGAGCAGCGGCGCCAGTCGCTCGCGGGGGCCTGATGGACGCCGGGACCGTCGACGTGCTCGCGCGGCAGGCGCACTACGGGCGCAAGGAGCCGGTCGAGGCTGCGCGCGGCATGGTCGTGACGTCCCACCCGATCGCGGTGCGCGCGGGCGTCGAGGTGCTGCGCGAGGGCGGGACGGCGGCCGACGCCGCGCTGGCCGCCGCGGCGACGCAGCTGGTCGTCGAACCGCACATGACGGCCCTGACCGGCGGCCTGGAACTGCTGTACTGGGACGGGCGGGCGAGCTACCTCAACGGCAACGTCGCCGCGCCGCTCGCCCCGCTGCCCGGGTTCACGGGCGCGGACCTGACCACCGGCCGGGGCGTGCCGGTGCCCGGCTGGTGGCCCGCGTTCCGGGCGGCGCACGAACGGTTCGGCGCGCTGCCGCGGGAACGGCTGCTGCGCACGGCGATCCAGGTGGCCCGCGAGGGGTTCCCGGTCAACCCCTACCTGTTCGGCGAGATGTACGCCCACCGCGCCGAACTGGGCGCCCACGAGCAGTCGCGGGAGATGTTCCTGCCCGGCGGCAGCCTGGTCCCGCCCGGCGGCACGCTCCGGCAGGAGCGGCTCGCGCGCACGCTGGAACGGCTGCGGGACGAGGACCTGGACTACTACCTCGGCGGCTTCGCCACGGCGTTCGGCGCGGAGTGCCGCCGGGGCGGGGGAGTCGTCACCCCGGCGGACTTCGCGGGGTACGAGCCCCGGTGGTGCGAACCGCTGCGCGGCACCTACCGCGACATGGAGATCATCGCCTCCGCACCCCCGGACGACGGCGGCTGCCAGCTGATCGAGGCGCTGAACATGCTGGAGCTCACCGACCTGCGCGCGTGGGGTCCGGCGTGGGAGTCCGCCGAAACGCTGGACCTGCTGACGGCGGTGCACAACGAGGTGTACTACGCCCCACCGCGCACCGCCTCGGCGGACGTGGGAACGTTGCTGTCGAAGGACTACGCGGAGCGGCGGATGCACCGCCTCGGCCGGCGGCCGCCGGTGACGGCGGTGCCCACCCCGGGCACGATCCACGTCACGGTGGTCGACGCGGACCGCAACATCGCCTCGGTGACCCATTCGCACATGGCGTCCCCATGGGTGAACGGCCTGTACGCGGAAGGCTGCCAGCTGTCCGGCGGCGGCTCGTTCTTCCAGCGCGGGATGCCACAACCCGGCGAGCGTGCGACCGTCTACCTGGCACCGAACCTGGTGCTGCGGGACGGTGTTCCGGTGCTGGCTTCGGGATCGCCGTCGGTTTCGCTCGTCGCTTGCGTGCTGCAGAACTTGGTCAACGTCGTCGACTTCGGACTGTCCATAGCGGACTCGGTGGCGGCGCCGAGGTTCGGCGTCCGCCCGCACGAGCCCTCGGCGGGGTGGCTGCCCGGGGTGACGCTGGAGCACGGGTTCGCGGAACCGGTCGAGCGGGAGTTCCGGGCTCGCTGCGCCGAGCGCGGGTTGTGGTTGAAGGACCTCGGGCCGTGGCACTCGCTGACGGGGAACTTCGAGGGCGTGACCCTGCAGCCGGAGACGGGGTTGCTCCGCTCGTGCGCGGACCCGCGGCGCACTGGGGCCGCCGAGGGCTACTGACCCGGCTCCCAGCCGGCGCAGGTCCCGACGGCGAAGCCCCGGCTCGGGAAGACCCGGTCCATGAAGAACTCGTGGACGCCCGCGTCCTCGTCGGCGCAGCCGTCGGCCAGGACGGCCACGCGGTAGCCGCGGTCGGCGGCGTCGTAAGCCGTCGCCGCGACCATCGCGCTCGTGGCCACGCCCGTGATGGTCACCGTGTCCACGCCGCGGGCCCGGAGCACCAGGTCCAAGTCCGTGCCCGCGAACGCGCTCGCCCGGCGCTTGCGCACGACGACGTCCTCGGGCAGCACCGGCAGGGCGGGCTCGATGCCGGGCGAGCCCTCGTGGAAGACGTCTCCCGCCTCGAAGAAGGACTCGAAGAGGGCGTCGCCCGGGGGCAGGTCCGCGCGGTTGACGCGGAACGCCGTCTGGACGTGCACCACCAGCGCCCCGGCGGCGCGTGCCCGGGGCAGCAGCCCGGTCACCGGCGCCACCACCTGCCGCGTGAACGCGAACCGGTCCGTGATGCCCCGCTGGAGGTCTCCGACGATCAGTGCAGTGCTCATGCGGTCAGCTTCCCAGGGCGCGCAGCAGCCCCGTCCCGGGGTGGCAGCCCAGGTACTCGAACCGGGTCTGGTCCTGCTCGGCGACGGTGACCTCGTGGTACAGGCGCAGCCGGGCGGCCGGGCCCAGCGCCGACAGGTACTTCAGCGCCGCCCGGAAGATCGCCACGTGGGTCGGGTGGGACTCGGCCCAGGTTTCGAGGTCCTCGAGGCCGCGCCACCAGCTCATGCCGAACGTCTTGTCCGCCTCGCCGCCGTCTTCGGCCAGCACCCGCAGGTAGCGGTTCGCGTAGCAGCCGACCCGGAGCCCGTCGTCGCGGAGGAACTCCATGCCCGCGCGCAGCACGGGTTCGACGTCCTCGAGGTACATCCGGCGCTCGTCGCCGTCGGTTTCGGTCCACTCCTGGCCCGAGCGGATCAGGCACAGGTTGCCGTGGGGGACCACCGTCACCCGGTCGCCGTCCGAGTGCGCCGACACCGCGCCGGACGGAACCAGGTCGTCGGTCTGGGCCAGGGGCAGCCGGTCCCGGACGCCGCCCCAGTAGCCGTGCTCCCGGATCTCCCCGCTCAGCTCTTCGGCGGCGACGGCGATGCCTTCGACGCGGTCGTTGGAGAACAGCGTCTCGAACCGGTGCACCGTCGGCCGCACGACCTCGAGGAAGAACCCGGCGTCCGGGTGCGCCGGGCCGGCGGTCCAGAAGTCCGGCCACGACGCGAAGCCCGCCGGATCCGTCCAGTACCGGATTTCCACGGTCGTGTGGTAGCCGGCCTCGTCGACGTACCGCGCGCGTTCGCGGTGCGCCCCACCCGGCGTGTCCGCCAGGCGCGCCAGCGCCGCCTCGGCGACCGGCGGCGGCTCCGGCGACGCGTGCTGCACCCCGAAGTACGCCATGACGACCTGCCGCACCGAAGGGTCGAACCGCGCCGAGAACGACGGGTAGGGCGGCCGGAACGTCGCGGATTTGCGCCGCGGCCTGCCGCGCTCGACCGTCAGGTGGGCCGGGATCGCGGACTCCACGCCCGTCACGCCCCTTCGGGGACGAGGTCGACGTCCTCGAACTCCGGCGCTCCACTGTGGACGATCCGGGGCGTCGGCGCGAGGTTGACCTGCAGGCGGAACACGTCCGGGCGCGAGTAGTGGCCCACCGGGTCCGCCGCGGACTTGGCGATCGCGATCAGCGAGAAGTCCAGGTCCGCGAACAGCAATCCCTCCTCGGTCTCGGCCAACGGTGCCGCCAGCTCGCTGCCCTCGGGCCCGTAGACCCGCGCGAACCCGCCGCCCTTGAGCAGCAGCTGCTTCTTCGTGTCGTCGTCGCAGAACACCTCCTGGGCCGCGTCGCCGACCACCCCGCACGGCGCGAGCACGAAGGTCTGGCCTTCCACGGCGTACACCAGGCTCGCCGCGGTGTTGACCTCGGGACCGAGCGCCTGGGCGCCGCCGCGGTACACCGAGAAGCTCGGCCACGAGCCGACGTGGATCTGCTCGCCCAGGCTGTACATCGTGTACTTGGTCAGCGGCTGGAAGTGCTCCCAGCAGTTCAGCCCGCCGAGGCGGCCCAGCTTCGTGTCGTGCACCTGGAGGTCGCTGCCGTCGCCCTCGCCGAACACCGCGCGCTCGACGTGCGTCGGCTTGAGCTTGCGGCGGACCGACAGCACGCGGCCGGTGTCGTCGACGAAGGCCTGCGCCATGTACAGGCTGCCGCCCGACCGTTCGCTGAAGCCGAGGACGACGTGCACGCCGTGCTCGGCCGCGGCGGCCGCGATCCGCGTCATCTCGGCGCCGTCGCGGGTCATCGAGTTTTCGCTGTAGCCGGGCACGAACCGCATGCCCCAGGCGGGCGAGCCGAGCCAGATCCACCACGGGTAGCCCGGCAGGAAGGTCTCCGGGAACGCGATCAGCCGGGCCCCGCCGGCCGCGGCGCCGGCGATCAGGCCGACGACCTGGTCGACCCCCGCGGCCAGGTCCAGCCACTTCGGTTCCGCTTGGACAACGGCGACGCGCACCTGCTCGGTCATGCCCGGCCTCCTGGGTTCGTGGGTGCACCCAGGATCGGACGGCCACCCGCGGCCCGGACCGACAGCGCGTGCCGCCTCACTGACCGGACGTGCCGCGGAACTGCCCGGGCGTCTGGCCGGTCTCGGCGCGGAACACCCGGTAGAACTGGCGCTCCCCGGCGAACCCGCACGCGGTCGCGATCGACCCGAGCGGGCGGCCGCGATCGGCGCGCAGCAACGACTTCGCGTGCTCCACCCGGATGCGCCGCAGCTGCGCGCTCACCCCGTCGGGACCGCCGTCGAACAGCCGGTAGAGCGTCCGCCTCGAGACGAGGAACGCGTGGGCGACGTCGTCGACGGTGAGGCCGGGATCGGCGTGCCGGGCGTGCAGGAACGCCTGGACGCGCCGTCGGGTCAGGGCGTCGCCGCGCGGTGCCCGGCCGGCGGAGAGGGTGAGCGCGGCCGCCATCAGCCCGCGGCCCTGCGTCGCGAGGGCGGCGGCGCCGAGCGGGTCGGCCTGCTGGAGCCGCGCGAGACCGTGGAAGAACTGGGCGACGACCCCGGCGGTGCTCCGCGCGCCGAGTTTCGTCGCGGTGACGCCCCGCGCGTCCCGCAGCCCGGTCTCGGCGAGCATGTCCCGCAGCGGCACCTGCACGACGACCTGCTCGAAGGCGGCGTCGAAGTGGAGCGTGTACGGGCGGGTGCTGTCGTAGAGGGCCATCTCGCCGGGAACGAGTTCCGCGACCCGGCCGTCCTGCTCGATCCGGCCGCGGCCCCGGGTCTGGATGCTGGCGAGCAGGTACTCCTCACCGGCGCGCGCGATCAGCCGCGGAGTGCGGCGCACCCGCTGGCCGCCGGCGTGCACGGTCGTCATTTCGAAGGACCCGAGGTCGGCGTGGACCAGCTTGCCGTCGAACGGGCCGGGTGTGGTGGGCGTCGCGGAGAGCTGGACGAAGGTGTCGCAGATGAGGTCCCGCCAGTACTCGAAGGCGCGCGCGGCGGCGACCGCCGACGTCGACCAGACGTCGGCGGGCCCCAGGGGCGCCTCGCCGTCCACGGCGTCATGATGCGCCGCGGCACGTCGAGGACACCACCGCTTAGTCCTTCCGAGTGAACTTGAAGTTTCAATTTCTCACCCTTGGTAACGGCGGTGAGAGAGTCGCCGACCACCGCGACCTGCGGAAATGATCATTTCCGAGAGTGGTCGAGGCAACCGTGTCCTAACCCCATGCCGCCGTCGCCGCCGATGCCGGTTCCGAACCAGAGCAAGAACGGCCTCGGCACGGCCGGCTTCGTGCTCGGCCTGGTCTTCGGCATCGTCGGGACGCTGCGGGCGAACCGGGGCCAGGCGAGCAACAAGGGGCTGGCCATCACCGCCGTCCCCCGCCGCGGCGGCCCCGACCGCGGCCACGCCCGCCAAGCACACGGTGGTCCTGGAGGTCACGACGGCGGCGAAGTCCAACCTGCAGTGGAGCAGCGGGTTCAGCGCCAACTCCCAGGAGGTCCTGGAGAAGGGCAAGACCTGGACCCAGACGCTGACGATGGACGAGCTGGTGTTCACCTCGGTCACCGCCACCCCGGTCGACTTCAAGCTGGGCGCCAAGGACAACACGTGCAAGATCACCGTCGACGGCAAGACGGTCGTCGAACAGCACAACAGCATCGGCGCCATCTGCACCTACCGGCCCTGACCGCCCCGGATCAGTGCGGCCGCGGGCGGGTCAACCCCACCCGCGGGTAGCCGGACTTGCTGCGGAACCGGAACCGCTTCGCGTCCGGCGACCCGGCCGGCGCGGTGGCCAGGAGTAGCGACCGCGCCCTCTTCCCTCTCGGTCTTCCGATTCCCTTCGGTTCGAAACGGAATGGCCTCTTCCGCATGTGTTCGCCGCCGCCTCGAGCCGTGGTCCCGATAGCGGTGCGGTATTCCGCGCGCCGGTTCGCCGGCCCACCACGTGAAACGACTTGACTCGGCAGCACGCGTGTCCGACATGCCCGCCGTGACCGGCTCCGTAAGGGCCGAAAGTCGGGAAAAAGCGGGGCCGGATTTCGTTACAGGTCAATCGTGTGATCGTAAAAATGGTATTTCTCGCATTCTGGAACCCGGTGGCACAGATGTCGACATGTGTTCACTGCACACGAGAATGCACGTGCGCGCACCAGGCCGGTCCGGTTTACCGAGCTGATCGAGTGGATCGTTTCCGCAGTTCCCGGCGGTGACCAAGAATGTGGTGATGATCCTTTTCGCAATGGGCTCCGCTTGGCCGGCCCCGGTCTGCGATCCGTGCGTTTGAGACCGGATTGCGGTGGGAAGCCTGCATCGGCGGCGGAACGGCCGCAGGTACCGGGAAGCGCGGAGCTCGCGGCCGGAGTGGCGGAGGGAGACGGGGCGAACGGACAGTCCGGCTGGTCGGCGCGCCGAATGTCGTGGCGCGGATTCGTGCTGCCCGATTGCGGTATCCGGTTCGGTCGTCGCTCGTTCACGTTCTGGAATAGTGTCGGTAATGTCGCGACGGGGAGTGTTCGTGAATGCGGATCGGGCGCCGATCGAATCCCACTATTGGCGGTACTGACGATCACGGTGCGCTTGGCAGCGTAAGTGTTCCAGCCGGGCGGGAAGTCGCAGGCTGACGGGGGACGCAAACGGTGGGTGCGCGCAATTCACGGCGCCGCCGACACGAAGCTCGAAAGGTTCGCTCATATGCAGTCCGACAGAGATGTCCTCGACCGGCGGGCGGGCACCCGGCCGGTGCCGGCGGCCCGGCTGGACGCGCTCCTCGCGGGGCTCGTCCGCCGGTTCCGGGTGCCGGGGGCGCAGCTCGCGGTGTGGCAGGGTGACGAAGCCGCCGTGGTGCGGGCCGGGGTCCGGCAGCACGGCAAAGCCGGGGCGATGCTCGCCGCTTCCGCGGTCCCGGTCGGCTCGATCACCAAGCTGGTCACCGCGACGCTCGCGATGGTGCTCGTCGCGGACGACGACCTCGACCTGGACGAACCCGTCGGCGACGTCCTGGGGGTCTCCGGGCTGCCCGCCGGGCTGACCACCCGGCGGCTGCTGAGCCACACCAGCGGTCTCCCGTCCGACCCGGCCGACCTCGCCGGCTCGGTGCTGAAGGAAGTGCGCGCCGCCGCGCCCGTCTGTCCACCCGGGACCGCCTTCTCGTACTCGAACCTCGGCTACGCGCTGGTCGGCGAGGTGATCGAGGCGGTGACCGGGATGGGCTGGCGCGAGGCCGCCCAGGCGATCGTCCTGCGCCCGCTGGGGATCCAGACCGTCTTCGTCGACGACCCGGGTGTCGTGTCCGGGCACGCCGGCGACCGCCCGGTCGAGCAGATCCTGCCGCCGATGCTCGACCCCGCCGGAGCGCTCGCGATGAGCGCCGCCGACCTCGTCACGCTCGGCCGGGTCCACCTCGGGAAGCCGGGCCTGCTCGACGTCGTCACCGCGGCCGACATGCACCGGCGCGTCCCGGCCGCCGAGCCGTTCGGCCTGGCCGACGGCTGGGGGCTCGGCATCGCCTGCTTCGGCGACCCCGACAACGGCTGGCTCGGGCACGACGGCACCGCCGACGGCACCTCCTGCCACCTGCGGATCGACCAGGCCGGCGCCTGCGTGGTCGCCCTCACCACCAACGGCACCACCGGGGCGGACCTGTGGCACGCGCTGGCCGGCGAGCTCGCCGAACTCGGCATCGACGTCCCCTCCCGCGCCGCTCGGGCAGCGGAAACGACGCGCGTGGTGCCGGTGCCGCCCGGCGACTTCGGCACGTACCGCAACGGGTCCATCGACTACGTGATCACGGCCGACCGCCTCGTCGTCGACGGTGAGGTGTTCCCCGAGCTGGTGCTCCACGACGACCGGACGTTCACCGTCCGCGATCCGGCGACCGGCCGGGTCACCCCGTGCGGCCGGTTCCGCGGCGAGCCCGGCGCCTCGGCCGCGGTCGAAATCGGCGGCCGCCTGGCCGGGCGCCGCTGACGCAAGCCCCTGTCCTCCCCGCCGGTACCGGCGGGTTCCCCGTCGTGCCCGGAAGGTAGCGAAGACGATGACCGTGCAAGACACGCCGGCCGAAACGGACGGTACCGCGCCGAGAACCGCCGGCCTGGCGGAGCTGTTCGCCGCACGGGCGCTTTCGGCGCCGGACGCCGTCGCCGTGGAAGGCGAGCACCTCCGGCTGACCTACGGCGAGCTGCACGCCCGGGCCGACCGGTTCGCCGCCCACCTCGTGCGGCTCGGACTGCGGCCGGAGGACCGGGTCGGGCTCCTGCTCGGCCGGTCGGCGGAGCTGGTCGTCGCCGAGCTGGCCGTCGTGACGGCCGGGGGTGCCTACGTGCCCCTCGACGGCCGCGCGCCGGACACCCGCCTGCGCACCCTCCTGGCCGACGCGGGGGTGGCGGTGCTGGTGACCGACGACCCGGGCCGGGCCGCCGCGATCCACAATGGACCGATCGTCGACGTCGCCGATCCGGTGCCGGACGCGGAATTCGTGCTGCCGCAGGCGGATCCGGAGCGGCTGGCCTACCTGATGCACACGTCGGGCTCGACCGGGACACCCAAGGGGGTCGCCGTCCGGCACCGCGACGTCGTGGCGCTCGCCGCGGACCGCCGCTTCGCCGGTGGCGCGCACGCGCGGGTGCTGCTGCACTCGCCGGTCGCCTTCGACGCCTCGACCTACGAACTGTGGGTACCGCTGCTCGGCGGCGGCACCGTGGTGGTCGCCCCGCCCGGCGACCTCGACGTCGAGACGCTGCGGGCCGTGCTCGCGCGGCACGGCGTGACGGCGCTCTGGCTGACGGCCGGCCTGTTCCGCGTCGTCGCCCAGGAGGCACCGGACTGCTTCCGCGGCGTGCGCGAGGTCTGGACCGGCGGGGACGTCGTCCCGGCCGAGTCCGTGCGGCGCGTGCTGCGGGCGTGCCCGGGCCTGACCGTGGTCGACGGCTACGGGCCGACCGAGACGACCACGTTCGCCACCTCCCACCCGCTGCCCTCGGCGGACCGCGTCCCGGCGGCCGTGCCGATCGGCCGCCCGCTCGACGACGTGCGCGCGTACGTCCTGGACGGCGACCTCGTCCCGGTCGCCGACGGCGAGCCCGGCGAACTCCACCTGGCCGGCGCCGGGCTGGCCCGCGGCTACTGGGCAAGGCCCGGCGCGACGGCGGAGAAGTTCGTCGCCGACCCGATCGGCGCGCCCGGCGACCGCATGTACCGCACCGGCGATCTGGTGCGCCGCAAGGGCAACGGCGAGCTGGAGTTCCTCGGCCGGGTCGACGACCAGGTCAAGGTCCGCGGCTTCCGGGTCGAGCTGGGCGAGATCGAGTCCGTCCTCGCCGCGGCTCCCGGTGTCGCCGAGGTCGTCGTGGTGGCGCGGGAGGACCGGCCCGGCGTCAAGCGCCTGGTGGCCTACGTGGTGGGGGACCCGGGTGACCTCGAAGCGGTCGCGGTCGCGGCGCTGCCCGGCTACATGGTGCCGTCGGCGTTCGTCGTGCTCGACAAGCTTCCGTTGAGCGGCAACGGAAAAGTCGACCGCCGCGCCCTGCCCGCGCCGCCCGCCGAGACCGCGGGGGCCACCGAGCCGAGGACGGACACCGAGCGCGCCGTGGCGGGCGTCCTGGCGGAGGTGCTGGGCGTCGAGCGCCTCGGCGCCGACGAGGACTTCTTCGCCCTCGGCGGCGACTCGATCCTGGCGGTGCAGGCGCTTTCGCGGCTGCGCCGGGAGTTCGGCGCGACCCTGTCGGCCCGGACGCTGTTCGACGCGCCCACCGTGGCCGCCTTGGCGAGCCTCCTCGAGGAGGCTCCGCGAGCCGACGTCGCGATCCCGGTCGCGCCGCCGTCGGACGTGGTCCCGCTGTCCCCGGCCCAGCGGCGGTTGTGGTTGCTCGACGAGCTGACCGGCGGCAGCGCGGAGTACAACACCGGTGTCGGGCTCCGGCTGTCCGGCCCGCTGGACGTCGACGCCCTGCGTGGCGCGCTGGCGTCGCTCTGCGCGCGGCACGAATCCCTGCGGACGACGTTCGGGGACGGCGTCCAGCGGATCGCACCGACCGGCGAGATCCCGTTGCGCATCAGGGAAGAGCCGCCGGACGACGCCGTGCTGGCGGCCGAGCTGAGCGAGCCGTTCGACCTGCGGGCCGGCCCGCTGACCCGCGCCACGCTGTTCCCGCTCGGGCCCGGCGAGCACCTGCTCCTGCTGTGCCAGCACCACATCGTCACCGACGGCCGCTCGATCGGCGTGCTCACCCGCGAACTCCTCGACTTCTACACCGGCGCGACCCCGCCGCCGCTGACCCTGGGCTACCGCGACTACACGCACTGGCGCCTGGAGTCCACTTCGGACGATCAGCTCGGCTACTGGCGCGATGCCCTGGACGGCATCGAACCGCTCGCCCTGCCGACGGACCGGCCCCGCCCGCCGCGGCGCACGACCGACGGCGCGGTGCACCGGCACGACCTCCCGGCCGACCTGGTCCGCCGGCTCGCGGACACCGGCCGCCCGCACGGCGCCACGCTCTTCATGACGCTCACCGCCGCGGTGCAGGTGCTGCTGGCCGCCTACAGCGGGCAGCGGGACATCGCCGTCGGCACCGCGGTCGCCGGCCGCGACCGGGCCGAACTCGAGGCCCTGACCGGGTTCTTCGTCAACACCCTCGTCCTGCGGTCCGCTGTGGACGGTGACCGGCCGTTCGACGGGTTCCTCGGCGAGTTCCGGGAAACCGTGCTGGCGGCGTTCGCCCACGGCGACGTCCCCTTCGACCGCGTCGTGGAAGAACTGCAGCCGGACCGCGACCCGTCGCGGACGCCGCTGGTGCAGGCCGTCGTCGTCCTGCAGACCCCGCTGGTTCGACCGCGCGAAGCCGGCGGCCTGCGGGTGACCGAGTACGAGCTGCCGCGCCCGGCGGCCCGGTTCGACCTGGTCGTCGAGTTCTGGCCGCACGAGAACGGCCTGCGCGTCACCGTCGAGTACGCCACCGCGCTCTTCGACGCGGCGACGATCGAACGCCTCACGCACAGCCTGGAGACGGTGCTGACCGGGATCGCGGCCGACCCGGCGCGCCCGGTGGGCGACCTCCCGCTGCTCACCGACGAGGATCGCCGCTTCCTGCTCCCGCCGAGCACGAACAGCGCGGAAGGCACCGTCCCGGACCTCTTCGACCGCCGCGCCGAGCGCCACCCGGACGCGACGGCGGTGGCGGGCGAGAGCGAGCTGACCTACCGCGAACTGAAAGACCGCGCCGACCGGCTCGCGCGGCGGCTGGTCCGGCTCGGCGTCCGCCCGGAGGACCGGGTCGGCGTGCTCATGGACCGCTCGGCCGCGCAGGTCGTCGCGGTGCTCGCGATCCTCAAGGCCGGTGCCGCCTACCTCCCGCTGGACCTGCGGGCCCCGGCCGACCGGATGCGGCTGGTCCTCGACGGCACCCCGCTGCTGCTCACCGACGAGCGGTGGCAGGACACGGCGGCCGAGGTCCACCCGGGCCCGTTCGTGGTCGCCGACGTCGACGAGCCGACGTCCACTCCGGACACTGCACTCGATCCGCACAATCTCGCTTACGTCGAGTACACCTCCGGCTCCACCGGCGTCCCGAAGGGCGTGGCCGTGCGGCACGCCGACGTGGTGGCGCTCGCCGCCGACCCGCGGTTCGCCGGCGGCGCCCACGACCGGGTGCTGCTGCACTCGCCGCTCGCCTTCGACGCCTCGACCTACGAACTGTGGGTCCCGCTGCTGAACGGCGGCACGGTCGTGGTCGCGCCGTCCGGCGAGCTGGACGCCGACGCCCTCCGCCGGCTCGTCGCCGAGCAGGGCGTCACCGCGCTGTGGCTGACCGCCGGGCTCTTCCGGCTGTTCGCCGAGGACGACCCGGAGTGCTTCGCCGGGCTGCGCGAGGTCTGGACCGGCGGAGACGTCGTCCCGCCCGCCGCCGCTCGCCGGGTCCTCGAGAGCTGCCCGGGACTCACCGTCGTCGACGGCTACGGCCCGACCGAGACCACCACGTTCGCTTCGTCGTTCCCGATGCCGTCGGCGGACGCGGTGCCCGAGACCGTCCCGATCGGCACGCCGCTGGCCGGCATGCGCGTGTACCTGCTCGACGACCGGCTCCGGCTGGTGCCGCGCGGCGCGTTCGGCGAGGTCTGCATCGCCGGTGCCGGCCTCGCCCGCGGGTACTTCGCCCGGCCGGGCGCGACCGCTGAGCGGTTCGTCGCCGACCCGTTCGGCGCGCCGGGTGACCGGATGTACCGGACCGGCGACCGCGGCCGGTGGCGCACCGACGGGACCCTCGAGTTCGCCGGCCGCGCCGACGACCAGGTGAAGATCCGCGGCTTCCGCGTCGAACCCGCCGAGGTCGAGCGCGTGCTGGCCACCCAGCCGGGGGTCGCCCAAGCGGTCGTGGCCGTCCGGGTGACCGGTGCGCGCAAGCAGCTCGCCGGGTACGTCGTCCCGGTCGACGGCTCCACTGTGGACACCGAAGCGGTGCGGCGCGCGGCCGGCCGCGCGCTGCCGGACTACATGGTGCCGTCCGCGATCGTCGTCCTGGACGCGTTGCCGCTCAACGCCAACGGCAAGGTCAACCGGCACGCCCTGCCCGAGCCGCGCTTCGAGTCCTTCGGGGACCGGACACCGCGCACCGAGCGGGAGGCCGTCCTCGCCGGGATCTGGGCCGACGTGCTCGGCGTCGACCGCGTCGGCGTCGAGGACAACTTCTTCGCACTCGGCGGGGATTCGATCCTCAGCATCCAGGTCAGCGCCCGGGCCCGGCGCGCGGGCCTCGCCGTGACGACGGCCGACCTGTTCCGGCACCAGACGATCGCCGCGCTCGCCCCGGTGATCGGGGACGCCGCGGCGAGCCCGGACCGGGGGCCCGTGACCGGCGACGTCGTGCTCACGCCGATCCAGCGCTGGTTCTTCGCCACCACCGCGGTGCCGTACCGGTTCGAGCAGGTGATCGCGGTGGAGCTCGCGGAGAACGTCGGCGAGGTCGCCCTCGCCGCGGCGCTGGCCGCGCTGGCCGAGCACCACGACGCCCTGCGGATGCGGTTCGAGCCCGACGGCGACGGCTGGCGGCAGCACAACGCCCCCGTCGGCGAGGGACACTCGCTGCTGCGGTGGGCGCTGTCCGGCGAGCCCGGCCGGCGGGTGCTGCACCTGGCCGCGCACCACCTCGTCGTCGACGGCGTGTCGTGGCGGCTGCTGCTCGAAGACCTCGACCGCGCCTACCACCAGCTCACCCGCGGGGAAGCGGTGGACCTCGGCCCGCGGACGACGTCGTTCCGCGACTGGGCCGCGAAGCTCGCCGAGCACGCCGAAGCGGGCGGCTTCGACGACGAACTCGGCCACTGGGGGAGCCTGCCCGCGGCGGCCCCGATCCCGGTCGACGGCCACGGCGCGAACACGGTCGGCCGGGCCCGTGAGGTCACCGTCCGGCTCACCGCGGAGGAGACGCGGGCGCTGCTGCGGCAGGTGCCCGAGGTGTACCGGACGCAGGTCAACGACGTGCTGCTGACCGCGCTCGGCCGGGTGCTGCGGGACTGGACCGGGCGCACCCCGGTGATCGACCTGGAAGGGCACGGCCGTGAGGAGCTGTTCGACGACGTCGATTTGTCCCGGACGGTCGGCTGGTTCACCACGATGTTCCCGGTCGCGCTGGACGTCCCGGACGACTGGGGTGCCGCGCTGAAGTCGGTCAAGGAGCAGCTTCGGGCGGTTCCGCGCCGGGGCATCGGGTACGGCGCCCTGCGGTACCTGACCGGCACGGCGCCGATCGTCGACCCGCGGATCAGCTTCAACTACCTCGGTCAGTTCGACCTGCCCGGCGACCTCTACGCCGGCCTGCACCGCGAGCTGTCCCTCGACGCCGACCCCAGCGACAGCCGCCCGCACCCCCTGGAAGTCGTCGGCCGGGTCGACGGCGACACCCTCGCGTTCTCCTGGAACTACGCCGAAGGCGTCCACGACGAAGCCACCGTCACGCGGCTGGCCGAAGGGATGCTCGACGCGCTGCGGGCGATCGTCCGGCACTGCGCGGGCCCGCGTGCGGGCGGCCGCACGCCGTCCGACTTCCCCCTCGCGGGCCTCGACCAGTCCACTCTGGACACCCTGGTGGGCGACGGCCGTGCCGTCGAGGACGTCTACCCGCTGACGCCGATGCAGGCCGGCATGGTCTTCCACGACCTCGCCCAGCCCGGTGAACGCGTCTACTTCGAACAGATCTCCTTCACCCTCGACGACGTGCCCGACCCGCGCCGGCTGGGGGAGGCGTTCCAGCGGGTCGTCGACCGCACCCCGGTGCTGCGCAGCCGGATCGTCTGGGACGGCGTGCCCGAGCCGCTCCAGATCGTCCAGCGCACCGCCGACCTCCCGGTCACCTATCCCGTCGACGAAGCCGAGTACCTCGCGGCGGACCTGGCCGAAGGGCTCGACCTGACGAAGGCGCCACTGGCCCGGCTGGCCGTCGTCCCGCTGTCCGCCACGAGCGTGCGGGTGGTCTGGACGTTCCACCACGTCCTGCTCGACGGCTGGAGCGTCTTCGGCATCCTCAACGACGTCGTCGCGCTGCTGCACGGCGAAGAACCGCCGCCACGACGGCCCTTCCGCGAGTACGCGGCGTGGCTGGCCGGCCAGGACGACACCCTCGCCGAGACGTACTGGCGCGCCGAACTCGCCGGCGTTGCGCCCACGCCGCTGCCCGGCGACCGGGCCGCCGGACGCACCCACTCGGCCAGCTCCGGCGCCCGCGTCCCGCTCGAACTCGACGACGCCGGGTCCGCGGCGGTCTACGCCTTCGCCCGCCGCCACCGGCTGACCGTGAACACGCTCGTCCAGGGCGCCTGGGCGGCGCTGCTGTCGCGCTACAGCGGCGAACCCGAGGTCTGCTTCGGCGCGACGGTGTCCGGCCGCCCGGCCGAACTGCCCGGCGCGGACGACATCCCCGGTCTGTTCATCAACACGCTCCCGGTGCGCGTCCGGCTCGACCGGGACCACGGCGTCGCCGCCTGGCTGCGCGACCTCCAGGCCGCGCAAGCGGAATCCCGGCGGTTCGGGCACGTCGGCCTGCCCCGGCTGCAGGCGTGGAGCGGCAGCGGCGGCAGCCTGTTCGACAGCATCGTCGTGTTCGAGAACTACCCGGTCGACGAGGTCTCCGGGCTGCGGGACGTCGTCGCGGCCGAGCGCACCAACTACCCGCTCGGGCTGGTCGCCTACCCGGGCCGCCGGCTGTCGCTGGTGCTGACCCACGACCCGGCCGTCGTCGCCCCGGCGGTCGCCGCCCGGCTCGCCGCCCACCTCGAAGCCCTGGTCCGCGGCATGGTCGCCGCCCCGGACGCACCGGTGACGCGGGTGCCGATGCTGTCGGCGGCCGAGGTCCGGCAGCTGCTGACCGACCGGAACGACACCGCGGTCCCGGTGCCGGCGGGATCCGTGCCCGAGCTGTTCGAGGCCCGCGCGCGCAGCAACCCGGCCGCGGTCGCGCTGGTGACCGACGAGCAGACCGTCACCTACGGCGAACTCGACGTCCGCGCGAACCGGCTGGCCCACCGGCTGCTGGACCTCGGTGTCCGGCCCGAGGACCGGGTCGCCGTCCTGATGGACCGTTCGCCCGCGCTCGCCGTCGCCGAGCTGGCCATCCTCAAGGCCGGCGGTGCGTACCTGCCGCTGGACCTGCGTGCTCCCGCCGACCGGTTGCGGCTGCTGCTGGCCGAAGCCGAGGCCGACGTGCTGGTCGCCGACGAAACCTGGCTGGCGACCGCCCAGCGAGTCCACAGTGGACCCATCGTGACCGGTGTGGAGGATCAGCCGGAAACGCCGCCGGCCCTGGCGATCGAGGCCGACCAGCTCGCCTACGTCATCTACACCTCCGGCTCGACGGGCAAGCCCAAGGGCGTGGCCGCGCGGCACCGCGACGTCGTCACGCTGGCCGCGGACCGGCGGTTCGCCGCGCACGACCGGGTGCTGCTGCACTCGCCGCAGGCCTTCGACGCCTCGACCTACGAGCTGTGGGTGCCGCTGCTGAACGGCGGCACGGTCGTGCTCGCCCCGCCCGGCGACCTCGACGTCCACACCCTCGGCCGCGCGCTCACCACGCACGGCGTCACCGGCGCGTTCCTCACCACCGGGCTGTTCCGGCTGGTCGCCCAGGAAGCCCCCGAGGCCTTCGCCGGGCTCCGCGAGGTCTGGACCGGCGGCGACGCCGTACCCGCGGCCGCGCTGCGCCGGGTCCAGGCCGCCTGCCCCGGCGTCCTCGTCGCCGACGTCTACGGCCCCACCGAGACCACGACCTTCGCGACCGTGCACCCGCTGCCCGGCGAAATCCCCGACGTCGTCCCGATCGGGGCACCGCTGGACAACACGCGCGTCTACGTGCTGGACGGCGACCTGCGCCTGGCGCCGCCGGGAGCGCCGGGCGAGCTGCACATCGCCGGCGCCGGGCTGGCGCGCGGCTACCTCGGCCGGCCCGGGCTGACCGCCGACCGGTTCGTCGCGGACCCGTTCGGGCCGCCGGGGGAGCGGATGTACCGCACCGGCGACCTGGTGCGCTGGACCGACGAGGGCGCGCTCGAGTTCGTCGGCCGCGTCGACGAGCAGGTCAAGGTCCGCGGCTTCCGCGTCGAGCCGAGCGAGATCGAGGCGGCGCTCGGCGAGCACCCGGACGTCGTGCAGGCCGCGGTGCTGGCCCGCGCGGACGGCGGCGTGAAGCGGCTGGTCGCCTACGTCGTCGGCGAAACCACCGGGCTGGCGGAGTTCCTCGGCCGGACGCTGCCGGACTACATGGTGCCCGCCGCGTTCGTCCGGCTGGACCGGTTCCCGGTGAACGTCAACGGCAAGCTCGACCGGAACGCGTTGCCCGCGCCCGACTTCGGCGGCCGGGAGCACGTGGCCCCGCGCACCGACCGCGAACGCGTGGTCACCGAGATCTGGGCGGAGGTGCTGGGCGTCGAACGCGTCGGCGCGACCGACGACTTCTTCGAACTGGGCGGGGATTCGATCCTCAGCATCCAGGTGGTGTCCCGGGCCCGCCGGGCCGGGCTGGAGCTGCTGCCCGGCGACCTGTTCGCCCACCGCACGCCGGTCGCGCTCGCCGCGGCCGCGCGCACCGCCACCACGGCCGCCGAGCGCGGCCCGGTCAGCGGCGCGGTGCCGCTCACGCCGATCCAGCGCTGGTTCTTCGCCACGCAGACCGCCGCGCCGGACCACTTCCACCAGTTCGTCCACCTGGGACCGGACACCGTGGACGTCGGTGCGGCCCGCCAAGCCGTCGACGCGTTGCTGGCCCACCACGACGCCCTCCGGATGCGGTTCACCCGCGACGAAGACGGGTGGCACCAGGAGAACGGCCCGGTCGGCGCCGAAACCCCGCTCGTCCGCCTGGAGGTCTCCGAACACGACGTCAAGCTCGCCGTGCACCACCTCGTGGTCGACGGCGTGTCCTGGCGCGTGCTCATCGAGGACTTCGAACGCGCCTACGACCAGGCGCTGCGGGGCGAGCCGATCGACCTCGGCCCGCGCACGACGTCGTTCCGCGAGTGGGCCACTCGTCTCGCCGAGCACGCCGGAACCGGGGGCTTCGACGACGAACTCGGCCACTGGCGCGGCCTGCCCGAAGCGGCACCGATCCCGGTCGACGGTGACGGCGACACGACGGCCGCCGGGCTGCGGTCGGTGACCGTCCGGTTGTCCGAGCCGGAGACGAACGCGCTGCTGCGCGATGTCCCGCCGGTCTACCGGACGCAGGTCAACGACGTGCTGCTGACCGCGCTCGGCCGGGTGCTGCGGGACTGGACCGGGCACACCCCGGTCGTCGACCTCGAAGGGCACGGCCGCGAGGACCTGTTCGCCGATGTCGACTTGTCGAGAACAGTGGGCTGGTTCACCAGCATCTTCCCGGTGGCCCTGGCCGTCCCGGACGACTGGGGTGCCGCGCTCAAGGCCGTCAAAGAGCAGCTGCGCGCGGTTCCACGGCGCGGCATCGGCTACGGGGCCCTGCGGTACCTGGCCGGCACCGCCCCGGCGATCGACCCGCAGGTCAGCTTCAACTACCTCGGGCAGTTCGGCTCCGGCCGCCTCGAATTCGACGAGAGCCCGAAGTCCGCGCGGGCGCACCTGCTCGACGTCGTCGGCCGCGTGGAAGCCGGGGAACTGGAACTGACCTGGTACTACGCCGAGGGCGTCCACCGCGAATCCACTGTGGACACACTGGCCGCCGCGATGCTGGACGCTCTCCGCGAGATCGTCCGGCACTGCGCGGACCCGGGCGCGGGCGGCCGGACGCCGTCCGACTTCCCCCTGGCCGCGCTGGACCAGTCCACTCTGGACGAACTGGTCGGCGACGGACGCGCGGTCGAGGACATCTACCCGCTGACGCCGATGCAGGCCGGCATGGTCTTCCACGCGCTGTCCCAGCGCGAGGAGCGCGTCTACTTCCAGCAGGTCGCCTTCGTGCTCGAAGGCGTCCGCGACCCGGTCGCCCTCGACCGGGCGTGGCAGCGGGTCGTCGACCGGACCCCGGTGCTGCGGACGCGGATCGTCTGGGAGGACGTGCCCGAGCCCGTCCAGGTCGTGCAGCGCCACGCCGACGTCCCGGTCACCCACCACGACTGGCGCGGCCACACCCCGGAGGAGCAGGACCGGGCGTGGCAGGAGCTGCTCGACGCCGACCGCGCCCGCGGCCTCGACCTCACCGAGACGCCGTTGCTGCGGCTGGTGCTGGCGCGCCTGTCCGACACCGAGGTCCGCGTGCTGTGGACGTTCCACCACGTGCTGCTCGACGGCTGGAGCGTCTTCGGCGTGCTGTCCGACGTCTTCGCCGCCTACGCCGGCGGCGAGCTGCCCGAGCGGCCGCCGTTCCGCGACTACGTGGCCTGGCTGGCCCGCCAGGACGACTCCGCCGCCGAACGGCATTGGCGAGCCGAACTCGGTGACCTCGCGGAACCCGCCCGGCTGCCCTTCGACCGCGTGCCCGCGCAGGCCCACACCACGCGGTCCTCGCGGTGGCTGCGCCTCCCGCTCGAGCACTCGGACCGGCTGCGGGACGCGGCCCGGCGCGCCGGGCTCACCGTGAACACCGTCCTGCAGGGGGCGTGGGCGCTGCTGCTGGCCCGCCTCGGCGGCGAGCGGGACGTCTGCTTCGGCACCACGGTGTCGGGCCGCCCGGTCGAGCTGCCCGGCGCCGACGACGTCACCGGCATCTTCATCAACACCCTGCCCGTGCGGGTCACCGTCGCGGGCGGGTCGGTGGCGGACTGGCTGGCCGCCCTGCAGGAGCGCCAGGTCGAGTCCCGCCGGTACGGGCACCTGCCGTTGACGAAGCTGCAGGCGTGGAGCGGCACCACGGGAAGCCTGTTCGACAGCATCGTCGTGTTCGAGAACTACCCGGCCGACACCGCGGCGGCGCACGGCCTGCGCTTGCGGGACGTCGACGCGGCCGAGACGACCAACTACCCGCTCAGTGTCGTCGCCTCGCCGGGGGAGCGGATCACCCTCGACGTCGGCTACGACCCGGATCTGTTCGACACCGCGACGGCCGAGCGGATCGCCCGGCAGCTGACCGGTGTCCTGGACGCCTTCGCCGCGGACCTGAACCGCCCCTTGGCCGACGTCGACCTGCTCACCGACGCCGAACGCCACCAGGTACTCGTCGAGTGGAACGCCACCGCACACCCGCTGCCCGAAGGCGATCTGGCGGAGTTGTTCGCCGCGCAGGTCGAGCGCACCCCGGACGCCGTCGCGTTGACCGGCGACGGCTTCGAGCTGACCTACGCCGAACTGGCCGAGGCCGCCGACCGGCTCGCGCGGCACCTGGTCTCGCTCGGTGCCGGACCCGAACACGTGGTCGGCGTGCTGATGGACCGCTCGCCCGGCCTGCTCGTCGCCGAACTGGCGATCATCAAGGCGGGCGCGGCGTACCTGCCGCTGGACACCCGCGCGCCGGCGCCACGCCTCAAGACCCTCCTCACCGGCGTCACCGTCCTCGTCGCCGACGAGAGCTGGGCCTGGACCGCCCGGGCGATCCACAATGGACTCGTCGTCGTTCCGGACGGCCGGACGGCGGACGTGCCGCTGCCCGCCGCGGACCCGGACAACCTCGCGTACGTGATGTACACGTCCGGCTCGACGGGAACGCCGAAGGGCGTGGCGGTGCGCCGGCGCGACGTCGTGGCCCTCGCCGCCGACCGGCGGTTCGGCCCGCACGACCGGGTGCTGCTGCACTCGCCGCACTCGTTCGACGCCTCGACGTACGAACTCTGGGTGCCGCTGCTCTCCGGCGGCACGGTCGTGGTGGCGCCGCCGGGCGACCTCGACGTCGACACCCTCGGCCGGCTGCTCACCACGCACGGCGTGACCGGCGCGTTCCTCACCACCGGGCTGTTCCGCCTGGTCGCGCAGGAAGCCCCCGAAGTGTTCGCGGGGCTGCGGGAGGTGTGGACGGGCGGCGACGCGGTGCCGGCCGCGGCCCTGCGGCGCGTCCGCGAGACCTGCCCGGACACCGTGGTCGCCGACGTCTACGGCCCCACCGAGACCACGACTTTCGCGACCGTGTACCCGATGCCCGGGGAGGTCCCCGACGTCGTCCCGATCGGCAGGCCCCTCGACAACATGCGCGCCTACGTCCTCGGCCCGGACCTCCGGCCGGTGCCGCCCGGCGCACCCGGCGAGCTGTACCTCGCCGGGGAAGGCCTGGCGCGCGGGTACCTGGGCCTGCCCGGCCTGACGGCCGAACGGTTCGTCGCCGACCCGTTCGGGCCGGCGGGGGAGCGGATGTACCGCACCGGCGACCTCGCGCGCTGGACCAGCGAGGGCGCGCTCGATTTCGCCGGCCGCGTCGACGAGCAGGTCAAGGTCCGCGGGTTCCGGATCGAGCCCGGCGAGATCGAGGCTGCGCTGGCCGCGCACCCCGGGGTCGCGCAGGCCGCCGTCCTGGCCCGCGAAGACCACGGCGTCAAGCGGCTGGTCGCCTACTTCACCGGCGACGCGGACGACCTGGCCGGGTTCCTCGGGCAGACCTTACCGGACTACATGGTCCCGGCCGCCTTCGTCCGGCTCGAGCGCTTTCCGTTGAACGTCAACGGGAAACTCGACCGGCAGGCCCTGCCCGCGCCGGACTTCGCCGCGGCGGGCACCCACCGGGCGCCGTCGACCGAGGCCGAGCGGGCGCTGGCCGGGATCTGGGCGGACGTGCTCGGCGTCGAGGACGTCGGGGCCGAGACGAACTTCTTCGAACTGGGCGGCGACTCGATCCTCAGCATCCAGGTCGTCTCCCGCGCCCGCCGCGCCGGGCTGACGCTGCTGCCGCACGACGTCTTCCGGCACCCGACCCTGGCCGCGCTCGCGGCGCACGCGGGCGAGGACGACGGTCCGCGCGCCGAGCAGGGCCCGGTCACCGGCGAGGCTCCGCTCACCCCGATCCAGCGGTGGTACTTCGAGACGCAGCCCGCGCGGTTCGACCAGCGCGTGGTCGTCGAGTTCGCCGAGGACGTCGACGAGCACGCTCTCCGCCGGGCGCTGGACACGGTGTGGGCGCACCACGACGCCCTCCGCCTGCGGTTCGGCAACGACGCCCAGCACGGCGAGCCGGTGTGGCCCGCCGAACTGCGCACCGAGGAAGTGTCCTTCGACCTCGGTCGCGGGCCGCTGCTGAACGCCGTCCTCGACGGCCGGCGGCTGCTGCTGGCCGCGCACCACCTCGTCGTCGACGGCGTCTCGTGGCGGATCCTCCTGGAGGACTTCCACGCGGCCTACCGCGGCGAGGACCTCGCGCCCAAGACGACGTCGTTCCTGGCCTGGGCCCGGCGGTTGGCCGACCACGCCGAGGCCGGCGGCTTCGACGACGAACTCGACCACTGGCGGAGCCTGCCGCCGGTGCCGCCGCTGCCCGCCGACGGCGAAGGCCCGGCCACGATCGCCGACAGCCGCGAAGTCACCGTCCGGCTCACCGCCGAGGAAACGCGGGCGCTGCTGCACGACGTCCCCGAGGTGTACCGGACGCAGGTCAACGACGTGCTGCTGACCGCCCTCGGCCGGGTGCTGCGGGACTGGACCGGGCACACCCCGGTCGTCGACCTGGAAGGGCACGGCCGCGAGGAGGAGCTGTTCGACGACGTCGACCTGTCCCGGACGGTCGGCTGGTTCACCACGATGTTCCCGGTCGCGCTGGACGTCCCGGACGGCTGGGGCACCGCGCTCAAGTCCGTCAAGGAACAGCTGCGCTCGGTTCCGCGGCGGGGCATCGGCTACGGCGCCCTGCGGTACCTGACCGGCACGGCCCCCGCGATCGACCCGCTGGTCAGCTTCAACTACCTGGGCCGGTTCGACGACGCCGCCGGCGGCCTCGACGCCGACGTCGACCCGGACGCGCCCCGCGCGCACGCCCTCGACGTCGTCGGCCGGGTCGTGGACGGCGAACTGGAGCTGACCTGGTCGCACATCGCCGGCGTGCACCACCGGAGCACCGTCGAGAACCTCGCCGAGCGGATGCTGACGGCGTTGCGGGAGATCGTCGCGCACTGCGCCGAACCGGGCGCGGGCGGGCGGACGCCGTCGGACTTCCCCTTGGTGCCGCTCAGCCAATCCACAGTGGACGAATTGGTCGGCCGGGGTGCCGAAGACGTATACCCGGTGACGCCGATGCAGGGCGGCATGGTCTTCCACGGGCTGTCCCATGCCGGGCAGGGCTTGTACTTCGAGCAGGCGACGTTCGTGCTCGACGGCGTCACCGACGTCGACCGGCTCGCCGAAGCCTGGCAGCGGGTCGTCGACCGCACCCCGATCCTGCGGACCGCGTTCGTCTGGGCCGGGGTCGCCGAACCGGTCCAGGTCGTGCACTGTGAGGTCACCCTGCCGGTCCGCCGCCTCGACTGGACCGCGCTCGACCGCGACCAGGAACTGCGGAAGCTCCTCGCCGAGGACCGCGCGGAGGGCCTCGACCTCGCGACGGCGCCGCTGGCCCGGGTCGCGCTGGCCCGGCTCTCGGCCACCGAAGTCCAGGTCCTGTGGACCTTCCACCACGTGCTGCTCGACGGCTGGAGCGTCTTCCAGGTGCTCTCGGACGTCTGCACCGCCTACGCCGGGCAGTCGCTGCCCGCGCGGCCGCCGTTCCGCGAGTACCTCGCCTGGCTGGGCCGGCAGGACCAGGCCGACGCCGAACGCTTCTGGCGCACCGCGCTCGACGGCGTCGAGGGCCCGGCCCCGGTGCCCGCCGACCGGACGCCGGCCCCAGGGCACGCGCCCGTTTCGGCCGAATGGCTGCCGGTCAAGCTCGACGAGACCGCCACGGCCCGCCTCGACGCGTTCGTCAAGCGCCACGGCCTCACCCACAACGTCGTGCTGCAAGGCGCCTGGGCACTGCTGCTGTCGGTCTACAGTGGACGCGACGACGTCGTGTTCGGCGCCACCACCTCCGGCCGCCCGGCCGAGGTGCCCGGTGTCGACGACATCGCCGGCATCTTCATCAACACCCTGCCGGTCCGGGCCGGCGTCGACCGCCGCGCCCGCGTCGCGGACTGGCTCGCCGGGCTGCAGGCCGCGCAGGCGGAGGCTCGTGGGCACGGCCACGTGCCGCTCGCCCGGGTGCAGGGCTGGGCGGGCCTGCCCGGCGGGGTCGACCTGTGCGCCAGCCTGGTGGTGTTCGAGAACTACCCGATCACCGGCGCGGCCGCCGGCCACGGCCTGACCGTGCGCGGCCTGTCGGCCCGCGAGACGACCAACTTCCCGGTCACCGTGGTCGCGTCGCCGGGGGCCGAGCTGTCGGTCGACGTCGGCTACGACCCGGCGTTGTTCGACCCGGCGACGGTCGCGCGCCTGGCCGGGCACCTGCTGACCGTCCTCGGCGAGCTGGCCGCGGACGGCGACCGGACGCTCGGCGCGGTCACGATGACCACCCCGGAGGAAGCCCGGCAGCTGGCGCAGTGGTCGGCGACCGGCGACGAACCGCCGGCCCGGTCAGTGCCGGACCTGTTCGCCGAGCAGGTCCGCGCCCGGCCGGACGCGGTCGCGGCCGTCCTCGACGGCGAGCCGGTCACCTACGCCGAGCTGGACCGGCGGGCCAACCGCCTCGCGAACCGCCTGGTGGGCCTGGGGTTGCGGCCGGAGGAACCGGTCGGGCTCGCCGTGCGCCGCGCCGATGCCGTGGTCGCCGAACTGGCCGTGGTCAAGGCGGGCGGCGCGTACCTGCCGATCGACACCCGTGCCCCGGCCGAGCGGCAGAAGCTGCTGCTCGACGGCGTCCGGTTCGTCATCGCGGCGGCGGAGTACCCGCTCGGCCGGACCGTGCTCCTGTCCTCTGTGGACGACGAGTCCGGCGCGGATCCCGAAGTCGCCGTCCAGCCCGATCAGGCGGCGTACGTGATGTACACGTCCGGGTCCACCGGCGTGCCGAAGGGAGTAGTGGTGCGCCACCGCGACGTCGCCGCGCTGGCCGCCGATCGGCGGTTCCGCGGCGGGGCGCACGAACGGGTCCTGCTGCACTCGCCGCTGGCCTTCGACGCCACGACGTACGAGCTGTGGGTGCCGCTGCTGAACGGCGGCCGGGTGGTCGTCGCCCCCGGCGAAGGCGTCGACGCGCCGGCGCTGCGGGACCTCGTGCGCGAGCACGGCCTGACCGCGATGTGGATCACCGCCGGGTTGTTCCGCGTCCTCGCCCAGGAAGCCCCGGACTGCTTCGCCGGTTTGCGCGAAGTCTGGACCGGCGGCGACGTCGTCCCGGCCGCCTCGGTGCGGCGCGTGCTGGCCGCGTGTCCCGGACTGCGGGTCGTCGACGGCTACGGCCCGACCGAGACCACGACGTTCGCCACTTCGCACCCGATGGCGGAAGTGGTCCCGGACCGGATCCCGATCGGCCGGCCGCTCGACGGGGTGCGGGCCCGGGTCGTGGACGCCGGCCTGCGCCCGGTGCCGCCGGGCGTCCCCGGCGAGCTGTGCCTGGCCGGCGCGGGCCTGGCCCGCGGCTACCGCGACCGGCCCGGCCTCACCGCGGACCGGTTCGTCGCCGACCCCTTCGGCGCGCCGGGGGAGCGGATGTACCGCACGGGCGACCTCGTCCGCTGGACCCCCGAAGGCACCTTGGAATTCCTCGGCCGCCGCGACGACCAGGTCAAGCTGCGGGGATTCCGCGTCGAGCCGGGCGAGGTCGAGACCGTGCTGGCCCGGCACCCGGACGTGGCCCAGGCCGCGGTCGTCGTGCGCGAAGACCAGCCGGGCGTCAAGCAACTCGTCGCCTACGTGGTGTCCGATGTGGACGGAGACGTGCTCCGGGAGTTCCTGGCCCGCACGGTGCCGGACTACCTCGTGCCGACCGCGTTCGTCACCCTCGAAAGGCTGCCGGTCAGCGCCAACGGCAAGGTCGACCGCCGCGCGCTGCCCGCTCCCGCCGCCCCGGAGACCCGGCACGTCGAACCGGAAACCGAGACCGAGCGCGCGCTGGCCGGGATCTGGGCCGAGGTGCTCGGCGTCGACCGGGTCGGCGCCGAAGACAGCTTCTACGCCCTCGGCGGCGACTCCCTGCGGAGCCTGCAGATCGCCGCCCGGGCCGGCGCGCTGTTCGACGTCCGGCTCACCCCGGCCGACGTGCTCACCGCGCGCACGGTCGCCGGGCTGGCCGGCACCGTCGAGGAACTCATCCTGGGCGAGCTGGAAAGCCTCGCCTTCGACCAGGAAGCGTGAGGACTGCTCCATGACCACGTCCCGACAGGACCGCATCGCGGCGCTGCCCGCCCACCTGCAGGAAGCGCTGCGGCGGCGGATGGCGGGAGCGGGCGCGCGCACGCCGGAGATCCCGGCCGCCGCCGACCGCTCCCGCCCGATCCCGCTGTCGTCGGCCCAGCGCCGGCTCTGGTTCCTCAGCCGGCTGCGGCCCGGCGACCCCGAATACAACAGCGCGTTCGCCCTGCGCCTCACCGGCGACCTCGACGTCGCCGCCCTCGGCACCGCGTTGCGGCTGCTCGTCGCCCGGCACGAGCCCCTGCGCACCACCTTCACCGAGATCGACGGCGAAGGCGTGCAGGTGGTGCAGCCGCCGTACGACGTGCCGCTGCCCGTCGTCGACGTCGCCCCGGCCGACCTCGACGCCGTGCTGCGCGAGGAGTACGTGCGGCCGTTCGACCTCGAACACGGGCCACTGCTGCGTGCCGTACTGGCCCGCGTCGGCCCGGCCGAGCACGTGCTGCTCGTCTGCGTCCACCACATCGCCACCGACGGCGCTTCGATGGGCGTGCTCACCGAAGAACTCGGGCTGCTCTACCGCGACGGTGCGCAGGCCGAGCTGCCGCCGCAACCCCTGCAGTACGCGGACTTCGCGCTGTGGCAGCACGACCGGCCGACCCGCGCCGCCGGGCTCGCGTACTGGAAGGAGCACCTCGCCGGGAGCACACCCCTGGACCTGCCGGCCGACCACCCGCGCCCGGCCACCCGCGGCACCGCCGGCGCGGTCCGCGAGTTCACCGTCCCCGACGACGTCGCCCGGCGGCTGGCCGAGCTGGCCCGGACCTCCGAGACGACGTTGTTCACCGTGCTGGTCGCCGCCTGCCAGGCACTTTTCGCGCGTTACACCGGGCAGGACGACATCGCGCTCGGCACCGTCGTGCAGGGCCGCGACCGGCCGGAACTGGACCGGGTCGTCGGGTTCTTCGTCAACACGGTCGTGCTGCGCTCCACAGTGGACACTTCCGGGTCGTTCGCCGGCCACCTCGCCACCGCGCGGCGGACGGTCATGGACGCCTTCGCCCACGACGACGTGCCGTTCGAGGAACTCGTCGACGCCGTGCACGCCGGCCGCGACCCCGGCCGCCACCCGCTGTTCGACGTCATGGTGCTGCTGCACACCGCCGGCGGCGCGCTTTCCTTCCCCGGCCTGGCCGTCGAGCCGGCCGAGGTGGCTCGCGACTCCTCGAACTTCGACCTCTCCCTCGAGTTCGAGGAGTCCGGCGGCCGGCTGGCCGGGCTCGTCGAGTACAGCACCGAGCTGTTCGAGGCCGCGACGATCGACCGCCTGCTCACCCACCTCCTGCGGCTCCTGGCCGGAATCGCCGCCGACCCGGACCGCCGGATCGCCGACCTGCCGCTGACGACCGAGGCCGAAGAAGCCACCCTGCCGGCATGGGGGAGCGGCGCGCTCGACGTCCCCGCGACGACCGTCGTCGACCTCCTCGACCACCAGGCGCGGACCCGGCCGGACGCGACCGCGCTGGTCTGCGGGGACGTCCGGCTCACCTTCGCCGAACTCACCGCCCGCACCGACGCGCTCGCCGCCGACCTGGCCGCGCGCGGCGCCGGGCCGGACCGCGTGGTCGCCGTGCTGCTGCCGCGCTCGGCCGAGGCGATCGTCGCGCTGTTCGCCGTGCTCAAGGCGGGTGCGGTGCACCTGTCCGTCGACCCCGGGCTGCCGGCCGAGCGCATCCGGGTCCTGCTCGACGACACGCGGCCGGTGGTCGTGCTGGACGGCACCGTCGTGCCTGCCGGCGGGTCGAGACCGGCCGGGCCCCACCCCGCCGATGCCGCCTACGTCATCCACACCTCCGGCTCGACCGGCACGCCCAAGGGCGTCGTCGTCGAGCACGCGGCCCTGGTCAACCTCCTGGCGAACCACCGGACCGTGTTCGGCCGCGAGCCGATGCGGGTGGCGCTCACCGCGACGCTGTCGTTCGACACCTCCTGGGAAGGTCCGCTGCTGCTGGCCGACGGCCACGAACTGCACCTGATCACCGACGAAACCCGGCTCGACCCGGCCGCGCTCACCCGGTACGTCCGCGACTCGCGCGTCGACTTCCTCGACGTGACGCCGTCCTACCTGCGCCAGCTGCTGCCCGCCGGGCTCCTGAGCGGCGAGCACCGCCCGCGGTTCCTGATGGTCGGCGGGGAGGCCATGGACCGCGACCTGTGGCGGGAGCTGGCCGCCTCGGACACGGCCGCGTACAACTACTACGGGCCCACCGAGTCCACAGTGGACGCCACTTGCGCCCCGGTGACCGGGGACCGCCCGTTGATCGGCCGCCCGCTCGGCAACGTCGGCGCGTACGTCCTCGACGAGCACCTCCGGCTCGTCCCGCCCGGCGTGCCCGGCGAACTCTGCCTCGCCGGGGCGCAGCTCGCCCGCGGCTACCTCGGCCGGCCGGGCCTGACCGCCGACCGGTTCGTCGCGAACCCCTTCGGCGAACCGGGATCCCGGCTCTACCGGACCGGCGACCGCGTCCGCTGGGTGGCCGGGCAGCTCGAACACCTGGGCCGGATCGACGACCAGGTCAAGGTGCGCGGGTTCCGGATCGAACCGGGCGAGGTCGAGGCGGCGCTGCGGCCGTTGGTGACCGATGCGGCGGTGGACGTGCGTGGCGGCCGGCTCGTCGCCTACGTCGTCGGCGAAGCGGAGTTCGCCGGCTTGAAAGCCGAGCTGTCGCGGACGCTGCCGGCGCACCTCATGCCGTCGGCCTTCGTGCGCCTGGACCGGCTGCCGCTGACCCGGCACGGCAAGCTGGACCGCCGGGCCCTGCCGGCGCCGGACCTCGCGGCCGCCACCGAGTACGTGGCCCCGCGGGACGAGCGCGAACGCCTGGTGACCCGGGTCTGGGCCGAGGTGCTCGGCGTCGAGCGCGTCGGCGTCGACGACGACTTCTTCGACCTCGGCGGCGACTCGCTGCTCGGCATCCGGGTCGTTTCCCGGCTGCGGGACGAACTCGGCGCCGACGTCCCGGCCCGGCTCGTCTTCACCGCGCCGACGCCGGCGCGGCTGGCGGCGCAGCTTCCCGACGCGGCCGCCCCGCAGGCGGCGATCCCGCTCCTGCCGCGCGACGGCGGCCGGCTCGAAGCACCGCTGTCCTTCGCCCAGCAACGGCTCTGGTTCCTCGACGAGTTCGAGCCGGGCAGCACCGAATACGTCTCGCCGACCGTGCTGCGCCTGCGCGGCGAGCTGGACACCACGGCGTTGAACCAAGCACTCACCGCTTTGGTCGCCCGGCACGAATCGTTGCGCACGACGTTCGCGACCGTCGACGGCCGCGGCGTCCAGATCGTCCACCCGCCGTACGCGGTCGAGGTCCCGGTGCGGGACGGCGACCTGGCCGACGCGCTGAACAGCGCCACCGGCCCGGTCGACCTGCGCACCGGACCCCTGCTGCGCACGACGGTGACCCGGCTGGCGCCCGGCGACCACGTGCTCACCCTGGTGCTGCACCACATCGTCACCGACGGCTGGTCCTCGGGCGTGCTCCTGAGCGAACTCGCCACGCTCTACGCCGCGTTCACCCGCGGCGAGGACCCGGCACTGCCGCCGCTGCCCCTGCAGTACGCCGACTACGCGGTCTGGCAACGGAACCGCACGGAGTTCGCCGACCAGCTCGGCTACTGGCGCCACCGCCTCGACGGCGTCCCGGTACTGGACCTGCCCACGGACCGGCCGCGCCCGGCGGTCCGCACGAAGAACGGTGCCCTGCACGAGTTCGGCGTCCCGGCCGGGACGACCGCCCGGCTCAAGGAACTGTCCCGGCAGCACGGCGGCACGCTGTTCATGACGCTGCTCGCCGCCTGCCAGCTGCTGTTCGCCCGCTGGTCGGGACAGGACGACGTCGCCGTCGGCACCGTCGTCACCGGCCGCGAGCGCACCGAGCTGGAAGGCCTCATCGGCTTCTTCGTCAACACCCTCGTCCTGCGGTCCACTGTGGACCTGAGCCGCGGGTTCGGCGAGTTCCTCGGCGACGTGCGCGACACCGTGCTGGACGCCTTCGCCCACCAGGACGTCCCGTTCGACCGCGTCGTCGACGACCTGCAGCCCGAGCGCGACACCAGCCGTACGCCGCTGTGCCAGGTGATGGTCGTGCTGCACAACACCCCGGACGCCCGGCCCGCCCTGCCCGGCCTCGACGTCGAAGAGCTGGCGCCGCCGATCGTCACCGCCGGCTTCGACCTGATGGTCCACTTCCACGAGACGGCCGGGCGGCTCGACGCGCTCGTCAACTACAACACCGACCTGTTCGACGCGGCGACGATCGAGCGGCTCACCGGCTGGCTGCGCACCCTCCTGGACGGCATCGCGGCGGACCCGGCGCGCGCATTGGGCGCGCTGCCGTGGATGACCGGCGCCGAGCGCGAACTGGTGCTGCGCGAGTGGAATCCCGCCGGTTTGCCGGAGCGGGGAGCGACGCTGCCCGAGCTGTTCGCCGCGCAGGTGGCGCGCACGCCGGACGCCGTCGCCGTGACGCACGAGGGTACCGAGCTGACCTACCGCGAACTCGACCGGCGGGCGAACCGGCTGGCCCACCGGCTGATCGCCGAAGGCGCCGGGCCCGAGCGCCTGGTGGCGCTGCGGCTGCCGCGCTCGGCCGACCTCGTCACCGGCATCCTCGGCGTGCTCAAGTCCGGCGCCGGCTACCTGCCGATCGACCCGGACTACCCGCCCGCGCGCATCGAGGCGATGCTCGCCGACGCCCAGCCCGTCTGCGTGGTGGACGACGTACACGCCGAGGAGCGGCCGGAGACCGACCCCGGAGTGAGGGTAGCGCCGGAGAACACCGCGTACGTCATCTACACCTCCGGCTCGACCGGCGTGCCGAAGGGCGTCCTCGTCCCGCACGCCAACGTGACCCGGCTGTTCTCCTCGACCGCGCACTGGTTCGGCTTCGACGACCGGGACGTGTGGACGCTCTTCCACTCCTACGCCTTCGACTTCTCGGTGTGGGAACTGTGGGGCGCGCTGCTGCACGGCGGCCGGCTCGTCGTGGTCCCGGCCGACGTCGTCCGGGCTCCCGAGGACTTCCTGACGCTGCTGGCCGAGCAACGGGTGACCGTGCTGAACCAGACGCCGTCGGCGTTCTACCGGCTCGGCACCCTGCCGTCTCCGCCGCTGAGCCTGCGGTACGTCGTCTTCGGCGGCGAAGCCCTGGATCCGCTGCGGCTGGCGGACTGGCGCCGCCGGCACCCGGACGGCCCGCGGCTGGTCGACATGTACGGCATCACCGAGACCACCGTGCACGTCACCCACCGCGTCCTCGACGCCGACGGCCCCGCGACCGTCGGCGTGCCGATCCCGGACCTGCGCGCCTACGTCCTCGACGCGGACCTCGCGCCGGTCCCGCCCGGCGTCACCGGCGAGCTGTACGTCGCCGGCGCCGGGCTCGCCCGCGGCTACCTCAACCGGCCGGGGCTGACCGCGTCGAGGTTCGTCGCCGATCCGTTCGGCGCACCCGGCACGCGGATGTACCGCACCGGCGACCTGCTGTGCTGGACCTCCGGTGGCGAACTCGCCTACCGGGGCCGCGCCGACCACCAGGTCAAGATCCGCGGCTTCCGCATCGAACTCGGCGAGGTGGAAGCGGCGCTGACCGCGCACCCGGACGTGACCGGCGCCGCCGTCGTCGCGCACGGCACCGGCGACACGCGCCGGCTCGTCGCCTACCTGACCGGGACCGTGCCCGGCACCACCGCACTGCGCGAATTCCTCGGCCGCTCCCTGCCCGCGCACATGGTTCCGGCCGTGTTCGTCGGCCTGGCCGAGCTGCCGCTCAACGCCAACGGCAAGCTCGACCACAAGGCGCTGCCCGAACCCGGCGCGCGCACCGAGACCCGTTACGTGGCCCCGCGCACGCCCGAAGAGTCGGTGCTGGCCGAGGTCTGGTCGGCCGTGCTCGGCGTCGACCGGGTCGGCGTCGAGGACAACTTCTTCGGCCTCGGCGGCGACTCGATCCTCAGCATCCAGGTCGTCGCCCGCGCCCGCCAGGCGGGCCTGGGGATTTCGTCGAGGGACCTCTTCCAGCACCAGACCGTCGCCGAACTGGCCAGGATCGCCACGGCGAGCGCGGCGCCCGTGCTCGCCGAAGAAACCGGACCCGCGCCGCTCGGCCCGATCCAGTCGTGGCTGGTGGAACACCTCGACGAGCCGTGGCGGCTCACCATGTCCGTCCACGTCGTACTGTCCTCTGTGGACAGAGAACGCCTCGTGCGCGCGGTCGCCGCGGTGACCGAACGCCATGACGCCCTGCGCATGCGGTTCTCCCGCACGGACGGCACCTGGCGGCAGGAGCCCGCCGCCGCGGAGACCGCCGACGTCCTCCGGCACGCCGACCTGTCCGAAGTGGACGACGTCGTCGCCGCGATGCACGCCGAAGCCGTCCGCGCGCAGACGTCCGTGGACATCGCGCGCGGCCCGGTCTGGCGGGTGGTCCTGTTCACCTTCGCCGACCGCCCGCCCCAGCTGTTCCTCACCGCCCACCACCTCGTCATGGACGGCGTCTCCTGGCGCATCCTGCTGGGCGACCTCGACCGCGCCTACCACGGCGAAGCACTGGCACCGGTCGGCAGCTCGTTCACCCACTGGGCCCGGTCGCTGGCCGAGCACGTGAAAACGGGACGCCTCGACAAGCACACCGCGTATTGGGAAACTGCCCTCCGCGGTGCGCGGACGGACCTCCCGGTCGACCACCCCGGCCGCAACCGCGCGAAGTCGGCGCGCGCGGTCTCGGTGTCACTTGGCCGGGCCGAGACCGCCGCGCTCCTGCGCGACGTGCCGGCGGCGTACCGCACCGAGGTCAACGACGTGCTGCTCAGCGCCCTCGGCCGGGTGCTCGCCCGCTGGACGGGCCGCCCGCGCGTCGTCGTCGCGATGGAAGGTCACGGCCGCGAGGAAATCGCGGCCCCGCTGGACCTCTCCCGGACGATCGGCTGGTTCACCGCCCAGTACCCACTGGTTCTCACGGTGCCCGACGGGGACTGGGGCGACGTCCTCAAAGCGGTCAAGGAACAGCTGCGGGCCGTGCCGGACAAGGGTGCGGGCTACGAAGCCCTGCGCTACCTGAGCCCGCCGGGCGCACCCGGCGCCGCCCTCCGCGACGACCCCGCCCCGCGGATCTCCTTCAACTACCACGGGCGGTGGGACGTCGACGGCGAAGGGTGGTACCGGGGCCGCGGCGAAGCCCTCGGGCACGACAGCGACCCCGACGGCACCCGGCCGTACCTGCTCGACGTCGTCGGCGTCGTCGAAGCCGGTGAGCTGCACTTCACCTGGGAGTACTCGGACGAGGTGCACGACGAGCCCACCGTCCGCGCGCTCGCCACGGAGCTGGTCGAAGCGCTGGCCGAGGTGGTGGACCACTGCGCCGGCGCCGGCGGCCGCACCCCGTCGGACTTCCCGCTGGCCCGGCTCGACCAGGACGGTGTCGACCGGCTCGCCGGCGACGGCCGGGACGTCGAGGACATCTACCCGCTCACCCCGCTGCAGGCCGGGATGGTGTTCCACAGCCTGGTCGACCGCGGTTCGAGCGCGTACTTCGACCAGTTCCGCCTGCGGCTGGGTGGGGTCCGCGATCCGCGCGCGCTCGCCGAAGCGTGGCAGCGCGTGGTGGACCGGACGCCGATCCTGCGCAGCAGCATGGTCTGGGACGGCGTCGACGAACCGCTCCAGCGCGTCCACCGGCAGGTCCGTGTCCCGGTCGGCCACCACGACTGGCGCGACCTGACCGAGAACGAGCAGGAAACGGCGCTCGCCTCGCTGCTCCGAGCCGACCAGGCCGCGGGCATGGACCTGACGGCGCCGCCGTTGATGCGCCTGGAGATCGCCCGCGTCGCCGACGACGAGGTGCAGCTGGTCTGGACGTCGCACCACGTCCTGCTCGACGGCTGGAGCACGGCCCAGGTGTTCGGCGAGGTGGCCGAGCAGTACGCGGCGATCGCCGGCGGCCGGACCGCCGAGCTGGCCCCGCGTCGCCCGTTCCGCGACTACCTGGCCTGGCTGGCGGCGCAGGACCACGGCGAAGCCGAACGGCACTGGCGGGAGGCGCTCGGTGGGTTCGCGGCTCCGACGCCGTTGCCGTACGACCGCCGTCCGCAGGAGGCCCACCGCGCCGAATCGGCCGCGGAGGTGCGCGTCGAGCTGTCCGCCGACGAGTCGGCTCGCCTGCGCGAGGTGGCGAAGGCGGCCGCGCTGACGGTGAACTCGATCGTCCAGGGCGCGTGGGCGCTGCTGCTGGCGCGCCACAGCGGCGAGTCCGACGTCCTGTTCGGCACCACGGTCTCCGGGCGGCCGGCCGAGCTGCCCGGCGTCGAGGCGATGATCGGCATGTTCATCAACACCGTGCCGACCCGCATCGAAGTCCAGAATGGACTGCCGGTGGCCGGGTGGCTGCGCGCGATCCAGGGCGAGCAGGCCGAAGCGCGCCGCTACGACTTCCTCGCGCTGTCGCGGCTGCAGGCGTTCACCGCGGTCCCGGCGGGCACGGCGCTGTTCGACAGCGTGGTCGTCTTCGAGAACTACCCGATCAGCGACAGCGCCCAGGACGGTGTGCGGGTGCTGGACGTCAGCTCCCTCGACACCACCAGCTACCCGCTGAACCTCACCGCCTTCCTGCACGACCGGCTCGGCCTCGAGCTGTCCTACGACCCGCGGCTGTTCGACGAGCCGACGGTCCGGCGGCTGGCCGGGCAGCTCGCCCACCTCGTGCGTGCCATCGCGGCCGACCCGGACCGGCGGGTGGGGGAGCTGTCTCTCACGACGCCCGAGGAACGGCGGGAGCTGGCCGAAGCCGGGGTGGGCGCCGCGCTCGATGTCCCGGCGGGCACGGTCCTGGACGTCTTCGAAGCGACGGCCGCGCGGATCCCCGGCGAGACCGCGCTGGTCTTCCGCGACACGCGGCTGACGTTCGCCGAACTAGACGCCCGGGCCGGCGAGCTGGCGCGCCGGTTGGCTGCGGCGGGGGCCGGACCCGAGCGGGTGGTGGCGATCCGGCTGCCGCGCTCGGCCGAGGCGGTGATCGCGATCCTGGCGGCGTTCAAGGCCGGGGCGGCTTACTTGCCGATCGATCCGGCGCTGCCGGAGGACCGGGTGCGGGTGCTGGTGGAGGACGCGCGCCCGGTGGTGGTGCTGGACGGCACCGAGCTGCAGTTGGCGCCGGATGCGGTCGCGGCCGCCGAGGACGGGCGGCCGGTGGTGGTGGAGGGCACCGAGCCGGCGCCGGATGCGGTCGCCGGGCCCGGGTTCGCTGCCGCCGAGGGCACTGGTTCGGGGCCGGGTGCGGCCGTCGCGGTCCGCCCCGGGCCCGCGAACACCGCCTACGTCCTCTACACCTCCGGCTCCACCGGCCGGCCGAAAGGCGTGCTCGTCGAGCACCGCGGCCTGGTGAACATGCTCGCGAACCACCGCGGCGTCTTCCTCGGCGGGCCCCGCGTCCGCGCCGCGCTCACCGCGTCCTTCTCCTTCGACACCTCCTGGGAGCCCCTGCTCGCCCTGATCGAAGGCCACGAGCTGCACGTGCTGAACGACGACACCCGGCTCGACCCGCACGCGGCCGTCCGGTACGTCCGCGACCACCGGATCGACCTGCTCGACCTCACCCCGACGTACCTGCAGCAGCTCCTCGGCGCCGGGCTCCTGCAAGGGAACCACCGGCCCGCCACCGTGCTCGTCGGCGGCGAGGCGACCGGCGAGGCGCTGTGGCGGGAGCTGGCCGGGTCCGGCGTCTCCGCCCACAACTACTACGGCCCGACCGAAGTGACCGTCGACGCCACGCACGCCCCCGTCACCGGCGACCGGCCGTCGATCGGACGGCCGCTCGCCAACCTCGCGGCCTACGTGCTGGACGCGGCGGGCCACCCCGTCCCCGACGGCGTCGCGGGGGAGCTGTTCCTCGCCGGTCCCCAACTGGGCCGCGGCTACCTGAACCGGCCGGGCCTGACCGCCGACCGGTTCGTCGCCGACCCCTTCGGGCCGCCGGGGACCCGGATGTACCGCACCGGCGACCGCGTGCGCCGGAGCAGCGACGGCCGGCTGGACTACCTCGGCCGCGTCGACGACCAGGTCAAGATCCGCGGCTTCCGCGTCGAGCCGGGCGAGATCGAAGCGGCGCTGCGGCAGCACCCGGCGGTCACCGACACGACGGTGGTGGCCCGCGACGGCCGGCTCGTCGCCTACGTCGTCGGCGAGATCCGCGAGCTGCGGACCTGGCTGCGCGGCCGCCTGCCCGACTACCTCGTGCCGTCGGCGTTCGTGGCCCTCACCGCGATCCCGCTGAACCGCAACGGGAAGATCGACCGCGCCGCGCTGCCCGCACCCGGGCGGGACGCCGAGGCCGAGTACGTCGAGCCGCGGACGACGACCGAACGCCGGCTCGCCGCGATCTGGGCCGACGTGCTGCGCTTGGACCGCGTCGGGCGCACCGACAGCTTCTTCGAACTCGGCGGCGACTCGATCACGAGCATGCGGATCACCTCCCGCGTCCGCGCGGAGTTCGGCGTGGAGGTCTCGCCGCGCGCGTTGTTCACCGCGCCCACGCTCGACCGGTTCGCCGCCGGGCTGCCCGCCGTGCGGGCCACCGCACGGCCCATCCCGGCGGTGCCGCGGGACGGCGCCCTGCCGCTTTCCTTCGCACAGCAACGGCTCTGGTTCCTGGACGAGTTCGAACCGGGCGGCACCGAGTACGTCTCGCCGACGGCACTGCGATTGCGCGGCGAACTCGACGTGCCCGCGCTGCGCCGGGCGCTGACCGCCGTCGTCACCCGGCACGAGTCGCTGCGGACGACGTTCGCCACCGTCGACGGCCGGGGCGTCCAGCTCGTCCACGAGCCTTACGAGGTCGAGCTGCCGGTCGAGGACTTCACCGAAGAGGCCCTCGAAAGCGAGCTGCGGAAGCCGTTCGACCTGCGCACCGGGCCGCTGCTGCGCGCACGCCTGTTCCGGCGGTCGGCCGACGAGCACGTGCTGCTCCTGGCACTGCACCACATCGTCACCGACGGCTGGTCCGCCGGCGTGCTGACGTCCGAGCTGGACGCCTGCTACACCGCGTTCACTCAGGACGCGGAACCGGACCTGCCCGAACTGCCGGTGCAGTACGCCGACTTCGCCGTCTGGCAACGGGAATCCCTCGACGGCCCGGTGCTCGCCGAGCAGCTCGGCCACTGGCGCGAGCGCCTCGACGGCGTGGCGCCGCTCGAGCTGCCGACCGACCGGCCGCGTCCGCCGGTGCGCACCACCGAGGGCGACTGGGTCGAGTTCACCGTGCCGGCCGAGGTGACCGCGCGGCTCAAGGAGCTGGCGGGCGAGGGCGACGGCACGCTGTTCATGACCCTCGTAGCCGCCTGCCAGGTGCTGCTCGCCCGGTGGGCCGGGCAGGAGGACGTCGCGGTCGGCACGGTCACCGCCGGCCGGGAGCGGCCCGAGCTGGAGCGGCTGATCGGCTTCTTCGTCAACACCCTGGTACTGCGGTCCACAGTGGACGGCAGGCGGCCGTTCCGCGAGTTCCTCGCCGAGGTGCGCTCGACGGTCCTCGACGCCTTCGCCCACCAGGACGTGCCGTTCGAGCGGGTGGTGGACGCGGTGCAGCCGGTCCGCGACTCGAGCCGGACGCCGCTGTTCCAGGTGATGGTGGCGCTGCAGAACACCGGCGACGAACCGGGCGGCGGCACCCTCTCGGCCGAGGAGGTCGCGCTGCCGATGACGACCGCGACCTTCGACCTGCTCGTGCAGTTCGAGGAGCACGACGGCGCGCTGCGCGGGGCGATCAACTACAGCACCGGCCTGTTCGACGCGGCCACGATCGAGCGCGTCGCCGCGCGGCTGCGGGTCCTGCTGGCCGAAGCGGCGGCGGACCCGGACCGGCCCGTCGGCGACCTTTCGCTGTTCCTGCCCGGCGAACGCGAGGACGTGCTGGCCGCGGCCCCGCGAGACCCGCGGCCGGACGTCACCCTGCCCGCGTTGCTGCGCCACGACTCCGGCGACGTCGCCGTGTCCGACGACCGGCTTTCGCTCAGCCACCACGAACTCGACGTCCGCGCCAACCGGCTGGCGCACCGGCTGATCGCCGCCGGGGCCGGGCCGGAGACCCGGGTCGCGGTCCGGCTGCCGCGGTCGGCGGAGCTGCTGGTGGCTTTGCTGGCGGTGCTCAAGACCGGCGCGGCGTACGTCCCGATCGACCCGGGCTACCCGGCCGACCGGATCGCCTACATGCTCGAAGACGCGCGTCCGGTCTGCGTGGTCGAAGACGTCGACGCGTCCGGTTTCCCGGACCACGCCCCGGAAGTGACGATCGATCCGGAGCACCCGGCGTACGTCATCTACACGTCCGGCTCGACCGGCCGCCCCAAGGGCGTGGTCGTGAGCCACCGGGCGGCGGCGAACTACCTGCGCTGGGCCGTGGACGCGTACCCGGGGCTGGGCGGCACCGCCGTGCTGCACTCCTCGGTGTCGTTCGACCTCACCGTCACGACGCTGTTCGGCCCGCTCGTGGCCGGCGGCCGCATCCGGGTCGCCGACGTGCTGGAAGCCGAGCCCGTGCCGTGCACGTTCCTCAAGGCGACGCCCAGCCACCTGCCCGTCCTGGCGGGTGACCCGCGGGACCTCGTCGTCGGCGGCGAGCAGCTGCTCGGCGACGTGCTGGACCGGTGGCGCCACGCCCACCCGGGCGCGACCGTGATCAACGAGTACGGGCCGACCGAGACGACGGTCGGCTGCATGGAGTACCGGGTCGAACCCGGGGACACCGTCCCCGCCGGCCCGGTCCCCATCGGCCACCCCATCCGCAACACCCGGCTCCACGTGCTCGACGCCGGGCTGAACCCGGTGCCCCCGGGCATCCCCGGCGAGCTGTACATCGCCGGCGACGGGCTCGCCCGCGGCTACCTGGACCGGCCCGGCCTGACGGCGTCGCGGTTCGTCGCCTGCCCGTTCGGGCGGGCGGGGGAGCGGATGTACCGCTCGGGCGACCGGGTGACCCGGCGGCCGGACGGCGAGCTGGTCTACCACGGCCGCGCGGACGAACAGGTCAAGATCCGCGGCCACCGCATCGAACCCGGCGAGATCGAAGCCGCGCTGCGGGCACACCCCGCCGTCACCGACGCGGCTGTGCTCGCCCGCGACGGGCGGCTGATCGCCTACGTCGTGCCGGACGCCGAACCGGACCTGCGCGAGTTCCTCGGCCGCTCGCTGCCGGACTACATGCTGCCCTCGGCGATCGTGGCGCTGGACGCGTTGCCGGTGACCCGCAACGGAAAGCTCGACCGGGCCGCCCTGCCGGACGCCGACGCCGAAGAACACCGGTACGTCGAGCCGTCGGGGCCGGTCGAGCCGGCGCTGGCCGCGATCTGGGCCGAGGTGCTGGGCCGCGACCGGGTCGGGGCGCGCGACAACTTCTTCGAGCTGGGCGGGGATTCGATCCTCAGCATCCAGGTCGTGCACCGCGCCCGGCTGGCCGGACTGCGGATGCGGTCGAAGGACCTGTTCGCCCACCAGACCGTCGCGTCGCTGGCGACCGTGGTCACCGCGGACGACGGGGACCGGGCGCAGCACAAGGCCGTCGTCGGGGACGTGCCGCTCACGCCGATCCAGCAGTGGTTCCTCGACGCGGAACCGGCGAACCCGGCCCACTTCAACCAGTCCGTACTGCTCGAACTGGCGGGTCCGCCGAACGAGGAGGCGCTGCAGCAGGCACTCGACGCGGTCGTCGCCCACCACGACGCCCTGCGGCTGCGGTTCACCCGGGACGGCGGGGAGTGGCGGCAGCACAACGACGCCCCCGAAGCGGCCGTTCCGCTGCGGGTACTGTCCACTTCGGACCCCGAAGCCGTCGCCGACGAGGTGCACGCGAGCTTCGACCTGGCGCGGCCACCGCAGCTGCGCGCGGTCCTGTTCGAGCCGGACCGGCTCTTCCTCGCCGCGCACCACCTGGTCGTCGACGCGGTGTCGTGGAGCATCCTGGTCGAGGACCTCGACCGCGCCTACGGGCAGATCCTGGCGGGGGAGAAGCCGGACCTCGGCCCGAAGACGACGTCGTTCCGCGACTGGGCGCGGCGGCTGCGAGAGTTCGCCGTCGGCGGCGGCCTGGACGACCAGCGCGAGTTCTGGGCGCGGGAACTGCCGGGTTGCGCGCTCCCGCTCGACCACACCGGCGAGGGGACGGCCGCGGTCGGGTCCGTGCCGGTCGAGATCGGCGAGCGCGACACCGACGCCCTGCTGCACCTGGCCCCCGGGGCGTACCGGACGCGCATCAACGACGTGCTGCTCAGCGCGCTCGCGTGGGCGGTCCGCCGGTGGACCGGGCAGGATTCCGTCGCGATCGACCTGGAAGGGCACGGGCGCGAAGAGGTCCTCGACGGCGTGGACCTGTCCCGGACGGTCGGCTGGTTCACCACGCTGTTCCCGGTCGGGCTGACGATCGACCCGGACGCGGACTGGCGCGCGCTGGTCAAGTCCGTGCGGCGGCAGCTGCGGGCCGTGCCGGGCAACGGCTTCGGCCACGGCGTCCTGCGCTCCTACCGGTTCCCCGAGCTGGGCGCGCAGGCTCCGCAGCTGGCGTTCAACTACCTCGGCCAGGGCGGCGGCACGGGTGGCGGCGACGGGCTCGTCCGCGCGTCGCACCCGCCGATCGGCCGCGAGCAGGACCCGGCGAACGTGCCGGCGCACCTGCTGGAAGTCGTCGGCGGTGTCCGGGACGGCCGGCTGGAGTTCACCTGGTTCTTCCGGCCGGACCGGCACGACCGCGCGACGGTCGAGGCCGTCGCCGCCGGCTTCGCCGAAGCCCTGCGGCGCATCGCCGCCGACTGCCGGGGGGAGGACGCGTGAGCGCGCCGAGCGAGGTGAAGCTGTCCCGCAACCGCGACTACCGGCTGCTGTGGAGCGGCCAGGTCGTCTCCGAGGCCGGGTTCAGCACCACGACGATCGCGTTTCCCCTGCTGGTACTGGCGATCACGGGCTCGGCCGCGCAGTCCGGCCTGGTGCTGGGCGCGGTCGCGATCGCGCAGCTGGTCGCCGGGCTGCCGGCCGGTGCGCTGGTGGACCGCTGGTCGCGCAAGCGGATCATGCTCGGCTGCGAGGCGGTGCAGGCGCTCGGGGCGGTGAGCCTGGTGCTCGCCGTGTGGTGGGGCGTGGCGGGGGTGGCGCAGCTCGTCGTCGTCGCCGTCCTGATGGGGCTGTGCCGGGCGTTGTTCGAGCCCGCCGAGGAAGCCAGCCTGCCGCGGCTGGTGAGCACCGAGCAGGTCCCGTCGGCGGTGGCGCTGAACGCGGCGCGCACCAGCGCCGGCCAGCTGTCGGGCACCGCGCTCGGCGGGTTCCTGTTCGCACTGGGCCGGTTCGTGCCGTTCGTCTTCGACGTCGTCGCGCACGTGGTCGCGTTCGTGTCGCTGGTGTTCGTCCGCCTGCCCGCGCGTCCCGAACCGGCCGGCGAGCGGCCGCCCGCGCACCTGGGCCGCGAGATCGTCGAAGGGCTGCGCTGGGTGTGGCGGCAGCCGCGCGTGCGCGTCACGGCGGTGTGCGCGATCGTCCTGAACCTGTTCTTCGCCGCGTACTACCTGGTGATCATCGTGCTGGCGAACGAACGCGGCGTGCCGCCCGGCGAGATCGGCGTGATGGCCGCGATGCTCGGCGGCGGCGGCATCGCCGGCGCGCTGGCCGCGCCGTACCTGCACCGGCGGTTCAGCCCGTACACCCTGATCATCGGCGTGTTCTGGGGGCTGACGCTGCTCACGCCACTGGCGGTGTTCGTGCACAACGGCTACCTGATGGGCCTGCTGTTCGCGGCGATGGCGTTCCTGTCCCCGGCGGCGAACACGACCATCAACACCTACCAGCTGCTCTACACGCCCGACGAGCTGCGCGGCCGCCTCGGCGGCGTGATGGGCGTGACGGGCGGGCTGGCCGCGGCGCTCGGCCCGGCGCTGGGCGGCTGGCTCGTCGACCTCCTCCCCGATCCGGCCGCCGTGCTCACCTGCGCGGGGGCGATCGCGGTGGTGACCGTGCTGACGACGTTCAGCCGGACCCTCCGCGGCTTCCCTGCTGTGTCCGATGTCGAAACCGTCAACCCCAAGGAGTCCTGATGGACGAGAACACCACCTACCAGGTCCTGCTCAACGACGAGGGCCAGTACTCCCTCTGGCCGGCGGACAAGGAGGTCCCGGCCGGCTGGCAGCCGGACGGCACGCGCGGGACCCGGCAGGAGTGCATGGACCACGTGGACGAGGTGTGGACCGACATGCGGCCCCGCAGCCTGCGGGAACGGATGTCGGCCGGCTGACCCTGGCGGAGGACCGGCACCGGCCGGCCACGATTCCGGCCGGCTTCCCAAGCTCCGAATCCGTGACCGGGTGGCTCACCGCACCTCGGCGAGCCGCCCGGTCAGCCGGTCGCGTTGTCCGCGTAGGTCACCGTGATGTTCTTGAACCCCAGCGACTGCAGCAGCCCCACCAGCATCGTCTTCGTGTTCCGCTCCGCGTCGGCCACCAGCGTGCTCTTGCCCGCCGCCTCCTGGATCTTCTTCTGGGCCAGCTCGTACAGCGCCTGCTGTGAATTCGGGTTGCCGTTCAGGAAGTCGCTGATCCGGGTGAACAGGCCCTGCTGCTGCGCGTACACATAGGACTCCTTGACGTCCAGGGTCGCCGGCTCCAGCTGGGCGTGGCCCAGCGTGATCGTGGCCGACTGGCGGTCGTCGGAGACCTTGACCGCGTCGCCCTTCAACCCGGAGAAGTCCACGTACGCGTTGTCCGTGCCCACTCCGACGAACATCGTGTCGCTGCCCACGAGGAAGCTCGGCAGGATCGAGCTCGTCGTGATGTCGACGATCACCTGGAACGAACCGCTCGCCGCCTCGTAGCGGGACAGCTCGACGATCGACTGCAGCAGCACGGGGCCCGAGCGTTCCTCCGTCTTCTCGGCGAACGGGTTGCGCAACTGGGGTAACAGGTGCACCGCCGACGCGACGAGCACGGCCACCGCCAAAAGCACCACTGCCACCGCGACCGCGACGAGCCGCTTGCCCCAAGCACCCATGCCGCAAGATTACCCACGCCGCCGCGCGGTCAAGCGGGTCCGGCGGTACCGTGTCCGGTGTGCGCAAGTCCGTGTGGCTGTGGATCCTGGTGGTCATCGTCGTCATCGTGGTGCTCGGGCTGATCTTCGGCGGCTACCGCAAGGGCGAGAAGCTCGGAGCGCCCGCCGAGCCCGTGACGGCGTCGAGCGTCGCCCGGGCGGCCTGACGCCCGGGCGACGCTCTGTCCACAGTGGAGGTCAGCGGGCCGTGCAGGTCGAGGTGACGCCCTCGGCGCTGCCGGTGCCCTGGAAGCCGAACTCGGTGGACTGACCGGCCGCGACACTGCCGTTGTAGCTCACGTTGGTCCAGGTCACCGAGCCGCTGGTGCCGCTGTTGCCGGCGCTCCAGCCGTTGGTGACGGCCGCGCCCGCCGGCAGGTTCGTCGTCACCGACCAGCCGGTGAGGGCGCTGGACCCGGCGGTCACCCGCACCGTGGCCACGAAACCGCCGTTCCACGAGTTCAGGGACACCGAGCTGGTGCAGCCGCCCGGCCCCGGAGTCGTCGGTGTGGTCGGGGTCGTCGGGGTGGTCGGCGTGGTGGGAGTCGTCGGGGTGGTCGTGGTGCCGCCGGCGTTCAGCGCGTCGAGGACGCTCGTGTAGGCGGCCTTCTTGTTCCCGTTGCCGTCGAACAGCAGCGGGTTCTCGCCGGTGCGCCACGAGTCGGTGTCGCGGATGCCCCAGACCGTGATGCCGGCGCAGCGGCTGACGGCCAGGCAGGCCCGGGTGACCGTGCCGTACACCGCGGCCTGGTTCGACCCGGAGATGTCCAGCTCGGTGATCTGGACCTCGACGCCGAGGTCGGCGAACCGCTGCAGGTTGGCCTGGTAGTCGCTCGGGGCGGAGTTGCTCAGGTGCGACTGGAAGCCGACGCAGTCGATCGGCACGCCGCGGGCCTTGAAGTCCTGGACCATGTTGTAGACGCCGGTGCTCTTGGCGTTGACGCCGTCGGTGTTGTAGTCGTTGTAGCAGAGCTTCGCGCCGGGATCGGCCGCCCGCGCGGCCCGGAAGGCCGCCTCGATCCAGTCGTTGCCGGTGCGCTGCAGGTTCGAGTCCCGCCGTCCGCCGCCACCGCCGTCGGCGAAGGCTTCGTTCACGACGTCCCACGCGTAGATCTTGCCCTTGTAGTGGGTGGCGACCTGCGTGACGTGGTTGATCGCGGCCTGGCGCAGGGCGGAGCCGCTGAGGCCCTGAGCCCAGCCCGGCTGCTGCTGGTGCCACAGCAGAGCGTGGCCGCGCACCCGTTTGCCGGTGCTGACCGCCTGGTTCAGGATGCGGTCGCCGCCGGAGAACGAGAACTGGCCCTGGCTGGGCTCGGTCGCGTCCCACTTCATCTCGTTTTCCGGCGTCACCATGGTGAACTCGCGGTCCAGGATGCCGACGTACGTGGAGTCGCCGAGCTTCCCGGCCGAGACGGCGGTGCCGAAGTACCGGCCCGTCTGGGCGGCCGACGCGCCGAGCGTCGAAGCCGCCCCGGCGGAGGTGGCCAGCACCAGCGAGACCCCGAGCGACGTCGCCAAGAACGCGGAGGCGAGCGCTGCGCGCGATGCGGGTTTCACGGCCGCCTCAACCGATGTTCGCCGAGAAGGAGTTGACCGCGAGGCCGACGCCGCCGCTCCACGGCTCGAACCCGGCCTGGATGCTGGTCAGGTACCAGGACCGGTCCACGCGGGTGCGGTTGTCGACGTCGTTGACGAAGTCCATGACGTTGAACGACCAGCCCGAAATCGCGGACTGGGCCACGTAGGACACCACGTCGTTGCCGCCGTTGTTGCCCTGCCACACTTCCCAGCTCCGGCCGCCGATGGTCGTGGTGCCGACCCGGCCGCCGACCGGCTGGACGCCGCCCACGCGGTTGAACCAGATCATCAGCTCCATCTGGTTGACGCCGTTCGTCTTCGCGGTCGGGTCCATCCAGATGTCGTAGGAGGCGTCGAAGGTCGAGCCGCCGACGTAGGTGTAGGAGATCGACGACGGCGCGCTGCCGATCCGGCTCAGCTGCCGCGGCAGGGGCGAGCCGGGGGAGCAGTTCCCGTAGTGGCACCCGAGGTAGACCGCCGGGTACGACAGCGGTGCGCCGCCGCTGGTCGACCCCTGCTGGGTCTGGATGCGGAAGCCGCTTCCGGTGACGTTGATGCACTGCTGGGCGCTGCTGCCCCAGCGGTTGTTCATGACCACGTACCGGCCGCCGATCGTGGTCGAACCGTACTGGTCGCAGATGAGGGTGTCCGCGTGCGCGGCGGGGGCCGCGACGGCGACCGGGGCCAGCAGGCCGGCCGTGAAGAGTGCTACCGCGGACAGGGCGTGCTTCAGTTTCACGTGCCGCTCCACTTCGTCGTGGGGAACGCTTCTGGGAGCGCTCTCAGCTCGGACCGCCCTCGATGAAACCACACCGCAACCGGTGAGCAAAGACCTGATCGGTGATCAATTTTCCGCACCCCTTCGAAAGTTTCGCCGCGATTGCCAACGGCGTGGGCGAGCGGTTACCGTCACCTGGGAGCGCTCTCAGTCCGGATCACCATCGGTACGCCGACGAAGACGAGGAGATGGCGAATGCGGGCAAGAAAGCTGCGGGCCGGTCCGGCCCTGCTGGTCGCGGTGGCGCTCGGGCTGGCGGGAGGGACCGCGCCCGCGGCCGCCGCGGACTACGAGCGCCTGCTCAACGGCACGTTCTCCGCGGGCACCTTCGACCCGTGGTGGGCCGGGTCGGGCACGACCGGCCACGTCACCGGCGGGGAGTTCTGCACCGACGTCCCCGGCGGCACGGCCAACGGCTACGACGCGCTGTCCGGCCAGAACGGGGTGCCGTTCGAAGCGGGGCAGCAGTACACCCTGACGTTCGACGCGCACGCGACGACCACCCAGCAGATCTCGGCGGTCGCGGGCGAAGCCGTTTCGCCGTACCGGCAGATCTCGCGGACCGACCTGACGGTCACCCCCTCGACACAGCACTTCAGTGTAACTTTCACGTCCACTTTGGACTTCCCGGCCGCCGGCAACGGGCAGCTGGCTTTCTGGTTCGGTGGCCAGGCCGCCGCCAACACCGTGTGCCTCGACAACATCTCCCTCATCGGCGGCGTCGTCCCGCCCGGCGGCCTGCCGCCGACCAGCGGCATCCGCGTGAACCAGGAAAGTTACGCGCCGGGCCTGCCCAAGCGGGCCACGTTGATCAGCGACTCGGCCACCGCGCAGACCTGGACGCTGAAGAACTCCGCCGGCACCGCCGTGGCCACCGGCCAGACCCGGCCGCGCGGCGCGGACGCGGCGTCCGGCGAGAACGTGCACGAAATCGACTTCTCCGCTTATGACACCGCGGGGGCCGGCTACACGCTGAGCGTCGGGTCGGAGACGAGCTTCCCGTTCGACATCTCCACCGCCGGGCCGCAGAAGCTGCGGTACGACTCGCTGGCGTTCTTCTACCACCAGCGCAGCGGCATCGCGATCGACGCCGCGTACGTCGGTGCCGGCTACGCGCGGCCCGCCGGGCACGTCAACGTGGCACCGAACCAGGGCGACGACAACGTTCCCTGCCGGTCGGACCTGAACTGCGGCTACACCCTCGACGTGCGCGGCGGCTGGTACGACGCCGGCGACCACGGCAAGTACGTCGTCAACGGTGGCATCGCCGCGTGGGAGCTGCTCGACGAGTACGAGCGCGCGGTCCGGCTGGGCGACGCGAGCGCGCTGGGCGACGGCAAGCTGGCGATCCCGGAACGCGCCAACGGCGTGCCCGACATCCTCGACGAGGCCCGCTGGGAAGTCGACTTCCTGCTCTCGATGCAGGTGCCCGACGGCAAGCCGAAGGCGGGCATGGTGCACCACAAGATCCACGACGCCCAGTGGACGGCCCTGCCCACCCGGCCCGACCAGGACAGCCAGCCGCGCCGGCTGTCGGCACCGAGCACGGCGGCGACGCTGAACATGGCCGCGGTGGCGGCGCAGGCGTCCCGGCTGTGGCAGACCATCGATCCCACGTACTCGGCGAAGCTGCTCGCCGCGGCCGAGAAGGCCTACGCGGCGGCGAAGGCCAACCCGAACGTCCTGGCCGATCCCAACGACGGCACCGGCGGCGGCACCTACAGCGACAACACCGTGACCGACGAGTTCTACTGGGCGGCCGCGGAACTGTTCGCCACCACGGGAAAGAGCGCGTACCGCACCGACGTCACCGGGTCGGCGCTCTACCGCGGGAAGAGCTTCACCACGCACGGCTTCGACTGGGCCTCGACGGGCGCGCTCGGCGACATCACCCTGGCCCTGGTGCCCACCGACCTGCCCGCGGCGGACGTCGCCGCGATCAGGACGGCGATCACCACGACCGCCGACAGCCACCTGGCGCAGCTGGCGACCATGGGCTACCCGGCGCCGTACCGGACGGCCGACGGCACGTACGAATGGGGCTCCAACGGCCTGGTGGCCAACAACGGTGTCGTGCTCGCGCTGGCCTACGACTTCACCAAGCAGGACAAGTACCGCGACGGCGCGTTCGCGGCGATGGACTACCTGCTCGGCCGCAACCCCGCGAACTACTCCTACGTCTCCGGCCACGGCGACCAGGCGGTGCGCAACGTGCACCACCGGTTCTGGGCGCACGAGCTGGACGCGTCGCTGCCGACCGCACCGCCGGGCGCGCTGTCCGGCGGACCCAATAGCGGCCTGCAGGACCCGACCGCGGCCCGGCTGCTCACCGGGTGCGCGCCCCAGCGCTGCTTCGTCGACGACATCCAGGCGTACTCGGTGAACGAGGTCGCGATCAACTGGAACTCGGCGCTGGCCTGGCTGTCCGGCTGGGTCGCCGAGAAGACGTCGTCCACTGTGGACACGACGGCGCCCGCGGCGCCGGGCACCCCGGCCGTGTCCGCGGTGACGGGCGGCGGCGCCACGCTGACGTGGCCGGCTTCCGCGGACCCCGAGAGCGGCGTCAAGAGCTACGACGTGGTCCGCGTGGCCGGCTCGGCCCGCACGGTCCTCGCCACCGTCACCGGCACGACGGCGACGCTCACCGGCCTCTCGCCGTCGACCGCGTACACCGTGGTCGTCGTGGCCCGCAACGGCGCCGGCCTGACGAGCCAGGACTCGCCGTCGGCGCAGTTCACGACCCAGCCCGCGACACCGGCGGGCGGCTGCGCGGTGACGTACTCCGCGAACACGTGGAACGGCGGCTTCACGGCGGCGGTCACGGTGAAGAACACCGGCACGACGCCGTGGACGAGCTGGAAGCTGGGCTTCACGTTCCCGGGCAGCCAGAAGGTGACGCAGGGCTGGTCGGCGACGTGGACGCAGTCGGGGGCGGCCGTCACCGCGGCGTCCCTGCCCTGGAACGGCTCGCTGGCTCCGGGCCAGTCGGCGTCCATCGGCTTCAACGGCAGCTACACCGGCACCAACACCAGCCCGGCGGTCTTCACGGTCGACGGGAGGGCGTGCGGCTGAGTGGAGGTAGCCGACACCGAAGAGGGCGGATGAGTGGGATCTTCCGCCCTCTTCGGCTTCCCGTGACCGCGCTTAAGGTCGTGCCTGCCGGCAACCCGACGACCGAAAGAGACGATCATGGACGGGCTGATGCAGCCGCGGCCGCTCACCATCGCCCACATCGTGGACCGGGCCGAGCGGCTCTTCGCGCACAAGGAAGTCGTGACGCCGGACGAACGGCGCACGTACGCCGACGTGCTGGGCGACGTCCGCCGCCTTGCCACCGCGCTGGACGCCCTGGGCGTCCCGGAAGGTGCGCGCGTCGGGACGTTCGCGAGCAACACGCGCCGCCACCTGGAGCTCTACCTCGCCGTGCCGGCCACCAAGCGGGTGCTGCACTCGATCAACATCCGGCTCTCGGCGGAGCACCTCGAGTACATCGTCGACCACGCCGAGGACGACGTGGTGTTCGTCGACCGCGGGCTGCTCCCGCGGATCTGGCCGAGCGCCGGGAAACTGCCGAAGGTGCGGCACTGGGTGGTGCTGCCCGACGGCACCGACGAGGAGATCCCGGCTGATCCCCGGGTCCTGGACTACGACGCGCTGGTCTCGGACGCGGAGCCGTTCGCGGGTTCGTTCGAGGCCGCGTTCACGCTCGCGGAAGAGAACCTCGCGTCCGGGTTGTGCTACACCTCGGGGACGACCGGGCCGCCCAAGGGCGTGCTCTACAGCCACCGGTCCACGGTCCTGCACTGCCTGGGCACCCAGGCGGCCGGCCTGATCGGCCTCTGCGAAAGCGACGTCGTGCTCCCGATCGTCCCGATGTTCCACGCCAACGCGTGGGGCCTGCCCTACGGCGCGATGATGGCGGGCGCGTCGCTGGTCCTGCCCGGCCCGTCCGCGGAACCGGCGCACCTGCTGCGGTTGATGGCGGCCGAGCGGGTGACCGTCGCCGGCGCCGTCCCCACCGTGTGGACCAGCCTCGCTCCCGAACTGGGCGCGTACGACCTGAGCGCGACGCGGTTCCTGCTCGGCGGCGGCTCCGCCGTGCCCCCGGCCCTGTCGGAGACCTACCGGGCCGCGATCGGCGTCCCCATCACCCACTCCTGGGGGATGACCGAGATCAGCCCGGTCGGGGTGATCGGCGGCACGCGCACCCAGCACCGGGCGCTGAGCGAGGACGAGCAGGTGAGCGTCCGGGCCGCCCAGGGCCAGCCGCTGCCGTTGGTGAACGTGCGGATCGTCGACGTCGAGACCGGCGACGAACTGCCGCGCGACGGGCGCGCCGTCGGCGAGCTGCAGGTCGCGGGCCCGTGGGTGGCGGGCGGCTACTTCCGGGTGGACGCCGCCGGCAGCTTCACCGCCGACGGCTGGCTGCGCACCGGCGACCTGGCCACCATCGACGGCGCGGGCTACCTGCGGCTGGTGGACCGGATCAAGGACCTGATCAAGTCCGGCGGCGAGTGGATCTCTTCGGTCGAGCTGGAGGCCGCGATCGCGGCGCACCCCGACGTCGTCGAGGTGGCGGTGATCGGCCGGCCGGACCCGCGGTGGATGGAACGGCCCGTCGCCTACGTCGCCTTGCGCGAGGGCAGCGCCACCACGGCCGAGGACCTCCTGCGGCACCTCACGCCGCTGGTCGCGAAGTGGTGGCTGCCCGACGAATTCTTCTTCCTGCCCACGTTGCCGAAGACGGGCACCGGCAAGCTCTCCAAGCTCGACCTGCGGGAGGCGCAGCGGATCGCCTAGGCGACGCTCGCGCGGAGGGCGTGGAGGCGCAGGCCCAGCTGCAGCTCCAGATCGTTGCCCTGCCGCCAGTCGAAGCCGAGGACGCTGCCGGCGCGGTCCAACCGCTTCAGCAGCGTGTTGACGTGGACGTGCAACGCCCGCGCCGTCGCCGCCACGTTCGCGCGGTTGTCGTAGTAGGCGGCCAAAGTCTCCACGAGTTCGGTGCCGCGCTGCTCGTCGTACGCCAGCAGCGCGCCGAGGGAGCCGGCCAGGAACCGGTCCAGTTCCCCGGCGCGCTCGGCGTCGAACACCATGGCGTACAACGCATACTGCCGCGTCGTCGCGCCCGTGTCGGTGTGGCCGAGCGCCCGCAGTACCGCGCCGCAGCGGCCCGCCAAGGAGAACGCGCGGGACCAGTCGTGGCCGGCCGCCCGTTCGGCGACGACCAGGACCGGCCCGCCGAGCGTGCGCCGGAGTCTGCTGTGGACTTCCGCCACCGTCTCCTCTTCGTCGGCACCCGGAAGCAACATCGTGGCCCGGCCCAGATGCTCACCGGCCAGGCCGGCGTGGTCGCGCGCGATGTCGTGCAGGTGGCGGGCCAGGTCGGTCGGCGCCACCGCGGGGGAGTCCGCCACCACGACCAGGTCCAGGCGGTCGGCGTCGATGCCGCGCGCACGGGCGCGGGTGCGCTGCGCCGGGCTGATCCCCGGGCTGCCCACCATCAGCTCGGTGAGAAGTTCGCCGCTCACGCGTTCGCCGGCCTCGGCCACCGCCCGCTCCTTGAGGATGAGCAGCCCGAGGATGTGGGTCGCCCGCTCCAGCGTGCGCAGGTCCGTGTCGTCCGGGACGCCCTCCCGGCGCCACGCCAGCGCGCCCAGGTAGCTGTCGCCCGCCTGGATCGCCGCCACGCTGAGGCCGGCGGCCACCGTGCAGCGCCCCGAACGCCGCGCTTTCTCGACCGCGTCGGCCAGCTCGATCTCGCCCGTCCGGTCGAGGAGCGTGACGCTGCCGCCGAGCTGGTCGGCGAGCAGCTGCGCGACGTCGTCCGGCGTGCCGCCGGCCAGCACGACCCCGGTCAGCGCCTCGTGGATCGCCTGCGCCCGCTCGATCTTCCGGTACGCGCTTTGCAGCTCCTGCAAGGCGGTCCGGCTCGCTTCGTAGAGCCGGGCGTTGTCGAGGGCGACCGCGGCGTGGTCGGCGAACGCGTTCAGCAGCGCGATTTCGTCGGCCTGGAACGACCTTTCGGAGCGGTACGCGGCGAACAGCGCGCCCACCGCCTCACCCCGGATGACCAGCGGCACCCCGAGGAGCGCGACCAGGTCCTCGGTCCCGACCAGCCGGTCGAAGTCCGGATCGTGCTGGATGAGCGTCGAGGACGCGTAGTCGCGCACCCAGTGCGGGCTGCGCGAAGCCAGCACCTTGCCGCCGAGCCCCACCGTCGCCGGGATGGCCGCCGCGAGGAACTCGGCGGAGATCGTGCCGTCCGACGCGCGGGCCGACAGCCTGCCGTCCGGGCCGACCAGCGAGAGGTAGGTGAAGTCCGTGCCGATGAGGTCGTGGGCGTGGTGGACGATCGACTGCAGGACCTCGTCCAGCCCGCCGAGCGCGGTGAGGGACTTGACGGTCGCGTACAACGACGCCAGTTCACGCTGTCGCCGCGCGAGCGAACCCGGCTCGGTCACCGCACCCTCCTCTTCGCGATCAGGTGGACGAAAGACCCACCACCCCGCCGTGAGGAGTGGGTGGTCCGCACCTCATCCGCAGCGTAACGGCGTCCTAGCATCTCCGCCATCACCAGGCTGCGCTCAACGACGAAGGCGGCATCCATGGCAATCCCGCTCACCCAGCCCGAAGGGCAGTCCGGCTCGGCCGTGTCCCCGACCCGGCGCCGGGCCTTCCGCAAGCTGCTGGCCGCCGGGCTCGTCGGCAGCTCGATCGAGTGGTACGACTTCTTCCTCTACGGCACCGCGGCCGCGCTGGTGTTCCCCAAGGTCTTCTTCCCGCACTCCTCGGCGCTGACCGGGACCCTGCTCGCCTTCAGCACGTTCTGGGCGGGGTTCGTGGCCCGGCCGGTCGGCGGCGTGCTCGCCGGCCACCTCGGCGACAAGTACGGGCGCAAGCCGGTCGTCGTCGCCTGCCTGGCGGTGATGGGGGCGGCGACCTTCCTGATCGGCTGCCTGCCGACCGCGGCCGCCGTCGGCTCGCTGGCCCCGACGTTGCTCGTCATCCTGCGGTTCGTCCAGGGGCTCGCGACCGGCGGCCAGTGGGGCGGCATCATTCTGCTGCTCACCGAATCCGCCGGACCGAAACGCCGCGGCTTCGCCGGAACCTTCGGCCAGACCAGCGTTCCCGTCGCCGTGATCATCTCCAACCTCATCTTCGTCGCCGCCAGCGGCCTGATGCCGGACGCCGCGTTCCTGTCCTGGGGCTGGCGGATCCCGTTCCTGCTCAGCGTCTTCATGTTCGCGGTGGTCCTCTACATCCAGGCCAAGGTCGAAGACACGCCCGAATTCCGGGAGTTGCAGGAGAAAGCGGCGAAGTCGGAAGACGAAGTCGTGGTCCGGGCGCCGCTCGCGCAGGTCCTGCGGACCAAGTGGGGGACGATCGTGCTCGGCTGCGGGCTGCTGTCGGCCACCAACAGCCTGTTCTACGTCAGCATTTCCGGGCTGCTGAGCTACGGCACCGGAACGCTCGGGCTCAAGCGCGACGCCCTGCTGGCGGTCGTGCTGCTGGCGTCGGCGGCGATGCTGCTGACCATCCCGTGGTCCGGGCACATCTCGGACAAGATCGGCCGGCGGCCGCTGATCCTCATCGGCGGCCTGGGTGTCGCCGCCTGGGGCTTCCCGTACTTCGGGCTCGTCGGCACCAAGTCGCTGCCGCTGATCTTCGTCGCGGTGGCGGTCGGGTTCGTGTTCCAGTGCCTCACCTACGGCCCGATCGCGAGCTTCCTCAGCGAGCTGTTCGCGCCGGCGGTGCGGTATTCGGGCGCGTCGCTGGCTTACCAGCTCTCGGCGATCATCGTCAGCGGCGGGACGCCGTTCCTGATGACCGCGCTCATCGCCGACACCGGCAACACGCTCGCGGTCGCCGGCTACATCACGCTGATGGGCCTGATCACCTTCGCCAGCGCGTGGTTCCTGCCCGAGACGAACCCCGCCGCGGTCCGGGAAGACCCGGAAGCCGTGCCGGGCGCGCACCTCTACCGCTGAGCCGTCCCCGAACTCCCGAAAAGAGGCCAGAGTGCGGAAGTTCTCCTTGTTCGCCGCGGTGCTGGTGGCCGGCGCGTCCGTCGTCGCCGGCGCCGGACCCGCCACCGCCGCGACGGCGTGCGCCGGGCTGGACCGGCTGGCGATCCCGGCGTCGGCGATGAGCCTGCCGACCACCGGCGGGCGCGTCACGTCGGCGTCGGTCGCGACCGGTCCCGCCGGCGAGTACTGCCGGGTCGACGCCGACCTGTTTCCGGTCGACCCGGCCGCGCCGTCGATCAAGCTGCGCGTCGCGCTGCCGCGGGACTGGAACCGCAAGGCGCTGATGTTCGGCGGTGGCGGCTACAACGGCACGATCCCCGACGTCGCGTCGAACGTGCCGTTCGGGCCGGCCGACCAGCCGGTGCCGCTGGCGCGCGGGTACGCGACCTTCGCGAGCGACTCGGGGCACCAGCAGAACCCGGCGTCCCCGCCGTCGCTCGACGGCTCGTTCGGCGCGAACGACGAGGCCCTGGTCAACTTCGCGGCCGGGGACGCGCTGAAGAAGACGCGGGACGCGAGCCTGTTCGTCATCCGGCACGCCTACGGGACGAACCCCGCCGAGACGTTCTTCGCGGGCGGGTCGACCGGCGGCCGCGAAGCCCTGAACGTCGCACAGCGGTGGCCCACCGCGTTCGACGGCGTCATTTCCGCCTACCCCGCCTGGAACAACATGGCCGAGATCCTGGACCTCGGTTACCTGACGCAGGTTCTCTCGAAGCCGGGCGCCTTCCCGGGGCCGGAGAAGCAGAAGCTCTTGTACACCAGCGTGATCCAGGCGTGCGACGGGTTGGACGGCGTCCGCGACCAGGTCGTCTCGAACCCCGGTGCGTGTCACTTCGATCCGCGCGTGCTGCGGTGCCCGGGCGGGGCGGAGGCCGGTCCGGCGTGCCTGTCGGACGCGCAGATCGGTGCGGTGAAGGCGATGTCGTCGCCGTTCCGGTGGCCGTACCGGATCGCCAGCGGGGAAACGCAGTACCCGGGCTTCCCGTTCCTGTCCGGCGCGGACATGAGCACGCCGTTCCTCGGCTTCGGGACGACGGCGCCGGCGAACCCGATGCCGGTGACCAGCGGCTACGGGATGCAGTACTGGGACCAGTGGGTCAAGTACTTCCTCACGCGGGATCCGCAGTACCGCTCGCTCGACGTCGATCCCCGGCACCCGGGGAAGTGGCTCGACCGGATCAGCGAGCTGTCGAAGATCGAGGACCGCAACAACGCCGACCTCCGCCCGTTCGCCCGCGCGGGCGGCAAGCTGATCCTGCTGCACGGCGCGGCGGACGAGCTGGTCTCGCCGTACTCGACGAGCGACTACTACGAGCGGGTCCGGTCGGTGGTGGGGCCGCGGGCGACCGACGCGTTCCTGCGCTACTACGTCGTGCCGGGCGCGAACCACGCCAACTTCGGCACGCCGGCGTTCGCCGCCTCCTGGGATTCGCTCACGGCGCTCGAACGGTGGGTCGAAAAAGGACAGTCGCCGGTCAACCCGGTGGTGACCGACCTGGCGCACGCCCGTACCCGCCCGCTGTGCGCGTACCCGGGGTGGCCGCGGTACCGCGCGGGCGACCCGGACAGCGCGTCGAGCTACACCTGCACCCGCTGACCGGCGACCCACCGCGGCTCCCCGGCGCCGACGACGTACACCCCGTGGCCGCGCAGTCCGGCGGCCCAGCCGAACATGCGCTCGCCCATGGCGAAGGCGGCGGTGGCGTACGCGGCGGCGCGGGTGAGCGACCGGCCCGTGACCGTGACCGCCGCCAGGTCACGGGCCGGGGCGGCGGTCACCGGGTCGACGCGCCCGCGGCGATCACGGCCAGGACGGCGCCGGGACGTACCGAGGTCATGCCTCCTTTGTCCGCCGGGCAAACCCGGTCAGTTCGGCCGAGACGGTCCAGAGGCGCCGGGCGAGCGCGGGGTCGAGGGCCCACCGCTTGACGCCGTGGGGGTGGTCGGCGAGAGCCGCGTCGTCGGGGACGGGGTAGGCCTCCCGCGCCTCGTCGAGGTAGTGCCCGCCGGTGCGGGCGAATTCGGGGGCGACGGCGGCGACGACCGTCGTCGCGGCTCCCTGGGCGACGGTCTTGTACCGGAAGATCCCGGCCGCTTCGGCCGCGGCCAGCGACTCCTTCTGCGCGTCGGTGAAGTGGCGCTGGAGACCGGTCGCGACCCCGCCGGGGTTCACGGCGTTCGCGAAGATCCCGTCGGCCGCCCAGCGGCGCGTCGCTTCGACGGCGAACAGCACGTTGGCGGTTTTCGACTGGGCGTAGGCGATCTGCGGGTCGTACGGCCGCCGGGTGAAGTGCAGGTCGGTGAAGTCGACGCCGGCGCGCATGTGCGCGGTCGAACTGACCGAGACGATCCGCGCCTCGCCCCGCTCCGCCGCGCCCGCCGCGAGGGCGTCGTGTAGCCCGGTGGCCAGTGCGAAGTGGCCGAGGTGGTTCGTCGCGAACTGCAGCTCCCACCCCTCCGGCGTGCGGGCCAGGCTGCCGGTGACGATGCCCGCGTTGGCGACGAGCAGGTGCAGGGAACCGTCCCAGGCCTCGGTGAACCGCCGGACGGACGCCTGGTCCGCGAGGTCGAGCCGGGCGACCCGCGCGGGTTCCCCGACGGCGGCCGGGTTCCGGACGGCGTACGTCACCTCCGCGCCGGCGGCGGCCAGCACGCGGGCCGTTTCGGCGCCGAGGCCGGAGGACGCGCCGGTGACGATCGCGCGGACCCCGGCGAGGTCGACGCCCGCGAGCACCTCGGTCGCGGTGCTGGCGGCGGTGAAGGGCGTGGTGATCAGGGGCGGCATGGCCTCGACTATACGGACTAGGCAGATTCTGTAAAGTGCGGCTAGTGTGGTCGCATGGCTTCCGAACCGGCCGCCGGCCGTCGTGACGCGGTACTCGAGTCGGCGCTGCTGACGTTCGCCCGGCACGGCTACCGGAAGACGTCCATGGACGAGGTCGCGCGCGCGGCCCGGATCTCCCGGCCGGGCCTCTACTTCCTGTTCGAGTCGAAGGAGACCCTGTTCCGGGCCGCGGCCACCCGGGCGCTGGAGCAGGACCTCGCCGCGGCCGAGCAGATCCTCGGCGACGCGGGCAAGCCATTGCGCGAGCGGCTGGCCGGGGCGTTCGACCGGTGGGCCGGCCGGTACGTCGGGCCGTTGAGCCGGGACGTGACCGGGGTGATCGAGCAGAACCCCGAGCTGCTCGGCGCCATCGTCGAGACCGCGCCGGCGCGGTTCGAGGCGCTCGTGACCGACGCGATCGCCGAGGTGACCGGACGAGCGATGGCGACCCGCGTCGCGCAGACGTTGATCAGCGCGTCGGTCGGGCTGAAGCACCAGGTGGAAACCCGGGATGCCTACCTCGGCCGCTTCACCACCGCGGTCGAGCTGCTCGTCCCTCAGAAGGCGTAACGGATCCGGAGGTAGGGCGCCCGCTCGGCGACGATGCCGAGCAGCTCGTCGAGGAGCACCCGTTTCCGCCCCGCGCGGTAGCGGACATTGAGCCCGCCGCCTTCGCTGCGCTTGGTCTCCTGGAGGTCGGGCCGCCACAGCACCTGCTCGGCCTTCGGGTGCCAGCCGAGGTTGACCTCGTGCAGCCCGCGGTTGTGCGTCAGCATGACGACCTCGGCGGCGAGCTGGGCCTTGGTGGCCTCGCCGGTGGCGTCCCCGAGGTGGGTCAGCAGTTCGGCCCAGTCCGCCTGCCACCCCGGGTAGACGACGACCGGGCTGAGGTTGACGTGGACCTCGTACCCCGCCTCGACGAAGTCGTCCAGGGCGCGCAGGCGGTCGGGGATCGGGCTGGTCCGCAGGTCCAGCAGCTTGGCCGCCCGCGCGGGCATCAGCGAGAACCGCACGCGGGTCCGGCCGCGCGGAGCCAGGTCGAGCAGGCCGCGGTTGACGTACTTGGTGGCGAAACTCGCCTTCGCGCCCGCCTGTCCGGCGAACAGGCCGATCAGGTCGGCCACGTTGTCGCTGACCAGGGCATCGACCGAGCAGTCGGAGTTCTCGCCGATGTCGTAGACCCACGCGTCCGGATCACACTGGTTGGGCTCCGGCTTCGAGCCCTGCCGGGCGATGTGGCCGGCGAGGTACCCGGTGATCCGGTCGATGTTGGCGAAGACCGTGATCGGGTTCGAGTAGCCCTTGTGCCGCGGGACGTAGCAGTAGGCGCACGCCATCGCGCAGCCGTTGGCCGTCGACGGCGCGATGAAATCGGCGGAGCGCCCGTTCGGCCGCGCGGTCAGCGACTTCTTGATCCCCAGGACGAGGGCCTCGCGCTTGATGCGCACCCAGCGCCGGACGTTGGTCTCGTCGCCGTGCAGTTCGGGGATCCGCCAGTGACCGGCGACCTCGACCCGGGTGGCGTCGGGGAACCGGGCGAGCACCTGCTGCCCGCGGGGCAGTTCGGCGGCGGCGGGTTCGAAGTAGATGCGCGACGGGGACAGCAACCGGTCGCGCTCGACGTCGGACGGGGTGGACACTGGACTCCGGATTACCGAAACCGCAGCAGGGCCCAGACCGTCTTCTCGACGGCGTTGTGGTGGACATCCCAGTCGAGGGCCGCGGTGGACACCACCGCCAGGCCGGTGCCGGGCTCGCGGACGCCGTCGCGGATGGCCGCGAGCGTTTGCGCCCGGTGCGGTGCCGCGTCGGTGACCTCGATGAGGAGCCCGGCGCGGTGGCGGGAGTACCGCAGCCGCAGCGGTGCCCCGGAGTGCAGGTAGGCGTTGGTGACCAGTTCGTCGGCGACGAGCACCGCGTAGCCCAGCGCGGCGGTGGGCACCACCCCGAACGCGAGCCGGTCGGCGAGCCGGCGGCGGACGAGCTGGGGGTCCGGCCGGGGCCGGAGGTCGACGACGCCTTCGGCGGCCTCGGCGACCCGCGCGCAGAGGCGGCCGACCTGGGTGGTCACCCACCGGTGTTCGGTGTCCATCGGTGCACCTCCGATGCGGATGCGATCCACGCCGTGGTCCAGCGGTGACTGGACCCTGTCTGACCGGTGATTTCGTGATTCAATGCGCGTCCAAGAAGGAGGCCGGATGAGCCGCAACACCGGACCGCGCCCGCTCGGATCGAGCGAGGTGGCGCGGACGCTGGGGGTGTCGCAGGTGACGCTGCGCACCTGGGAGCAGCGGTACGGGATCGGGGCCGCGGAGCGCGAGGCCAACGGGCGGCGGCGGTACACGCCCGAGGACGTCGAGCGGCTGCGCCGGATGCGGGCGCTGCAGGCCCAGGGGACCAGCGCGCGCGACGCCGCCCGGCTGGTGCTGACGAGGTCGGCCGCCGAGGTGACCGCCGGGCAGCGCCGGCAGCGGCTGGCGGAGGCGGCGGAGGCGCTGGACCTGCCCACGATGGGCGGCCTGGTCGACGACGCGCTCGGCAGCCTGGGCGTGGCGAAGACCTGGACCGAGGTCGTCGCGCCGGTGCTGCGCGCGATCGGGGAGCGGTGGGCGCAGCGGGGCGATCGCACCGCGATGGCCGCGGAGTGGGCGCTGGCGACGGCGGCGTCCGCGGCGCTGGACCGGTACGCGGCACCGGCGCGGGCCGGCCGGGCCTCGGTGCTGTTCGTGTGCGGCCCGGCGGAGCGCCACGAGCTGCCGGTCAAGGTGCTGAGCGCGGCGCTGAACGACGACGGCGCACCGGCGGTGTTCCTGGGCGGCCTGGTGTCGGTGGACGTCCTGCGCGCGGTGGCCGACCGCTTCACGCCGGCGGGCGTGGTGGTGTGGTCGATGACGTCGCAGTCCGCGGACGTGCGGATCCTGCGCACCCTGCACGCCGAAGGGGTGCCGGTGCGCCCGGCCGGCCCCGGGTGGCGCGGGCTGCCGATCGTGGGGGAGCCGGTGCCGGCGTCGTTCACGGCGGCCCTCGCCGCTTTCTCCGGCTGACCGCGCCGGGTGCGTCCGCCTCCGCGGCGAACACCGTGAGCACGGCCAGCGGCCCGACGGTGTTCTCCAGGACCTGCACGGCGACGAGCCCCGGCTGCCCGGCGAAGCGCCCGGTCGCCGTCCACAGTGAACCGGCGAGCAGGAAGCACCCCAACAGCGATCCGACCACCTTCGCCGGGCCGCGCAGCCGCCGATCGCGACTGTCCACAATGGTCAGCAGCAGGACGCCGTGGACCGTGAGCGCCACGCCCGCCGCCACCGCCGGCGACTCCAGGGGCAGCCACCCGAAACCGGCCGCGGTAGCGAACGCCGACAACACCGCCGCGCAGGCGGCCGCGAAGCGGGCGGTGACCGTCATCGCCGCCCCCGGTCGAGCGCCCGCGTCTCCTCGGCCGGGTCCGGGGTCAGCAGCGAGCCGGCGACGGCGTGCCCGGCGGACCCCAGCTTGTTCATCTTCTTCGGCACCGGCGCGCCCTGGTATTCGAGCGGTGCCGCGGCGAGCGGCTGGTGGACCTCGACGAACTCACCGTGCGGCAGCCGCTTGATGATGCCGGTCTCGACGCCGTGCTCCAGCACCTCGCGGTCGGCCCGCTGCAGGCCGACGCACAGCCGGTACGTGAAGAAATAGGCGAGCGGTGGCCCGACGAGCAGCCCGATCCGGCCCGCCCACGTCATGGCGTTGAGCGAGACGTCGAACTGGACGGCGAGGATGTCGTTGAAGCTGGACAGGGTGAGCACGAGGAAGAACGTGATCGCCATCGCGCCCAGCGACGTGCGGACCGGTGCGTCCCGCGGCCGCTGCAGCAGGTTGTGGTGCGCGGTGTCACCGGTGAGCCGGCGTTCGATGAAGGGATAGCTCAGCAGGAGCGTGACCAGGACGGCGATGCCGAGCGCGCCGGCGAAGAACACCGGCGGCACGGTGTGGTCGCCGAGGTAGACCTCCCACGGCGGCCACACGCGCAGCAGCCCGTCCGCCCACCCCATGTACCAGTCGGGCTGGGACCCGGCGGAGACCTGCGCCGGGTTGTACGGGCCGAAGTTCCACACCGGGTTGATCTGGAACAGCCCCGACATCAGCGCCAGCACACCCACGACCAGGGTGAAGAACGCCCCGCCCTTGAGCGCGAAGTACGGCATGATCCGCACGCCGACGACGTTGGTCTCCTTGCGGCGCACGCCCGGGAACTGGGTGTGCTTCTGGTACCACACCAGCGCCAGGTGCACCCCGACCAGCGCGAGCATGATGCCCGGCAGCAGCAGGATGTGCAGCGTGTACAGGCGCGGGATGATCTGGTCGCCGGGGAACTCCCCGCCGAACAGCGCCCAGTGGATCCAGGTGCCGATGACCGGCACCGAGAGCACGATGCCCGACAGCGTCGCGCGGATACCGGTGCCGGAGAGCAGGTCGTCCGGCAGCGAGTAGCCGAAGAAGCCCTCGAAGCAGCCCAGGATCAGCAGCAGCCCGCCGATCACCCAGTTCGCCTCACG